>QBVY01000008.1 GCA_003283765.1 SAR86 cluster bacterium AG-313-N18
TTCCATTGCCTTTTAGGACAATGATGCAGCCATATTTTTTTTGCAGTTCTTTTGCTGATTTTATTCTATTTTTTTGGATCTCTTCAGCGGTGACTTTTAGCATTTCAGCTGCCTCACCTGGATGTGGAGTGAGCACTGTTTCGCTGTGAAGATTTATTTTAGAAAAAGCTTTGTGACGCAGCAATCTGAGAGCTCCAGCATCTAAAAGGGCAGGGGTGCCATTATCAGCAAGGGATAAAAGTAGTTTGTATAGTATCTGTTCCGACCAGAAGTTTTCAAACATTCCCGGCCCTGCAACAATTGCATCAGGCCACTCTAAATTAGCTTCTATGTCTTGTGCATTATCAGCGCCAGATACCATAACCTCAGGGTTTCTCGCTAAGCTTGCTGAGATATGAGATTTTCTAGTTAGCAGCCTTACAAGCCCTGTTCCAGTTTTTAATCCAGATTCTGAAGACATAATGCCTGCACCCCCAAAACCCTCATCCCCAGCAATTATTAAAAGCTTGCCATGATTTCCCTTGTGAGAGTTTTCTACTCTTTTTGGGATATTTGTCTTTATGTCATCAAAAGATAGTTCTTTCACTGTTGGGCTTACATTTTCATTCATACTAAGTCCGAGGTCTTTTAATATTAGCTTGCCGCAATAATTCTTACCTTCATTGATTCGCTGTCCCAGTTTATAACCAATAAAAGTAATTGTTTTATCTGCATTAAAACATGCTGGAGATATTTCTCCAGTATTGCTATTAATTCCAGTTGGGACGTCTATGGCTATTTTAGATTCAAATCTATTACAACCAGATAAAATTTCTTTTAACTCACTCCCTAAATCTATTCTTCCACCTATTCCAAATATTGCATCCACTATAACGGTTTTGCTTGAAATATCTTTAAGTGTTTTTGCATCAATAAAGTCGAAATCTTGTGCTGCTTTAAATGCATGCTCGCATAAAGGAGATTTCTTTACATGACTAAGTACATCTATAAATTTGACTTGTTTTTTTAATTTACTAAGACCAATGCCTATGAAATATCCGTCTCCACCGTTATTGCCTGGTCCACATAGAATTAAGAACTCTGACGTTGAAAAATCTTTGTTTAATATCTCTACAGACTGCTTGGCAGCCTCCATCATTGCTCGCAGGTCATCACCCTCTTTAATAAATGAATTTTCCTCAAAAGCTCTAACCTGCTCGGCAGTATAAATACTATTCACTAAAAGATAGGCTACCTTCTGCTAATCTGTCTGAGTGGTATGAGCCAATCCATAATGATCCATCATGTGGCAAACCAACAGTTCCGACGCCCATATTTTTGCTTTCAAACTTATAGGACTCAACCAATGAAAGATCTGAAACCGATAATTTGTTAACTGAAAAAGGAAGCGTGCAATTAACTATTTCGGCACATCCCAAAGATTCTGTAACAGAGTGATCATGATTAGTAACCCACGCAAAGCCGTCTTTAATTACTACGTTATCAGGTGAATTGTGCTCGTAGATTCCCAGAGATTGTTTGGAATTCAGGTCAAATAGAATGCTTTTATCTCCTAAGTTGTAATTCACAATAAGATTATTATTTTTTTGATCTAATGCAATGCCATTTGGGAAAGAGCCAGCTGTGTAATTTAGTTCTTCAAATCTATTATCCTGAGTCCATTTAACAACTAGACCTGTATCTGACTTAGCAAATACATTCCATAAGGCACTTATCATGGAGAAGTCAGATTCAAACATATGGGAGGCATAGAAGTTTCCAGACATATCCAACGAAACATCATTGAAATAATATTTACCATCAACATCAATACAGCCCTTCCACTCAAGCACCCAATTATCTTTTTCTAATAGCTCAAACATCTCTATGCTTTCATTGGGATAGTGACTAACAACTGCAAGTTGTTGCTTTCCATCTTCTCTTTGAACCAAATCAATGCCATGAGGACCAAAGGGAATGCTTGGATCTCTAGAACAGTCACGAGAGCCCCATTCATTTTCTCCAAAAGTAATCTTTGCTTCAGATTTAGTTTTATCTTTTATGTTAAAAAAACTTAATTTACCAGATGTCATTTCAACTAATGGCGCCATTCCACCAAATTCGGCCACAATTAAGAAATTTCCATCTGGGGTTAGCGCTAAATCTTCAGGATTCGTAAAATTACAATAGACTTTCAGTTCTTCATTGTCTTTGCATCCATCCAATGGCTCAATACTATTTTCATTTCCAAGCCATAAAAATGCAATAACACTCAATGTCAAAGCCCCTAAAATAGATATTGTTTTTTTTCTCATTTTTTTTCTTCCCATTGTTGTAAATAATTATTTATTAAAGAAATAAGCTCTAGCGGAGCATCGAGTGGGACATGATGAGCCGCATCTTCAATTACCTCGACTGCCATAGAGTTTTTAAAAGCTTCTCTAATATATTTCATGATCTTTGATTCTAATAATAGACTTTTGCCGCCAGCAACAAACAGTGCTGGGCATTGAAATTTAAATTCATAATTATGAAGGCGCCTAAGAGTAGCAAAAAGCTTATCATCAAATCGCCATCTCCAGCCTTCCTCAACATCGAAAACTGAGTGCTCTGCGATGTAGCGAAGATACCATCCATTTTCACAGTCCTGAGGAGGCATTAACCTAAATCGTTTGATGATTGAAACTTTATCAGGATAATATTTGATTCTTCTCAGCGGACCAGTGCTTTGATGTTTGTCATAATCATATGTTGGTGGGCGTATGGGAGAATCAATCATTATCACCCCATGAAATAGATCTGGAAATTCACTTGCCATAAATCCTGCAACATGTCCGCCAAGCGAATGACCAACAAGATAAATTTTTTGATGATTGTTAACAATTTTTTCTTGATGAATGATTGCAATCAATGCTTCGCTAAATTCTTCAAAATTATATGCATTTCTATGATCAGACTCTCCCATTCCAGGAAGGTCAGGGGCAATAACAGAAAATTTATTATTTAAAAGAGGCGCAATTGGATCCCACCACTTCTTGTGTGCTCCTGTGCCATGAATAACAAGGATAATGTCTTGTGCATCTTTTCTATCCCAGACTTGATAGGCAAGTTTGCCTAGTGGATGATCAAGATTTTCTTTTCTTGGGGTGTGAGATATGGCTGAATGGAACCAGTCTGGGCCATCTTTAATATCATTTGAGAGTGAATCTGTAATTTCCATTAAGGTGTATTCTAAAGGATAATAAAAAACCATACTATTGAAATAAATTATGACAATACCCATTAAGCCAGCTGCGACAGTTATTCTAATGCGCGAAGCAAAAAATGGTGATTTTGAAATATTTATGGTCAAGAGAAGCAGTAGATCTCCTTTTGGAAGTCTTTATGTTTTTCCAGGAGGTAAGTTAGATCCAGAAGACTCCGACAATGGCTTATATCCATCCTGCGAGGGAATGGATGATGCAGCAGCTTCCAGACAGCTGGGAATTAAAGACAATGGCCTATCTTTTTGGATTGCTTGTATTAGAGAGTGCTTTGAAGAAGTGGGGGTGTTACTTGCCAATCCTGGTGATTCAATCATGCACGATAGTGAAAAGCTCAACAGGATGAGACGAAAACTTAACAACAAAGAAATAACTTTTAAAGATATTTGCATGTCTGAATCTTTAAGATTAAGAGCCAAAAATATTGTGCCTTGTGCACATTGGATTACCCCTGCAATTGAACCGAAAAGATTTGATACTAGGTTTTTTCTTGCCAAGGTAAATGCCAAACAATTAGCCAGTCATGATGGTTTTGAATTAACTGAGAGTTTTTGGATCAAACCCGCAGATGCTTTGGTAAAATTTACAAATGGAGAAATGAACATGATTCTTCCAACCATAAAAAATATTGAAAAGTTAGCTGAATTTTCTTCGAGTGAAGAGGCGTTTAATTATTTTCAAGGCTTGGGAGATAATGCAATTCCACCAATACTCCCAAAATTCATTAAAAAGGATGGAGAGTGGATTGGTTTTCTTCCTGGTGAAGAGGGATATGACAATGTCTAGATCATTTATTGAGCGAGTAACAGCACCTAATGGCAGTGTATTTACTGGCCCTGGTACAAATAGCTACTTGATTGGTAAAGAGGATGTAACTTTGGTTGATCCAGGCCCTAAAATTGATACACATATAGAAAACTTAATAAATCTTGGTGGGGGTAAGATTCAGCGTATTTTAGTTACTCATACTCATCGTGATCATTCTCCGGCAGCAAAGGTTTTAGGTGAAATGCTTAATGTACCGTTGATGGGTCGATTGCTTAAAAAGGACGACTCTCTGCAAGATAAAACTTTTAAGCCCGACCATATCCTTGAGCACGGAGACTTAATAAAAACAGATGAATACACTATAGAGACAGTTCATACTCCTGGCCATGCTTCAAACCATTTGTGTTATCTAATTCAGGAAGAAAAAGTAATGCTTACAGGAGATCATATTATGAATGGCTCCACCGTTGTCATTGCCCATCCGGATGGCTCTATGAAAGATTATTTAGCTTCATTGGCGCTATTGCGTAATTATGATTTCAATAAAATAGGCCCTGGCCACGGTGATTTTTTAGAAGACCCAATGGCGGTAGTTGATTGGATCATTAATCATAGATTAGATAGGGAAAAGAAAGTTATTTCTAAGTTAAGGCTTTTCTCAAGCATTACATCTAAGGATTTGGTATCCAGCGTCTATGATGATGTAGATCCAAAACTTCATCCTATTGCAATATGGAGTTTGGAAGCTCACTTATACAAACTCCTTGAAGATGAAATGGTGAGTTACGATTCAACAGAAAAAATCTGGATTTTAAAATAGGATAAATGTTTGCATTTATCTTGGGCTGTTTGTATCTAATTTCAGCTCTCATTTATCTATTATTAATCAATGAAAAATTTAATATTTTTGGGTTTATTTTCAATCCAAATAACAGAAAATTTTTAATAATTTTTGATGCACCATTTTTACTTATTAGCTTTGTAGCAATCATTGAAGAGACCCACTGGTTTCTTTTCTTAATATTTTTTATGCATGCACTTAATTCAATGACGCTATTGGTTAAGCCTCAACTTTTTTATCATTCAAAAGATCAAATAGAGCTGATGAGTGAAACATCAATGAATAACTATTTAGTCATAATGACTTCTGTGGTTGGAATAGGCTGCTTATTGATTAGCTATTTTTAAGTGACGTTTATTTTCAATTAAATCTTCAACAACACTTGGATCAGCCAATGTTGACGTATCACCCAGATTATCGAATTCACCACCGGCAACTTTTCTTAAAATTCTCCGCATAATTTTTCCAGATCTAGTTTTAGGAAGTCCTGGAGCCCATTGAATAAGATCAGGTTTAGCAATTGGACTAATTTCTTTTGCAACAAAATTCTGCAATTCTGCTATTAAAATTTCATTTTCTTCCTCTCCAACCATCAATGTCACGAATGCATATATACCTTGACCCTTTATTGGGTGCTCAAACCCCACAATTGCTGCTTCAGCAACTTTCTCATGTAACACTAAAGCGCTTTCTATTTCAGCAGTACCAAGTCTGTGACCAGACACATTTAATACATCATCAACCCTGCCGGTAATCCAAAAGTATCCATCTCCATCTCTTTTAGCACCATCGCCAGTAAAATAAGCATTTTCATAAGTTGAAAAATATGTATCAATCATTCTTTGATGATCACCATACACACTTCTTATTTGGCTTGGCCATGATTGAGTAATTATTAAATTACCAGACTGCTCTCCCTCCAAAATTAGACCATTTTCATCTACAAGTTCAGGCTTCACTCCAAAAAATGGCAAAGTTGCTGAACCTGGCTTTACTGGTGTTATGCCTGCTATGGGGGAAATTAAAACAGAGCCAGTTTCAGTTTGCCACCACGTATCTATAATATGGCAAGCCTCATTACCAACTACTTTAAAATACCATTCCCATGCTTCGGGATTAATTGGTTCGCCAACGGTTCCTAAAATTCGCAGACTTTTCCTGCTTGATTTCAGCACATGTTTATCTCCTTGGGCCATTAGAGCTCTAAGAGCAGTGGGTGCTGTGTAAAAGATAGAGATTTGATGCTTGTCACAGATTTCCCAGAACCTGGATGGAGTTGGGTACGTTGGGATTCCTTCAAACATTAAACTGGTAGCTCCATTGGATAATGGCCCATAGAGGATATATGTATGACCGGTAATCCATCCAACATCTGCGGTGCACCAGTATTTATCACTAGCCTCATAACCAAAAAGATATTTGAAGCTTAAATGCGCTCCCAGCAAGTAACCTCCAGTAGTATGCATGACACCTTTTGGTTTTCCCGTTGAGCCAGATGTGTACAAAATAAATAATGGATCTTCAGAATCCATTGGTTCGCATGGGCACTCACTTGATGCTGTAGCAAACATTTCTTCATAATTTCTGTCTCGAGTAGCTACCCAATTAATAGCCCCTTTTGTTCGTTTGATGACCAAACAATGATCAACTGCTGGGCATTCCAACAAGGCGCTATCAACGTTATCTTTCAGAGGTATTTTCTTCCCACCCCTAATAGTTTCATCTGCTGTGATAACTATGGAGCAATCTGCATCTAAAATTCTGTCCTTGAGCGATTCTGGAGAAAAGCCACCAAACACAACAGAGTGGACTGCACCAATTCTTGCACATGCCAACATTGCATAAGCTGCCTCTGGAATCATCGGCATATATATACAAATCCTTGATCCTTTTGAAGCCCCCAAATCCTTTAAAATATTTCCAAATTTACTAACATTCTCATGTAAGTTTGCGTAACTAATTTCTTGGGATTCGTTGGGATCATCTCCCTCCCAGATAATTGCAGTCTTGTCTGCATGCAAAGATAAATGCCTATCAATGCAGTTATAGGCGATATTAATTTTTCCACCTTCAAACCATTTTGAATCAGCAAACTTATTATTATGAACGTTTATAAAGGGCCTTACCCAAGTTAAGTTTTCCTCAGCTTGCTTCCCAAAGAAGGCTTGAGGATCATCGATTGATTGATGATACATAGATTTGTATTCATCTAAATCTTTTAAAAATGGATTAATAAGATTTTTAGGGGGAGAGTATTTTTTCTCAGCCATAAAAGTATTTTAGCTTTATAAGATAGAAGGCTGAGGATTAATGAAATTTTTACCTCTTGGGTCGGACATAATTTTATTAATCAGCATGTCATAATCAGAACCGCCATCCTCAAGATCAATATCTGACGCATTAATAATTAACAATGGAGCGTTCTCGAAATATAAAAAAAATTTTGAGTAGGCATCATTAAGCCTTTCTAGATAATCGATTGTTAGAAATTTTTCATCAGGATTCCCACGTTTATTAATTCTCTCTAGCAACACCTCTACAGGAGCTTGAAGATAAATTACTAAATCAGGTGAAGGGGCGTCTAGAGTTAAATGTTCATATACTTTGTCATATAACCCCATTTCTTCCTCAGATAGGGTGACCTCAGCAAATAATCTGTCCTTTTGAATTAAAAAATCAGCCACTCGTACAGGCTCAAATAATGATCTTTGTTTTAAGTCTTCTATTTGCTGCATGCGCTGAAACAAGAAGAATAGCTGGGTTGCCAGTGCTGACTGTTTTGGGTTCCTGTAAAAGCTTTTAAGAAATGGGTTCTCTGCAGGTTGTTCTAAAAATACATCGTAATTGAAAGTCTCAGCAATTTTATGCGCAAGTGTAGTCTTTCCCACGCCAATTGGCCCTTCAATCGCAATATATTTTGGAAGCGGAGCTTCCTGTAAAGCTGGTTCCATAAGGTTTTTATTATGTTTGGTAAAGATTAGCTTAACTCTTCCAAGAAACCAAATTTTTTCTCAATTGGACCGCTTCGTGATTCCCTTAATGATTTTAGTAATTCAATTTTCCCGGGTCGGTTGACCTTTTGAAATTGAGTCCACCAGTTACCCATGCCTTGAGAATCTCTTGCTGCTTCTTCTCTTAAAAGTAAAAAATCATAGGCAGCTCTAAACCGAGGATGATTTAAAATCTTATATGGCTGGTGTCCTAGACGAGTCTCAAGTTTTAATTGTAGAGACCAAATATCTTTGATGTATCCATGGAATTTTCTTGGTACAGCAGTTAATACTTGCTGCTCTCTAATAATTCTATCCATGCTTCTAAAGAATTTTCTAAGGTTTAGACTTCCTTTTTCTTTTGATGCATCAATTAATCTTGGCCAAAGCAAAGCAGCAATAAGAAATCCTGGAGTCACAGATTTAGAGTCCTTTAATCTATTGTCAGTATTAATTAATGCAGCATGCTGAAATCTTAAGCCAAATGAATTTTCAACGTAATTATCTGTATTAATTAAATATTTCAAAACTCCGAAAGAGTCTAGTTTATTAAAGTTTTTAAGTGCTTTTTTTGTAAGAAAGATTTTGCAAAACTCATCAAACATCCTTGCATTAGAAATATTTCCAAGCAAATGACCTTTTTGATATATAGCCTCTTTTACATCATTAGAAATCTTAAAATTTAGTTTTGAGCTGAACCTGACCGCACGTAAACTCCTTACGGGATCTTCTTCAAATCTAATTAAAGGATCCCCAATTGAGACAAGAATTTTTTTTTGAATATGCTGAAGACCATTATGGAAATCACATAAGTGATTTTCTATAGGATCAAAATACAATGCATTTACAGAAAAGTCTCTCCTGATGCAGTCTTCCTCAAGAGTTCCCCAGACATTATCTCTAAGAATTTTCCCCTCCGAATCTTTGACAATTCCTGATCCGTTATCTTTCTTAGAGGTATTTGCTCTAAAGGTTGACACCTCAATTAACTCACTTCTGCTAAAAACATGGACTAAACGGAATCTTTTGCCAATTATTCTGGATGATCTGAAGATTTTTCTTACTTCTTCGGGAGTAGCATTTGTTGATACATCAAAATCTTTTGCTTTAATTCCAGCCAGAGAATCACGTACACAACCCCCAACAAGGTATCCCTGAAAGCCAGATTGCTTTAATTTCTTTATAACCTCGAATGCTAGAGGGCTAAATTTGCTTTCCTTAAGGATTTTAGGAATTTTTGTTGCAGATGCTTTATTTTTTTTATTCAAAAACTTAAAAAAAACTTCTTTCAGTTCGGCCGCTACCCACCAAGTTGTTTTTCTTTGATTTCATCTAGTGTCTTGCAATCAATACAATGTGTAGCAGTTGGTCGAGCTTCAAGTCTTTTCACTCCTATTTCTATCCCACAAGCATAACAGTATCCGTAATCATCTTGCTTGATTTGCTCTAAAGAGCTTGCAATTTTATTTATAAGCTTTCTCTCTCTATCTCTTGTTCTCAATTCAAAAGCAAATTCTTCTTCTTGTGAGGCTCTGTCAATAGGATCCGCATATGATTCACCTTTATTCTTAAGATGATCAAAAGTTTTTTGCATTTCTTCTCTTAAGTGTTCGCGCCATTCAATTAAAACTGCATTAAAATGCTTTTTCATTGCAGCACTCATATATTTCTCACCCTTGCGGCCTTTATATGAAGATATTGGAGTAGTTCTTTTTTTAGCAGTCGTTTTCTTCGCTGGAGCTTTCTTTGCCGGAGCCTTCTTTACCGGAGCCTTCTTTGCCGGAGCTTTCTTTACCGAAGCTTTCTTCGCTGGAGCTTTTGTTACGGATGCTTTTTTTGGTGAAGTTTTCTTTGCGGCTGTTTTTTTAGCAGTAGATTTTTTTGTATCTGCTTTTTTTGGCATATTTTTGTAAATAAAAGTTTTTAGGCGCATGAAATTATCAGAAAGCGAGGCAATAAGCTAGCTTTTTTTATAATTATTTAATACTTCGCGATATCCTTCTTCGTTTAGTCTGGGTCCGAATGTCTCTACAACTTTTGAAGCTCCATAATTTGCAAATTCAGCACAAGACCTTAAATCGCGATCCTGCAGCAACGCATATAAGAAGCTGCCTGCAAACATATCTCCAGCACCATTAGTATCAACAGGGTTGATATTTACTTTGGGAGTATGAATTATTTCATCGTTTGTAATCACCGAACTACCTTTCTCTCCCATGGTAATAATTGAAGTGTAAGGTTTCTCTTGGAGTTTGATAAATGCCTCATCAATATTTTCTGCATCAACAAAGGCCATGGCCTCATCATCATTGCCAAAAATATAGTCCAAGCCATAAGATTCCATTTCATGGAATTTATCTTTAAACCCCATAACAATTCCTGGATCGGATAAAGAAAAAGCTATCTTTACATCTGGAAAGTTTTGAAGATGATTAAGAGCCTGCAAGGTAACTTTATAATTTTCTTCACTTGTGACCATATATCCCTCAATATAGAAAATTTTAGAATTTGCTATCTGATTTAGATCTAGATCATCATCATCCATTAATGAGCTAACATTTAGTGCGGTGGTCATTGTTCTTTTGGCATCTGGGGTGACTAAGATCAGGCATTTTCCAGTTGGAATATTGTTAGCAGACGCCATATTTCCTTTGTGACCAACGCCAGCTTCTTTTAGGCTTTCAAGGTACTTTACTCCATCTTGATCATCAGATACTTTGCAGGTGTGGAAGCATTTGGCACCAAAGCTTGCTGCTGCAACAAGACTATTTGTTGCAGATCCACCACAATCTGAAATAGTGTCTGCTCCAGAGGCAATCAGCCTATCTATTATTGGAGCATGCTCCTCGGCACTTGAAAGTGTCATTTGATCAATTTCTAAACCAAGCTCAGATATAAGACTATGCTCCACTTTAAACACAGTATCTACAAGAGCATTTCCAATTGCACTAATATCATTTTTCATTTTTATAATTCCTTTATTGCTTCTTCAATCTTACTTTTAGTCAGATCCAGTATAGATTGATCATGCGTTGAAGATATAAATCCAGCCTCATATTTTGAAGGAGCGAAGTAAATACCGCAATTTAAAGCTGCATAAAAAAACTTTTTAAACATCTTGTCATCACTCTTTACAACATCGTCAAAATTCTTTGGTAGATGCTCGCTAAAGAAAAAACCAAACATTCCACCTATAGAAGAGTTTGAAAATGGTATGCCTTTTTCATTCATAAGATTTTTTGTATGAGACATGATCTCTGAAGATGCTTTTTCTAATTCATCAAATGGATTTCTTTGGATCAAAGTTTCTATAAGGGCAATGCCAGCACTCATCGCCAATGGGTTTCCAGATAACGTTCCAGCTTGATATATAGGACCCAATGGAGCGAGTTGATCCATGACTGATTGCTTGCCTCCAAATGCTCCAACAGGAAGTCCGCCACCTATTACTTTTCCAAGGGCTGTTAAGTCAGGTTTAATTTTATATATGGCTTGAGCCCCCCCTAGTCCCACTCGAAAACCTGACATAACCTCATCAAATATAAGAAGAGAGGCGTGTTTATTGCATAACTCTCTCAAGGCATTTAAGAATTGAGGTTCTCCCGGAATAAATCCCATGTTGCCAGCAATAGGTTCAACAATTATTGCGGCAAGATCATCACCAATTTCATTAATAACATCTGATAAAGCTTCTATATCATTGTAAGGACAGCTATATGTTAGTGCCGCTAGCTCTTTTGGCACTCCCGGAGAATCTGGTAGGCCAAAAGTAGAAACGCCAGAGCCTGCTTTAACTAGCAATGAATCAACATGGCCATGATAACAACCTGTAAATTTAATAATTTTATTTTTACCTGTAAAACCTCTAGCAAGCCTGATGCAACTCATTGTTGCCTCAGTTCCAGAATTCACCATACGTAGTTTTTCCATTGAGGGAACCTGACTTTTGATAATGCTTGCAAGCTTATTCTCTAAACTTGTTGGCGCACCATAACTTGTCCCAAGTTCCAGCTGAGCTTTAATAGCGTCTAATATTATTGGATTAGAGTGCCCAAGAATCATGGGTCCCCATGAACCAATGAAATCAATGTATTGATTTTCATCTTCGTCAATTAAAATGGGACCTTTAGCAGATTTAAAAAAAACAGGACTACCGTCAACATTTTTAAATGCCCTGACTGGAGAATTTACACCTCCTGGCATAAGAGATTGAGCTTGCTCAAAAAGCGATTCTGAATTTTTTCTTCTCAAAGATATTTAGTAATAAATTTTTAATAGCTAGTGATGCTGAATAACAATTGTATCAAATTTCTTTATAGGATTTTAAAATTTAAAGACAGCAGCAATAATTCCACCCAGTAAAAGTAAGACAGGTATCTCATTAAAAACTCTTAACTTAAAACCAGTCCAATTGTGAGAATTAGAACCAAGATCTTTTAAAATCTTTAAACAAAAAATCTGATAAAAAATTAAAACTAATACTATTAGAATTTTAGCAATTATCCATTTTTGTAAAAAAAACCCAATCCAATTAGACCCAAGAAAACCCATCATTAAACCAAAGAATAATGCTAATACGCCTAGCGGAGTAATGAATCTAATTAAGTTTGTTTGCATTATTGCCAATTGATCTTTTGTATTCTGATCTTCGCTCTCAACGTGATAAACAAACAGGCGAGGTAAGTAAAAAATACCCGCAAACCATGAAACCATAAATAGGATATGTAGGACTTTAAAAACTAGATATAGGCTCATTTAAGTTATATCTTAGCGCTTCTAAGCCCTGATAGAAAAATATTTTAGCTTAAGTATTGTTGAATATATTTTTAATCCTATAAACTATGAAGTAAATGAGCTCTGTAATAACATCGATAAATCTAAGCAGCAATGCTGTGAAGCGTATTCAAGGTCTTTTGCCAAGCCATAAATCTAATTATTTTAGGGTATATGTAACTGGCGGAGGGTGCTCAGGTTTTCAATATGGTTTTAAGTTTGATGAGAGCCCCGAAGGGGATGATGATGTTGTTGAGTTTGATGGATTCACAATCTTATTAGACTCTCTTTCGTATCCATATCTTTATGGCTCAACCTTAGATTATGTGGAGGACTTATCAGGTTCAAGATTCTTGGTCACCAACCCAAACGCAAAGACCACTTGTGGTTGCGGCGAGTCATTTACTATCTAGATTTAGTCAGAGTCCCAACTAACCCCTTATTTTTTTTTACACTAAGAGTATTTTTGTAAAGCCTTTGTCTTGCCATCCATCCAAACGCCATGGCCTCAATGGCTTGAGGATCAAAACCATATTCACTGGTAGAAATGAGGCTCATATTTATGTGACTTTCTATTGAGTTTATTAAGAATGTATTTTTCAACCCGCCTCCGCAAACAATAACTTGATGAGGAAATTTCTTTTGTGAGCGCAAAGATTTTGCGATGCAAATTGCAGTAAGCTCGGTCAGTGTGGCCAATATATCGTAAGAAGATCTTTTTAAAAGTTGCTTAGGAATAAATCTTATATTAAATATTTCTTTGCCCGTAGATTTTGGATGTCGCCTTTTAAAAAATGGATGACTTATCATTTGATTAAGTGAAGGGGTATGAATGACCCCTTTTTTGGCATGTTCACCTTTTCTATCAAAGGGAAGATCAAGAAAGCTTTGGCAATAAATATCCATAAGCGCATTGCCAGGTCCGCAGTCAGAACCAGAAAAATAGTGCTTTTCATCCAGGTAGGTAAAGTTTGAAATCCCGCCAATGTTTAATACAGCCACAGGAGTATTTCTTTTTGCAAATAACTGTTGGTGAAATTCCGGGACTAGCGGTGCACCTTCTCCTCCAAGTTTAATATGATCATTCCTAAAATCACTGACAACATCTATCCCACATTCATTGGCAATTATTTTAGGATCCCCGGCTTGGATGGAGAAAGGATATTTGCCTTCTGGCTTATGAAATAATGTCTGTCCTGATAGACCAATTGCAGCAACGTCTTTTTTATTCATTTTATTTTGGGCAAGGAATTTGTTTATTGCTTTGCTAAAAGCAATCCCAATTTTTTTATTAAGCTCAAAATACATATCAAGACTTAATTCTTGTTGTTGAATTACTGTAGATATATTTTCTCTCAGCTTTGGAGGATATTTAAAAGAACAGAAGTTTAATAAATTAACTTGACCAGAAACTTTTAAAGCACAAATATCGATCCCATCGTGACTGGTACCACTCATGGTTCCTATAAAGATTTTATTTGAAGAGATTTTCATTTGGATCTTTAGATAATAACTGATCTGCTATTTCTATGTAATTATTCCTTAATGTTTGAAATTGATCCATTTTAGATTTATCTAGTGGAGATGCGGAGGGTAGAGCTACCTTTAGGGGATCAGTCCTTTTTTCTCCAATTCTAAATTCGTAATGTAAGTGAGGAGCCGTTGCTAGACCCGAATCACCCACGTAGCCAATGGTCTGACCCTGAGAAATTTTCATGCCTTTAGAAATGCTTGGATGATATTTTTCTAGATGAGCATATAAGGTCGTGATCTCTCCTCCATGACGTATGACTATTGTTCTTCCATACCCACTTTTCCAACCTACTGATTGAATTACACCCTCTCCAGTTGAACGAATGGGCGTGCCTCTTTTTGCAGCATAATCAACTCCATTGTGAGCTCTGATAGTGTTGAGGATTGGATGTCTTCTGTTTGGATTAAAATGTGAACTAACATATGCAAAATCTAGCGGCGCTCTCAAAAAAGCTTTTTCCAGGCTGCCACCAAACTTGTTAAAGTAATCCCATCTCTTATTTTTGCCATTATATCTAATCGCAGTGTATCGATTATTTTGATTAAAAAATTCTGCAAATAAAATACTGCCATTTTCAATTTGCTGCCCATCTACAAAAGGCGTTTCATATAATAGTCTAAACCTATCACCGGCCCTGATATCAAAAACAAAATCAATATCCCAACCAAAAATATAAGCCAGATCCATGATCACACTCTCAGGAATATCATTTTTTAATCCAGCTAAATAGAAAGATGACTCTATGACACCAGTTTTAAAGGAGTTTATAAGTTCCGGCTTTTTAACACTCTTTTTAATTAATATTTTTGGTGATAGTTCAATTTGATAAGAGAGCAAGGGTCCTTTATAAATATGAATTTCTTGGAGCTTTTCATCTATAGATAAAAATTCCAACCTATCTTTGGGGAGAATGTTTTTAACTTTATTAGATTTATCTTCTCTAAATATTTTATAAGTATTATTTAGGGAGACTTTATATTTCTCGAATATCAATGAGAGGTTCTCACCTTCTTGAACAATATGAATTTTCTTAGTTTTAATGCTGGCATTATTTTGAATGGGTAAAAGTAGAGTTTTTGAAATTATTTCTGTTGAGACTACTTCTTGCTCCACTCCAGCATCATAAATAAATAAAATGCCGAGTAATGCCAGCAAAACAAAGGGCAATGTTTTGGCATTAGGTTTATAGGTGCTCACAGTTACTTGATTTACTGAATTAGCTCAAAAGAAAGCGTGCTAATATTTTCAATCTCTGCTTCAATTTTATCATTTAAGCTCAGCCTGCCAACTCCCGAGGGAGTTCCAGTAAATATCACATCTCCAGCTTTAAGAGTAATAAATTTCGATAGCCAGCTTATTAATTCATCCACTTTCCATACCATGTTTGATAGATTGCTAGATTGCTTCTTTTGGCCATTAACTTTAAGAGAAATATTCCCTTCGCTTAATAGAAAACCCCCTTTTTTTTGAATATTTGAGATTGGCGCAGAATTATCGAATCCTTTACTTAAGTCCCAGGGCTTTCCACTTTTTTTTGCAGCAGTTTGAAGATCTCTTTTGGTTAGATCTACACCAACCGCATATCCAAAAATATGTTTACTTGCTTCACTTGGAGATATATCTGAACATTCTGATTTCAAAAAAACAACAAGTTCAACTTCATGATGGAGATTATCTGTTTGAGTTGGAAAAGGAATAGAATTTAACTGGGTTACAGCTTGAGGAGGCTTACTAAAAAAAAATGGCTGATCTACATCCACCTTGGCGCCCATTTCCTCTGCATGATCAGCATAATTTCTTCCAACACAGTAAACTTTTCCAATTGGAAATAACTCTGTGCTTTCTGAAATGACCATTCCTCTAATCATTGGTTTAAATGCAAAATGAGCTTTTGAGTCTTCAGTCATATGATTTCAAACATTTTTTCGATTAAATACTATAATAAATGAAAACTCATGAAAGAAAATCTTAATCTAATTAAACGTGGAATTGATGAGCTAATTAGCGAAGAGGAGCTACTGGCAAAACTCAAATCAAAGAAACCTCTTATTGTGAAGGCTGGTTTTGATCCTACTGCGCCAGATTTACATCTTGGCCATACGGTGCTCATAAATAAGTTAAGGCATTTCCAACAATTAGGCCATCAGATAATATTTTTGATCGGTGATTTTACAGGAATGATTGGAGATCCTTCTGGGAAAAATAAAACGAGACCAGCCCTGAATGAGTCTGAGATCAAAGAAAATGCAAAGTCATATAAAAAACAAGTTTTTAAAATTTTAGATCCAAAACTAACCGATGTTAGATTTAACTCTGAGTGGAGCAATAAGCTTGGCGCAGAGGGAATAATAAAACTTGCTTCTCAATATAATCTTGCCAGGATGCTTGAACGTGATGATTTTAATAAAAGATATAAGTCCAATCAGACTATAGCGCTTCATGAATTTTTATATCCATTAATTCAGGCAAATGATTCGATTGCCCTAAAAGCAGATATAGAACTTGGCGGCACCGATCAAAAATTTAATCTCTTGGTTGGTAGAGAGCTCCAAAGATCATATGGCCAAGAGCCTCAAGTAGTCATTACAGTTCCAATCCTTGAGGGTTTAGATGGAAAAAATAAAATGTCTAAATCTCTTGATAACTATGTTGGAATTGATGAAGCGCCAAATGAGATGTTTGGAAAAATTATGTCTATTTCGGATGAGCTAATGTGGAGATGGCTTGATTTATTAAGCTTTAAATCTACTGATGAGATTAATGCTCTTAAAGCTGATCAAGCCAAAGGAAAGAATCCTAGAGATATTAAAATTGAGCTAGCTAAAGAGCTTATTGCTCGTTTTCATGATGATCAATCAGCCAATCTTGCAGAAGCAAATTTTATTAATCAGTTCCAAAAAAAGAATATGCCAGATGATATAGAGGAGGTATCTTTTGCTATATCAGAGAGTTCAATTCCCCTGGTCAATCTTTTGAAAGATTGCGGAATGACTAGCAGTACTTCTGAGGCAATGAGAATGATTAAACAGGGTGCTGTTAGGATTGATGAAGAGAAAATTACAGATACAAAACATATCATCTCTTCTGGCACTTCAGCCATTTATCAAGTTGGGAAAAGAAAGTTCAAAAAAATAATCCTTTAGTTTTAATAATATAATTTCAAATTGAGTATATAAATATGCAACAGTTTTTCTCTTCTATTAGTTTTTGTTTAAGCAACATTGGATACTTGTTTATCTTGTGCCTCCCAGTGATGACTCTTGAGATCGCTTTAACAAGTCTCATAGCATCTTTAGATATTCAATCAAGCTCAGATACTGCGGCTCTTGAGGCAATTGGTGAAATATCTGCTCAAGTACTTTTTTTAGTGCTTGCTTCTCTTATTCTTTCGGTGGCTTTAAGCGGCGGCTGCATGACAGCCTTTCGTTCACTCTCCAGCGATGGCTTGATCAGCCCATATCAAGCTCTTTTTGCGGGATTAAGAAAATTTTTTCCACTGCTTTGGGCAAATATTTTTCACACTTGCGCATATGGGATAGGTTTCTTAATGTTAGTTTTGCCAGGTTTTTATTTGTACGGTCGTCTTGGATTATTTCCTTTATTTATCATGTTTGAAAACAGAGGTGTGATGGATTCTCTTGGAGAATCCTGGAATATAACAGATGAAGTTGCAAGTAAGCTATTCACACTTACTGCAATTTTTATTAGCATTCAGCTTGGCTTTGGATTTATTGGGGGTATGATGGGTGCCGATGGAGCATTGTGGTTTTTAATTGCAGCTACCGTCATAAAATATGCAACATTAATGCCTCTGTTTTATTTATTTTATAGCCTCTATGAGTCTGTAAAAGATTAATAGCAATTGGAGAGTTAAAATATGAAAATCTTAGTCATGGGACTGCCAGGCAGCGGCAAAACTTATCTTACTCAGAGATTAGTGCCATTATTAAATGCTGCATGGTATAACGCAGATCAAGTAAGAAAGATGTCCAATGATTGGGATTTTTCAGATGAAGGCAGAAAAAGACAATCCATGAGGATGAAAACTTTTGCCGATTTTGAAAAATTGCATGGAAGATATGTTGTATGTGATTTTGTATGTCCCACTAAAGAAACGAGAGAAAATTTTGATGCTGACATAGTCATTTGGATGGACACTATCACAGAAGGAAGATATGAAGACACTAATAAGCTTTTTCAAGATCCTGACAGCGTTGATTTTCATATTACTGAGTGGAATGAGTACAATCATGATGATGTGGCCAAGGAGATACTGCAGTGGCAAAAATAGATAAAAAAAGACACCTAGCAAAGACCTTGACTTGGAGGGTGATTGCAACAACAGATACGTTTTTAATTGCTTGGATAATTACAGGAAAAATTGATTGGGCAGCCGGGATTGCAGGAATAGAAGTTTTAACCAAGATGATTTTATATTATTGGCATGAGCGTCTTTGGTATAAGCACCTTAAATTTGGAGTAAAAAATGTTTGATTGGAAAAAACCAACAGTTCAAATGTTAGGGAGATGGCAGCCTTGGCATGGTGGTCATCAAGCTTTATTTAAAAGATGCATTGCAAAAACTGGCCAGGTAGCAATCCAGGTTCGAGATGTACAGGGAGCATCCGGTGGAGATGGGCAGGAAGATAATCCTTTTGATTGGGATGAAGTTTGTAAAAATATTGAAGAAGGGCTCTTAAGAGATGGCTTTAAAAGAGGCCAAGAGTATGAAATTATGTTGGTGCCCAACATTGTTAATATCACTTATGGTCGAGGTGTTGGCTATACGTTCGAAGAAGAGATATTTGATAGTTCAGTAACTGAAATTAGCGCCACAAAAATTCGTCAAAAACTCCGAGAAGAAGGCAAGCTTGATTAATGCATTAGTTAGTTTCCCAAGATCATTGTTTAGTTTATAATCGCTTTTCCCAATTTATTGGGTCTGTAGCTCAGCTTGGTTAGAGCGCACCCCTGATAAGGGTGAGGTCGGTGGTTCGAGTCCACCCAGACCCACCACTTATATATAAAACTTTTACTTTCATCAGCATTTGTAATACTTTGTTGTGATGGGTAATACAGATACTGCTAACTCAAACATGAAAAAAGTTGCACTGACAGCTTTAGCTGGAACCAGCATAGAATGGTATGACTTTTTCCTTTATGGAGCAGCAGCAGCATTAATATTTCCAACAGCCTTCTTTGGTGAAGCTACTCCCTCAACAGCACTAATTCTATCTCTGTTAACTTTTGCAGCAGGCTTTATAGCCCGGCCAATTGGAGGAATTATTTTTGGTCATTATGGTGATAGGGTCGGTAGAAAAAAAACTTTAGTCATAGCACTAATTTTGATGGGTGTCTCATCAACATTGATTGGACTTTTACCAACTTACGCAATGATTGGGGTGACTGCCCCAATTTTATTGACTTCGTTGAGATTTGCTCAAGGGCTAGCGATTGGAGGCCAGTGGGGGGGAGCTATGTTGCTGGTTACTGAAAGCGCTCCATCAGATAAAAGAGGATATTACGGAGCTTTCGCCCAAGCCGGTGCACCAGTAGGCGTGATTCTGGCTAATTTGGCATTTATCATCACAAGCTCGCTAGTTTCGGAAGAATCTTTTTATTCTTGGGGGTGGCGGATTCCATTTCTTGCAAGTGCTATTTTAATTGGCATCAGTATGTACATTCAGCTAAATCTAGAGGATACAAAAGCTTTTAAAGAGTTGCAGGCAATGAGAGAGGACCATGAGGGTAATAATGAGGTTGTCCAGCGATCTCCAATATTAGAGGCAATTCAAAAGTATCCAAAACGAATAGCATTAGCTGCAGGGGCCTTTCTTTCAATTCAAGTAACCTTTTATATTTTAATAGCTTTCCTTCTTGCATACGGCGTATCAAGCGCAGAAATATCCAGAGACGACATGTTAGCTGCAGTATTAATTGCATCAGCAATTATGGTTCCGTGTCAGTTTATATTCTCTTCATATTCTGACAGACACGGAAGAAAAGGTATATTTATGGTTGGAGCAATGCTCACTGGCTTGTGGGCTTTTGCCATATTTCCACTTGTAGACACAGGTAATTTTTGGCTAATAGTTTTAGCGATTACCATGGGCTTAATATTTGTAGGCATGATGTATGGTCCTCAAGCTGCATTCTTCACTGAGTTATTTTCAACAGAGGTAAGATATTCAGGCGCAACCCTTGGGTACCAGTTTGGAGCAATCTTGGGAGGAGCATTTGCTCCAACTATTGCGGCTTTCCTTTGGAACAACTATGGTATTTTTTGGGTATCTGTTTATATAGCTTTCGCTTCATTGCTGACATTATTTTCAGTCATGGCTCTTACTGAAACCTATCAAAATAACCTTAGCGATTAATAACAGCTGTATCTTTTAACACTAAATTCAAATATTATAAAACTTAATTGCAAAGGGGTGGTTTTTCTAACCTGAGATCTGTATTGAAACCCTTTGAACCTGATCCATACAATAATGGCGGAGGAATTGCATGCACATCATTAAAAATACTTTTTTTTCATTTTTTTTCATTTTTCTTAGCATTACCAGCTTTTCACAGGACATTGAAGAAATAATTGTAAAAGGCGACTGGCGCGAAATAAATGTTCTCGAAGAAGACTCAAGCATTGTCATTCTTAATAATCAAATTATAGAATCACAGCCAATCAAGCACTTTGAAAATCTTTCTTATTTGGTACCAAATCTTAATTTTGCAGCCAGCGATTCAAGGGCAAGACATTTCCAAATTAGGGGCATTGGAGAAAGATCTGGATATGAAAGAACCCCCAATTCAGCTGTGGGATTTTTAATTGATGATATTGATTACTCAGGCCAAGGAGGCATCGCAACAACTTTTGATGTAGATCAAATTGAGGTTCATAGAGGACCTCAAGGATCTAGAATAGGTTCAAATGCACTTGCTGGCTTAATTTATATAAAGACAAAAGAACCAACTGAAGTTTTTGAGGGTACGAGTGAAGTGGTTTTTGGGACTTATGGCACGCACAATGCAGGAATTGCATTTGGAGGCCCCACACAATTTAATCAAAATATTACCTATCGAGTTGCATTAAGGGCTGATTACTCAGACGGATTTAGAAAGAATTTATTTTTAGGTAAATCTAATACTTCAAAAAAAGATGAAGACACATACAGGTTAAAACTTAACTGGAAAGTAAGAGACAAAACGACGCTTAAATTTCTTATCGCACAAATAGATTTAGATGACCCTGCAGATATTTGGACCATTGATGGAAGTTTGAATACTCTCTCGGATAGACCGGGTATGGATTCTCAAAAAACGAATGCTTATAGCATGAAGATTTTTACCAGCTACGCTGGATATGAGCTGCAGAGTATCACCAGTATTACAGATACAAACGTGGTTCTTAGTTATGACGCAGATTGGGGTAATGCCAATTCACATGCACCTTTCACCTATGATTATTTTTCAGAAACATTGAGAGATAGAGAAACCTTTAACCAAGAATTGAGATTAGTTTCAAATCCAGTAGATTTTAATTCAAATAAAAATACTGAGTGGGTTATTGGTATTAGCTATCTTGATGTAGAGGAAATTAATTTTAAGAATGATGATGGAGTTTATGGTGATCCATCTGATCCTTTTGGTCCATATACCAGCAAATCCTCATTCTCGAGTAATTTCTCATCGGATAATTTGTCAATATTTGGCAATGTAGATTATTTTTTTGATGAATTTACCAAGCTGTCAATCGGAGCTAGATGGGAAGATTATGAATCAAATTATTATGATTCATTTGGAGAGTCATTTAATCCTGCTGACCAGATGTCTGGTGGAAAAATATCATTGAATAAAAACTTAAGTGATGTTGTAAATATATTTATTATTATTGCAAGGGGGTTTAATCAAGGGGGCTTTAATCTCAATCTCGGACTCGAACCTGGGTCTAAAAACACTAATTTGTATTATGACCCAGAATTTTTAACCAATTATGAAGTTGGTTTTAATGCTCAGCTTTTTGATGCAAAGATAAATATTGCTACTGTAATTTTCTATTCTGATAGAGAAGATCAGCAAGTATTAATATCCACTCAAGTTGATCCTCAAGACCCAAATACTTTTTTATTTTTAACGCAGAATGCTGCTGAAGGAACAAATAAAGGATTAGAACTAAATATTGATATGCAGCTTGAAGAATCTCTTAATTTTTTTGCAAGACTAGGCCTATTAAAAACTGAGATTAATAATTGGAAATCTAGACCTGATCTTGAGGGCAGGGCCCAAGCGCACGCACCCAAAAAAAGTTATGCCATTGGAATGAATTGGTCAATAACAGATAGAGCATCCTTATCTATAGATGTGGTTGGTAAGAGTAGCTTTTATTACTCTGATTCTCATAACAATAAATCTAAGGCATATTCATTAACAAATATAAATTTTGATTATTTAATTGGGTCATGGACATATTCCATTTGGGCTAGAAATATTTTTGATGAATATTACTCAGTAAGAGGATTTTATTTTGGAAATGAAGCCCCTGACTTCAAAGATACATTATATGAGCGACATGGCGACCCAAGACATCTCGGTCTCTCAGTGAGATATGATTTTTAATTACATCGCTCAGAATTCGCTGGAGATAGCAGCGGTTATTTTTGCTATTTTATATCTTGTATTAGCAGTCAGACAAAATATTTTATGTTGGATTTCAGGGATTATTAGTTCCATTCTATATTTTTTTATTATGCGTTCGGTAGGCTTATACATGGAAGCATATTTACAAATTTTTTATGTATTTATGGGTGTTTATGGTTGGTCACAATGGAAAAAGGAAATAATAAATAAAGAAAATTTTGTTGTACATACTTGGAGTAAATTACATCATTTTTTTGTTCTTTCAATGATATTAATACTGTCATTTATTTCAGGCACTTTGCTAAGCACACTCACAGATTCAGCACTTCCATTCTTAGATGCCTTAGTGACTTGGGGAGCAGTAGTGGCAACTTACATGGTCGCAAAAAAATTGCTCGAAAATTGGCTATATTGGTTAGTTGTTGATTCAATTTCGATACTATTGTTTATTTCAAGAGATCTTTGGCTCACAGCATGTTTGTTTGGAATTTATATAGTAATAATAATCTTTGGTTTTCGTTTGTGGAGCCAAGCTCTGAAAGAGAATAATGCAGTCAGCTATAGAAAAAATTAAATCAATTCCTGGAAAGTGTATTTTAGAGCGTGAGCTATCTTTAAGCTCAATTTCAAATATTTATTTAGGTGTTCTCAATGATGTGCAGGCGGTTATTAGATTAGATCTTTTCGCTGCTTCAAGACTAGCAATTGATCGGCAGCATGAAGTAAATATACTCAAGGATATCCTTCACTTAGATCTTGCCCCAAAAGTGCTTTATAGCGATATTTCAGCAGGCATCTTGATATGGGAGTATATTCCTGAGGCAGAATCTTCTTTTGTCGGCAAGAAATTTTATCCAGACACTTTATATCAATTAGGTAGCTGTCTTTATTCTCTTCATAGCCATTCAATTCATAAGAATTCTGTAGATATATTCTCTAACTCAATGGCTTTATATCAAAGTTTACTGGAGGGCTCATCTGAGAAAACTTTATTTAATAAAGCATTTGATTTATACAAAGAATTACTGCGTGATGGGGTAAATAAAGTGCTTTCGCATAATGATTTACATAAGGGGAATCTAGTCTGGAACCAAAAATATTATTTCCTAGATTGGGAATACGCTGGAGTGAATCATCCATGCTTTGATATCGCCTCCATGGTTAAGAGTTTGCAATTGAATCAAAGTCAAATTAATGAAATGTCGCTTGGATATAAATTTGGTAACAAGCTTTTTCATAGAGACAAACTGCATCAATGGATTGAATTTATTGATTATCTAGAGGAGATTTGGAAGATATCTATTGCAAAGATCTCATAAAATAAAAATATCAGAGTTCAAAGACTAAATTTTTGTCATAATTAATGCATGAAAAATCTATTTATCTTTTTAACGATAGTAATTTTTATTTCTGCATGTAGCAAACCATCAAATATAGAAATAAATTTGCAACAAAGTGAATTATTTCTGGAACAGAATTTATCAAAGTCTCAGGTCGTAGAAATTGAACCAGGCCTTCAGTATATGATTTTAGAATCATCTCAAAGCGATGCATCTAGCCCAAAACTTGAGGATATAATTACTGCAGATTTTCATGGAACATTAATGGATGGTTCTGTATTTTGGAGCTCTATTGAGATTGGTGAGCCTTTAACCATTCAACTTTCACAATTAATTCCTGGATGTCAAAAGGCGATCTCTCTTATGCAAGAAGGTGATTTTTGGAGAGTGTTTATACATCCAGATCTAGCATATGGTAACGAGGGCAGACCCACTATACCTCCTAACTCTGTTCTAACATTTGATATCAAGCTTCATACGATTGAACAAGAAATATGACAAAATATCATTTTTAAGTTCATAATAGATATCAATGTTAATTAAAAAATTTTTTGATCATATTTCGAACTGGAAAATGGCTTGGTTTGGCCTAATTTTTCTGGGAAGCATCATCAATGCAGTCCTTCAAAAATCTAGTTTAGTTGGAGATTCACCTTATGTTTCAGTATTTGCTTTTGGAGCAGGAGCCTTGATTGGACTTGTTGCAAAAATTAGGGGAGCTTGGTTATGAGAGAATCACCAGAAATTGCTGCAGAGTTTTCATTTAAGAAAGAAAAAGCAATTGCTAAAAGCTTTTCACAAAGATTTCAGTGGGAAATGATTCTAATAGGTCTTGGGCAAGCAGTCATTTGGCTTTCACTATGGCCGCTGGTCCTGAATGGCATTATAGATTTATGGGTAGGATTTTTAATCGCAAGCCTATGCGCATGTTTTGCTTATTTGCCATCTCATGAAGCTCAACATGGTAATTATTCTAGAGGCAATCTCAAGCGAAGATGGCTTGATGGGTTCGTTGGTCATATAACTCTTATTACTCTTATGTATCCTTATCATCTTTTAAGAGTGACCCACATGAAACATCATGCTTATACCAATGATCCAGAAAAAGATCCTGACTATCTTAATGCGCATACTAGTTCTGTTCTCAAAGTTATTAAAAATGTTTTAGATGGTTCAACAGTAGACTTTGAAAAGTATCTTGAAGTTTTTTCAGCTGACAAGGCTTTTGTAAATTCTTTTGAAAAAGCAATTCCAATGGCGCTTTTATATAGATTTATCCTCTTAGTGCTGGTTATTATCTTTCCATTGGAAACCTTATTACTATGGTGGCTGCCCGCCAAGATAGGCACGGTTTATACAACAGTCTTCTTCTCTTACTTTCCACACCTTGGAACTTCAACTGGAAGATATCAAAATACTCGATTCTGGACTCATTGGATGCCAAGATATTTAAATCATTCCATGCAGCTTCATTTTATACATCATCTTCATCCAAGCATTGGGCACTATGACGAGCCTAAAGCCATTGAAGCATTAAAGCCTTTTCTTGTTGCAAGACAAGTTCCCGGTGCAGATCAGATCCCTGATAGGGTAACTCATAATCCCTTAATCAGAACTTAACCTTAAAGTTATTTTTAGACTTAAGAAATTTTTGCAAGTTGCTTGTATAATCCTTTGATCGGAGGATATTAGAAATTAAAAAAATAGTTGTCAGCGGCGGTTTTGACCCAATCCATTCCGGACATATAGAATATTTTAAGTCTGCTAAAAAGCTTGGTGATTATCTTATTGTTGCTCTTAATAGTGACGAGTGGCTTATTAACAAAAAAGGGAAGTTTTTCATGCCATTTCATGAAAGAGAGACGATTATTTCAAATTTAGAGATAGTCGATGAAGTTCTTAGCTTTGATGATGATAAGCAAGGAAGTTGTTCTTTAGCATTGGAGAAAATTAAATCTAAGTATCCAGAAGATGAAATTATTTTTTGTAATGGCGGAGATCGCAAAGCAGAAAATATCCCTGAAATGAGTGTTGAGGGTATAACTTTCAAATTTGGGGTAGGAGGAGATTATAAAATTAATTCTTCAAGTAGCCTTCTAAAGGAATGGCAGTTTGATGGCGAAGAGAGGGTTTGGGGCAAATTTTACAATCTATTTAGAGACCATCGACTTAAGTTAAAAGAGTTAATTGTTGAGCCAGGAAAGGGCATGTCTTTTCAAAGACATCAAAAACGAAATGAAATTTGGTTTGTAAGCAAGGGCTCATGTCTGGTCAATCATAGTCTAAATGATCCAGAAGATTTTAAAGAAATAAAGTTATCTACTGAAGAAGTTTTTCATGTAAAACAGGGAGAGTGGCATCAGTTAGTTAATCCTGGTCAGACTGCCTGCCATATTATTGAGATTCAATATGGAGAAACTACAAGCGAAGAGGACATAGAACGATTATATTATTATGAGAATAATTAACTAATTTTTTAATTTTGCTTCTAATTCTTCAACTCTTTTTTCAAGTTTTTTTAATTCAGACTCTTTTACAAAGCCAGATTCTTGCATAAATTTTTCTAGCGCAGGCTTAAGCATTTTTTCCATGCCCTTCATATCTCCTGCCATTTTTAATGGATTAAACATATTTTTCTCCTATCAATATAAATATAAGGATAGATTGAAATATTGCAATTCTAATCAGAACATCAGCTACAATAAATAAAAAAAGGAGGTTACATGAGCATTTCAAATTATTTAGACAGCGTTGCTAGACCCTTTGAGGGCTTGGCACCTTGGATTTTAAGATTGGTTTTGGGAGTTTCATTTATTCTTCATGGCTTAGGAAAATTCCCTTTGCCACCAGAAAAAATGGTTACCTGGTTTGAAAGTATGGGGATAGCTGCTCCCGAGATTATTGCAAGTCTAGTGGCTGTTGGTGAGGTTGGCGCAGGAGCTGCAGTAATTTTAGGTGGGTTTTTTGGTGCAGTGGGGCATCTAATCACTCGGCTAGGTGGTGGTGCAGTGGTAGTAATAATGACAGGGGCATTTTATTTAGCTCATGCTGACTGGTTTATAACCCAAAAATTATTTATGAGTGAGCAGATCTTTTTATTTGCCCTAGGACTTTATTTTGCTATAAAAGGTAATAATTAAAAAAATTAAAAAAGTCTTGTAAATCTAAATGAGAATGATTATCATTACCATTCTCAATTAGGCGTGTTGTCTTCTTGAGTATTTATCAAGGAGATAAAGATGGAAAATTGGCCTAATACGCATACAAAGATAAACTTTTTAATTATGGGATTGTTAACAATCCTCTTCTTTGCTCCTGCATTTGCAGTTGAGTACGATGTCGAAACAATTGAGTCAGTTAGTATTATTGGTTCCAAAGATGATCAAAAAAGTCTTGCTGGATCAGGGCAAATAATTCCAAATGAAGACTTGTTAAAGGCAATGGATACTGATATACAAAAAATTCTTACAGCAGTTCCTGGTGTCTATATGAGGACTGAAGAGGGTTATGGGCTAAGACCAAATATATCTATTAGGGGTACAGCTATCGAAAGATCTGGAAAAGTGGCTATCATGGAAGATGGTGTTTTAGTTGCTCCTTCTCCCTATACTTCATCTGCAGCATATTACTTTCCAACAACAGGAAGAATACATTCAGTTGAAGTCCTAAAAGGCCCGGCAGCTGTTACTCAGGGACCTCAAACCATTGGAGGAGCAATCAACTTAATAAGCACTCCAATTCCAAATGCTCCTTCAGGAAAATTTGTTCAAGAATTAGGTGAAAATGGAATGATGAGAACTCATGCCTATTACGGAGGTACAAGTGGTAATTTTGGTGCTTTAGTTGAAGTTCATGAGCACGAATCTGATGGCTTTGATTCTATAGCAAATGTTGGTGGTGATACTGGGTTTGATAAATCAGACCTCATGTTTAAAGCAAGATATGAAAGTGGAAATCACTCTTTAACCTTAAAAATGGTTGATTTAGATGAAACATCTAATCAATCCTATGTTGGTCTTTCTCAATATAGCTTTCAGCAAAATCCAAGACAAAGATATGGAGCTACTGCATATGACAAAATGATGAATGATGGAGAGCAAACTTCGCTTACTTATTTTGGAGATTTTGAGAACTTTGATGTGACATTTACCTCTTGGCAAAATGATTATCATAGAGACTGGTTTAAAGTCAGCGATTTCAACAATAAAAAAGCACACGGCGAGCAAGATGATATCAATGAATTAATTAGTTCCTCTAATAATGGTAGTGCCAATGCGCAAGCTATTCTTGACGGCAAACTTCCAGTCCAAATTGAATATAAGCATAACAACAGATACTACACAAATGAGGGTTATCAATTTACCATCAACACATCGATGGGTATCCATGACTTAACTCTTGGTTACAGAGACATGGAAGATTCAGAGAGTAGAGTTCAGGCTCATGAATACGCAGATCAAGCTGCAGATGGTTCTTTGTCTCCTTTGTATGGTTATATTGGCTTAAATAATAGTAATAACAGATTAAGAGAATCTAGTGCAACTTCATATTATCTTCAAGATACTATGGATTTTGGAAGATTAGATATAACTTTAGGCTACAGATCTGAGGACTATGATCAACGTCACAGAAGATGGTCGGATCGCGCAGGACCAAACCTAACAATGGTTAGAACAGGTCCAGCTGACAATAGAGATACTTTTGCTACAAATGATCATACAACTCAAAGTTTTGGAGCTACATATGAAGTAAATGACAATGTTACTTTAGTCGCAGGATTCCATGAAGGAATGACTCCTATGTTTGGAACTGCACCAGAAGAGGCAGATAACACTGAACTTGGTATTAGATATTCAGAGGGCACAACAGATATCGAGCTTTTCTATTTTTCTAGTGAATATTCAAACCTTGCAGCTGAGTGTACTCTTGTGAGTGGCGCTGCTTGTAATCCTGATGAGTCTGCGGTCTTTAGCGGTGGCTCAGCAGATGTAGAAGGTTTAGAATTTAATGGTTCATGGGTTCTTGAGGGAGGTAATGGAATTAGTTATCCAATTGCTTTGGCTTATACATCAACTGATGCAACTTTTAATAATAGCTCTGAAAGTGATTACTTTGGTGTAGTTGCTGCTGGAGATGATTTACCTTACATACCTAGTTCATCCATGTCATTAGTAATGGGCTTCTTAACTGACAATGGTCTAAGTGGTAATATGAGGCTTATTGATGTTGGGAGTTCATGCTCGATAGCTGCATGTGGAACTTTTAATAAAATTCATGCTCACACTATTCTAGATCTAAATCTAAGAAAAGCACTAAATGATGCAATGGATGTATATGTGATTCTTGAGAATGCAACAGATGATGAAGACATTATTTCTAGAGCTCCATCTGAAGGTGCAAGATCACAAAAACCTAGGACTATAAAAGTAGGATTTAGTTATAAGTTTTAACTGATTTCTCACTGGAGGCTATCGTAAAAAAGTTGTGGTAGCTTTACTCCCTGAACCCTTCACACATGTTCCCTAAGACGAACACAGGGTTTAAGGTAGCCTCCTTTGAGGAGCCGATCTCAAGAGGGGTTGATGATGAGAAAACATGGTAATTTTCTTTCCCCAAGCTCCCAAGTTTGAAGATATTTCTACTCCTAAGTTTTAATATATTTCAAGTTTTGGGCATTATCAATCCCTTGCGAGTACTCAATTTTTTGTATAAATAGTTTCTTGCACAGATAAAGATATCTTGTACAATTGTTTCGTCGTGTGGGGCTATAGCTCAGCTGGGAGAGCACCTGCTTTGCAAGCAGGGGGTCCGCGGTTCGATCCCGCGTAGCTCCACCATTATTCTATGATCATTAAATCTTCAGCAATCTTAATTTCACCACTATATGTTGATTGTGTCTCTTTCAGAATGTCATCTACTGTTGAGCCCCAAAAAAGAATATGAGATAGCAGTAATAACTTTGGTTTTGCTCTAGAAGCTATTTCGCCAACTTCAAACGTTGAGGTATGGTGTCCTTGATGATATGTCTGCCAGTCTTTTGTTTTTTTAAGAAACCCTGCATTTGAGTAAACCTCATGAACTAATATGTCAGCTCCAGCTGCAAATTTTTCTAATGTTTTAGAAGGACCTGTATCACCAGAGAACACTATAACCTTATCACTAGAAGTAAATCGAAATCCATACGCATCATCAAAGCCTCCATGTGGAACTTTGAATGCCTCTACAGAAATATTTTCATCCTTATAGACCAAACCTTCAGTGAGAAGATGAAAATTAAATTTATAGCCAATCTTATTTGATGGTTGAGTGCCATAGATCCTATAATTTATATCATCTTCATAGGCTTTAAGAGTAGACGTCGCCATCTTCTCTAGCCCCTTAGGACCAAATAGTTTTAATTTTTTATCTCTTCCCATGATCCATGGAGTCAACAATAAATCAGCTAAGCCTGCGGAATGATCAGAGTGAATATGAGTTAAAAAGGCATGTTCAAAATTTTTAACTGTCATGGCTTCAATTTCCCCCCCCCCAGGGTGGAGATAGGGATGCGGCTCTTCGAATAATGCCTGGTCCAAAATCAATTAAATATGGAGTTTCATTTACAACCACTGCATAGGCTGATCCAGCTCTATTAGGGTCAGGATTAGGAGTCCCAGAGCCAAGCACTATAAGTTTAGTTTGCCCATACAATGAGGGTACTATTAGCAAAAGAAGTAAGAATTTATTTTTCATTGAAATGAGACTTTGCATGATATTTTTATAAAATATAACTCAGAAAGGTTTATAGTACAGCACGAAAAATGAAAAATTCAATCTCACTAATAGGAATGGCTGGGGCTGGCAAGTCAACCGTGGCAAAAGAGCTCGCAAAGATGCTTGATTTTAGATTAATTGATAGCGACACTCTGATTGAAGAACAGTATGAAAAAAGTTTACAAAACATTCTCGAGGATGAGGGCTATATCAAACTAAGAGAAATTGAGAATTTAGCACTTAAAAAGCTTCACTTACATGAAACTATTCTCTCAACAGGTGGGAGCGCAGTTTATAGTGATGAAGCAATGCTACATATCCAACAATACTCAAAAGTAATATTTTTATACGTTCCCTTTGATCAAATTTTAGAGAGGGTGCCAAGTTTCCTAGATAGAGGTTTTGCAAAAGCTCCAAGTCAGTCTATTGAAGAAGCATTTGAAGAAAGGCAGGAGTTGTATAAAAAATACTCTCATCACATAGTCAGCAATACTGAAGATTTAAATTCTTGCATCTCTAAAATTTTAGAGTTGCTTTAGGTTTTATGTCTCTAGGAGTTAGTCTCGATACTTTCTAGGACTCCGATGACGTTGCCATACTCACGGTTATCATTATATTGCCCCATGATTCCAGCTAGTTGTAATCTTTCATTAATCCCATCAATAATTTCAGAAAGGTAAGATGTTCTGCCTATGAAACAGACTTTATTCGACCCCACTAATAAAGCATTTAAATAGGCTACTGTCCCAATAACCTCTCCTATCATATTGCATAATGCTGCTGCAGTATTTTCCATAGTATCTGCTGATGAACTCTTTACCTTACCAAAATTAACAGCAGTGATCTCTGGTGAGAGATTACCTATTTTATTCACCACATCTCCGATCAATAAATCTAGTTCAACTCTAGATCCGCTGTTAGCAAATTCGTTAATTTCAAGGCCATTTGAGTTTTTAAACAAAAGGGAGCCAAGGCCCTCAAGCATGCCACCGCCAACTGCAATACCACCCAAATGATTAAAATTTTTACCCTGAATATGAACGCAAGCAGTTCCTGTGCCAGCACTAACAACAAGGGTGGATTCCTCATTAATGCCATATAGTTTTTTCGCGCCTAAGCCAATTGCCTCAATTTCATTAATTTTTACAATTTTTATCCCATCCAATGAATCTTCCAGATCTGATGATTTGCCTCCAGTAACCCCAATTTTCTCTATGTTTGAGATATCAATTTCACGCTTTACTAAGATATTTTTCAAAGTATCAGCATTAATTTTTGAAGATTGCGAGGGAGCAGTATGGAATACAATTTTGCCTTGGTCAGAAATAGCTAAATCAGTATTAGATATGCCGAAGTCTACTGCAATATACATTTTATCTAGTTATGAGATGTAATTTTTTTATTTCTATTTAGTAGGTCTTGCATCAAATTCTTTGGGTTGCTTCTTGATGCGCGCGGTTTCAATCTTGCAGGAATGAGTCGGGTAGGATAATAGTTATTCTCAATATCCGTGTCACCAATTTCCCAGTAAGGGTCAATAACTGCCTGAGTAATTTTTAATTCAGAACGTTTTAACCATCGTGTTCTATTTGGGTTCTTTCTCCAAATTTCAACTGGAATTCTTATGAGTTCCTTCTTTCCATCCTCATATGTTAGTTCAAGTGGAATAGGCATAACCAGCCCACCCTTATTTTTGAATTCAAAAATATAGTAATCCTCTTCTTTTGCAAGCGCCTCAACTAATGCTTTCTTTTTCCATTCTGGATCACTATCATTTTTATCGTATAAGTCATCAAGAATTTCTTCATAATCTCTCATCTCTCTATCTGAAGGAGTAAATTCATCATATTCATCATAGATATCAAGAAGTTCGGGTCTCTCTTTAACCCTTGTTTTGATTCCGGATTGCTCATTTCTATTGTCGAGAAGAATTTCTGGTTCTTTTTCAAAATCTATTCGATCTTTTGCTAAATCAATTTGAGGATTGAGCGTATCTAATGAAGCAATATGAATATTTTCCAAAGCAATATCAACATGATCTGTGCTGTAAAACCAACCTCTCCAAAACCAATCTAAATCAACTCCTGAGGCCTCTTCCATAGTTCTAAAGAAATCATAGGGGGTCGGCCTTTTAAATTTCCATCGTTCAGAATATTCCTTGAAAGCTTGATCAAATAATTCCCTTCCTAGAATTGTTTCACGAAGCACCACAAGAGCTGTTGCAGGTTTTGCATAGGCATTATTACCAAACTGTAATAATGATTCTGAATTTGTCATTATGGGAACCTGATAGTTACTAGACATGTAATCAGTGATCCACCTCGGCTCGCCTCGATCAGATCGATAGTTAATATCCCATTCCTGCTCAGCGAGGTACTGTAAAAATGTATTAAGGCCTTCATCCATCCATGTCCATTGCCTTTCATCAGAATTAACAATCATTGGAAAATAAATATGCCCAATCTCATGAATAACTACTCCAATTAGAAACTCTTTCTCACTTCTGGAATATGTTCTTGATCCATCATTCTCCAATTCGGTTCGCGGACCATTGAAAGTAATCATTGGGTATTCCATTCCGCCAACGGGACCATTCACGCTTTGAGCAGTTGGATAAGGATAATCAAATGAATATTTTGAATAGACTTCCATGGTATGCATTACAGCTTCAGTTGAATATTTTGACCATAAAGGCTCGCCCTCATTTGGATAAAAAGACATAGCCATCACCAAGGGGTTCTCTAATGAGTCTTGTTTAAATCCCGCTGCATCCCAAATAAATTTTCTCGAGCTTGCCCAGGCAAAGTCTCGAACATTCTCAGCCTTAAAGGACCAAGTTTTATATTCAGAGCTTTTTTCTAATTCATTGTCGTAAGCTTCATCAGGAGTAACTATAAATATGGGTTTGGATGATTTACTGGCTTTTTTCATCCTTCTTTTTTGAGTACCATTAAGCACGTCATCTTGATTTTGAAGCGATCCTGTTGCTGCAACTATATGATCAGCTGGAACAGTAATATCAACCTCAAAATTTCCAAATTCAAGAGTAAATTCACCATTGCCTATAAACTCTTTGTTGTGCCAGCCCTCATAATCACTGAACACAGTAACTCTTGGGTACCATTGAGCTAATAAAAAGATATCATTTCCATCTTCAAAAGATTCATATCCATTCCTAGCTCTTACTGCATTCTCTTCCACTAAAGCATATGCCCATTCAACTTCAAGCTCGGTTGATTCACCCATTATTAAGGGCTCGTTAAGATTGATTCGAACATGTGTCCCAACCAAATTTATTTTGGCATCCTTTCCATTTACTTTAATAGATAGTTCTTGAAAACCTCCATCAAAACTGTCCATAAAGTTTTGTCTTCTTAATGTAGAGAAATCTACGCTTTTATTTCCCCCCCACCATGGACGAGTGAGATTATTAATCGAGTTCTTATCAAAAATATTTTGGTCGAGCTGTAACCAAACATAATTCAACTTTAATGGAGAATTATTTGTGTAAGTTATAACTTCTGAGCCCTTAACACTGCGAGCCGCTTCATCAAGCTTAATTTTTATTTTATAGTCAGCTCTTTGTTGCCAATAGTCTGGGCCTGGCTCACCTGTTGCAGGTCTGCTTAAATTTGGTGAGGGAAATACTTCATCCAACTGTCTGAATTTATCTTCAAAGGTACCTTTAGATTGATCGATTTGAGAAAAAGAAAAATTGCTAATAGTTGCTAGAGCAATTATAAAAAAAAACTTACTTCTTATCTTCATCGTTAATTTCTTCTGCGCTGCCTTCAATAATTTTTGAACCATCTCTATTTTGCCTAACATTTGATTTGCGTTTCCGACCCCAATTAATTCGATCATCGCGATCCATTTGTTTCTTTGATGCTTTAATTTTGCCAAGGTTTATGAACACAAAAAGCGACAAAATAGTAAGAATGCCAAAAAGAATTGTATTCATTTTATCTGCTTCTGAGTTTCATCAGTAGGCGCAATATTTCTATGTACAACCAAACCAATGTAACCATAAGAGAGAAAGCCCCATACCATTCCATATACTTTGGCAGACCTCGTTCAGCACCTTCTTCTATAAAATCAAAATCTAGAACAAGATTCAGTGCTGCTATACCAACAACAAATAATGAGAAACCAATTCCAAATAATCCATTGGAGTGAATGAAACCAATTCCAGACCCAAAGAAGGACATAATAAAGCTAACTAGATACAAGAGAGCAATCCCCATTGTTGCTGAGAAAACCATTAATCTAAAATTTTCTGTAGGCTTTATGATCCCACTTTTATAACAAAATAATAAAGATGCAAGAATTCCAAATGTCAGTCCGATGGCTTGAATGCCAATTCCAGGATATTGCATTTCTGCAAAGACTGTAATGCCACCAAGAGCCATGCCTTCAAAGGCTGCATAAAATGGAGCAGTGGATCCTGCCTTGGCTGGACTTCTAAAAATTGTTACAAAAGCAAGAACAGTTCCAATTATAAAGCCAGGCATCGCCAAGGCTGGAACATTCCAACCCGCAAAAGCACCTGCAAAACATAGTGCTAGCAATATAGCAGTTTTATTTACAGCTCCATCAAGGGTCATACGCTCAGATTGAGCATAAGTTTCAGTGTTTTCAAAATTTCTTGTGAAGGCTGGGTTTCCAGATCTTCCAAAGGTATTTAGCGCCGAATGTTTAGACATGCAAAAATCTCCAATTTAAAGGGTTATTATGAATTAATTATGGCCTGATAGACAAATTTAAAGGCTAGAGTTTGTCTATCCAGTCTTTAATTAGTTTAATTCCAGCATCGTCAGCTAAAGCTCGACCTGATTCTGGCATCATGATGCCTGGATCCAATGATTCCATTCTAAAAAGCATGATTGAATCATCTGGGTGACCAGGAACAATAGAGTATTTTAAATTGCCACTTGCACGACCTGCTGCTACCGGTTTTTTAAATATGCCTAGCTTCTCTTGATTTTCTTCAATTAGATTTAAATATAATCCTGTAGTGTCTGCAGACCCACCAGGAATGTGACAATGTCCACAATTAATATCAAGATAAGCTCTTGCTCGATCATCCAAAGATGCATTGATATCTGTGTAACTTGCAATTGGATGTGAGTCGAGCTTCTGATCAATCCATCCTAATGCTGCCCAATAAAGTAATTGATTCATTTCGCCTGATTGATAGATCAAATTCTTATCCATATTTCTAGCTTTGGGACCAATAGGTGTCATAACTTTATTGACTTGATGACATTCCTTGCATTGATTCTGATTGGGTGCTCGATAACGAACAGCTACCAGGTCTCCTTGAGAGTTTACAAAAGAAGTTGGTATAGTGGCTCCTGCTATGGCTCTTTTAGCATCAGTTTGTTCCTCATTCCAGACATAGCTTACTGCCTTCCAGCCATCATTTGTATTTATTAATAAGCGAGTTTCAAGCAATTGTTGTTCCAAGGGACCATTCTTATTAAGGTAGGCGAAAGTTTTTATTAGAGTAGACCCAACAGGAAAAATAAAAACTTTATTTTTTACATAGCTTAATTTTTCTCCCTCGGGAACATATACAAAACGAAGCTTATCTGTTTGATCGGAGAATAAAGGGTTAACCAGAGAGTAGGGGTGCACATTGACAGCTGGAGTCTGATTTTTCATATCTTCAAAGAAACCAAATTCAGACAAGAATTTTGGTGTTTTAGATAAGGTGTTTAAATCTATTTCAATAGCGCCTTCTGTTTGAGATGAAAAACAAACTATAAAAAAAAATAATAAAAAAGATTGTTTAAAAATTTTCATTAAACTCAACTTTTGCAAGCGGCGAGATTTTTCCATCAAATTCATTAATATCCAGTATTGCAGGCTCCAAGAAAGGAACCATGTAACCAATAGGCTTAATTGCAAGTAATGAAGCGTCTCCATTATTGCTGATAATCATTTTTTCATTATCAGGTTGTCCAAAAATAAGTTGGGATATTGGCAGTAAGCCATCCCAAAAGATATCCGGCATGTTGCCCCCTGAAAGATCAAAAAGGATTTGGGCTAACTCTCCCTTGCTTGTATCGGGATTGTAACCGGTTGGACCAAACTTATTTCCATGAATTTGAATAGATTTAGGATGAGGGTAGTAAGTCTTATCATCGGTTTCATTTCCGTAGGTTACTACTGCAATGTTAACCGTATCATTATCCCCAATTTCATTATCAAAAATTTCTACATTTGAATTAGCTTGGATGATAATTCCTGTGCCTCTTGGAACCTCGCCTACAATATTTCCTTCTGGTGCAAAGTTATCAGTATTATTTCCAGTCGAGCGATTATTGAACACTCGCACATGATGCCCGCCTTGCTGAGGAAGTCCTGGTAGGTCAAAAACTAAAATGCCCCCAGTGTTGTTTGTGGCAATATTGTTATAAACATCTGCATAGTATGAGTTTTCAATTTCAATGCCAGCAACATTAAATTCTGCTCTACTATTTCTAACGATAATGTTTTGTGATTGTCCCACATAGATCCCCGCATCTGATGCGCCAATCGCCACACAACCATCAATTAATACATTTTTTGATTCAACAGGATATAAACCGTAGGCTCCATTTTGTGGATTGGGTCCATTTGTCCATTCTGTTTTCACCCTTAAAAATTGGATATTAGTTACGCCTTTTACCTTAATTGCATCACCTTTGGCGTTTTGAATAGAGAAATCTTGAAGGGTTACATTATCCGAAGTAACACTTAGTCCTTGGGCCCCACTTTGCTGACCAGCAAAGCTCAGAATCGTTTGATTCATTCCTTCGCCCTCAATCTGGACACCTTCAACATCGAGGGAAAGAGAGTCTTGCAGATTATATATTCCTGCAGTTAGTCTAATAACGTCGCCAGGCTCGGCTAATATTAGAGCTTCTTGAATATCTTCATAGGCATTCTCAGATGGTTGAACAATCTGAACAGCAGAATAGAGCGAGCCACTAAAAAAGAGTAACCCAACAATTAATTGATTAGATAGCTTGAGGAATTTCACCAAATTTTTCTAGAGGTTTCTCAAGTTCATCCCAATCACATTCAAAATCATCTGGAGCATTTTCATACTCGAGTAATCCCAATGCTTCAAATTTTGGTCTCACTTTGTCTGTAAGTAGACCGATTCTTGATAGGTTTGGCATAATTCTTGAGAACAAGAAATTTCTAAAAGTCGTGTTAGCTGAAGTAGATAAAGCAAATTCTCTTGCTTCATCCTCAGACATTTTAAGGTATTTTTGCATTGCTGTTGTATTGATGAGTCTCTCTCTTGAAATAACACATGCTTCATATGCAAATTCTGCCCTGTCTTCAATCTCTTCAGGACTTAAAGTCTTTATAAAGTCTTCTAGATAATTAATTCCGAAAGTAACATGCCTTGCTTCATCACGGATTACATAATGTAAGAGTTGAGTTAAAAGAGGATCTTTGGACAGCCCCTTCAACATCTGAAACGCTGCAAGAGCTAGCCCTTCTATAACGATTTGCATGCCAATGAATTTGAGATCCCATCTCTCGTCGGTAAGAATTTTATCTAACAATAATTTTAAGTTTTTATTGATGGGGTAGTGCATTCCTATTTTATCCTGCAGATATCTATTGAATACTTCAACATGTCTTGCTTCATCAAAAGTTTGTGACGCAGCATAAAGCTTTGCATTATAAGTAGGTGCACAGGAAGTTAATTGAGATGCCACAAGGAGTGCTCCCTGCTCTCCATGAAGGAACTGACTTAATAATTCAGCAGTATCATGGCGATCAAATTCAATCTTCTCTTCTTCAGTTAAGTTTTCATATGCTTCAAGAGTTTCATGAGGAAGCTGCTCATCAGCCTCAACGAGCCTTTCATCAGCAGGATGAGTGTAATCCCAATTTAGATCTATTGAGCCATTCCAGTTTAATTCTTTTCCAAGCTCATAAAGCTTCTTAATTCTGTTATCCGCGACTGTGTAATCCCAGTTATACGCTCCAGTTAATGGCGTATTAAATATTTCAGCAACATCCTCTACCTGAGCAGGTGTAAGGTTTAATTCATTATCAACAGCCAAAGTATCAAAAGTCAGAATCTCTTTTGGTGGGCCGTCTGCTTTAGTAATTTTCATATTCCCCTCTATAAATTTTTTATGTTTACAGTGTAAACATTATTAATTATATTCCTTTTTTTAATCATTGAAAAGTTCAGTTAGCTTATCGAGTAATGCCTCTGCTAATTCTTCAGCTCTATTTATGGTAATCGATTTAGAATAATATTTTGTTACATCATGCCCAATGCCAATTGCAAGAAGCTCTACATTGCTTTGAGTTTCAATTGTGTTGATGATTTGACGCAAGTGATTATCTAAAAAATTACTATGATTTGTTGAGAGTGTGCTGTCATCTACCGGAGCTCCATCTGAAATAACTATCAGTATTTTTCTTTCTTCGTTACGTTTACTTAGTCTTTGATGCGCCCAGGCCAAAGCTTCGCCATCGACATTTTCTTTTAACAATCCCTCTCGCAACATTATTCCGAAGCTCTTCCTAGCCTTTCTAAAGTTATCGTCTGCAGCCTTGAAAATTATATGTCGTAAATCATTTAATCGTCCTGGATTTGAAGGACTGCCTTGATTAACCCATGATTTTCTTGAGTCGCCTCCCTTCCAGTGTTTTGTTGTAAATCCTAACAATTCTGTTTTTACATAACATCTTTCGAGAGTGCTTCCAATAATGTCCCCACAGATTGCTGCTAAGGTCATAGATCGACCCCTCATAGAGCCCGAGCTATCGATCAATAAAGAGACAACTGTATCTTTAAATTTACTCTCACTTTCTTGCTTAAAGCTCAATGGGTCTCCTGGTCGAGTAATTACTCTATGTAACTGAGCTGTGTCTAGCAAACCTTCTTCAAGGTTATAGTTCCAGCTTCTATTTTGCTGAGCCTGCAGCAGCCTTTGCAATCTATTAGCTAATTTCCCAATTGTTGTTTGATGAGGAGCAATTAATTGATCTAATTGCAATCTTAATCTTTGAGACTCTTCAGGAGTTGCTAATTCAATTGCATTTATAACTTCATCGAACTGATTGGTAAAAATTTTATAGTCTTCATAAGAGGTATGGTCCAAGTCTTCATTAAAATTTCTTGTAAGGTCTATCTCTTCATCAATAGACATTGAATCAATGGGTGCCTGAGCCTCCTCAAGCATTTCAGCCTCTTCTGTGGCTTCTCCTTCTGCCTTGGATTCCATTGTTTGTTCTTGAGAATCTTGCTCAGTGTCTTGTTGTTGCTCACTAGGATCTTGAGGCTCTTCTGGTACCGGATCATCTTCAAGCGATTCTTGATCGCCTGTTGTTTCTGATTCATGCATCAAATCTAAGTCTCTCATTAAATCTATGGCAATAGATTGAAAATCTTCTTGAGAGTTTTGAGCTTCAATTAATTGTTTACCGATATCATCGATGTTAACGGGGATAGATGACAGAAAAGCATTGACAGTATTTTTGCTGTCTTCTTGTAAGGTTTCCCCATTGAGTTGTTTTAACCAAAGATTTGCAGCCAACGGATTAAATGGAGGCACCTTACTGTCTAATCCTTTTTTTGCTTGAGTGTTTAAATAAGCATTTACGTTAATTTTAGCGCCAGGATATTTTTCACCCCCAACCATCTCAACCCGAGAGAGCTCAAGCTCAGCAAAGAAATCTCTTGCAATCTTTGACATCTTTAAAGATGGATTTTCTTTGTGGAAGGTATGCCAAAATGTTTGGAAATCACATTCGCCTCTCCACGCATCAATTTGAGAAGATGATCTGGGTGGGTAATGCAAGGAAATTTGTGATGAAGATGGCGGGCTACTTGAAGCCTGCGAGGTACTTTCTAAGTCATGATTTTTTGATAATGCTTTTGCAGTTGAGAGAGCAGTTTGCTTAAACTCTTCTCGATTCTTAACCCAACTCATTAACTATGATTCAGGATTATGACTTTCTAAAAGATCTTCTCCAAAACATCTTTGAAAATACTCAGCCACAATTGGCTTCTCAGCTTCATCGCACTTATTCAGAAATGTTAATCTGAATGAATGCTGGATGTCATTAAAGATAATGTAGTTTTGTGCCCAAGTTATAACCGTTCTTGGCGACATAAGTGTTGAAATATCTTCATTAATAAAACCTTGCCTGGTTAGATCTGCTAGCTGAATCATGCTTTTTATTAGAGCCTTATCTTTAGCAGATTTTAGTTGAGGTACTTTTCCGGTAACAACACTCAGCTCATGAGAGCGCTCTAAATAATTAAGTGTTGAGAGTATGTGCCACCGATCCATTTGACCTTGATTAATTTGCTGAGTTCCGTGATACAGACCAGTCACATCTCCCATTCCAACAGTATTGGTGGTGGCAAATAGCCTAAAACTATTATGCGGAGTTATCACTTGGTTTTGATCAAGCAATGTTAATTTTCCATCTACTTCAAGTATTCTTTGGATAACAAACATCACATCAGGCCTGCCTGCATCATATTCATCAAAAACTATCGCAACTGGATTTTGAATTGACCACGGCAGAATACCTTCTTTAAACTCAGTGATCTGTTTTTCATCTTTTAAAACAATTGCATCTTTCCCAAGCAAGTCAATTCTGCTTATATGACTATCAAGATTGATTCGCACGCATGGCCAATTCAGCCTTGCAGCAACTTGTTCAATATGTGTGGATTTGCCTGTTCCATGATATCCCTGAATCATTACTCTTCGATCATGCTCGAACCCAGCTAAAATTGCTAAGGTAGTATCTTTATCAAAGATATATGTTTCA
>QBVY01000009.1 GCA_003283765.1 SAR86 cluster bacterium AG-313-N18
ACGCTGATAACAATGAAATATATCTTGGCTATGTGGTTCCGCTGGATTATGAAAATCCTTTTCTTAGCCCCTTTGATGAATTCCAAACATGGAAAACTCATCCGTCTATTCGTAAATATCTAGAAGGTGGAGAACGACTGACTTACGGTGCGCGAGCTCTTATCAAGGGTGGCCTTCAATCACTGCCAAGCATGGAATTTCCAGGCGGAGTTCTCGTTGGTGATAATGCAGGAACTTTAGTTTTCTCAAAAATTAAAGGCTCTCATACTGCAATGAAATCTGGAATGCTTGCAGCCGAAACAATATTTAAAAATATTGATTCAGAGGGTGAGTTACAGTTTAACGAATTGGTTCAATCTAGCTGGATTCAAACTGAGCTCTATAAGTCTAGAAACTTTGGTCCTATGTTTCATAAATTTGGTGCGTTAATTGGCGCAGCATTTAATGCCATTGATCAATTAATATTTAGAGGTAAGCTGCCCTTCACGCTTCGCCACACAACACCTGATTATGCTTGTATGAAGCCTGCAGCAGATATGCCAAGAATTGAATACCCAAAACCAGATGGAAAGATAAGCTTTGACAAGCTTAGCTCTGTTTTTCTCTCCAACACTTATCATGAAGAAGACCAACCATGTCATCTCACCCTTAAAGACTCATCAATTCCGATACTGCAAAATCTTCCAATGTATGATGAGCCAGCGCAACGATATTGCCCGGCTGGAGTTTATGAGGTTGTTGAAAAGGACTCTGGTCCGGAATTTGTTATTAATGGTCAAAACTGTGTGCATTGTAAAACATGCGATATTAAAGACCCATCGCAAAATATAACCTGGGTTACACCCGAGGGAACTGGCGGGCCAAATTACCCAAATATGTAATGAACAATATTAAACTAATTGCAGCATTAATTTTTGTAGTAAGTTGCTCATCTGATTCTTCGCAAACTAAGTTCGAATCGTTGCTTGATTCAGAGTGGTCAAAAACTGTTAGTGACAATCCAGTTTATGCTTCAAGTATGGGTGATCTCAGTCGAAATGCTGAATGGTCTGATACCTCTATAGAAAATATTTACTCAGATAATCAACATCAATTAGATGTTCTAAATCAGCTTGATGAATTAGATATAAGTGCTTTCACTGAAGATAATAAGGTGAACTACCTATTGTTTAAACAGCAATATGAAAATTCCATAGAATCTCATATTTATAAAACCTTTTTAATCCCTTTTAGTCATAGAGGTGGTATTCAACTTCAGCATGAAACAACCAGCATAGTTCCTCTTAGAAATAAACAAAACTATTTAGACTGGATAGAGAGAATTTCAAAAATAGATATGTTGGTAGATGCAGCGATTGAAAAAGCAAAAATAGGTATTGCAGAAGAAATTGTGCCTCCAAGATTTCTTATGCAAAAAGTTTATAAGCAAATTGAGCTCCAAGCTTTTGTAGAACCAAAAGATAGCCCTTTCTAGAGATGGATCGATCGATTGACATGAGGGATACTGAAAAGATCCAGAAAAAGGCTCTCAATATTATTAAATCAAAAGTTATACCTGCCTATGTAAAACTTCATAGATTTTTTAAGGATGAATACCTACCAGCCTGCAGAACATCTATCGGCATTAAAGAAATCAAGAATGGTAAAGAATATTATGAATTCTTAGCTAGAAAATTTACAACTACAAACCTCACACCAAAAGAAATACATGAAATAGGTTTAACGGAAGTAGCCAGAATAAAAGATGAAATGAATTCCATAATTAAGGAAGTGAAATGGGACGGAACCTTTAAATCTTTTCTAGATGACTTGCGTACTAACCCTAAGTTCTACTATGAGACATCTGAAGAACTTTTTGAGTCATATCTGGCAACTTCAAAAAGAATTGATCCAGAGCTAGTCAAGCTCTTTAAAGTACTTCCATCAATGCCCTATGGATTAAAACCTATTCCGATGGAAAGCGCGCCTGACACCACAACAGCATACTACCAAAGACCTGCGGCAGATGGATCTAGAGCTGGTTATTACTATGTAAACTTATATCGCCCTGAAGTTAGACCCAAATATGAAATAGAGGTACTTAGTGTTCATGAGGCGATGCCTGGTCATCATCTTCAAATAGCCCTGGCCATGGAATTAGATTTACCTAACTTTAGAAAGTATGGTGGCATCACTGCTTTTGTTGAAGGTTGGGGGCTTTACAGTGAGAGACTTGGTTATGATCTAGGGTTATACAAAGATCCTTATTCTAAATTTGGTCAACTGACCTATGACATGTGGCGGGCAATTAGACTTGTTGTAGACACTGGAATGCATTACTTTGATTGGAGCAGGCAGGATGCAATAAATTATTTTCTAGATAATTCTGCAAAAACCAAACAAGATGTTATGAATGAGGTTGATAGATATATCAATTGGCCTGGACAAGCTCTTGCCTACAAAATTGGTCAACTTAAAATACTTGAACTGAGAGCAAAGGCAGAAGCTGAATTAGGCGATAGATTTAATATCAAAGATTTTCATCATGAAGTGCTAAAAAGAGGCGCCTTGCCGCTAGATATTCTTGAGGAATATATCATTGAATGGGTTGAAGAAGAATCTGACTAATCGTTCATCTCGCCTAGGTCAAATATACAATTAAAGCTTTTAAGAGATAACTTATTTTCAGAAGGACGTTCTTGCTGAAGAGCTATTTCTACCAATGAATAGTAAACAGAACGAGATATAAATCCTTCGATATTATTTCTTACTTGCACAAACGGAATCAGTTCATCGCCTATTTTCTTAAGTTCTAATTTATGGTCTTGATCTAAGGGTATAGATAAGTCTAAATTTGTTTTTAAAATAATATTTTGGAAATCTGAATCAATCTCATAATCAACGATCATGTATGGAGCTAAATCTACATTTACAGATACCTTCTCAACAGGTGTAACTAAATAATAATTACCATCCTCAAATTTTAAAATTCTAGAGAATAAAATCTTCAATTTATCTCTGCCAATGATTGAGCCTTGATAAAACCAATTGCCCTCCCTATCAATTTTCATCTCAACACCCTCACATAAATCTGGATTCCAAAGATGCACGGGAGGATATTTCTCGTCAATTGAGTTCACAGATTGCAGTAGATCAGAGAAGTCCATATAAAGTTTGAAGTAAAATTAATAATCCTAATCCAGCAATAAATGCTGATGAAGCTAACTGGATATTATCAGAATGCTTATTAAATATATCACCCATTGAGTTATGGGTTAATGCATAAGTTACAAAAGAAAACCATGCTGCAGTAATTAATGGGAAATATAATAAGTAAATAATGGACATTAATGAGCTTGGATCAAGATTTATAAAAGAGAATAAAGATACTGTAAATAAAAATGCTTTTATATTTAGTAAATTAGTAACCAAACCAATAATAAAAGGATTTTTAAATAAGGTCTTTGTTTCATCAGGTTGAGATGATTTTTTTGAAATAAAAAAACTAATTCCAAGATAAAGTAAGTATAAAGCTCCCAAACATTTAATAATAAACTTAGCTTCTTCAGAGCTATATATTAATAATGTAATTCCAGAAATAGCAAAAAAACAATGTATGAAAATGCCAAAACCTATGCCTAGAGCTGTAAGAATTCCATGAGCCCTTCCTTTGGCAAAGGATTGATGAAAAATAATAGCGGTATCCGGACCAGGTGACATTACGGCTAACAAATGAGCTAAAGCTGCTGAAAAAAAGATCATAATGAAATAATCTCAGGCTCTATTTCTAATTCTATTTTAAATTTTTCATATATCTTTGCTTTGATTTGATGAAGGAGATCAATAACTTCTTCAAATGATGCTCCACCATTATTAATGAGCACAAGAGAATGATTCTCATAAAAACGTAAGGTATCAGGAATACTTATATCTGATTGAATAAGCTCTATAAGTCTGGCTGAGCTTAGCTTGGTGTATTGATCGTCCTGATTCCACCTATGACCATCTAAGAAGGCATCATCAAAATTATTAGTTTTCACTATGGGGTTTTTAAAAATACTTCCTACGTTAGGCTCTATCTTTGGATCAGGTAATTTAGAATTTCTAATCTGTTTAACCGAGTCAGAAAGGATTCTAGGTGTTATAGAAGATGTATCAATTGAATTATCTTCAAGAAAATTAATTAATGCTGGATAGCTTAAATTAGGTTTAAATGTTTTATTAAATACAAAATTGACCTTTAAAATAACAAAGTCTTTTAATTTAAATATTGAATCTCGATATTTGAACTGACATTGCTCATTAGTCATAGTTTCAAGCTTTTTTGTTTTTAAATTAAAACATTCAATACTATGAATAAAAGAACTAATTTCAACTCCATAAGCACCAATATTTTGAATAGGTGCTGCTCCAACAGAACCTGGAATATGAGTTAGATTTTCTATGCCATAAAGCCTATTTGCTAAACAATATTCAATTAAATTAGCCCAATCAACGCCAGCACCAACTGAAATAAAATCATCATTTATTTCTATGTCCTTAAAGCGAACTGCTAAGACTGTCCCGTCAAAATAGTTGCTCAAAAGCACATTCGTACCTGCGCCTAATATTAATAAACGTTTATTATCAATGCTATCAAGTACCGATAAATCATTAAGTGCATCAATATAAATAAAATTTTTTGCATCAGCCTTTAAACCAAAAGAATTAGATATCATCATGACTAGTCATTTTTATTAGCAAAAATTATTGCAGCTTCTAGGTCTTCAGGAGTATCTATCCCTATTGGAGCTTCACATTCAAAATCTTCAACAACAATATTGAAGCCGTTATCTAAAAATCTTAATTGCTCTAATTTCTCTGATTCTTCATTTAAAGTTGGCTTCAATATACTTAAGGCTTGAAGGGTTTCATTGGTATAAGAATAAATACCTAAATGTTTTAAGTAATTCTTATATTCACCAGTAAATGAGTTGGGTATCACAGCACGCGAGAAATACATGGCTTTCTTTGATTTAGACCTTACAACTTTAACTTCATGAGGGCTATTGAAATCCATTGTATCTGAGAACTTAATGCATGCGGTTGCTATTGGTGTATCCAAAGTCACCAAAGTGGGCAATTGATTTATGATTTGAACAGGCATAAATGGTTCATCACCTTGAAGATTAACAATTTGAGTATCTTGATGTAAATCAAGTATCCTTGCAGCTTCAGCAATTCTATCCATTCCAGAAAGATGGTTTGATGAAGTCATCACAACATTAGCATCACATGACTCACAATGATCCTTAATATCGTCGCTATCAGTTGCAATATAAACTTTGGAAGCGTTTGAGGAATTAGCTAAATCAATAATTCGAGAAATTACAGTACGGCCATTAATCATGGCCAAAGGTTTATTGGGCAAACGAGTTGAACCAGATCTTGCTGGAACAATGATAACGAAAGAATCAGTCATTTAGAGAAAAAATTCTATCCTCTAACATCCTGGGTATATCATCCTCTATTGGATAGCCAATGTTGCATTGATCACACTCAAGATGATCTTCCATATCAATCAACTTTGATTTGCATCTAATGCATCCCATAATATTTAAAATATCCTTATCTATCATTCAACCTCTCCTCTAGCCTATCAATAAATTGGGATTCAATTTTAGACTCAATGCTAAGATACCAAATCTTTGAGTTATTAAAATGTTTGCATTTAGCAGCATCTTTCTCAGTCATTAAGATTGGAAGATGATCAAGGTAATATAAATCCCTTTTATTATATTTATGATGATCAGGAAATGGATTTTTATCAAACTCAAAACCTAACCTAAGTAATAAATCAAAAAATCTATTAGGATTACCGACTCCGGCAATTGCATGGACTTGATTATGCATAGGCCACTTATCTACTGAATACTCTTTACCAGAATTTAGGTGAATGAACTTTGCAGGACTTAGGGTCATTAAAATTTCATCCCCTTCAGTTGGACCACCATTGTTAACAATAAAATCAACTTCTGTAAGTCTAGACTTAGGCTCCCTAAGTGGGCCTGCAGGAAATGCTAAGCCATTTCCCAGTCTTCTAGCACCATCTATTACAGCAATTTCAATATCTCTACCCATTGCATAATGCTGAAGTCCATCATCAGAAATAATTACATCCACATCATGTTTTTCTTGAAGTTTTTTTGCGGCCCTAGATCTATTTTTATCAATAAAAAATGGCACATCTAATTTAGCTAAAATTTGTGCTTCATCACCAGTTTGTTTGTAGGTAGCATCAGGAGTGACTTCAAGTGTTCCAGAATATTTACCACCATATCCCCTGCTTACTAATCCGGGTTTAAAACCACGTTTAGCTAACTCACTGGCAATAAATTTGACCAAAGGTGTTTTGCCGGTTCCACCCATTGAAATATTACCTACAACAATAATAGGTTTTGGGGAGCTCCATACTTTTTTGGGATTTTTAACATAAGAGTTCCTTCTCGCTTTTGCTAAAGAGGAAAATAAAAAAGTAAAGGGAGCTAAAATATATAGCCACCAGCTTTTGTTGTACCAAGCATCAATTAGGTATCCTTGCTGAGTTGGCTCCTCTGTAAATGTTGGAAGATATTCCTGACCAACAGATTTTCTTGAAGGCTTTTTCGGATCACCAGAATCATTAAATTTATTTTGATATAAGCCTTTATAGATACCATCTTGATTTAATAACTCATCATGAGTTCCTGACTCTGCGACCGAGCCGTTATCTAAAACTAAAATTTTATCTGCATTTTCAATGGTAGAAAGCCTATGGGCAATGACGATAGTAGTTCTATTATTGATTAATTGCTCTATGGCCTCTTGCACAATTAATTCAGATTCATTATCTAGCGCTGATGTGGCTTCATCCAAGATAATAATTGGTGAATCTTTATAAAAAGCTCTAGCTATTGCTATTCTTTGGCGTTGGCCGCCGGATAATAAGACGCCGTCATCACCTATTTCAGATTTAAAGCCCTCTGGAAGTCTTGAAATAAATTCATTGCAGCCTGATATTTTTGCTGCTTCCTTTAATTTTATTTCATCAATATCGTTCTCGCCATATGCAATATTTTTTTCAATAGTGTCATTAAACAAAGTTGGTGATTGATTGACTATTGAAATAGATTCTCGTAGATGAGAGAGCCGATAATCTAATATGCTGACATCATCTATAGAGATTTTCCCTGAGTAATCAGAATAAAATCTTGAAATTAAATTGGCGATTGTGGATTTGCCTGATCCAGATTTTCCAACAATAGCAACTGTCTCATTTTGAACGATTTCAAAATTTAAATTATCTAAAACCGATTCTTTAGAGTTATATCCAAAAGAAACATCTGAAAATTTAATGTTTCCTATAATCTCTGAGTCTAGCTCACCAGCGTCCTCTTCTTCTTTTGCATCCAATTGATCAAAGATTTCTACAGCTGCTGCTAAGCCTTTTTGAATTACAGCATTTATATTTGAAAGTTGTCTAATGGGCTTTGCCATTAATCCCGCAGCAGTTATGAAAGCAACAAAATCCTCCGCACTAAGTTCTATGCCGAGTTGAGAGCCCAATGCAAAATAAGCAACGATAGATAATGAAACCGAAACAAGTAGCTGAATAATTGGCGTTGCTAAATTACTTGTGGCTTCAAGTTTTAAATTTTGATTTTTATTAGAAGCATTGGCAGCGAAGAATCTATCCTTTTCATATTTTTCAGCATTAAACGACTTTATTTCTAGGTTTCCATCAACAGCCTCAGATGCAAGATGGGTTACGTCTCCCATAGCTGTTTGAATTGTTTTTGCTAACTTTCTTAATCGACGACCAGCAACATATACTATTAACGCAATAAAGGGAGTGGTGATCAATAAAAGGAGTGTTAACTTCCAGTTTAATGTAAGCATGTAGGCTAGCAAGCCCAAAAGAAGGAACCCTTCCCTAACAAAAGTCTTGATAGCATTTGAGGCAGCACCTGAAACTTGCGTAGTAGTAAAAGTAATTCTATTAATCAGTTGGCCGGACTGATTTTGATCAAAGAAATTCTTTGGAAGGTTGATGAGTTTTGAGAACAGCTCAGACCTAAGGTCATGCACAATACCGAACCCAACTCTGGACATAAAATAGTTACCAATAAAAAAGCCGGCTCCTCTTCCCATTGCAATAAAAATTAATGCTAAAACAAGATATATGCTGAAATCTTCTTGGTCAGAATTTATGTATTCAATAATTCTTCTAATCCATTCAACAGCAGCAATATCAGCGGATGCAAAAAGAATAAAACCAAAGATACTTAAGATAAAAGAAAATTTAAATCTAAAGGTATACGAAAATAATCTTTTTAAGGGATTCATGACTGATCAGTATAAGTTTTAATCTGTATGTTTTGAAATCCAAGTTGCTGCAGACCATCCATTAAGCTAATTACCCACTCATGATAGGCTTTGCTTTCTATGGAAAGAACTACAACTTCTGATTTAGAAAATGTTGCAGCAACTCCAGCCATTAACTTATCAATCTGTGTCATAGAAAATTCTTGATTATTAATCACGAGAACTCCAGATTCTAATAAAATAATATTTTGAGAGTTATTTGATAGAGATGATGAAAATGATTCAGTCTCAGGAAGGTCCAAAGTTAGGTATTGGTTGGTTTCTATTTTTGATGTAACAACAAAAAAAATCACAAGCAAAAAAACAATATCAATTAACGGCGTAATTTCGATTGAAAGAGCCCTTTCTTTATCGTCATAAAATTTCATTCTTTATAAAGAAAATCTAAAAAAATTGACGTGTTAGCTTGTAAGACTGACATTAAAATTACAGTTTTTTGTTCAAAATACCTATAAAAAACTATAGCTGGAACTGCAATAATAAGCCCAAAAGCTGTTGTAATTAAAGCTTCTGAAATTCCGGCAGCAAGCAAATCTGTATTTGCGGAGCCATTAACATCAATATTACTAAAAACGGTTATCATCCCAACAACCGTTCCTAAAAGTCCTAGCAAAGGACTAATGCTTGCGATGGTACTCAGCATCGATAAATTTCTTTCAAGAAGCAATTTGATTTCTGCAGCCTTCTCTTCAGCTTTTGTCTCAACAAATTCTCTTGGATTCAAACGGTATTGATAACAATGTTGCAATAAATCACCTAATTGTGACGTAGCTGAAATTTCTTGTTGGTTTTGAGTATGAAAGGAATCCTTTTGGATTAAATTTTGTACCTGTCTTAACAATCCCTTGGGAGCAACCAACCTCTTCTGCAAGAACCATAGTCTCTCAAGCACTATTGAAATAAGTAAGATAGAACAAACAAGCAAAGGCCAGATAAACCACCCACCTGATATTAATAAATTATTCATTTTATGCTGACTTTAAGTCTCCATTCTCAATACGAAATACTGCGTCCAGTTTACCAGCATAATTTAAATCATGAGTTGCGACCACAATGCCTATATTATGATTTTGAGCTAATTTAATGGTTAAGTTTTGAATTACCTCGGCATTTTCTTGATCTAGATTACCGGTTGGCTCATCCATTAATACGAACTTTGGCTTGTGCACGACAGCTCTCGCAATAGCAACACGTTGTCGTTCGCCCCCTGAAAGCATATATGGGTACTTATCTTGTAATGCAGCGATTCCGAGCTCATCAAGAATCTGCATGATTCTTTTTGAATTTTCGTGAACTTTATTATTATTCGCAATCTTAAAGACTAAATTACAGTTTTCAAAAACAGTTAGGTCATCTAAGAGGTAATGAAATTGGTATGCGTAGCCAAACAAATTTCCTCTCATAGAATTAAAATTATTTAGATTATTTGAAGAAAGATTAATGTCGTTATAAAAAATTTCGCCATGATCAGGAGTCTCCAATCCAGCAAGAATTTGCAAAAGTGTTGTTTTACCACTTCCAGAAGAGCCTATAACGCCAATTAAATCTCCCTCAGAGATTGAAATTGTAATATTTGATAGAACCTCAGTTTGATGATCTCCTGATTGATAGGTTTTGTTAATATTTGAGGCTATAAGTCTATTCATGACGCAAAATGGTTACAGGTTTTAACTTGGCAGCTCTAACTGCAGGAAAATATGAAAATATTAAGCTCATTACAAGAACTGAAAAGCATATATTCATAAGTTGAATTAATCTAAATTCATAGGGAAAGTAATTTATAAAGTAACTATCCATCAAACTTCTGTTTGTAAAATTTTCTATAATATTAATTAGCTGATCTATATTTGGAGTGACTATAATCCCTATCAATAAACCAATAAATGTTCCTAAAAATCCAATAATTAAACCAAGGTTTAGAAAAATAAATGTTAGTTGAGTCTTTGAACAGCCCATTGTTTTTAAAATAGCTATCTCCTTTTCCTTTGTTTTAACTGTCATCACAATAGTAGAGAGAATATTAAAAGCAGCCACTGTAATAATTAAAAAAAGCATTAGGCTTATTAATCTTTTTTCTAATTTAATGGCTTGAAATAATGTTCCATGAGTCTGTTGCCAAGAGGTAAAATAATAACGATCATCATTTAGAAATGGTTCAGCTAGCAAGCTAAAACCGATTGAATTAGCAGCAAACAAATCATTGGTTCTAACTCTTATGCCTTGAGTAGAATTATTTGGAAGATTTAAAATATTAGCTGCTAAATCATGATGAATTAAAACAAGTGATTGATCTAATTCAGCCTTAAGTTCAAATATGCCAACCACCTCCAAGGAAATAGTTCTTGGGAAAGTGCCTAAAATTGATGAACGTAGATTGGTTGTAGTTATATTAACAGTATTACCAACTTCTATTCCTAAGTACCTAGCTAACCAAGAGCCTACAATTACTCCTTTTTTTGGTGAAATATTCTCTAATGACCCACTAGTTATATACTTTGGAAGTATAGACATTGAATCTTCTAGCTCGGGTTTAATTCCTGTTACAAAAACACCTCTAGATCTGTTATTAGCACTCATTAAGCCTTGAGTTTCAATATAAGGGCTTACACTTACAACATTTTCTGAGTTTCTTAATTTAGAAGTCAAGTCATTATAATTACTCAGGCTTTCCTCAGAGCGAATGATCAATTGAGGAACAACGCCTAGCACTCTAGTTTGCAGTTCCTTTTCAAAACCATTCATGACAGATAAAACTATTACCAAGGCGGCAACTCCAAGCGAAAGCCCTGCAATAGCCATCAAAGAAGTGAAGGATGCAAATGCACCCTTCTTTGATCGAAAATACTTGTAGCCCAAGTAAATAGGCAATGAGGTCATGACACTTAGGTTATCTGCTTGAGGACCTTTTCAATATCACCCTTGTATGGGGGACGGATTGCAGATAACAATTTATCGAACCTTGAACCAATTTGCTTATATACAGCTTTTGCATTGCTGAATGTCTTAAAGCCCTCTTCACCATGATAGCTGCCTATTCCAGATGGTCCTACGCCACCAAAAGGCAGATCTTCCTGCTGAATGTGGCCCAATACATCATTAACAGTGACACCACCCGATGAGGTTCTTGTGAGAACTTGGTCTTCTTCATTCTTATTGGATCCAAAATAATATAAGCCCAATGGCTTATCATTTTTATTGACATATGAAATAGTTTCATCAATCTCGGTGAATTCTTTGATAGGTAACAAAGGGCCAAAGATTTCTTCTTTCATAATTTCCATATCATCAGTTGGATTCATTACTAGAGTAGGAGGAATCTTAAACGCTGCTTGTTGCGAAAAATCCTCATTAGCAGGATTGATCTCATCAATCTGCGCACCCTTTTCTTTTGCATCACTTAACAAGCCTTGCAGGCGATCATAGTGTTTTTGATTAACAATAGAAGTGTAGTCATCGTTATGTTTTAAATCAGGATAGAAATCCGCAACTGCATCTTTCATTCCAGAAACAAGCTCATCTTTTTTATCAGAATGTACCATTACATAATCTGGAGCCAAACAAATTTGGCCAGCATTCATAGTTTTGCCTAGCATAATTCTTTTGGCTGCTATAACACTATCGGCAGTATTGCTTACAATAACTGGTGACTTACCGCCAAGCTCTAGAGTTACTGGAACTAGATTCTCTGCAGCAGCTTTCATAATATGTTTTGCAACAGCGCCACTGCCTGTATATAAAAGATGATCAAATTTTTGTTGTGTGAATGTTGCGCCAACATCCGGGCCACCTAAAATGGTTGCAAATTCTTCCTCATCAAAAGCTGCATCACATAACTCTTTCATTAAATTTGCAGATTGCTCAGTATATTCACTTGGCTTATGCATAATTTGATTTCCTGCTGCAAATATAGAGGCAGCAGGAGAAAATGTTAAAAACATAGGGAAGTTCCATGGAGATATCATTCCTACAGTTCCGAGAGGTTCATAGTCTACGGAGGCTTTGGCACCCAGAAGACCCAATGGAAAATTTGATTTTCTTTTAGATCCTGCCATCCATTTTTTTAGATTTTTCTTTGCATATTCGATACTTGGAACAATTGTATAAACATCGGTAGCCATTGATTGATTTTTTGATCTTACGCCAAAATCTTCGTTGAGCGCATCTACGATTTTATAGCGATTTTCCATTACCAAAGACTTCATTCTGTCCAACCTATCAATCCGTAGGTCATAGGATGGAGGGCCATTTTTTATAAAATATGCTTTTTGTTTCTCTAGGATATTTTGCATTTGTTGGTGTTCCATTTTTACTCCTTATCTTTAAAATAATTTATTAGTCTAACAGTTAAACAAAACTCTAAGTCAAGTAATTATCAAGTTGATCTTTTTTGCTTATCTGAATCATTTGTTTTTTTAATCATGCTTCTAATATCAGACCAATCATCCTCTGACATTTTTGAAAGTTGAGAGAAAGTGCCTCCACCTGAAAGATATTGAGCACCATCAAGTGCAATTGTTTGTCCAGTTAAATATTCACATCCATCAGCAATTAAAAAAGTCGCCAAATTTTGTAATTCGCTCATTTCACCAACCCGTCCCATTGGAATGGTGCTCATGGAGCTTGACTCATCATCCAAAGCACCCTTAGGGCTGAGTCTTGCCCAAGCTCCTTCTGTTGGAAATGGTCCAGGAGCAATTGCATTAATTCTTATTCCGCTAGGTCCCCATTCAACCGCAAGCGATTTTGTCATAGTGTGAAGTGCAGATTTTGACATAGCTGAGGGAACAACAAAGGGTGAACCCGTCCAAACCCAAGTTGCAAGTATGGAAATTATTGAGCCTTTGATATTTTGCTCAAGCCATTTTTTTCCAACAGCATTAGTTACATAAAAGGTTCCGTGGAAGACAATATTTGCAATTGCATCAAAGCCCCTTGCTGACAAATCTTTTGTTGGAGAAATAAAATTGCCTGCAGCATTATTTACTAGCCCATGAAGAGGACCTTCTTGAAATATAGATTCTATAAAATCTTCAACATCCTGAGGGGATCGAATATCAAGTGGTTGATAACGAACATTTGCTCCATATTTATCCTTAAATTCCTTAGCTGTGTCTGCAAGAACGCTTTCCCTTCTTCCGCAAATAACCAAATCAGCACCATGACGGATATAGTGTTCTGACATCTCTTTACCCAAGCCAGTGCCTCCGCCGGTAACTAATATTTTTTTTCCTTTTAGTAGATCTTCTTTAAACATATAGGTCCTTATTTTGTGTTAGTTATATCTATAATAGCTTGAACCCAAGCATCTGAAAAATTTAATGATGGAACGTAATCCAACGTTTGACCACCAGCCTCAATAAAAAGTTCTTGATATTCATCACCAATTTCAATGACAGTTTCAAGACAATCAGAGGTAAATGCTGGTGAAAAGACAAGAACTTTTTTTATCCCTTTACCCGGGAGCTCTTCTAAAACTTCATCAGAAAATGGTTCAAGCCAATTTTTAGTTAATCTAGATTGAAACGTAACCTCATACTTATCCCTAGGAAGTGACAACTTTTCTGCTATTAATTTTGAGGTTTCATAAACCGTAGCTTTATAGCAATAATGATTCTCATCATTTATTTCATGCTCACAGTTCTTTCCGTTGCACTGATTATCTAAATAAACTTTGTTGACCTGTGAATTAGGCAATCCATGATAGCTAAATATAACTTTGTCATATTCTGATAAATTAAAATCTTTTGCTGCATCCACCCATGCATTTATAAATGAGGGATGTTCGTAGTATTGTGAGATGAATTTAAACGAGGGAATTACCCAGTCTTTTGACAGTCTCCTCGTAACATCCTCAAAAACACTACCAGAAGTTGCAGAAGCATAATGTGGGAATAGAGGTAAAACCACTAACTCGGATGGATTGGACTGTTTTATCTGAGTAAGAGCTTGTTGAATGCTTGGCTTTTGATATCTCATGGCATAATAAACATTATATTTTTCTTGTTTGAGATTTAATTTATTTGTTAATTCTTGAGTATTTTTTAGCAACGGAGACACTCCACCAGAAAGATCCCAAAGTTTTTTATAAATTTTGCCAGAACTAAACGATCTAAATGGGCAAATAATTAAGGTAACAAGCAAGAATCTAAGTGCATATGGAACATCTATAACTCTTCCATCCATTAAAAATTCTCTTAAATACTTAAATACATCTAAGTATGAGGGGGAATCTGGTGTTCCTAGATTAATTAGTAATAACGCTGGCTTGTTCATGATCTCTTAATAATGGATGGCCTATTATAAATAATAAGGAAATAAAGCACAGAGAAGAGCTAAAAAAATATAAATACTCTGGCCCAAATTGATAAATAGGCATTGCTACTATGGGTGTTAAAACATGTCCGATTGGTATAACGGAGCCTAAATATCCAGCTGCCTTGCCTTGATTGTCAGGAGTTTGAGCTAAAGATAAAGAGGAAGCATTTGCAGGTCTAAACATCCCTCCTCCAAATCCATTTATCATCATAGCTAAATAAAATAATGCAATAGATGATGCCAATGCAGCCATAAAATATGAAATTGTTGTTAAAAAAGTACCGTATATCAGTAATTTATTATTAGCAATAGGCCTTAGATCAGTAAAAATATATTGACTGACAACCGTCGATATAGAAAGCACCACAAAAGTTAAGCTAATAACTAATGGCAAATCCTTTTCATCTGAAAAAACATCAGTCACAAAGAAACCTATTGATTGAAGCAAGGAAGCTTGGCAAAGAGATGATAATGCAGCTATAAATAAAAATGGCCATACAGACTTATCTTTGTAAGATATTTTTGCAATAGCTTTTTCAATTTTTTCTTTTGGAATAATATGTTTTGGGAAACTAATATAAATACCAATAGCTGCAATGAAACCACAGAAAGCAAAAACGTAAAAAGGTAAGCTCTTTGAATATAAAAATAAAAACCCCCCTAACATTGGGCCCATAATTGTTCCAATTAAAAAACTTGACTCCAATCTTGCAAACTTTTTAGTTCGCTTTGATCGCTCTGAAATATCTGCCATATATGCAAACGCAGCTGGTCTTGTAGCAGAACCAATCAACCCATTAATTAATCTACCCAATATAAGCAGAGGTAAAAGATATACTAGATCTAAAATTTTCTGCTCGACAAGGAATAAAGGTGTTATTAGAGCAATTATTGAAACTGAGTAACCTATAAGGCCTATAACAGCTATATTTCGTCTGCCATACTTATCGGATGCCCTGCCCCACGAAGCGCTGGTAACTGCCCATGCAACTGCAGAGATTGAAAAGATTGTTGATGTTTCAATAACTGATAAACCTAGATCCCTGGCTAGGGGAGGTACTAAAACAAAAGCAAAAGATTGGCCCAAGCCAACTGCAAATAAACCAAACTTTAGCCAAGTTGTAGGATTATACAATTTTTGAGATGCCCACAGCCTCGCGTAATTTACCAACAAGCTCTTGGGCTTGGGGACGAACTTTACGAGCTCCATCAGAAAATAGATCATTTAAATAATCAGGCTGATCTTTTAATTCAGTATATTTTTCTCTGATAGGCAGAATTTCATTATTAATGATGGCAAATAAATCTTTCTTAACATCGCCCCAACTAATCCCATCTTTATATGATTGCTTCATAGAATTAATTTCCTTAGCATTTGCAAAAAATGAATAAAGTTGAAAAAGAGTGCAGGCATTATGATCCTTTGGCACGCCCGGCTCTAATGAGTTTGTAATAATTTGAGAAATAGATTTCTGCAGCGCTTTCTCTGATGATAAAAATGGAATGATATTGTTATAGCTCTTACTCATCTTTCTTCCATCACTTCCTGGCACTGATATTTCATTTTGTATTAAAGCTTCGGGAAGAGTCAGTAAATTTGAATAAGTATGATTAAATTTGCCTGCAATGTCTCGCGCCATTTCCATGTGTTGAGCCTGATCTGGACCTACAGGCACATGGGTAGCATTAAAAATTAATATATCAGCAGCCATTAGAACTGGATATGAAAATAAGCCCATGTTAATTGCCCTATCCTCGTCATCACCAGATTGAACATTTTCTGCAGCCATAGATTTATATGCGTGAGCACGATTCAACAGGCCCTTTGCAGCACTACAATTTAAAATCCACGTTAATTCATGTACCTCTGGAATATCAGATTGTCTGTAAAAATATGATTGCTCAGGATCAAGGCCAGAGGATAACCATGCTAATGCAACATTTTTGACGCTCGCCTCAACTTCATGAGGATTATTTTGTTTAATAAGGGCATGGTAATCTGCAAGAAAAAAATAAGAATCATTATCAGGAGCAACTAATTCAAGTGCAGGTTTTATGGCGCCCAAATAATTTCCAATATGGGGAGTACCAGTTGTCGTAATTCCTGTTAAAATTCTTTTTTTCATTTAAAGATAATTATAAACATCATAAGAAACTATTGTGGAAACTCATAAAATTTTATTTGATTCATTAGATAAGGCTGAAAGGCATTTTGAAGCTGGAGAAATTCGTCTAGCTCAAAAAATTGTTAATGAAGTTTCAAGAACAATGAAAGCTGAGGGAAAAGTATCTAATAAACTTAGGCACAGATTCAACTTCATGTCCGCACAATCTAGATATTTTAATGATATTTCATCTTTCGCAACGAACCCAAAAAGAAATGAAATCATTAAAGAAATTGAAATCTTAATAGCCAATCCTCATGAGAACCCTAAAAAACAAGCAAATGAAATTCATGGACTTCAAACTAAATGGCAATTACTAGATCAATCATCCAAACCTGCTGGTCGTGAACAATGGATTACATTTAAAAAGCTTACAGATAAAGCATGGGAGCCATGTGCTCAATACTACGAAGAACTCAAGAAAATCAAAGTCTCTAATGCAAAAGAGAGAGAAAAAATTATCGAATCCATTAATCAATACAGCAATAATCATTCTGATAGGTGGCCGGGGTTGATTGATATGAGTCGATTTTTAAGCAAAGCTTTTCAAAGTTGGCAAAACTATGCACCAGTATTGGATGAAGATTTTTCTAAACTTAAGGCAGCATACCAAGAGGCAAGAAAACCCATCAACAACGCAATAAAAGAACAGGAAACTAAAAACTATAAAATTAAAGAATCATTGATTGAAAAAGTTAAACAAATTAACGATGAGGATACTCAGGTTTGCATTCAAAAATTTCAAAAAATTAAACGTGAATATCAAAATGCCGGACCGTCTGGTAAAAAAAATGAGCCAATATTGTGGAAAAAATTAAATGAGGCTGCTGATAGATTCTATGAAGCTGACAAAGCCCTGATTGAAAATGAGCTCATTGTAATAAATGATCTAACTAATGAGCTACAAATGGAAAATTGCTCAATTAATGATATTAAAGAAAAAATTTCTCAACTAAATAAAACTCGCAAATCAAGTGAGTTTGCTAAGCTTCAAAAAGCTATAAAGAGTTTTGAGAAAAAAAAGATTGATGAAATAAATTCCTCAAAAGTAGATGTTTACCAAGATCTTTTAGGTCAAATGGAAACACTTGATGACAATCATCAAATCATACATAAAGAAATATTTAAAACATTAAAGAACCCGCTTTATAACGGCAATGCAGATAAGCTCCTTGAATGCACAGTTCAACTCGAGTTAATAGCAAAAATTGAACCTCCTGCCTCAGATAAACTTATTAAACAGAAACTAGCCCTTGAGATGCTTCAAAGTAAATTCTCTGGATCTAAAAATAAAGAAGACGAGGTTAAAGATTTGCTTATCGATTTTATTAACAACCTTCAATCAAAAAAAATTAATGCAAGTGAAAAAAAACTATGGAAAAGAGTTAGTGAGGCTATAAGTAAATTACCTAGTCGCCTTCCTTAGATTTTAAGACATCCATCCATTTATTAGATCTAAATCTTGCAACATAAAGAAACCCTTTTACAACATAATCTGCAACAAGCGTTGAGAATATAATTTCAATCCGCGCATCAAGTAAAAAGAAGATTATTGCAAGAAACACTCTTATAAATAACAAACAAGTGAGAGTAATAGCGAGTGGAGTTTTTGTATCGCCAGCACCTCTCAAGGCTCCACCAAGAGAAAATTCAATAGCCATAAGAGGCTGCATTGATCCAAGCAACCAAATGAAAATCACAGTTAAGCGAACCACTTCATCGTTATCAATCATGAATCTTGCTAAGGGTTCTGCGAATATTGTAATTACCACCCCAAAGAATGTCATAGATATAATTGATAAACGCATGGCCCCCCATCCAGCACGCTTAGCTTGATCTTGACTTCCAGCACCTAAATGCTGCCCAACAAGAGTCGCACCTGCGATCGAAAAACCAAATCCAATAACAAAGGAAAAAGATAATATTTGGACTCCAATACCATATGCTGCATATGCTTCAGTTCCATAATAAGCAACTAAAATAAGAAATGCTGTTATTCCAATCTGAAAAATGACTTGCTCCAAAGCTGCAGGCAGTCCAACCTGGAAAATTGCTTTGACTCTAGATGTGTCAAGATTGAATATAGAAAAGTATCGAACAGGGAGCTGATTTGATAACCAAAATACTATCAATAATGCTGCTCCAATGACAAAAGATACTCCATTGCCAAAGGCTGCTCCGATAACTCCATAATTTGGAAATCCAAGCCAGCCATTTACAAAAACGAGCATAAAAAATATTGCAAACATATTCATTATCAGCCCTATAAATAATGGTGTTTTTACATCTCCAACTGCTCTTAGGGCAGTTATTAGACCCATGCCGCAGCCGAATGCAACATAGAATGGAGATATTGCTTGAAGATATTTGGTGGATAATATGAGCGCTTGATCTTTAAGACCAAAAAATCTTACTAAAGGTTCTGCAAATTGCCAGACACATATTGCAGTAATTAATGATAAAAAGATTACAAGCTGAACTGTTCTTGTAAAAAATACACCAGCTTCTAGTTGATTATTGGCGCCCCAATTTCTTGCAATAAGCGCTGTTGATCCAGCCAATACACCCGTGAGTACTGCCTGCAAAATAAAAGTTACCCTTTGACCAGTGACTGCTGCAGCAATAGCATCTGGTCCAAGATTGCCTACAACTTTGATTGCAACAATTGAGCTAGTTGCATAAAAAAGATTAGTTATAATTGAGGGCCATGCTAGGGTCCAAACACCCATTGAACCTCTTGGAATTTTGGCTCCCCCATCTAGGACTTCCAAAAATTATGACTCCTTAATTGAGCTTAGATAGATAACGCCGAATATCAACGTCATTGAAAATGCGATCAGAGGTGAATCCTTAGACTTAAGTATTTTATTCCTGTAGATAATACATTCGATCAGATGAGCAAACAGCAAAAGATAAAAAATCCCAAACGCTACGTAAAAAATCCATCCATTAAATGGTTCAATCAAATTTACAATGCCAAAGGCCCATAAGATTAAAGTAATTATATGTGGAGCTTTCATTTTAACCTCTTGAAGTTTGTTGAATACATTCTGTCAATCATATTTTCAATAAATGGCTGAATTTTTGCATATGACTCATTATCCTTAATTGCATACCACTGATGCAAATAGAATAAGGATCCAAAAAGAAAATTACGATACTCATCAGCATTTCCGTAAATCATTGAGCCATCTGTTTGGCCTTTTTTGAACCAGCTTGTCCAAATTTTATATTGATTCGCTTCATTAGACTTAATGACATCATATTTAGCAAATTCAGATAGTGACTTTGGCAGCTGCATCAAAAGAGTAAGACCATTTATAGCCATTGCTTTATTAGTATAAGTCTTAATTTTTTCTAGATGCGTTACATCCATTCTGTTAATGGATTCAATCAATTTATCAAGCTTTGATTGAATTGAAATAACAACTTCTATAAATAAGTCGCCCTTACTAGAAAAATAATAGTAAATGGATTTATCAGTTAAATCTAAAGATTTTGTAATTTGCTCTAGTTTAGTATTGTGATATCCATGAAGTGAAAATATTGAAACAGCGGAATCTAAGATCAGATCTTTTTGCTTAATTCGCTTAGGAGTATTTTTGAGATTTAAATCCATGAATATTAAGTATAAAACTTTGCTATTAAATCACCTAGCATCTAACTGAGATAAAATAGCATTATGTTTTTGACGATCGATGTTATAAAAAGAAAATATTCCAAACGGGACAATCATTAGCATTGCTACAAAAGGACCTTGAACCATTGCTAAACTAAAAATTTGATCAGCATTGGGTAAAGCCTCAGACCCTCTAGGGAAACCAATGAACTCTAACGCCAAGCCAGCTACTAAAATCCCCAATCCAGTATTTAGCTTTCCAATCAATGAACTGGACGCAAACATCAAACCTTGTTGACCAATTTTACTTTCAAGCTCAACTTCATCACTTATATCTCCAAGCATAGATTCTCGAACTATAGCGCTTGAGGATAAGCAGGTATTGCCTATATAAATAAATGGGGCTAAAGCAAAAAATAAGTTCCAAGAACCTGAATTTGGAAGAATATCATTTAAATACAGAATTATTGGTATAGGTGGGATCAACGCCGCAAAGGCTATAGAAAATAATAAAATAGATCTTTTTTCAATATATAAAACCAATCTTGGTATCAGTATAAATGCTGTGAATGTTGACATGGCATAAATACCCAGAAATGAGGCAATCATTATAGATTTAAACTCCCAGAAATAAGTATTCATATATATTTGCAATGAGCTGTTTAAACCCCAGCTAACAGCTATAAATAAATATCCAAAGAAAAAAATTAGGAATGACTTATTTTTTAAAGCTATAAAAATTTGAGAAAAGATTAATTTTAAATTAAAAGCAGTGTGATTATTTGATGAAGTATTTCTATACTGAAGTGTTCCAAAATAGGTAATAAGCACAGAAATGCACATCAAAGTTGCACCTGTCATGCCATAGTATATCCATGGCTCAGGATTTTGAGTGCCAGGGATATATTCAGGAGTATCTTTAAAAAAGACAGTGTAGGCTAAGAAAGCATTAAATAGCCCTCCTGCCCATCCAAACATTTCACGAGCAGCAAATATTGAGGTTCTCTCAGTATAGGAACGCGACATTTCGCTGCCTAATGATCGATGGGGCACGTCGAAGATGGTCATTCCCAATCTAGTAAGTATAGTAAAAGTAAGCATCCAGAAAAATAATTGTTGTTGTGTTAAATCCCAAGATACTTGAATGGAAAAAAGCATAAAGTAAGACAGTCCCATAGGAATTATTCCCAGAAGAAAATAAGGATGTCTTCTGCCTAAACGATGGTTAGTTCTATCTGAGATTACTCCCATAATAGGATCAGTGAAGGCATCGACCATTAATGCAATAAATATTGCAAGACTGGCGAGGCCAGGAGTTAAACCAATAACATTAGAATAGAAAAATAAAAGAAAAAAAGTAAAAGCATCACCCTTTACACCATTGGCAACAGCTCCTGAAGCATAAAAAAATTTTTCTCTAGACTGAATGCTCATATCTCAGTGTTGTAAATATATATATAAATCATTGAATATAAATAAAAATTACTTATTCAAAAAATCAATCAAGGCAATTTTAAACTTATCATATGACTCTTCATCCAACATATGACCCATACCCTCTATTATCCTAAGTTCGCTTGATTGAATTAATTTTTCCGCAGAATAAGCATTTTTCACTTTTATCAAAGGATCAACGTCACCATGAATTATTAATGTTGGAGTATTTATTGATCTAAGAAGTTCTTTCCTGTTTTGAGATCCTATTATTGCAGCCATTTGCCTAAGAAAGCCTCCATCATCCCCGCCTCTTTCTATATAAGCCCGCATATTATTTCTAAATTGTGGTGTCTCATAACTCTTACCAGGAGTACCGATGAGCTCAAATAGCTTAATAGACTGATCAATTCTACCCTCAATATCATCTTTAGCTGCAGATCTTTTGAGTAACTGTTGAGTAACCTTGAACTTTGGACCATTAAATGGATTTGGTGTTGAAGCCGTTGAGGAAATCATTGTAAATGACTTAGCTCTTAGAGGATGCTGAGCAACTAATACCTGAGAGATCATTCCTCCCATCGACATGCCCAAGATATGAGCGGAATCTATTTCCAAATGATCCAGAACAGCTATTCCATCTGATGCCATATCTTCTATGGTGTACTCAGAATTAATTGGAATAAAAAGAAAATACTTTATGTAGTTTAATGTTTGAGATGGTTCTGATGAAAATCTAGTGGATAATCCGACATCACGATTGTCAAAAACTATAGGTCTAAAATTATTTTCTTGTAAATCCTTAATTAAAAACTCTGGCCACAGAGTTAATTGAGCTCCAAGACCAGTTACTAAAAGAATTGGAGTAGCATTTATTGGACCATAATCTCTGTAGGCAATGTTGATTAACTTATTTTTAGCAAAGCCCTCTTCAAAAGAAGATACATGAATACAAAATAGTAAAAGTGAAGAAAATAGTTTTCTATACAGCATGAGCTTTTGATCTTAACTTAACGTTCTCTCTAAGGGCTCCCCAAAAAAGAGACATGTCAAAATTATGCAGGTCACCATCATTAGCAAATCTTTCAATTTTTTGAATTAATGGGCCTCTGGTTTCAACCATAGAATTTTCAGAAACTCTGGCCTCAAAAGTTAAGTTAGATATAGCTTCGATAGAAAGTTTAGAGTAAGTATTCTTAGTGGCGTAATAATCTGCAAGCGATAGCTTGTCAGATTTTAGTCTAATGGGGATATTTCTAGGATCAAGAATCCAATCATGATTGGCATTCCAAGAAAATGGATTTTGGCAGACCAAATCCTGCTCCATTTGTTCAAGCGTCCACCCATCTGGAGTCCAAAATAAAGATTTTGCTCTATTTCGTCTGAATCCCTCAATGCCCGTACACCATGAAATAATTGCCTTTAGATCATCCCTAGAGTTAGAAATTGAAAGATCGGGGTAAAGCAGATCAAAGTATTTTGTAGGTAAAATGTATCCAATTAAATATGCTGCTATAAAATGCTTTTTAGCATCGGAGTTTGATACATATTGGTTTACTAGTCTTTGTCCATGCAAGGCTCCTTGACTATGTCCTGCTATAAAAAATGGCTTACCATTGTTGTGCCTTTCCATAAATACTTCAAAGGCATTCGATATATCTGAGTAAGCCAGATCCAAGGCATTGCATCCATTATTAGATTTAGTATCAAAAAAAGAATAGTAAGTTGCTTGGCGATAATACGGAGCATAGACATTACAGGTCTCAGAAAAAGCAGATGCTTGAGTTGCTAAGTGACTGCCAGTTCTTTCATAAGCAGCAGAGGTCTCATCAATAGATCCATTCCATTGTTTTTCAAAATACCCTGTTGGATGAATAAAAAAAACATCAACTTCTTTCTTATCAACTGCTGGAGACTTATCAGGAGATAGGTTTTGAAAACCGTCTTTACCAGGTAATGCTGCCCAGCTTTTAACCTCTAAATAATTTGGTTCTATTGGATGATTTTCAATATTGAAGTTTTTTTTAGGTTTTAAACTCTTAATAAATTCTAAGTTATTGTTCCACGGACTGAGTTTTTTTTTAGTCATGAGGTTATAGTTTAAGGAATTTATTAGTTGCTGAAGCTGTTGCAACCAGCTGATCACCCTGATGCAATTCAGCAGATGTAAATGAGATACTTTTACCAATCTTATTGATGGTCGCTGATGAGGTAAATTTGCCAGGTATCCCTGGAGCTAAAAAATTAACATTAATATTTAAAGTCAATGGGTTATATTCACCATTAGTTTTAAAGATCAACAGATGTGCCATAGAAGTATCAAGCATGGCTGTTATAAAACCACCTTGGACATAGGCTCCATTTGAATGAGTGAGCTCTTCTCCAATATCAAAGTGCATGGTGATTGTTTCTTTTTTTTCATCAAAATCAACATCATTAGCACCAAGAATAGAAAGGAATTTTGGCGGCTGGCTTAAGTCTATTTTTGAGGATGTCATAGGATGTTTAGTGTAATAGAATAGTTGTAATAAATTATAGGGGAAATCCATGAGAATCTTTATATCAATACTAGTATTTTTTTTTATTTCTGGGCAAATACATGCGACCTCACTTGATACAAATGATAAAAATAAAATAACAAAACATTTCAATGCTTATATTGATAATGGAAGCCTCCCAAACATATCAATTTTGATTAAAAAGGATAATAAAGAAATTTATCGTCATTCTCATGGGTTTGCAGATATAGAGAGTGAAATTAGTGTTAGCGACAAAACAATTTATAGAATTTACTCAATGACAAAACCAGTAACTGGAGTTGCTATTATGCAATTAGTGGAGAATGGACAGCTAAGACTTAATGACAAAGTTTCAAAGTACATTCCTGCATTTAAAAACACCAAAGTAATCAACCTTGAGTTTCAAGATTACGTGGTAAAACCAAAAAGAGAGATTACCATTAGAGACCTTTTAACTCACACCAGTGGTTTGACTTATAGCTGGGCGGGAGAAGGTCCCGTTAATCAAATTTATAGAAAATATAATATTCGACCTTATTACTTTGGAGCCCTGGATGCAGAATTAAATAAATTTCCGGGTAATACCTGTCAATTTGCGGCAGCAGCTGCTAACGCCCCTCTCCTTCATAATCCAGGTGAAAAATGGTCATATGGAATAAATATGGATGTTTTAGGCTGCGTGGTAGAAGTTATTTCAAAAATGACATTTGCTGAGTATTTACAAAAAAATATCTTTGATCCATTGAACCTTAAAAGCATAGGTTTTTCTGTAAATCCTAGTGATAGCGCTCACTTTACAACACTCTATACCTCAGGAGCATTTTCTAGAGATGGTGAAGTTGTTGCACCATCAGGGCTCAATCAGGCTGAACTTATGTTTTCTAAGGAACTGAGATCAATTGATTCGTTCGATAAATCTCCTTACCTAACAAATTCATCTAAATTATATGATGGTGGATCAGGCCTTGTGTCAAATATTGATGACTATAGTAAATTTGCAGAGATGCTTTTGAATGGAGGTGTCTTAAATGGTGTGAGGATTCTTAGTAAAGCCTCTGTAGAATTAATGGCAAAGAACCATCTATCAGATGCGATTCTATCTGATGGAGCTGCATTTGGATTAAAAGGCGTTGGCATGGGATTAACAGTAGGTACTATTATGGATCCTGGTTTAGCTGGTACTTATTCTGTAAAGGGAGAATTTTTTTGGGGAGGAGCTGCAAGTACAATTTTTTGGGTTGATAGAAAAAATAACGTTACTGCCACTATGATGACCCAATACATGCCTTCAGATAAATATCCATTGCGAGAAGAGTTAAAGACTTTGTTATATTCTGGTTTGAGTAACTAAAACTGGCGGAGAGACAGGGATTCGAACCCTGGAAACCCGCGAAGGTTTGCTGGTTTTCAAGACCAGTGCATTCAACCGCTCTGCCATCTCTCCGTTCCTTAAGGTAAGGCATTTTAAAGACTTTTAGAAATAAGTAAACGATACTGGATTAGCTCTAGATTGACATAAATGATTGATATTTGTTTAATAACAATATCGTTCATCCTATTCTTGGGACGGAAGTAAGTAATAATACTGAAGGAACGCATCTTATTGCCAACCGGCAGGAGATGAGAAATGACTAAATGGGAATATAAAATAGTTGATCACAGCAATTCAACTGCAATGGGATACTCTAACGAGGAAACAGAAGCATTTAAAATTGAATACAAAGATGCCATCCATTGGAAATATGAAATGTCTATGATTGAATTAAACAAACTTGGTCAGGAAGGCTGGGAATTAGTCACTCAAGATGGGGCGAGTCAAATTTACTTAAGACGCCCAATATAAAGAATGACATTAGAGGAAATAAGGGTAATAACAATTGTTTATGTTAGTGCCCTTGCTCCTCTAATTATATATTTCTATAAAAAAGATAAAATCCCACTCTGGGTACCTTCAATATATCTAGGATCTTTTCTTGCATGCTCACTGGGCTGGGAGCTTTGGTTCACATATGGTTGGCTAGATGGAGATCCAGTTAATCTAAGAAGATCAGAGTCTTTAAATCAATGGATTCCTCTTCATATTAATTGGCTTTTAAACTCAATGGCTGATGCTGGAACGATCTCACTTGGCGGTTTATGGTTGATGTGGAAATACAGTGGAAAGAATAATCAGGTATTTCATGCATGGAACTGGCCTGCATTCGGTATTTTATTTATATGGTGTATAGCGCAGAATATTTTTGTAGAGCTTTTTTTGTATCATGATCAATTATCTATAGGCAAGGAACTCTCTTGGGCTCCTTTCGCTCCAACCGGTCAATTCTTTAACCCGCTACTATTTGAATTTAATGAAAGAAGTGTGATGCTTCAAACACAATTACCTTGGTTAATTATGGCTCCTATCTTGTATAAAGCAGCAATATATATAGCAAGAAAATCCTAATAAATTTTCTCTAAGATCTATGCATAGCCAGGTCTCTAAATAGAAAATCTTATGATTAAAAAAGCCTGTGTATTAGGTGTATCATCTTTAAATGAGTTCTGAACAACACAGAGTTATTGGTTTTTGGCGTGGATGGTCTATCGCTGTCGGATGTGCAATAGGCTCTGGTATTTTCATGATGCCAACATTATTGGCTCCATATGGATTGCTTGGATTGGGCGGCTGGTTAATAGCTGGTGGTGGTTCAATCCTAGTGGCTTTAACAATGGCCAAACTTGTAAAAAGGATTCCTAGAACTGGTGGACCTTATGTATATGTGAATGAAGGTCTTGGAAGATTTCCAGGATTTATAATTGCTTGGACATATTGGGTTGCATGTATTTCAGCAATTGCTGGAATATCAATTGCATTTGTTGGCTATTTAGGTTTCTTTGCTCCCACAATATCAAACTCACCAATTAATTCTTTGCTTGCATCACTAATTCTTGTTTGGATTATTATCATTCTAAATATAAGGAGTTTAGAAAATAGTTCTAAATTTCAACTAGTCTCCACCCTGTTAAAATTATTGCCACTTATATTTATTATTTATCTTGGCGCAGCAAACTTCAATATTGATAATTTACCAGAGCTCAATCCAACTGGTCTTCATCCCTTTTCATTGCTTGCAACTGTTACAACCCTTGTCATGTGGTCATTTATTGGTATTGAGACTGCAACGGTCCCAGCAGATAACGTAATCAATCCTCAGGAAACAATTCCAAGAATTTTAATCGCATCGGTTTTAACGATTCTCATTTTTTATATTTTGGTAAGTCTTGCAATCGCAGCAATTGTGCCAACGAATGAATTGATTGACTCCCCTGCACCTTTTGCATTGGCGGCAACAAAGATTTTAGGTGTTACTGGTGGCACGATCATAAGCATAGGAGCTTTGATTTCTACGCTTGGTTCATTGAATGCAAATACACTTACTGCTGGTAATCTTAGTCTTGCAGCGGCAAGAGATGGCTTGCTTCCAAGAAAATTTATATTGTTAACTAAAACTGGTACTCCTATTTTTACATATCTGTTAACAGGGGTTTTTGTGAGTATTCTTCTGGTATTAAATTATACGAAGGGTATCGTAAATGCATTTGTATTTATGGCAATGCTATCAACACTATCAACTTTAATTGCCTACGCTTTCTGCGCAATAGCTGAATTTAGATTTGCGCAAGCAGATTCCAAAAATCAAGCAAGAAACAATGCACTTTTGTTATCATGTGGGACATTTTTATATGCATTTTTTGCGATCTGGGGGGCTGGGATTGAAATGATAGTTTATTCTTTTGTCCTAATCTTAATTGGGACACCAATTTACTTTCTTAAAAAATAATATCATGAGTGTTTTTAATGAATATTCTCAAATAAAAGAAGTTGCAATAAGATCGCCTCTCTCTAGCTTTATTAATAATAAGAAACTTTCAAATGAGTGGAAGACCTTAAGGTTTCATGCGCAACCTGATTTAAAACAAGCAATAGTTGAATATGCTCATTTTAGAAGTTTGCTTGAAGATGATGGAATATCAATCATAGACTTGCCCTCTTCCCAGCTGCTTACAATTGATAGCATCTATACAAGAGATAGTATTTTAATTTCTAAAGAAGGGTTAATACTTTGTAATATGGGAAGATCTTCTAGAACGCCTGAGGCTTTAGAAAATTTTAATACTCTAAAATCTATGGGATACAAAGTAGCTGGTCAAATAAAAGCACCGGGAACACTTGAGGGTGGTGATTTTATATGGATTGACGATCATCATGCTGCAGTTGGACTTGGACCAAGAACTAATGCAGAGGGGATCCATCAATTAAAAGAGATATTAGGCCCTTCAGTTGAATTGCACGTTGTGAATTTGCCGAAGCCTGATCATCCTGACGATGTTCTGCATTTAATGTCAATAATTTCACCGCTAGATAAAGATCTAGCTCTTATATATAAACCATTCATGCCAAAATCATTTATTAACTGGCTTAGTGGACTGGGTATAAAGTTTGTTGAAGTATCAGATGAAGAGTATCCATTAATGGGGTGTAATGTTTTGGCAACTTCACCAAGATCAATTATTATGCTTGAACAATTACCAGGTGTTAAATCTGAACTTAAAAAAGCTGGATGTAAGATTAGATTATATAAGGGAATAGATATTAGTCGAAAAGGTGAAGGCGGGCCAACCTGCCTAACCAGGCCTTTGAAGAGAATATAGTATATGAAAGAGACCTTTAAAAGTTTACCAGGCTGGACATATACAAGCGATGCATTTTTTGAGCTTGAAAAAACAGAATTAATTCTTAAAAATTGGCAATTAGTTTGCCATCTTTCAAATGTACCAGAAAAAGGAAATTTTTTTACATTTGAAATTTTTAATAAAAGAGTCTTTGTCATTAGAGGCGATGACGGAAATGTTGAGGCATTTCATAACTTTTGTTCACATCGGGGCACTAAGCTACTCGATGAAATTTCTGGAACTTGCAAAGATAAAATAACCTGCCCTTATCATGCTTGGGGATATGACTTTAAGGGAAATCTGATTAAAGTTCCTTATGAAGATCAATTTAAAGATCTAAAGAAAAACGATCATGGTCTTCAAAAGGTTGAATTGGAAATCTTTCAGGGATTTATTTTTATCAAACTGTTAGAGTCAAATGTACCAAGCGTAACGGACCAATTTGCGCCATATATAAGTGAAATAGAACAATATAGACTTGAGGAGATGAAGCCTCTGGGTCGAGTCACGATGAGACCTAGAAAGGTCAACTGGAAGCAAATCGCTGATAACTATGTAGATACATTGCATATACCTGTTGCTCACCCAGGCTTATCAAACATGGTTGGTAAAAGTTATGGTGTTGAGGTTTCATCAAATAATGGATACATACATAAGATGTGGGGTGATGGAGCTAACATTCGCAAAGATAACCTGTCTAACATGCTATATGACAAATACTTACCACACATGGACCACCTTCCAGATGATAAACAGAGATACTGGCTTTACTACAGACTATGGCCAAATCTTGCTTTCGATATATATCCAGAGCAAATGGATTTTATGCAATTCATTCCAATCGATGCAAACACAACAATGATAAGAGAGATAGCATATGCCCTGCCTGACGACCGTCGAGAAACTAAAGCAGCTCAATATCTAAATTGGAGAATCAATAGACAGGTTAATAATGAAGATACCTATTTGATAAATTTAGTTCAAGAAGGAATGGGTACCAATAATTTTAAATCTGGTCCTCTTGCAGCATCTGAAGTTAGTTTGATTGATAGTGCTAACAAAATAAGAGAAGCGTTACCCATTTCCACACAAGAGATAAAACCTGAAGACTCTGAAATATTACAAATTAATTCAGAGGCTTAGACTTACCACTAAAAAAAAACGCAATATCATTTCTGATATTGCGTTCTTATGAGTTCTTTTATCTACTTAACTTAAATCCAACATAAATCATGCGACCGCGTGGATCATGATGTTTAGGATCATAACTCCAGTTTGCAGCATCATAGACCAGGGGAACTTCTTCATCCAAAAGGTTGGTAACCCCTACTGATAATTTCAATTCACTATCAGTCATTTCTATGGTGTATGAATTCATTAAATCCATAGTAAAAAATGAATCAATTTTTTGAGTAAAACCTCTAGATTTAGCAGTGGCATCTAATGGTCTGGTTGTCTTATAGTCAGTAGTATATCTTCCAAACATGGCCAGAGAATTATTCCCACTTTCTAATGCAGCATGAAAAACTGCTTTAGTTTCAGGCAAGGATCTAGCGAAATTATCGTGATTAAACTGACCCACAACATCTACAGTTGATCCGTTTAAGGGTATTTCATATTCAAACATATGCATCATATTGACGCCAACTTGAGCTTGTCCCCAAGCAGTATCAAAATCATATGTTGATTCAAAATCCAATCCGCTAGTATTTACATTTGCAGCATTAAAGTACTTAGTAGTAACACCTGTTAAAGTTCCAGTAGATGTTCTTTTTACATCAGGATCATTGGGGTTAGCTGCAACTTTTCCTTGCGCACTTTCAATAGTAATCACATCGGTGTAATCAATAGCCCAGTAATCTAATTTCATAGAAAGTCTATCTGTAGGCTTCCAAATAGCCCCGATGTTCATATTGTCTGATTCTTCAGGATTTAAATTTGGATTATTTGCCTGAGCAATTCTAATGAACGTTGTACCGCCTTTTGGTGAACCATCAACATTAAAATCTTGAATACCTTGTAACCCGATAGTGGTTGATGTTAATTGAGCTAATGAAGCTTCTCGGAAAGAGGTACTCAAAGAAGCCCTTAATGCAAGATTGTCTGATGCTTGGTATCTAAATGATATTTTCGGATTAATGGAACTATCTGCTTCTAGATCCTCATACCTTAATGCGCCATTTATTTCTAAATTGTCAGATGGATTCATTGATCCCTCAACAAAAACAGCCATAGCATTTCTACTGGCATTGCTTTCAAGACCGCCACCTAAAAATAATAAATCAGCTGGAACTGTTATATTTCCAGATGCATCAAATTGAGCAATAGATGATGCTCCTCGAGCAACATTAAATGTCTCATCTCTGTATTGAAAACCTGAAGCTATATCCATTCCACCCCATTCTCCAGTTACAACAAAATCAAAGACAGCCAATTCAGTTTCCGTCCAAGTTTGTTGAGCAGTAGAAATCCACTTAATTAAATCAGCAGAGTTATTAGTGGGTGTAAATAAATCCCAAGTTTGGTTTCCTGAATTACCTCCATTACCTTTAATGGCAGCACTAAATTTTGAAGTGCTAGTGTCTGGTTGTTGGCCATAAAAATCTTCACTGCTGATGGTGTAATGCGCATCCCAATTAAAACCATTATCAAAATCACCAGATAGCCCAATTGAGAATCTATCTGTTTCAATTTCTCTTGGTGCATTAGGAGAAGGAAATGCAGATCCTAAGGCTCGTCCTAACCACATAACTGGAACAGCAAAAGGACTACCACCAGTGCCAGGCATAATTAAGTTAGCTGGGCTTAGATATGATAAAGCCGGATAAGAAGGTGATTGCGGATTATCATTTACATCAATCGCTGTGCTCATATAATCAACTTCTAAAGAATTTCCATTTCCAAGCAATGTTTTAAAAGACCCATACATACTCTCATGGTCTTCATCATTAACCACGTTAAATCTAGGTCCATAAACAAAGCCACATCTTGATCCACTTCCCTGTGGAATTAGAATCCCTTGGTTAGCTACACAACTAGGATCAGGAACATTCTGAAAAGGCGTATAGGTACCAGCATAGGGCCCTGATTCAACTGTATCAGGTCCAAATAGTAAAAAACTTGTGCCTAATCCACTGATTCCAAGTTGCGCCAAGCTTGGATTAAAATCAGCTCCAGACATTGGCGATCTGTCGAGTACACTCGCTGCTAATACAAAGTTTGAATTACCATTTTCCGCACCCCAAATTAAACTAACTCTATCGTCAGTTTGACCACTAATATCGGCCTCTTGACTAGATACCTCTATTTCAGTCCCAGTAAAATCCCTTCTAAAAATATAGTTAACAACCCCTGCAACAGCATCAGAACCATAAATTGAAGCTGCGCCTTCTTTTAGAACCTCTACTCTTTCTAAAGCTACAACTGGTATAGCATTGGTATTAACAAATGCGCTTCCATCATTGGCAGTAGCCCCAGTTAATGTATGCCTTCTTCCATCTACAAGAATTAGTGTTGAAGAAAGACCCAAGCCTCTTAAATTTACATTAGATGTTCCCTGGGTTGAGCCTTGAGTAAATGAATCTGAATTATTTTCTGATCCAGAGTTTACTGATAAATTACGAGTAATATCAGCAATGGATGTTGCACCAATATCTTCAATTGTTTCTCTATCAACAACCTCAACTGGTGAAGCTCCATCAGTTGGACTTCCTTTGAGATAGGATCCGGTTATTACAACCTCTTCTACATCTTGTGCAAATGATTGCAATGAAAAGAATGTTACGCACAAAAAGGCAACAAACCATCTAGATTTATACATGTTCATTAAAATTCCCCTTGATTTTAATTCTATTTAAATTTGCAGTTTGAACTGCTGTTATGCATAAATTACATGAATAATAGTTTTACTGCAAAGTAAATAAAATGTATATATAAAACTTGTTTTACCTTGGGGTTTGACCAGTTCCAGGGTGTACTATTTCAGTTGGAGGATTTGATGTTACCTCAGGAGAAATAGAATTAGATATTGAAGAGCCGGAAATGGTATTTTTAAAATCTAAGATATCATTTGCAATCAGAATACAATCTAAATCTCTCCTCAAAGCCTCATCGAGCACCATTTTAAAATAAGTTTTTGAAACAGATTGTTGCTTGTAAATCATGCTGTAGCAAAGACTTGGGTTGGACTTTGATTCAATCTTAGTTTTTAGCTGCGTAGATGAGCAACCAAAAACAATAAAAATTAATACAAGATAAAAATATTTTATAACGCTATGTATAACTAAATTGTATGAGGAGCAGCAAAAAATTGATTAATCAATGGCTCAAATGATTCCAAGCTGTCGGTTGCATAATCAGGATCAAATGCAGCTTGATCCCATTCATCGGTAAATTCAGTTGCTTTTGCATACCATGACTCACTCTCATACTGCTTACGTAAATCTTGAGGCTTGCCCATATAGTGATAGTAATGCTCTCCCTGGAAATCCTGATGAGTTCTGATGATGTGATAAGCATCTTCACTAACATATGGTTTAATCATTTCTGCAGCAATTTGACCATGATTAGGCACATTTATTACTTTACCAATATCGTGAATTAAACTAATAAGCACCATTTCATCTTCTGCCCCTGCTCTTCTTGCCATTGTGGCAGTCTGGAGAGCATGATGAAGTTGATCTGTGCCAAAACCAAGGGTTAATGACTCAGCCTCCTTAAGCATTGATATTATTCTTTTTGGCATATCAAAGATATGAGGCATATGCTTTTCGCTGATATGCTGCCACTCCTCTTCAGTACTGTGATCCATTCTTGTAAACATAAAATTACCTAAAACTCTTTTATATGTTGATAAATTAACTTATTCAGGCGAGAAATGGAAATATATACTATTATTTAGCTATGAAAAAAATTAAAAATCGAATGAAATACCTTCCTTCTTTATACTTTCTTCTTTTATCTCCCCTTTATTTAAACGCGCAATCAGAACAAGCCATAGAAGTGAAAGAGGCATATAAGTATGTTGGCGAAACAAAAATTGTTTGTGGGAGGATAGTTTCAACAAAATATCTAAAAAGAGCATCTGGAGGACCAATCTTTTTAAATTTTGGAAGAGATTATCCAAATCAACAAATGACAGGTTTGATATGGTTTGGTAGATTTTCAGAGTATTTCACATACAAACCTGAAAAATTTCTTAAAAGAAAAAACGTTTGTGTCAAAGGGTATATTTCTCAACATGAGGGTAAAACTCAAATGGAAATAAGAACTGAGAAACAAATTAAACTAAGAGAATAATCTATCCATTTGAAAACTTTAATACAGTATGCAGTTTAGCTGCTTGCAATAAATCTTCTGTATCTGGTGAGCCAGCTTTATTTAATTTTATTTTTGCAAAATAAGCATCTACCTTGTTACCGGTAACAAGATCTCTTAAAGTACTTTCAACAATCTGATCATTGTTAAATTCTAAGTCGATTTTTACATTCATTAGTTTACCTTTGAGCCAAATCTGAGTATGAGATACATCTTTTAAGTTTCTCCACCAAATATTCGATCTTAAGGTCACGCATGTATATGAAGATCCATGCTCATGATAACTAACAGGGACACGGTATGGTTTACCAGATCTTCTGCCTTTAAATTGAATAACAAGCACTTGATGACTAATAATAAAATGCAACGGTGATCTAGCCAACAATGCAACAAAAGGATTGATTAGAAACCATAAATTCATCGATCTAATTCCAAAACTTGATAAGGGTTTTCATCGACTTGGTTTGATTCAAGGGTCACTTTATAGGCATTTTTATTTTTTTTGAATCTTATAGTGGAGTTAGGTTGCTCATTAATAAAATGAAGAGCTGCCCCACCTTCGATGCCATACATATAGCTGATTGACTCATCTTGAAGAAATGTTTTGGTTGCAGGGCGTCTTTCAGGCTCCTCATCATAGTGAGGTGCACAGTTACCCGGAATAAAATTCATGCATTCCATCATTTTTAGGTCGCTTGCCCAAGAATCGGTAAGCCCACTTTCAAACCAACAGATAGCTCCAGCACTTACACCACTCATCACTATGCCTTTGTCATATGCTTTTTTTAAAATTAAATCTAGACCCCAATCTCTCCATACAGCTAACATACTCTTAGTATTACCTCCACCAACGAAAATTGCGTCTTGTTTTAAAATATGTTCTTCAAGATCAATAGTTCTTTTAAAAAAACTAATGTGAGTTGGTTCACAATTAAGTCTAGAAAAAACAGAATAGTAATTAACAATGTATGGATCTAAATCACCAGTAGCCGTTGGAATAAAACAAATTTTTGGATTTTTCTTGGATGTTTGATCCAGAATAAACTGTTCTATTAAAGTTGAATCTTGGGTCCTGCCAAAACCCCCTCCACCAATTGCAATTACTTGACGCATTTCCATCCCTGAGAGATATTAGATTAATGAAATTTAGCCACAAATATATCATTATTGGTGCAGGAAGTGCAGGTTGTGTTTTAGCTAATAAACTCTCGGAAAATCCTGAGAACTCTGTCCTAGTAATTGAGGCTGGTCCAATGGATAGCTATCCATCAATTAAGATGCCTTTAGCTGCTAGCTCATTATTTAAAAATAAAAAATATGGTTGGGGGTATGAAACTGAGCCAGAAAAGAATTTAAACAACAGAACTATTAATTGGCCAAGGGGTAAAACTCTTGGAGGCAGTAGCTCTATCAATGGAATGCTATACATTAGAGGGCAAGCTGAGGATTATGAAGCATGGGAAAGAGCTGGAAACAAAGGATGGGGCTTTCGTGATTTAATAAAATATTTTGTTAGTCTTGAGAACAATCAAAATCATGAGGACCAGTATCATGGAAATTTTGGTTCTTTATGGGTAGAAACATATAAACCGATACTCGAAGCTTCCAATTATTTTTTAAACGCTTGTAAAAAATATGGATTTATTCAAAACAATGATTTCAATGGTAATGATCAAGAGGGTTATGGCCAATATCAAGTAAATATTAAAGATGGGCAAAGGTTTAGTGCAGCTGAGGCGTTTCTAAAGCCTGCGCTCAATAGATCAAACCTTGAATTACTAACGAATGCTTTGGTTGAAAAAGTCATCACATCAAACAAAAAAGCTATTGGTGTAAAAGTTAAAATTAAAAATAAGGTTCATGTTATTGGATGCACATCTGAGATAGTTCTTTGTGGCGGAAGCATCAACTCTCCTCAAATATTGATGCTTTCTGGTATTGGGCCTAAGAAACATCTCAAAGATCATCAGATACCCATTGTGCAAGATATACCTGGTGTAGGACAAAATTTGCAAGACCATCTAACAGTTAACATAAGCTATAAAATTAATAAATTAAAAACCTTTAGCGAACTCATGAAGCCCTTAGGTATGGTCAAAAATTTACTTGAGTATTTCACACAACAAAAAGGATTAATGACTTACCCAGCCTCAGATGTTGGAGTGTTTTTTAAAACAAATGAAAAAGTAGAAACACCTAATGCACAAATTCATTTTGCGCCAGGTGCTGGCAAATATAATAAAGATGGCGCTATGAAACCTTCATCAGGGATTACAGCTTCTGTTTGTAATTTAAGACCAAAAAGTCGAGGTCATCTTGAGCTTGCTTCATCAAACCCTTCTGAAGCCCCAAAAATCTATGCTAATTACTTAGATGAAAAAAGAGATATGCAATGGATGATTGAGGGAATAAAGAAAACTAGAGAAATATTCAAAACTACGCCCATGCAGGAATTAAATGCTGAAGAGTTGCAACCTGGAATCGAATATATTGAGGATGCTGAAATTGAAGAATTTATTAAAAATGAGTCATTGTCCGTTTATCACCCTGTTGGCACATGCAAAATGGGAGAAGGTAATGAATGTGTAGTCGATAATCATTTGAAAGTAAATGGTATTTCGGGACTAAGAGTTGCTGATGCATCAATATTTCCAAGCATTATTTCAGGAAACACAAATGCAACCTGTAATGTTATTGGGGCAAAATGTGCAGATTTAATCTTAGAAAAAGTATAGATTTATTTTTGGTAAACAATTCTGCCGCCGACAACTGTTAATACATTTTTTGACTCTAGGATTTCTTGCTCAGGAATACTCATTAAGTCTCTATCAAAAATAGTGAAATCAGCAAGCTTGCCAACCTCTATCGTTCCTTTAACATCTTCTTGAAAGGAAGCAATTGCAGGCCAAATTGTAAACATCTTTAGCGCTTCAAATCGTGAGATCCTCTGATCTAGATTCCAGCCCTCGGCATGGTATCCATCAACATCTTTCCTAGCAATAGCAGCATAAAACTCAATTCTTGGATCACCAATTTCAACCGGGGCATCTGTGCCACCAGCGATGATTAAACCTTGATCAATAAGCTTTTTCCAAGCATATGCATTGTTAATTCTATCTAGACCTAATCTATCTACAGCAAAATGCAAATCACCTATTGCATGAGATGGCTGCATTGATGGAATAATATCTAACTCAACAAAACGACGCTGATCAATAGGCGTAATATTTTGAGAGTGTTCTATTCTCCATCTCGGTGATTCTGAAAATTGATTATTTTTTTTTGCCTTTAAAAAAGTTTCTTCATACCAATCTAAAACCACTCTATTTCCATGATCTCCAATGGCATGAGTTCCAATTTGAATGCCTTTATTTAATGCCTTAGCTAACCTAGGTTTTGTATCTTCTTCAAGAAAAATAAAGACTCCTTTACCTTCATAATCGCTATACTTTTCTAATAATGCAGCTCCACGAGAACCCAGGGCTCCATCAGCATACATTTTGATCGCTCGGATAGTTAAAAAGTG
>QBVY01000010.1 GCA_003283765.1 SAR86 cluster bacterium AG-313-N18
ATAGACAGAACGCGATAATGGCTGCGCTTCAATACTTAACTAAAGAAAATATATTGGTAATATTGGGTAAGGGCCATGAAACTTTTATTGATATATCGGGAAACAAAGTTCCATTTAATGACAGAGATTGTGTCTTAAAAATTTTAGGCAATGAAATTAATTAAAAATACACAAGATTTATTAACTTCTCTTAAGCTTGATGTTAAAACAAGCTTGCCAATTAGAAATTTTCAAATAGATTCTAGAGAGGTCACGAAGAACTCGGTCTTTTTTGGCCTGACTGGTTCTAATGAAGATGGAAGTCTTTATGCCGAGGATGCTATAAAAAAAGGTGCATCTCTTGCATTTATAAAAGGGACTAAAATTTTAAATTCCTCGGCTCAACCATCAAAAATTATTCTAGTAAATAGTCCTGAAAAGTATCTTATCGAGTCTGCTAAGATTGCAATGGGAAGATATAAGGGAAGGGTTATTGGTGTTACTGGAAGTAATGGTAAAACAACCACAAAAAATATTTTAAAGAACGGCATAAAAAATAGTTATGCTAGTTTTCAAAACTATAACAATGACATTGGTTTACCGCTTTGTGCTTTGGAATTAGATTCAAAAAATAGCACAGCAATTTTTGAAATGGGTGCAACAAAATTAGGTGATATAGATCTTCTATCTAAAATAATTAAGCCCAATATCGGCATTATTACTCACATAGGCCATTCACATTTAGAGGGGCTAAATTCAGTTAGAGGGGTATTAAAGGTTAAATCAGAGCTTATCAGCAACATACAAAAAGATGGGGCTGCAATTGTTCCTGATAGTAAATATCTTAATTATTGGAAAAAAATGAGGGATGACATTACTTTTTATACGTTTGGTGAGAAATCCTCAGCATCTTATTTCCCGAGTCAAATTAAGATGACAAAACAAGGCTTGTCTTTTTATATCGAATCTATTCATTTGAAAAAAAGAATTCCAATAAAAACTAAGCTTTTAGGAATGCATAATGTGTTAAACATTCTTGCTTCCTTTGCAGCTATAAATGCTGCTCAGTTGAATATAGAGGAATTTGCACATGGCCTCAGAGGCCTTGTAAACCCTCCGCAGCGCTTAGAGCTTAAAACATGGGTAAAGCAGTCACAGGCCATCGATGACACTTACAATGCTAATCCAGATTCCATGAGAGCTGCAATAGATGTTTTATGTCAATTTAATGGAAGAAAGGTTGCAATTCTTGGGGATATGGCGGAGCTTGGTAGATATAGAAAAAAACTACACATACGATTGGGAGACTATGCCAAAATAAACGGAATAGATATTTTACTTGGATATGGAGATTTGATCCGGCATACAGTTCTTGCATTTGGTGATCATGGGTATTTCTTTAAAAATAAAATAGAGTTAATTGATTTCTTAAAAAAAAATCTAGTAGGCAAAGAGACTATTTTATTAAAAGGATCGCGATCTATGCGAATGGAAGAAATTCTAGATTTATGGAGTTTTTATTATTAAGATTAGCAATAGATAATTTTGCATTAATATAGCTTGTTTCTGTTTTATGATAATCAAGATGATCAGATTGAATATTAAGTATGATGGTCTGAAAAAAAGCTAAGTTACATAGCCTTTTTTGTACTAGAGCATGAGAAGAGATTTCGAGAAAAACATATGTTTTTTTTTGAGGTCTGCATGCTTGCAAAATTGCAAACAACTCAAATATTCCAGGAGTTGTATTACCCTTGGTTTGTATACGATCATCATTGATAATTGCTCCAAGAGTGCCAATATATAATGAGGGTTTGTGAAGCTCCCTCATAATATTATGTGCCATAAATGCTGTTGTTGTTTTTCCATTAGTGCCGGTCACACCATGAAAAATAAAATCATCCTTAGACAACTCATGAAATCGAAATAAGATTTCAGGTAACATATCCTCTAGATTATTGATGTAGTAAATTGGTATATCTATCTCTCCTTCAACTGCTTGATCACTAATGACACATGAGGCTCCTTTTTTTGTTGCCTCTTTTATAAATTCTTTTCCATGTGATGCTTCTCCTTGTCTAGCCACGAACAAAGAATTTTTATTTACATCTCTTGAGTCATCAGTTATGGATTCGATGAAGCATTCGTCAAACACATTTGTTTCAATGAGGGACTTAATAAGAGGTAATTTATTCATCTAAATAATTTAGGACATCTAAAGAGATAGCTGCAAATAATGGAGCTGCAACACTACCACCAGAATAATTATTTAATCCTGGCTCATCGATGGTTACAAAAATCGTAAGTCTCTTAGATTTTAATGGTGCTATTCCTGCAAAGGATGCTATGTATCTACTTTGATCATAGCCACCTTTAGAGCTGGCTTTGTGAGATGTACCCGTTTTTCCTGCAACTTCATAATTTGATAGCCTTGCTAAGTTACCTGTTCCATCTGTAACAACTAATTTTAATGACTTCAGCACATCATGGGCAGCATCTTTGCCTATTACTCTCTGTTTATATCCATCAACATTATCTTTAAAAATTTTAAAATCTTTAAGATAGCCTTCGTTAGCAAAAACTGAATATGCTTGGGCTAGTTGTAAAGATGAAGCAGTCATGCTGTACCCAAATCCAATACTTGCAATTTCATGATCAGAGATATTATCTCTTGAATTAATAACTCCATATGCAACTCCAGGAAAAAATATGTTTGGCGGTTTTGAAAGTCCAAATCCCTTATATCCTGAAATCAGTCCATCTATTCCAACTTCCAAAGCTAGCTTAGAAGCACCAACCTGACTAGATTTTGAAATAATCTCACTAACAGTTAGCATTTTGTAATTTTTGGGATCTGACACTGTTCTACCGCTTAAATTTATAAATCCTGGACTAGTGTCAATTATCTGATTGATAGAAAGTATGCCCATATCAATACCTTTTGCTAAAACCAACGGTTTTATTATTGATCCTGGCTCAAATGCATCAACCAGAGCTCTATTCCTTTGAATCTGTCTTTGAGAACTGTTGGGGTTATAAGAGGGATAGCTGGCTATAGCAAGGATTTCTCCAGAAATATTATCTAAAATTATAACGCTACCACCTTTTGCATTATTGGCTTCAACAAAGCTTGAAAGATGTTTATATGCATAAAATTGAACTCTGCTATCAATAGTTAACTTTTGATCAGAGCCCTTGATAACTTCTTGCGTTACTTTGGATCTCCTGCTTGCATTTCTATAAATAGTTTCTCGCCCAGGTACTCCAGACAATTCAGCATCTAAAATATTTTCAAGCCCCTCCAAGCCAAAACCATCTTTCCCTGAAAATCCGATCAAGGTAGATATTTGTTCACCCAATGGATAGTAGCGCTTTTGAAATGATTCAATCTCAATATCAGAAAGTTTCAAGTTTTTAATATTCTCATATTGTGAAAAATTTAGATTAGAAAAAATTAAGGTTTTTTTATTAATTTCTTTAATAGCAGGAAAATCTTTTTTTAAAATTAGAAAATCTTTTAATTTTGTAAAATCTTCCTCTGAAAAATTTTTTAGAGCGTATAAATCATATTGATTGATCGATACCGCAAGAGGAAAGTCATTCCTATCAAGTATACTCCCTCGGGTAGCAGGTATTGACCTGGAGGTCTCGAGCATGCTCTCACCTTTAGACTTTAAGAAATCTCCTTCAATATATTGAAGGCTGAATATTCTAAAAACTAAGATTAGTAAACTAAGTAATAAAAATATATATATTAGGTAAGCCCGCCAACTATAACCAAAATTATTTTTCATAACTTATATTAATTACTTTCCTTATCTCCACCATCCCTAAGACTTCTTTTGCATGACGTTCAACTTTTGCTGGAGAACTAAGATGATAATATTCAGTTTTTAAATTAAAGTTTATTTCGGTCAATTTATTATTTGCAACTTGGAGATAAGCATTGTTCTCATGCTCCTGGCTAAATTGCCATCTAATTTTTATAGTCTCAAGACATATACAAAATAAAATAAAAATATTTATAAATAAAATATAAACCACGATATCTTTTTTCATAGCTTTAAAAATACCCTCATGATTGCACTTCTTGAACGAGGATTCATTTTGATCTCATTGGGGGATGGTTTGATTTTCTTTTTGATGCATCTATATGTTTCTTTTACTGAGGTGTTAATTGGTATATCTTTTGGCGGTTCTTCAATTTCAGGTTTAAAAAAATTTTTTACAATTCTATCCTCTAGAGAATGGAATGAAATAATTACAACTACTCCACCAACTTTCAGCACATTTTGTAACTTTGAGAGCGCTATTTTTAAATGATATAACTCATTGTTTACATGTATTCTTATTGCTTGAAACGATTTTGTTGCTGGATGAGTTTTACCAGTTCTCTTAAGAACTGTCTCAATTATTTTTGTAAGTTCAATGGTAGATTGCAATGGTTTTATAGATCTAAATTTCACTATAGCTTTTGCAATTTTTCTTGATGATTTCTCATCTCCATATTCATATAGAATATTACTTATTTCTTTTTCAGGAGCACTATTTAGCCACTCAGCTGCACTAAACCCTGAAGACATATCCATTCTCATATCCAAAGGTCCGTCACTTTGAAAACTGAAACCTCTAAATGGATTATCTAAATGAGTTGAGCAAGTACCTAGATCAAGTAGTATCCCATCAAATCTCTGCTTGTAAAATAATGAATTAACCTCAGAATAATTTGAGTGATAGATGCTAAAACGTGGGTCAGCAATATTTTCTTTTGCAAATGAGACTGCTTCTAAGTCTCTATCAACTGCATGAAGCCTCCCAAGCGGAGAAAGTCTATTTAGAAGTTCTTGAGAGTGGCTGCCTCGTCCAAAAGTAAGATCTAAATACGTTCCAGATAAATCATGCAGCAAGAAATCTAATGATTCTTCCAGCAGAACTGGAACATGAAGCATCTTTTTAGTCTACTTGCTTTCTCATGAAGGTTGGCACATCAAGGAAATCTATATCCTCTGCAGACGATGTGCCACCTGACTCAACTGTTTGGTCGATTTTAGGTGCATCCAGACCTACTGGATTTAGTTGAACTGTTGCTCTTCTCGAATTATCAACAGCTAAAGTTGCTGTTTTTTGATTAACGCCTGTTGCCACAACAGTAACCAATAATTCTTCTTCATCCATCGAATCTTCCATTACAGTTCCATAAATTATAGTTGCATCATCAGCGGTAAAGTCTCTAATTACTGAATCAACTTCATCAAAATCTGCCATTGTCGGTGATTTTGCAGTTATATTTACTAAGATGCCTCGTGCATCCTTTAATTCAATATCTTCAAGCAGCTCTGAGCTTACAGCTTGACTGGCTGCATCAATGCCTCTTTCATCAGCGGTTGATTGCCCTGTACCCATCATAGCGATGCCTTTTTCTGACATAACTGTCTTTACATCCGCAAAGTCAACATTAATGTATCCCGGCTTCATAATAATGTCAGATATGCCTTGAACTGCTCCTTTTAAAATATCATCTGCCTTGGCAAATGCTTCTTCCATCGATGTTTTTCTACCCAAAATATCCATCAATTTTTGATTTGGTATAGTAATTAAGCTGTCGACTTCCTCAACTAGCTCAGCTATTCCTTGTTCCGCTGCAGCTTTTCTTTTGTGTCCTTCGAAATTAAATGGTTTAGTTACAACTGCAACTGTTAAAGCTCCAAGCTCCTTAGCAATTTCGGCAATTACTGGTGCAGCGCCAGTCCCAGTTCCGCCTCCCATACCTGCAGTTATGAAGATCATATCTGCACCAGCTAATAACTCTTCGATTGCAGCCCTGTCTCTTTCAGCTGCGGCCCTTCCTACCTGAGGATCTGCTCCAGCCCCTAAACCTCTTGTTACATTATCACCAAGCTTTAAAATAGTAGATCCTTTTGCTCTATCTAATGCCTGAGAATCAGTATTTGCGCAAATAAAATCTGCTCCCTGAATTTCATGGTTTATCATATGAATAACTGCATTTCCACCTGCTCCGCCGACGCCAATGACTTTAATTTTGGCTAATCCAGCATTTTCTTCAATTATTTCCCAATTCATTTTCTACCCCTTTAAAAAGATATTGTTTTTAGTCTCTCTGGTAATACAACCTCAAGAATTTCAGTTGATAAAGCGCCGCCTGTTTGTCTCATTTCCCAGTTTTTACCATTCCAAACTTCAAATTTATTTCCCATACCAATAAATGATACTTTTTCAGCTTTGCTGATTTCTGCATATTCTCGAAGTTCTAATGGCAAAAGTACTAGCATTCTACCTTTGGGATCAAATGAGCTAACGCTAGCATTCCCTAGAATTGTCCATTGTAAGTTTCTTACGATTGGATCAAGACCCTGCAATGATTGCAGTTCACTGGATATGCTATTCCAAATTGAGCCAGGATATATTTTTAATGCTGGATATTGAGGGTCTTTTGTTACAACAATACTTTCTTCATTTTGAGAAAGAAGTTGATCTCGATATTTAGCCGGAATAGCTAGCCTTCCCTTTGCATCTATCGAAATTGTTGTAAAACCAAACATAATGTATGTAAAAATTTATTACTACACACTTTATACTACATTTAACACACTTTTACACACTTTTTTTTAAAAAAATGAGGTGAGTTGATCTATAAGCCGGATTCTGTATTAAATGACCATCTATCTAGGCAATATGTCACCATATTACTCAAGCAACCTACCCGAATCCTAGACGAGTAGCCTAAACGGATTCCTATTTGGTTTTGCTTCAAAGTGGGGTTTACACTGCCATATTTGTTACCAAATACGCGATAGGCTCTTACCCTACCATTTCACCCTTACCAATTTCTTGGCGGTATATTTTCTGTTGCACTTGCCGTAAGCTCACGCTCCCCAGGAGTTACCTGGCACTCTACTCTATGAAGTCCGGACTTTCCTCTAACAAATTGCTAGCAGTCATCCGATCAACTCGATTATATTTTAATACCTTTTACATTTATTTAGAAATGCCTAAGAGGAATTTGTATACTTCTTGCTTGGAAAAAGAGCTAACTTTAGCTATTAGTTTTGATGCATCTGTTGGAGATAAATAATCAAGAAATGGACGGCAAAAATTTTCATCTAAATTTAAAGCTCTGCTGGAAAATGAGCGTGGATAAACAAGAATCACAAACTCTCCTAACAGAGTTATTTGATTATTTTTGATAAGAGCCAAAACTTCATCAATGGTTCCCCTGTAAATTGATTCATGTTCCTTGGTCATCTCGCGGCAAATTGCTAATTGAGTATCTGGGCTGAGATTCTCAGAAAAAATTGAAATGGTTTTGCTAATCCTCTTTGCAGATTCAAAAAAAATAGTTGTTAAATCAGAATTTTGTAACTTGATCGCAATTTTTCTTTTTGCCTCATGTTGTTTTGGTAAAAACCCATTAAAAGAAAACTTATCTGTTGGTAAGCCTGAGAGAATCAAAGCATTTATGACTGCAGAGGGCCCTGGAAGGACTGTAAAAGTAATCCCCTCTTCAATGCATTTTTGAATCAATGGATACCCTGGATCAGATATAAGTGGCGCCCCGGCATCAGAAAGAAGCGCCAAAGTTTTTCCATCTTTAATGAGCTTAATTATTTCATTACTAGCTTCATTCTCATTATGCTCATGGAATGGTTTGGTGTTCTTTTGAATATCAAAATGCTGTAAAAGTTTTGCAGCAACCCTGGTATCTTCTGCAAAAATCTTATCTACTTCCTTTAAAGTATTAATTGACCTCAATGAGAAATCATTTAAATTACCAATTGGACTACAAATTATATAAAGCATGAAATTAAGTTAATGGTTTTTAAAAAAAATAAATATTTAACACGTCTTACAGCATTGATTATCTTAGCATCTTGCTCTATAACATCTAAAAATTTAAATCTGAATTCAGCTAAATTCACCAAAGAAAATATCTCAAAAGACTTCCTTGAGATCTATGATTATCAAAGCTACTTTGATGATGACCTAGAAAAAATACAAGCAGCTATTGATGAAGAAGTACTAGATTCAAGGAAGTTGAATGACGCAAAAATTCTAAAAAGGAATTATCAAAAAATTTTAAAGAAAAAAAATTATTCCCTAAGACTTAAACCAAATCATAAATACTCAAATGAGATTATAGAGTTAATCTATAAGCTCAATCTTCCAATAAGTATTGTTTGGGATGAAAAAAAACAAATTATTCTCCCCAAAAATTTGCTTTCTCAAAAGGTTAATGGTTTCTGCTCAAGTATTTATGATGATGCAATTTTGTCAATTAATGAGGAGATAAACAAAAACTCTAATTCAGTATTAATTATTTATTCTGAAAAATATAAACCCATGATTGAAAACCTTGAACAAGGCAATAAAAACCTTCTATCAATAAAATATGCTTCAACAAATTTTCAAGAATTCTCTGCCAAGACCTTGGGGATTGAATTAAGTGAAAAACGCTTCAATAAAATTGCTAACCTGAACCCAAATCAAAAATTAAATTTTAGTCCCCGACCAAGATCTGATTTCAAGCAAATAATAATTATGTTAAATCCTCAAGAATATAAATCAATGATTCCAGCTCTAAGGTATCACGGAGGAAATAATTTTAAATATTTAAATTTTATTTCATCGCTAGAAGAAATAAGCGCTCCTTTTCAGCTTCTAGACTATGAAGATTCGTTGACTCCAATATCTACTTATCTAACATCAAAAATTAAGAATGATGAATTTGTGTCGCTGGAAAAGTTCCTAGAGTTAGGGGTGTTGCATGAATGGTTAACTGTTCAAATTTTAAAGCAAGCTGGTGTTCAATCAGCAAAAATAAATGGAGTTACTGGAAGTATTTTCTATCAATCTGATTCATGCACCAAAAGAATAATTCCTTTACAGAAAATTAGCGCGAATTTAATTTCGTCTTAATCCCTAAGATCTCTCTCTATTAAAGAAAGGCTGTCCTGGAAGCTTGGTCTGGCAAATATTTTTGTTTGATAATCCAATAAAGGTTTAAGGTGCCTATTTAATGGTAGATTGATCCCAAGAGAGGGAAGTCTCCACAAAATAGGGGCTAGATAGCAATCTATTAAAGAAAAGTCTTCACTCATAAAAAAATCAAATTCTTTAAAGGTTGGAGCAACTGTGCTTATTTCATTTAGCAGCTCTTCCCTGACGATTAATAGTTCTTTTTCAGAAAGCTCTTTAGCAATTAAGGTATCTACTAGCGGGCACCATTCTTTATCTATTCTCAACATTAGTGTCCGGCTATTAGCTCTGGATACTGGATAAACTGGAAGAAGTGGAGGATGCGGGAAACGCTCATCTAGATATTCCAACATTACCCCTGCATCATACAAACCTAAGTCTCTATCAGCTAAAATGGGAAGAGTATGATAAGGATTAAGGGCTAACACCTCCTCTGGTGCCTCCTCATTTGTGGTTTCTCTTATTTCACAAGCTATATCTTTTTCAGCAAGAACGATTCTTACTCTGTGGCTATAGTGGTCGTCTTTGTCAGAATATAAAATCATGTTCCCTCTTTGTTTTTAATTAAATCTAATGATAATCTTTTTGGTATTCTCTAAATAGCAGATAAGCAAGCGCTGTAAAAACTACGAAAAATAATATTGCATACCAACCCATTCTCTCTCTATCTGATCTGCTTGGCTCTCCAACGTAGGTCATAAAATTTACAAGGTTAAATATAACCTCATCAAACTCTTCAACGGATAAAGTACCAGAGCCTTGAACAGTTTTAAGATAACCACACTTTTCTTCAGTGATATCGTTACCCATCTCATCTCTTCTTACTCCACCATTGCTAGCTATCATTGGTACATCCTTGCAAGATAGTATTTGCAGACCTTGCATAGAAGCCAAAACATTTGGCATTGCTGCACCAGGATACACCATATTATTCACCCCATAAGGCTTTGATGAGTCTTCATAAAAAGTTCTTAAGTATGTGTAAACCCAATCTGATCCATGCAATCTTGTAACAAGCGTTAGATCTGGAGGAGCTATACCAAACCAAGTCTCAGAAACAGCAGGTTCCATTGATCCGGTCATTCTATCGCCAAGCTTGACATTTGCACCAAAAACTAAATTGTCACTAAAAATTTCTTCAGGAATATCTAGGTCTTTTGCAATTCTTCCCCATCGAGAATACTTCAATGAATGACAACCATAACAATGATTGATAAAAGTCAGAGCGCCCAATTGAAGTGACTCCATATTATTGAGCTCAGGCTTGAATGAGTCGCATTCTCCGTAATCACCGCATGGAGCTCCACCCGCTGCAACAGCTTCTTGAGAGCCAATGAATAAGAAAGCTACTAGTAAGAATTTCTTCATAACCTTTCTGGTACTGGCTTTGTTTTTTCGATAGAAGTATAAATCGGCATTAATAAGAAAAATGCAAAATAGATTATAGTTCCAATGATACTAAGTGTTGTTCTTAGAGCTGTTACAGGCACAGTGCCTAACCATGCCAGCATAAGCCAACTAATAATAAATATAGTCATTGCGATCTTGCTAAGAATACCCTTGTACCTAATAGAAGCTGCTTTACTTCTATCAAGCCATGGTACAACGAATAGTATGGCTATAGCAGCACCCATTACTACAAGACCGCCAAGCTTATCAGGCACCGCTCTTAACATTGCGTAGTATGGTGAGTAATACCATACTGGGGCAATATGTTCAGGAGTGCTTAATGGGTTGGCTTCTTCAAAGTTAGCTAGCTCCAACATATAGCCGCCACCTTCAGGAAAGAAAAACATGATAATTGAAAAAACAATACCAAATATTCCAATGGCTACCAGTGCGTTCAAAACTTTGTATGGAAAAAATGGGACGCTGTCCAACGGAACTCCGTCTTCATCTAAATGCTTCTCAATATCCACTCCCTCTGGATTCCCTGCTCCGACTTCATGCAAGGCAACCAAATGCATAAATACAAGCGCAATTAATATTAAGGGCAGAGCTACAACATGTAATGCAAAGAATCTTGAAATGGTTGCGCCAGAAATATAGTAATCACCTCTAACCCAAATTTCCAATGACTCACCAATGTAAGGAATGGCACCAAATAGAGAAATAATAACTTGGGCACCCCAATAAGACATTTGACCATAAGGCAAAACATATCCTAAGAAACCCTCAGCCATCATTACAAGATAAATAGTCATACCAAAGACCCAGACTAATTCTCTTGGTTTGTGATAAGAGCCATATAACAACCCCCTAAACATGTGAAGATACACAACAGCAAAGAACATTGAAGCACCAGTCGTATGCATATATCGAATCACCCAGCCATATTCAATGTCTCGCATAATATATTCAATAGAGGCAAAGGCACCTTCTTCAGTGTTCTCATACCCAAACATCAACCAAATACCTGAAACGATTTGAATAATTAAAACTACTGATGCCAAAGCACCAAACATATACCAGAAATTTACCTTCTTAGGGACAGGGTGTTTTGATAGATGGCGTTCATATGTATTTACAATAGGTAAACGAGCGTTAATCCAATTAAAAAATCCTGATGATTTTTGAGTCATTATGCAGTGCCTCTTTCTTCCCCTATTGTTAATATACTTCCGTCAAAATAATGAGGCGGAACCTTTAAATTAGTTGGAGCAGGAACTCCTTTAAATACTCTCCCTACAATGTCAAACATTGATCCGTGGCAAGGACAGAAAAATCCACCTACCCATGACTCGTCCCAAGGCTGAGACTCTATTTCAGGATAATATTTCGGAGCACATCCCAGATGGGTGCAAACTCCAGCAATAACAGTATATTCGTCTGAAGTTGATCTTGTTGGATTAACATCTCTATATGGTTCTTCTATCTTAAGAGATTTTGGATCATCTAATTTTGATTCCACTTTTGAAAGACTGTCCAAAGCTGCTTTACTGTGTCGGATAACAAAAACTGGCTGTTTTCTCCATGAAACCTGAATTTTTTGTCCAACTTGCATTTTTGAGACATCAACCTTTACTGGGCCACCAACCGCCTTGGCTTTTGCGCTTGGATTCCAGGAAGCAACGAAAGGAACTACTCCGAATGATGCACCGACTGCTCCGACAGCTGAGGTCATACCTATAAGTACTTTTCTTCGCGTGGTAATTTTTTCTTCCATTAAAGCCTATATTGGGATGAACGGTAATTTTTAAATATAAGAAATTAGCGCTTGGAGAATTGAGAGCTTTTTCTTGCTTTCTTTAATCCTGGCTTCTTTCTCTCAACTTTTCTATCGTCTCTTGTTAAAAACCCTGCAGATTTTAGCTGTGGCCTAAGACTTTCATCAAATTCAAGTAAAGCTCTTGAGATGCCATGCCTAATTGCTCCAGCCTGACCAAAGCTTCCTCCACCCTTAACCATAGCCTTAATATCTACCTGCTCATCTAGCTCTGTTAATTTCAATGGTTGCATTACTAACATTTGAGCAACTTGCCTACCAAAATAATGAGATAATTCTTTATTATTAACTAATATTTTGCCTTTTCCTTTTGAAAGATAAACTCTGGCAGATGAAGTTTTCCTTCTACCAGTTGCATAATGGATAGATGCGCTCATAGTTTTGGCTCCCAAATTTGAGGTTCTTGTGATTCATGAGGATGGTTATCTCCCTTATATACTTTGAGCTTTTTAAACATTTGCTTGCCAAGTTTATTTTTTGGAAGCATTCCTTTTACAGCTTCTTCTAGAATATATTCAGGTTTGTCTTCAATAATGTCTTTGAAAACTTTAGTCTTCAGACCGCCAGGGTAAAGTGAGTGTGTGTAATATTTTTTATCATCAAACTTTTTTCCAGTTACCCGAATTTTTTCAGCATTAATGACTACTACGTAGTCCCCACCGTCAGTATGTGGAGTAAAGGTAGGTTTGTCTTTGCCCCTAATACGATTAGCTATTTTGGTGGCCAGACGTCCTAAAATTTTGTCTGAAGCATCTACAACATACCAATCATGTTGAGCGTCTTCTTTTCTGAGTGAAAGAGTTTTCATTACTTTTTATGTTTAAAGAAAAAAATTAGATGCGAATGTTAATGTTTACGCGCTATTTAATCAATATTTTAATTCATTTAGTTTGGTTTTTCTCTAAATTTTGAAGATATTTAGTTGATGCTATTTGATGGAGTCTACTCTCAGTTCTTACCCATAAATGATGTAACTGATCTCCAGAATACAAATTAATCATTAAATTGAGATCATAAAAACATTTTAGTTTTTGATTTTCTTGATAGGCGATGTCAATAAAGCTTATGAATCTTCTTATTTTATCAATATGATCATCATTACAAGCATGAAAATTACTAATAAATACCCATTCAAATGTTTTAACAATTTCAATAAAATCCTTGCTTGCACATGGCGCTGAAAAAAAGTCCTCAAAAGAAAGCCAGAGAGCTTTATCAGAACAGCCCAAACAATTAAATTTTCTGTTATTTACTATAAATAGAGTCTTGTCAGTAATATCTTTATTAAAAGTTCTGTGCAAAAAATCTTTTACACTATCAAGGTTATTCCCATCTTTACCAGAACTATCAAACTTAGAAATTTTTTTAAGTCTATAGTCCTCAGCGCCCAGTAGATGATGAATAAAAAAGTTTTCGTTAATAAAATTGATAGTTTTTATAAATTTAGCTCTTTGAAGACCATCTTTATAGAGATTGTCTGGGTGTGAATTAGATGAAATGAATAGTCTGGTTCCTTTTTTTGATAATGCTTCAAGTATTGTGCCTACAATCATTGCATCAGCAATATCCTCAATCTGAAACTCATCTATAAAAATAATCTTGAAATCATTCGAAAGATTCTTAACAACCTTCAATAGTGGATCACGTTTTCCAGAAAATTCAGATAATTTTTTATGAATAAGTTGCATGAATTCAATAAAGTGAAATTGGCCTGAATGAGAAAAATATGAATCTTGAAGACCTTGGAGCAGCATTGTTTTGCCTCTTCCAACTGGACCCCATAAGTATAAATTTCCAATTGAATTGTTTTTAGAAAAAAATGTAGGTGGTTGATAGATTGAATCTTGTTTAATAAACTTCTCTAGAAATGTAGTTTGAGCATTATCAAGCGTTATACCCTGAGTAGATAAATTCTTAAGCATAACTTTTATATCCATCATATTATTGATTTAATGATCATATGAAATTTTTTAATAATAAGCTTTCAAGAATAAATTTTTTAATCTTGGTTGGTATTCTGACATATCTTTATATAAATATGTCTAATGGTGATGGTTATGTAGGAGCAATTGCAAAAGCATCTCCCTCTGTCATTAACATCAGCTCTAAGAGCAACATTGAAACTAGGTCATTTGATGGAAGACTACCAAATAACCTTATGGGCTCTGGAATTATTATTTCTAATGATGGCTATATTATTACCAATCTTCATGTAATTAAAGGCGCTAGAATTATTGAAGTAGAGCTAGATGATGGGCAAGTTTATCCTGCCTCCTTGATTGGTTTTGACGAAAGGTCTGATCTTGCGGTGATCAAAATTACTCCAATGGATTCATTAAAGCCTATTAAGGTATCAAACAGCTCATCAGCTCAAATAGGTGACCAAGTAATTGCTATTGGGAATGCATTTGGTTTAGGAAAAACTTTTACTAGTGGAATTATTAGCGCTACTGGAAGAGATTATGGAAATCCATATCTTGAGCTTATTCAAACTGATGCAGCAATTAATCCAGGAAATTCTGGTGGAGCCTTGATCAATCACAAAGGCAATCTTATTGGAATGAATACAAAAATTTTTTCACAAACTGGTTCTTATGCTGGAATTGGCTTCGCTCTTCCAGCTAACAAAATGATTGAAGTTGCCTCAGAGATTATTCAATATGGGTCAGTTAAACGGTCATGGATTGGAGATTTTAGAGTGAAGGTGAAAAGGTTTTTATTAAACAATAAACCTACCTATGGTCTTGAAATATTGGAACTCAGAAACTATGGGCCACTTTTTAATAGTGGAAAAATAAACCAAGGGGCAATCATCCTATCCATTAATAAAGAATCACCGACATGGGAAAATTTAACTAGCGCTTTAAAAAACTCATTTCCAGGAGATGAGATTGAGTTCCAAGTATTGCAGAACTCTTATGTTAATGATTACAAAGTCATAACAGAGGCCATTCCCGCTCAATAGGTCAATTGTCTTTCCAGATGGGATCTCGCTTCTCTAAAAATGAGGTAATTCCCTCCTTTGCATCATCTGCAAGGGAGTTTTCAGTCATTACTTTTGAAGTGAATTCATATGCTTCCGAGAGACTCATTTCATACTGTCGATAAAAAGCTTCTTTACCAATTTTTACTGTAGATAGAGGCTTGGTTGCAATTTTCTCTGCAAGATGCATAACACTGTCATTTAGTTTTTCAGCGGAGACATGATCATTAATTAGGGATATTCTCTTGGCTTCGGCTGCATCAACCATATCGCCCGTAAGAAGCATTTTCATAGAATCTTTTTTGCTAACATTTCTTGAAAGTGCGACCATGGGAGTTGAACAAAATAAACCGATATTTACTCCAGGCGTTGCAAATTTTGATTGATCAGACGCAATGGCTAAGTCGCAACTAGCAACTAACTGGCAACCAGCAGCAGTTGCAACCCCATTGATTTCTGCTATGACTGGTTTTGAGCATGCAGTTATCGCTTGCATTAATGAAGAGCATAAATCAAAAAGATCTGAAAAATATTCCCTCCCACCATCTGCATTGGCTCTGGCTTTAGTTATATCTTTTAGGTTATGCCCTGAACAAAAAACATCACCAACGGCTGCAATGATGATTACTTTGATTGAATTATTTGATGATGCATCAGATATACATTGATGAAGTTGATGCATCATCTGATCCGAAAGAGCATTTTTATTATCAGGATCATTCAGAATCAAACGCAGAATGCCGGGCTGAGTTTGATCAATCTGTAAAATATCTTTTATCTTTTTGTTCATAATCTGATTGGTTAATTTTCAAGAATTTTTTTTGGACATTGATTCATCACAACTTTTAATCCAGCATTAACACCTAAGGATTCTGCTTCCTCGCTGTAAAGGCCTTCTTGTGTCCATAAGATTTTCGCTTTAATTTTTATTGCTTCATTTGCAATGCTGGGGATGTGTTCTATTGCTCTGAATACATCTACCATATCAATTTTTTGCTTTATAGTCTCGAGACTTAAATAGCATTCTTGACCTAAAATTTTAGTATTAACTAAATTTGGATTCACTGGAAATATTTCATAACCATAATCTTGAAGAAATTCCATAACCTTATAACTATCTCTTTCTTGATTAGCACTGGCTCCAACTATTGCAATTGAATTGACGTCACTCAATATTGATCTTAAATACTCTTTATTCAAATTTTTCTATTTAAAACGTGAGATTATTCTAGCTGAGCTCTTCTCGCAGCTAGGACCCATAAGATGAACCCCATCAATGCATGGCAGATTCATAATTTTTTCAATTAGCTCTTGGCAAATTTCTTCACCTGTTTCTGCTGGCGATCCGCTATTTTCAAGGCGCTGAAGAATTTCATCAGAGATGTTTACTCCCCATAGATTTTTACGCATCCAGTCACCCTGTTTTGCTGATTTTAATGGCCCCATGCCGATTATCACCTTACAATCTACAAAAGAGCCTTGCTTATTTAATTTATCAGAATATTTTTTAATAACGTCATAGTCAAAACAATATTGAGTTTGAACAAAACCTGCTCCCTTTGATATTTTTGCAACTAATTTATCCAATGCATCTGGTTTTGAAATTTGAGTATATAAATCATCGGCAGCACCTGGATAAATGGGTAGTGGGTTTTTGATTGCAGTCCCATCAGATAAATTGCCTTCTGCAATAACTTTGCACAATTCAATTAATCCATTACCATTAAATTCATTTACAACTGCGGGTCCATTCTTATCTGGTTGATCTCCACTTAAACAAAGAACTTTATTAATACCAACTGACAACGCTCCTAATAATACAGACTCTAAGGCAATTTGATTTCTATCTCTGCCAGTTAGTTGCAAAATTACGTCTAAGCCACTTCTTTTAATCTCTGAGGCAACTAACAAGCTATTTAAACGACTCGTGCAGTTTGGCGAATCTGTTACATTAATAGCATCTGCAATACCAATAAGCTCTTCGACCTGTTGTACACATCCTTTTAAATCAGTTGTTACCTCAGGCGTTGTTTCTGAGGTAAATATAAAATCATCGGTGTTAAACATTTTTATCTCTCCAGCAAAAATTGCAATCACAGAAATAATTTATAAATTCAAGTTTATTTCTATTGATGCACCTAAATATGATAATTGTTTCTGAGAAAAGAGCTACTAATTAGGCAACCTAGTAATATCCGCTCCAAGATATGATAACTTCTCCTCAATCCTTTCATATCCTCTATCAATGTGATAAATACGATCTACAATTGTCTCACCCTTGGCACATAAACCGGCTAAAATTAAGCTTGCAGATGCTCGAAGATCTGTTGCCATCACTGGCGCTCCATTTAGCGATTTAACTCCCTTAATAAATGCATTGCTGCCTTTTACCGTGATATCACAGCCCATTCTATTGAGCTCTTGTACATGCATAAATCTATTTTCGAAGACATTTTCTGTCACAACTGATGAACCATCTGATAATGCATTCAAGACAGTAAATTGCGCTTGCATGTCTGTTGGAAATCCTGGGAACGGAGCTGTTGAAATATCAACTGGCAAAATAGAATCATTTTCCATGATCAATTGGATAGTATCATTACCAACTATAACTGAGGCTCCACTTAATTTTAATTTATCTAAAATATTATTCATGCGAGGAGCTTGGACGTTTGAGATGGTTACATCACCGCCCGTAATAGCGGCTGCAATTAAATAAGTTCCAGCCTCTATCCTATCTGCTGGGATTGAAAATTTTGTGCCATCAAGGCTCTCAACACCTTCAATAATAATTTCGTCAGTTCCAGCCCCAATAATTTTGGCACCCATCGAATTAAGAAAGTTTGCTAAATCCTCAACCTCAGGTTCTTTTGCAACATTTCTTAAAACGGTCTGACCTTTAGCAAGAACTGCAGCCATCATGATGTTTTCTGTTCCAGTTACAGAAACCCCTGGAAAATTAATTTCACATCCAATTAATTTTTTAGAAGTAGCCTCAATATAGCCATTTTTTAATTCAATTTTAGCTCCAAGTTTTTCCAATGCATCTAGATGAAAGTCTACTGGCCTTGTTCCAATCGCACAGCCTCCAGGGAGTGCAATTCTTGCAAATCCATGACGAGCCACAAGCGATCCAAGAACCAAAATTGAGGCACGCATAGTCTTGACTAACTCATATCTAGCCTCAAAGTCATGCAATTTGGATGTAGAAATAATAAAATCCATGCTCTCATTAAGGGTTATATCAGCCCCCATAGAGCCTAAAATTTCAAACATAGTGGTGATGTCTTGCAGGTAAGGTAAATTTTTAAAGGTGATAGGTTTATCGGTTAATATTGTGGCTGCCAGCATTGGCAGGGCTGCATTTTTTGCTCCAGAACAAGAAATTGATCCTGAGAGTTTTTTACCACCAACAATCTTTAATTTTTCCATGATTATGCTATCTCAGATGGAGATTTTGTACTGAGACTCAGAGCATGCAGTTCACCTGTTTGAAAGTGCTCTTTCAAAAGGCTTAAAACCAACTTATGTCTTTGAAGAGATGATAAACCCTCAAATTGTTTGCTTACAATCAAGACCTTTGAATTGCAATCTTCTCCATCAAAAGATATCTCAGCTTCAGGAAGTTTTGATTTAAGAAAATTTGTTATGTCCATTTGATCATTCCTAACAGAAGATTATTCAAGATTAGCATCAGAGGTCCAATGCTCTATGATCTCATCGATATTCTCATTATGCTCTTTTGCAAGAGCCTGGAATTGATTTCTAAAAGTAAGGCCTAAATTCACTCCATTTACAATTATATTAATTATTAGCCAGTTGCCGTTTTTATCTTTTCTAACTTTATAGGTTATTGGGTAGATATTGCTAGAAGTAATTAAATTTTGCTGTACATCCTCAGTTCTTTTGAACTCTGATACTTCAGGAAAAATAGTAATAATTTTTTGATCGCCCCATTGAGCCAAGGTTGAGGAATATGTGTCGAGCAAAGAAGTTTTGAAAGATTGAATAAATTGAAGTCTTTGCGATGCAGAGGCAGCGAGATAATATTTTTTACCCATAACACTTGCGCCAACCCTTCTAAAATCGACCATTGGTTCAAACACTTCATTTATTTTGTCTTTAAATAATTCTGGGTCTTTGGTGTAAAGCTCTTGATTATTTCTAATAATAGAAACCATTTCTTGTGCTTGGGAATCAATAAATTGTTGAGGGTTTGATGCGCTGACCACGTTGATCTGAAAGCAAAGAATTCCAAGAAAAAAAGCTAGAGATTTCAAAGTAGTTTTCATACAGGTATTATAACATTAGTAAAAAACTATGAATGCAATATGAAAGACAAGAATTTTATTAACTCGGCTTTGAAGGTTATTGAGATAGAGTCAAAGGCTGTTATGGGTTTAAGCAATCAAATACATTCAGATTTTGATGATCTATGCTTAAAAATTCTTAGTATCAAAGGAAAATTAATTTTAATGGGCATTGGTAAATCTGGACACATAGCTCAAAAAATCTCGGCGACATTGTCAAGCACCGGAACTTCATCTTTTTTTATCCATCCAACTGAAGCAGCGCATGGGGATCTAGGAATGATAAGCAAACAAGATGCTATCTTACTTTTATCTAATTCAGGAGAAACAAAGGAACTCATTGAGATTTTACCTGCGTTAAAACGCTCAACCTCAAACATCTTTACTCTAACCAATAACAATCAATCCACTATTGCAAAGGCTGGAAAAATTAATTTAGTAATAAATGCAGATGAGGAAGCTTGCCCATTAGATCTAGCTCCAACCTCCTCAACTACAATTGCTTTGGTGTTTGGAGATGCTCTTGCAATCGCTTTATTGGAAGCTCAAGGTTTTAGTAAAGAAGATTTTGCAAAATCTCATCCAGCCGGGCAACTTGGCAAAAAACTCACGACAATGGTTCAAGATTTGGCAGTCATGAGCGATAAAGCTCCGATGGTTGATCAGGCCACTTCTTTAAAGGATGCATTGATAGAAGTTACAGAAAAAAAACTTGGAGTAACTTTAGTTACACATAATAAAAAAGTGACTGGAATTTTTACTGATGGTGATCTAAGAAGGTGCCTGAGCAATGAAGTAGATTTAAATAAGACTCCAATCAAGGATGTCATGACTCATAACTTCAAAAGCATTAAAAGCAATGCTCTTGCCATCGATGCTGCAGAAGTCATGGAAAAAAATAAGATTTTTAGCTTGGTTGTTGATTCGGAGACAAACAAAGGTAATAACATAGGTCTCATTACAATGCATCAACTTTTAGAAGCGGGGATTATTTAGAAAAACGAAATGTTAATAAGGTGCAAAATTTTATCAATTATATTTGGATGTTTATATTTACCTATTTTAATTTCAGAGGAGAGCGCTAGCTTTCAAAATATTTCGATTCAATCAGATAAAGTTACTATTGACAAAAAAACGAAGCAATTAACTTTTGAAAATAATATTAGAATAAATATCGATGGCTATATTATAAAAGGCTCTGATGCCCTTCTGAGTCAAAAAAATGAGAAATTAGAAATATATGGAAACCCAGCAACCATTAAATCCAGCACGATAGATGGTGAGGCGGAAGTATTTGTAATATATCCAAATAAATCAATGAATTTAATTGGAAATGCAAAGCTTTTAAATAATAGCAATTCAATAACATCTAATCTTATTGCATATCAAATTAGCCCAAATGAATAGCGACCGAATAAGTCTTGCCAATATTGAAAAGACTATTGGCTCTAAAAAGATTCTTTCAAATTTAAGTTTTTCAATTAGTGCAAATGAAATTGTTGGTTTGCTTGGTCCAAATGGAGCTGGCAAAACAACAGCTTTTTATATAGCTGCTGGTTTAATTTTTCCCAATCAAGGCAGAGTATTTATTAACAATAAAGATGTCACAGAGATGCCTATGCATGGTCGATCTAACTTAGGCTTAGGATATCTACCTCAAGAGGCATCAATATTTCCAGATTTAAGTGTTGAAAGCAATCTTTTGGGAATAGCGGAATTGTCTAATAAAGATAAAGAGCAAACAATCGAAAAAGTGACAAAAATTATCGATGAGTTTGATCTAAAAACAATTCTTCAAATTAAGGGAAGAATGCTATCTGGAGGCCAGAGGAGGAAAGTTGAGATTGCTCGTACTTTAATATGTGAGCCTAGCATCATGCTTCTGGATGAGCCTTTTGCTGGCATTGATCCAATTGCTGTTGAGGAAATAAAAGAGTTACTTCAAGAAATTTGCAAGAAGGATATTTCAATTTTAATTACGGATCATAATGTTAGAGAAACCTTAAGCTTGTGTCACAAAGCCATTATCCTTAGCGAAGGAAGGATTATTGCTCAAGGAAATGAGAAAAGCTTAAAAGAGGATGTCCATGTTCGGCAAAAATATTTTGGTAAAATGTTTTCTTAAAAGATGGCGATTAAGCTTGTAAGAGAATTCAAACAAAGCCAGCAGTTATCAATAACTCCTCAATTAAAAAAATCAATAGACCTTCTTCAGCTCTCAAGGCTCGAAATTATCAATAAAATTAACCATGAGATAGAAGATAATCCTTTTTTAAAAAGGGATTTTGATAATGAGTTAGCTTCAGATTTTAATGATATGGATCTTTTAGAGAATTTATCTAATGAATTAACTTTACAGGATCATCTTAAAAGTCAATTAAAGGATATCAAGCTTAGTAATTCAGAAAAAAAAATTGCATTAGTAATTATTCAGTCCTTAGAGGAGAATGGGTTGCTTCAAATAGATCTTGATGAAATAGAAGAGTTGATGGAATACGCTTATTCTATAAAAGAGATTGAAAATGTTCTAAGCAACATCATTCATGATCTAGAGCCAGCCGGGGTTGGCGCAAGAAATTTTAAAGAAACAATTTATATACAATTAAAAAAACAAGAAATTCCAGCCCAGGAATTAGAAATTGTTAATAAAATTCTTTTTAATCCTAAATTTTCTGGCTTTGAAGATGCTAAAGCTCATTTAACGATACATCACTCTGAACAAACTCTTGAGTCAATAGTTGAGAAAATTAAAAAATGCGATCTTTCACCGGGTTTAGAATTTCAATCTACGTTCATTATCCAACCTGACTTAGAGGTGATTCAAGATAATGATCAAAAGTTTAATGTCCAGTTTAAACGAGATAACTTTCCTTTAATTGGTCTTGACGAAGATTTAGAAAAATTAGTTAAAAATAAAAAAAATAATGCAAGCAAAGAGCTAAAAGAAAAGCTAGGAGAAGCAAAATGGTTGATTAGGGCAATCAACAAAAGAAATGAAACTGTTCAAAATGTAGGTACATTGATTTGCAAAATGCAGGCTGATTTTTTATCAAATAAATCTGCTGAATTAAAACCTGTATCAAATATTGAACTTGCAAAAAAGTTAAAAATTAGCGCATCAACTGTGTCTAGGATCTTAAGATCAAAATACATACAAACACCTAAGGGTGCTATTTCCATGAAATCACTCTTAGCCAGCTCTGTATCTAAAACTAGAAAAGTTACTCCCATGCAATTAATGGAAGAAATTCAAAAGATAGTTGAAGAGGAGAGAAAAAAATTAAGTGATCAGAAGATTTCAGATCTCCTAAATAAACGCGGTTTTAATTTGGCCCGTAGGACAATTTCAAAATATCGAAAAAAAATAAATTTACCAAGTTCTAGAAATAGATAATTCATAATCTAGTGAGTTAGAATTGAGGGTATGAATGAGATTACCCCTCACCACTTTTCGTCTGAGGATCTGCTTGAAAGGATTCAGGGCAAACAAGTTGAGCCCTCCATCAACCAAATTAAGAGAATCTTATCTGGCATGCATCCCTCAGAGGTAGCACATAGCATAGAATCTCTGCCGCCTAAGGAAAGGAAATTTTTGTGGTCACTGATTGATACTCAAGATGAGGGAGAGATTATTGCAGAGCTGCATGATGAAATTCAACAAGAGCTTATCTCAGAAATTTCTCCAGAAGAACTAATTGCTATAATTGGTGACTTAGAGCTTGATGAAATTGTTGACATTCTTCAAATTCTTCCAAATCAAAAAACAAAAAATATATTATCTGCAATGTCACAAAGGGATAGGCAGAGAATTCAAGAAGCCCTAGAATATCCAGAGGACTCAGCTGGCGGGCTTATGAATACTGATATTATAAGTGTTAGGCCCAAGCATAACCTCGAAGTTGTCATGAGATATCTTCGTGCTCAGCGAGAGTTACCAAAAAATACTGATCAAATCTTTGTCGTTTCAAGAGAAAATAAATATTTAGGCTCCTTGCCAATTTCTTTAATCGTTGTATCAGATCCTAGTCTCAACGTAAGAGAACTAATGGAAACTGAAACTCAACCATTGGACGCACATTTAAATGATAAGGATGTATCAAGATTATTTGAACAAAATGATTGGGTATCAGCGCCAGTAATAGATGATGAATCAAAATTGATAGGAAGAATAACTATTGATGATGTTGTTGATGTGATAATGGAAGATGCAGATCAAAATTTTCTTGGAATGGCTGGTGTTGCTGAGGATACATTTGCTGCGCCAGCAAGAGCTGCAAGAAGTAGAATTTTATGGCTATCAATTAATCTACTTACAGCTTTCATAGCATCTATGACAATCAGTTTATTTCAAGCAACAATCGATCAAATTGTATATTTGGCTATTCTGATGCCTATTGTTGCAAGCATGGGAGGAGTTGCTGGCACTCAAACTTTAACGATTATGATTCGAGGGCTGACACTGCAACAAATCAATAAATCGAATCTAAAATGGTTATATAAAAGAGAAATAGCAGTATCAATTGTTAATGGAATCCTACTATCAATCCTAGTTGGCGGAATAACCTATCTCTGGTTTGATAACATCATCATTGCAACTCTTATTTGTGTCGCTATGGTGATAAACTTAATATTTTCAGCAATTGCAGGCATTTTTATACCTATAATTTTACGAAAATTTAATCAAGATCCAGCGATTGCTGGAAGTGTGGTTGTAACGACAGTAACTGATGTAATAGGTTTCTTCTCTTTTCTTGGTCTAGCTACTGTATTTCTTGTTTAACTCTTTTTAATTTTGGTTCTGAGATAGTACCAAGAACTTCATATTGATAATTAGTAAGGTTATTTATATCTTCTTCAAATATTTCATTTATTACTGCTGAACCAGCAACGGCTGGAAGCCCGCCAAGAATTGCAGCATACCATGGTAGATTTTCTCCAACTCGAATCCTCAAATCCAAGTTAAGATCTAAATCATCTAGATTATTTTTAGAGTTTTTATTGATCTGACCAACCCACTTCATTTTAGCTGCATTTGTTTCAATGAATAATGGTGATGCAAGCCTAAGCTTTGATTTGCTAAATAATAAATCGCCTTCAACCCTTCCTAATTGCGTAGAAGTAAACTCATCAATAGAAAGATCCAAGTTTGCTAGCTTGCCAAGGATATTTCTTAAATTTAGAACACCAAGCAAATTAAGAGCCAGTGAATCGGAAATGGAATCTTTGATTACTAAATCTTTCAAAATAAAATTACTCTCTCCCTCTATGTGACTTAAAGTTGAGAGCTTTTTCCATTGAAGATTTACAGATCCATTAAAATAAGAAAAATCTGCTAAATCTGTTAAGTATGGAATTTTATTCGAATCTTTAATAAGAAAATCTCCTCTAATTTTATAGAGAGGCTTAGCCTTGTTAGTTGAAAAATATGCACTTGAAGTATTTTGTAAGGGTTTAATAGAAATTAAATTCGAAGTTAATTTAATGTTATTGGCTGAAAAATTCTTTTGATCATTTATAAGATAAACGTCAAGATCTTTGATCTTAAGTTTGCTAAAAGAAGAATTTTTTACGATAAGTCTTGAATTTATTGTAATATCAGAGCTTGATTGAGACGAATTAATAAATGCTATATCAGGAATAGTAGAGTCCTTTATTTCTATTCTTATAAAACTTGTCTGATCCATCTTGAAATTTAAATTTAGGTTATCTGCAATTAAATTTCCCCTAATTTCAGAGTTGTTAAAATCAAATAACCCGGAAAGTTCAGAAAAATTATTATTAAAAAATTTAAAATTTTTAACATCAAAGGCTAATTTATTGAATTTTAATAACGTTGGCTCCTGGTTAGAAGGCAAAAAAGAAATTAATTGCTTGTTATCAATAAATTGCAAAGAGAGATATATATTTAATCCAGACTCAACATTAAAATCTTTGTAGAGATCAGGAAGTTTTTTACCTATTGAAATGTATCCATTATATTTTTTAAGATCTTTAATATGCATATCTAACTTTTGATTCCTAATTTTCAGTGATGGATTTGAAAAATTGGTAATTAGAATTTCTGTGGGCAATCTTATTAACTTATTTTTTGAAAGCTCATTAAACGGTGAATTTAGTTCAATATTTTTTAGATCAGAGTTTACTCTTAATACCGGCAGAGAATCTTTTTGAATATTCAGGTCTATCTTAAAAAAATCATCGCCAGAAACTTGAAGATACGATGAATCTTCAATGAAATTCTCTGGATCTAAATTGATATCCCCAGAGAAAGTTAAATCATATTTTTTTATTAAGCCTGAGCCCAAAAGATTAACCAACATTTCCTTTTCCATAAATATTGATGGTAGTAATCCATGGATTAGATCTAAGTCAATAATAAAGATGTTCGCCTTATCAAATTGAATCTTGTGAGACTGTAATATTGGTAAAAAAAATTTTTTTGTTTTTACTGAAATAGCATTATTGAATTTCAAATCTGATAGCAATATTTGGCCTTTATGCAATGCGTGTAAGTCAGGCAAATTAAAGCTTTCATCTCCTAGACTTAATACACTCTTCAGATCAATTGATTTCACATCATGTTGAGAATAAAAACTGAGCTTTTGAGTTTTATAATTAATTGACCCATAGACCTTATCATAGGAAAAATTTGAGACTTTTCCGGAAGGAGAAAAAATATATAGATTTTCACTATCAGCCTCAATTATTGGTCTATTGAAATCAATTTGTGAATCTTCGTTAAGCGCTAATTTTGCTTCATTGATTAATATTTTTGTTTTCAAATATGCCCTAAGGCCAGTTCTGGGGATAGAATAATTTAAATAAATTGAATTTTTACTTCCAAAGTTAATACTTGTATCTATATAGGTGCTCGCCCCCCTCAAGGATTTTGGAAGCGAAAATGTAATTAAGTCTTTTGAAATATCACTTCCTTTAAGCTCCACAGATAAAGTATTTATTAGCTCAGGATTTACCCTCAAAGCAAGATCAATCCCAGAAGATTTATTTTTAATACGAGCTTTTAAATCAAACGCAGTGCCAGAAAAAATTCCCATCCCAGAAATTGATGCTGGAATAAAATTTTGATTATAATTTTTTAATATGGAGTAATCGGAATTTACTAAAAATTTTATATTGTTTCCATAACCAGAAAATTGTCCGCTAAGATTATTAATTTCCTTAAAATAAATATTATTAAGATCTAGGTCCTGAACAAATCCTGAATATTTTGGAAGAAAAGCATCGAATGATATAAAAAAATCTTCAATAACTAAATTAGAGATCTTCAATGCTTTGCTTTGTAAAAGCTGATTTGAAAGAAAAAATCTTGGAACTGCTAGAGCTTTTTTATGAAGGTTAATTTGAATGGGATGCTCTTCATCTATTATTGGATGCAAAAATTCAGTTAATTTTAATGTGCCTATATTTTCTTTAGACTGGAAATGAAAAGAACCTTTATTTTGATTAATTGATAATGATTGAAGAATTAAGTTATTGGACTTAAAAGAACCTTTAATATTTGATTGGTTAGACTGCAATTCACCAATTGCATTTAGCTGGAATGCAAAATCTTTTATGGGCAAAGCATTAGAAGCTGGAATGAAATTAAGCCACTCATATGAATGAAGATTTAATGAAAAGCGATAAGAACTCTCAAAACCATCAACAGCAATAGTACTCAATTTATTGTTATGGAAAAAACTAAGTTGACCAGAAATTGATCTTGAAAAGTCTCCAAAAAGATTGCCATTGATTTCAAATATTGAATCATCTCTTTGGTATATAAACTTTTCAAATGACAGCAAAATTTCATCACTAAAATTAACAATTGAACTTGGAGATGAATTGCTGTTTTGTATCTTTGAATTATCTAAGTATCCGTCTTTTATAACGATCTTATTGATATTAAAAAAGTTGAAAAGATTTTGGGGTTTCAAAGACAGTCCTAGCTCTAATTTTTTGGCCTGAATTAGCACTCTATCATTGTGCAATATATAAATATTACTAAAGATTAAATTTCTATTTAAAACATTTCCAGAACTTTGAAGTTTAGAAAACTCTATTGAATGAGTGGTTAGAATATGCCGATCAATAACTTCAATTATGCTCAAAGGAGAGAAAGCTAGGATTGTAAGAAAGAAGAAAAATATCCAACTGATAATGCCTAGGCAAATTGAAGAGATGCTCAATAGCTTTTTCATATTCTAAAAAATACTTCTTCGAAAAGCTCTCATAATGAAATAAAGCCCTACCCATAAGACAGCATTAATTAGAAAGCTGAGTATTAAGACAAGATAAGAGTAATTATAGGGAGATAGCAAAAGGTACTTACATGCTGTGTAGAATGTAGACGAGCCTGAGAAGAAAACCGATAACTGAAAATAAGAAAAAATTCTAAAACGAAAAACATATAAGTGAATGATGTAAGAGGTTGCGATAAAAAAAAGCATATTGAAACCAATCACATTGGAAAAAAGCAAATCAGCAACTAGCCCGTAAAATAATGCTGCTGAGCTATGCAATTTCTCTGGCATTGCAAAAACCCAATATGTGAAAATTAAAAAACCAAAATTTAATTCCAAAAATAATTTTATAGTTAGGGGATTCAAAGAATCATCTAACCAAAATCCTAAAATAATAGTTGAAAGAATGATTAGGTGATTGCTAAATTTCATCAGCTTCTTCACCCATAATCCCATAGAAGGTTTCCTCAAGGGGGTTTGCTTTTAAGGTTATTAAAACCTCGACCTCATCAATTGAAAATGAATCGATAGCTGAGATAAACCCAATTTCTATATCTTTCAAAAAAATGCCGCCTAATCCAGATGTATAGACAGTATCACCAATTTGATAATTAAAATTTTTGTTAGTTTTATTTACCTTGCAAGAAATCAACATTGGCTTACCTTTGCCCTTAGCATCACAATACAAAAAATTCGATTTGATGGGTAATACGTGATTGAAATCAGAGAAAAGAATCACTTCAATAAAATTTAAATAGCTATCTTTTATTTGGCCTATAAATGATTCGCCTGCAAAGACTGGAGAATTTTTGCCTACTGAAACATTTTCATCATTTCGTAAAAAAATTCTATGCGTTGAGCAACAAAGATAGTTTCGCAAATCTATTGAAGCTATTTCATAAATAGCAACATCCTTATTTTTAAGCGAGTTAATCAAATCCTTGTGAAAATTAATAATTTGGATCTTCTCTTGATTATCCTTTTTATTAATAAAGTCCGTTGTTCTGATTTTGAGAATTTGTTCTTTGAGTTCCTTATTCTCTTGTATAAGGTTCTTATTTGCATGAAAAGAAGAAAATGTTGCACTGATGCCTTCGAATATCCCTCTGGAAATCATTTGAGCATAAAGGGTAGAAGCTGTAACAAAACCCCTCAGAGGAGCAAACGCTCCATAGCTAATATCGCTGAATAACAATAATGCTGAGAGAAAAAAGCTAATTGCGTAATTTCTTACGGGAGTATATGTAGGCGTAGATCTCGCCATATTCAGTTAATTATTCTGTTGAAAGTAAATCAATATTGTACTTGTCAATAATTTCAAGAGCCTTACCACCGCCTCTTGCTACACATGTTAATGGGTCTTCGGCGCAAATCACAGGAATTCCAGTAGAAGAAGAAATTAATTTATCTAAATCTCTCATCAAAGCCCCTCCTCCTGTAAGAACAATACCTCTTTCCGCTATGTCTGCTGCAAGCTCTGGTGGAGAAAGCTCAAGAGCGTTTCTGATAGCCCTTACCATCCCAGATAAAGGATCTCTCATTGCTTCATATACTTGAGAGCTTTTTAATGTAAAAGTTTCCGGGATTCCTTCAGCTAAATTACGCCCAGTTACATTCATTTCTAGATCCTCAGAATCAGGAGATGCGCAACCAATGGTATGTTTAATTTTTTCAGCAGTTGATTCTCCAATAACGCAACCATAGTTCCTTCTAACCCAAGAAGTGATTGAACTGTCCATGAGATCGCCACCAATTTTTACTGACTCAGCATATACAACACCATTGAGAGAAAGAATTGCGATTTCGGAAGTTCCCCCTCCAATATCAACAACCATATTACCGTTAGCCTCTTCAACGGGAAGACCTGCACCAATAGCAGCAGCCATTGGCTCCTCTATTAATTTTACATCTCTTGCTCCAGCACCCAAGACAGACTCTCTAATAGCCCTTCTTTCAACCTGTGTAGATCTACAAGGAACACACACAAGAACTCTTGGGCTCGGTTTAATAAATCTTTGCTCATGAACCTTTGCTATAAAATGTTGGAGCATTTTTTCTGTGACTTGAAAGTCAGCAATTACTCCCTCTGATAAAGGTCTAATAGCTTTAATATTGCCAGGCGTTCTTCCAAGCATTTTTTTAGCCTCATGCCCAACCGCAACAACTGTTTTTTGACCTCTGCTTTCACGAATTGCCACCACAGACGGCTCATTAAGTACTATTCCTATGTCCTTCGTATAAATTAATGTATTCGCAGTACCTAAATCTATTGATAAATCATTAGAAAATAAGCCTCGAACAGTTTTAAATAGGTTGAAATCCACTATGATATTCCCTGTAAATTCATTTTAAGATGCTTTTAGTTTAATATTGCGCATCAGAAATAAATAATATCATATGGACCAAGAAACAGTCAGAACTATTTGCTATCTAGCAAGGCTTGAAATAGATCAAAAGAAGTCTAATAAAATACAAAAAGATCTTGAGACTATTATAGAGCTTATTGGAGGCTTGCAAACTATTGATACTTTAGACATTGAGCCTCTTTATAACCCACTTGAGATGACAGCCTCCACCCATGAAGACATCGTTAACTCTGATAATGAAAAAGAAAAATTTCTGAAAAATGCGCCTGCATCAAATGAGGACTACTTTCTTGTGCCGAGAGTTGTTGAATGAGCATACAATTCAAATCTATTGTTGAGCTTCGAGGAATGCTTGATGAAAAGTTAATTTCTGCTTCAGAACTAACCCAAGAAACCCTTCAGCTGGCTAAAAAATACCAAGAATTAAATTGTTTTGTAACAATGAATGATGAAGTTGCAACTAAAAAAGCTAGCGGTATTATCCCTAGTGATGAGATCTCTTCATGGCTTGAAGGAATGCCGTTAGCGCAAAAAGATTTATTCTGCACAAAGGGTCTAAGAACAACTTGCTCCTCTAAAATCCTTGCAGATTTTATTCCTCCATATACCGCAACAGCTGTTGAAAAACTTGAGGATGCTGGTGCCATTACAATCGGTAAAACAAACATGGATGAGTTTGCAATGGGCTCCTCCAATGAAACAAGCTTTTTTGGCAATGTTCACAACCCTTGGAAGAAGGGATATGTCCCAGGTGGAAGCTCAGGCGGATCAGCTGCAGCGGTTGCTGCCGGGATTGTGCCAGCTGCAACTGGAACAGACACAGGAGGATCAATTCGTCAGCCTGCTGCACATTGTGGGATCACAGGATTAAAACCAACCTATGGTAGAGTTTCAAGATGGGGAATGATTGCATTTGCTTCAAGTCTTGATCAAGCAGGACCACTAGCTAGAACTGCTGAAGACTGCGCTATATTGTTAAATTCAATGTCTGGATATGACTCAAAAGATACCACTTCATTAAACTCAGATGTTCCTGATTTTCTAGCGAATATTAATCAACCTATTGATGGCGTAAAAATAGGAATTATCAAAGAATTTAATCTAGGTGAGTTAGATTCTGAAGTTCAAGCTCGATTTGAAGAGTCTATAAAAACTTATGAAAAGCTAGGGGCACAGTTTGTAGAAGTTTCACTTCCAAATATTTCAGCCTCTGTTCCAACATACTACTCAATTGCTCCAGCTGAATGCTCATCAAATTTATCAAGATTTGATGGTGTCCGTTTTGGGCATAGAGCAGAAAATACTGATGATTTAAATGATCTTTACATTAAATCAAGAAGTGAAGGCTTTGGGGATGAGGTCAAACGCAGAATTTTAATTGGCACATATGCATTGTCCGCAGGCTATTATGATGCTTACTACAAAAAGGCACAACAAGTTAGAAGACTAATTAAGAATGATTTCGATCATGTGTTTCAATCCGTTGATATTTTAATGACGCCTACCTCACCTAACACTGCTTTCAAATTTGGAAGTAAGGGTACGCAGAATCCTGTTGAGCTTTACCTTGAGGATCTTTTTACAATTTCATCTAATTTGGCAGGCTTGCCTGCGATTTCTATTCCACATGGACAAGTTAACTCACTCCCTGCTGGACTGCAATTAATTGGAAATTTTCTAAAAGAAGATCAACTTCTTAATGCTGCTCATCTTTTTCAGAAAAACTCAGACTTTCATCTTGCCCAACCTAACTTAGAGGATTTTTCATGAATTGGGAAACTGTTATAGGGCTCGAAACCCATGTTCAATTATCAACAAAAACAAAGTTATTTTCTAGGGCTTCCACTACTTTTGGGGCTAATCCAAATACAAATGTAAATCTTGTTGATTGCGGTCTTCCAGGAGTTTTACCATCGATCAATAAAGAAGCATTTTACAAAGCAATTAGATTGGGCATGGCCATAAACGCCCAAATCAATCAAACCTCTATTTTCGATAGGAAGAACTATTTTTATGCTGATCTGCCAAAGGGATATCAAATTACCCAAATGGATTTGCCGATTGTTTTAGGTGGGTCAATAGAAATATTTTTAGATGGGACAACCAAAAAAATAAATATAACTCGAGCACATTTAGAGGAGGATGCGGGTAAATCAATTCATGATGAATATGATGGTTTTTCTGCAATAGATCTTAATAGAGCTGGAACTCCTCTATTAGAAATAGTTTCTGAACCAGAATTATCAAGTGCAAAAGAGGCTGTTGCATATATGAAAGCAATGCATCAGCTCGTAACCTATTTAGATGTATCTGATGGGAATATGGCTCAAGGCTCTCTTAGATGTGATGCAAATGTATCCATCAAAAAAAATGGTGACAAAGAACTTGGTACAAGAACAGAAATTAAAAATATTAATTCTTTTAAATTCATTGAAAAAGCTATTAATTTTGAAATTAAAAGACAAATTAAGGTTCTTGAAAGTGGAGAAAAAGTTACCCAAGAGACACGACTTTACGATAGCGTTAAAGATGAAACCAGGCCGATGAGATCAAAGGAATTTGCAAATGACTACAGATATTTTCCAGAACCTGATCTTTTGCCAGTTATTATTTCCGATGAAGAAATGTCAAAAATAAAAGATGAATTTCCAGAACTGCCAAACGAAAAAGAAGCTCGCTATCAAAAACAATTTAAATTATCAGCTTATGATGCTCAAATTATTGCTTCTTCTAAATCGATGGCTGATTTTTTTGAATCTGCGGCAAATCAAACAAAAAACTACACTTTGTTATCAAATTGGTTAATAGGAGAGGTAAGTGCGTATCTCAACAAAGAACTCATAGAAATAAGTGAATCAAAGTTGAATGTAGATAATTTAGCAATGTTGATTAATCGAATTGATGATCAGACGATTTCCGGGAAAATTGGAAAGACTATATTTGAGGAAATGTGTATCAACGGAACTTCGCCTGATGAAATCATCGAATCTAAGGGTTTGAAACAAATCTCTGATGATGGCGCTATTGAACAAATTATTGATACTGTGATCAAAGATAATTCAGCACAAGTTAAAGCCTATCTTGAGGGAAAAGATAAACTCTTTGGCTTTTTTGTTGGGCAAGTCATGAAATTAACTCAAGGCAAAGCTAACCCAACATCTGTAAATACAATCTTAAAAGAAAAATTAAAAAAATAGCCTACCGTTTAAAAGGATCAAAAGTCATTGATATAACATTATTTGAGGTATCTCCTTTAACCCCAATATTTTTTAGTTGCTCTTTATTGTCTTTTGGCCAATAAAAAGTCTTAAAAATATGATCCCAAACAATAAGATTATTTCCATAATTATGATTTGCTATGTCTGGGTTAAAGTTATGATGCCACCTATGCAGCTCTGGCCCAGAAAAAAAATAATTAAGAAGTCCTTGATCTTGCTCAGCATTAATGTGTTGCCAGTATCCATGAACAGTGCTAAAAATAGTCACTAAAGCAATAATTTTACCTTCAGCCCCTAAAAGCAATAAAGGCAAAGCTCCGCTAACTTGGAGCAATGTAACATCTAGATAATGAAATCTTGTTGCATTAAACCAGTAAAGCCTCTCAGGATTATGATGAATTTTATGAAATCGCCATAAAAAAGGTATTTCATGACACCCTCTGTGAAACCAATAAAGCCCAAATTCTGAAATTACTAATGCAAGAGCTAATTGAAAAACAATATTTGAATCTGAGGGCCAAATATTAAAACCTCCCCCAGAAAAGCTAATTGCAATAGAGGCAATAAAAATTTGCAATAATTGACTTTGTAATAAAATATAATTTACAACGAAAAGGGAAGCATCTGGAAAAAAATTTTCCTTAAAATTGGGTTTCCAATCCTTAAATAAAGGTATAAAGAACTCACCCAATACTGTAAAAAAAATTGAGCCTAAGGCAGCAAAAAATAAGATTTGTAATTCACTATATGATGCATACTCAATCAAAAAAATAGATGTGCCAACGATCGAGGTGATACAAATTATATATCCAAATCTAGAGAAAACTAATTGCATAAATCAATCATAACCTTTGAGGCTAAATTCCCATCTTTTGCTAGCTCAAATGCCTTTTTGTGGTCTTGGATTTTGCATTTATGACTTATAAATTTAGCTTGATCAATCATATCTTTTGATAATATTTTTAAAGATTCAAGAAATTCTTTATTTGAATAAGCCATAGAGCATGTAATTTCTAGCTCGCGCATCAAAACTGATCTAAAGTCTATTAAGGCTTGTTCCTGATGCAAACCAGTAATCACAATCCTTGTATGTTTTTTCGAAAGATTGATAATATCGCCAATCAATTTATGATTTCCAGTGCAATCGATAAACACATCAGTATTTGAAACTGGGACACCAAATACCTCTTCTTCACCGTGAAATTCTTTTAATGCATTAGTAAAACTTGCCCAATCATCATATGCTTTTACTGCCTTTAAGCCGTTTGCATTTACGACTCTTAAATTATGAAGATCGACTGCGATTATATTTTTATACCCAAAATAGCTTAATAATGTAACTACAGAAAATCCAATACAGCCCAAACCACAAACAGCCACTTTAGAATCTATCTTTAAATTTGAGCGATTAATTGTTCTCAGAGCGACTGCAAAAGGCTCTATCAATGCTCCTATCTCGAAAGACATATCATCTGGCAATTTAAAAATACTTTCATTTAAAACAGCATTTTTTACTAGCAAGAAATTTGTCATGCCTCCTTCGGATCCGCCATTACCTATGCTGTTATTATTTCCCATGGGATTGATAGCTACTCTATCATTAACATTAATATCCTTGATATCAGACCCAATTTCAATAACCACTCCTGACATCTCATGCCCAAGTGGCATTGGCTCATTTTGGGGGCCAATTAATCCACCTGATGACAGGTAACTCAAATCAGTGCCGCAAATACCGCAGAATTTGATACCAACAATTAAGTCGGTTGACCCCAAAGAAGGATACTCAACTAAATCAAGAGATAATGTATCAGGGCCTTGAATATTAAGTTGATGATTTTTTTGATTCATTTAATTTATTTTTTGTTTCTTTTATTTCATATTCTAACCACTTAATTATCCAGCGATTTGAATTTTTTTGTGCTTCTTTAAGTAAAATTTTATGAATTTTTAAATACATTTTTAATGCTTTTTCATTATTGTCTGCTGAAATAACAATTTCAGACAGGTGAATGGCTTTGAAATATTCATTCTTGTTTATTAGCTCTTTTATTTTGTTAAGCGCTTTTTCTTCCTCAATTAAATCATTTAATTCCGGGAAAATAGTTTTAGGAGAGTAAGAATAAAGTTCTGTTGTTGAACTATGCCTAAACCATCCTGTGTAACCCTCATAAATTGATCGAATAGCCCATTGAACTGTTCCATACCCCTCACCTACTGATAATTCTTCTGGTAAAACTATCTCTTGCATTAATTCATACATATCTTTCCCAGTGTTAATGCCTTCTACTGTTTTAGCATGTATATATTCCACTGCATCATGAAGATTTTTCACCTCTTTGCGTATTAATTGTTGTCCTTCAATTGGTTTAAAGTGACCTGTAATTAATAACTCTGGATTAAGGTCTAAAACTTTTTGGCACATATCGAGATATGGAATTGCAAATCTAATCCTGTCTCCTCGTATAGTGCAAAAATTTGGAATATGTGGAAACAAAGGTCCAAATGCATTTCCTGAAAAAAGAATTTTATGTTGGGGCAGATAAAGCAAGAGAGCATCTAGGGTTTCTCCGCCTGGAACAGAATATAGCTCTAAATCAAGTCCTCCTAAAGAAAAATGATATTCATCCTTGAACAATATATCCGGCTCAGCAATTGATTGAATATCTTTGAAGCCCATCTTCTCTGATTTAGCTATGGCGCCATTCATAAGATCAATCATTTCACCAAAAAACTTATAGGCATTTAATACTCTTCCACCTTGGGTTAATGAATCAAAGGATTGATGTTCGATAATGTTCTCTTGTGCAATTAGAGTTGCGTCAGGATTATATTCTTTAAAAAAGCCTGATCCACCGACATGATCCACATGACCTTGTGTGTAGATAATATATTTAATTTTTTTGTTATTTACTTGATCAAAACAATTTTTATGAATTGGGGCTTCTACACCTAATCCTGTATTGATTAAAATATTGCCTTCTGATGTTTCTATTAAATAGCTGTTGCTAGCACCTTCAGATAAATGGATAAAATCATTAATTTGAAATGGTTTTGACTGGTTTGCAGGTTTTATATCTAAAGAACCAGGCCTCTTATTGATAAGTAAAGATTCCATATTCACATGTTATTATATTTATTCATGAGCAACATCTCTTTTGATTATTCTAATACAGATATTCTTGTTACAGGTGGGACAAGCGGCATTGGTAAGGCAATTGCAGAGGCTTATTTAGCCTCAGGAGCAAACGTAACAATTACAGGAACAAAAGCATCTAAAGAGGACTATGATGATATTCCAAAAGAGCTTTCTTACATTAAATTAAATCTAGAAGACAAAGAAAATATTGATAATATTAAAAAATCTATAAAAAAATTAGATATTCTTATTAATAATGGTGGCTTAAGTTTTCCGGACGGAAAAAGTGAGGATGATCCAGATATCTTTGATAGAGCTGTATACATTCACCTTAACAGCTTTTATAGATTGTCCAGTGAACTTCAACCTAGTTTAATGAAGTCTAATTTCAAAGGAGGAGCATCTATTATTGGTATAGCTTCAATGACATCTTTTTTTGGTATGCCAATTGTTCCTGGTTATGGAGCCGGTAAAGGAGGTTTAGTTCAGCTTATAAAAACTTTATCAATGAAATGGGCTGAACAATCAATTCGTGTAAATGCAGTGGCTGCTGGATATATAAAAACGCGAATGACAGAACCAATT
>QBVY01000011.1 GCA_003283765.1 SAR86 cluster bacterium AG-313-N18
ATGGTGAAAAAGTTTTTAGTTTAGATATATGATCCATAAAAATATTAGTGAAGAGCAGAATAATTCTAGATTAGATCAAGCGGCAACTTTTATATTCAAAGATTATTCACGAAGCCAAATCCAAAGATGGATATCGCAAGGCAATCTATTGGTAAATGGTGAAATTCTAAAAGCAAAAGACAAAGTACATACTGGGGATGAAATTTCTTTAGATCCAATATTTGAAAATAGGGTCTCTTGGGATGGAGAAGATATACCTATTCAGATCTTTCATGAAGAAGAGGATTTTTTAATAGTCAACAAATCGCCAGGGTTGGTTATGCATCCAGGTGCAGGCTGTCATGATGGCACTCTGGCAAATGCTTTGGCTTTCCATTTTCCAGATTTAAAAAAATTACCTCGATGTGGAATCGTTCATAGGCTAGATAAAGATACCGCTCAAAGAAGAATGAAAGCCAATAACTTCTTTTCTGCAATCGAGTCTCTGGAAGCTATTGAAGCAAGATATCCCTTTGGCAGATATGCAGAGCAAGCTCAATCAGAATTAATTTATGCATATTTCATGAATGGTGAAGATGAGGCTGCGCATGAGGCTGCTGAAAAATTTATTCGCCTGAATCCGAGACATCCGAATATTGATTATGCATATTTTATGAGAGGCATAGCCAGTTACACCAGAGATAAAGGAATGTTTGCAAGAATTTTTAAGTCTGACCTGTCGAACAGAGATATCTCGGGTGCAAAGCAAGCCTTTGGTGAGCTATCTGAATTTTTAACTCGATTTCCACAAAGCCAATATGCTCCATATGCCTCGCAAAGATTAGTTTATTTAAGAAGTTTAATTGCAAAAAATGAATTAGTTGCTGCTGAGTATTACCTAAAAAGAAAAGCCTATGTAGCTGCTCTTCGAAGAGCTAAATATGTAATTGAAAATATTCCGAACTCTTCAGAAACGATGAGAGCTTTAAAAATTATTAGAGAATGTTATAAAGCTCTTGGTTACTTCGAATTGATGGAGGACATTGAAAGTGTTATTGAAGTAAATGGTGGAACAATTCTTGAGAGTCCAGAGAGCTTCTCGTGGAATTTCTTTTCAAGAAAGGCACCTCGACCCAATCAAAACTAATTTAAAGTTAGGTAATTATTGAATATAGTCCTGCAGTAAGAAGATTACTTGTTCGATATAGTTCCTTTGGATTGTGCTGCTGATTGCATATAAATCCATAACCTACGCCTTTTTCAGGATCGCCAAATGCAACTGCGCCTCCGACTCCAGCATGACCAAACATTTTATTGTTTAGTGTTGGAGAAATATTTCCCACTGTAGCTATGCCTTGAGCCAGCTCATAACCAAGTCCAAATTTTATTGGAGCTCCAAATAATACAGAATCAGGACCGCTAGAATGAGGGGTGATAGAATGCTGAAGTGAAGCTTCACTCATAATGGATACTCCGTCTCTTTCACAACCATTACTCAAAATGCCAAATAAAGTTGCCAAACTTTTGGCAGTGCCATGTCCGTTAGCAGATGGGATTTCTGCCAGCCGCCAATCATGAGAATTGATATAATTATCATCATCCCCTTCTCTTTCTTGAAAGGCCTCTTTGAAATCTCCACTTAATAAAGCTGCTTTAAAATTTTTAAGTATTTGGGGTAAGAAAAAGTTAGGGACATACTTAAGAAACTCTCCTGGAAGTTTTATATTTTCCATAGGTAGCATCAACATATCAGCACATCTTTCAAATTCACTCTCAGCAAGTCCGATATGAAAATCAATATTCAAAGGATCTGCTATCTCCTCCTTAAAGTAAGAGCCTGCAGTGCGGCCATCAACCCTCCTTATTAATTCACCAACCAGCCAACCAAATGTCAATGCATGATATCCCTGCGATGTACCTGGTTTTCTGTAGGGAGGTTGGATTTGGAGTGCATGCGTAAACTTATCCCAATCTTGAAAGGAGCCTGGCGGAATCCCATCTTTAAATCCAAACATTGAAGCTCTATGACAAAGTAAATCACTTACCTTGGTATTCTCTTTACCATTACAACTATATTCAGGCCAATAATGACCAACCCTTTTATTTGGATCCAGTTTACCTTGATCAATTAACCGAGATATACATGTTGCAGTTACTCCTTTGGTGACCGAGAAAACATTAACCAGAGTTTCTTCCTCCCATGCTTTTGTTTTCTTTGCATCTTGATATCCGCCCCATAGATTAACAATCATTTCACCTTGGTACTCAATCGCTAAGGATGCTCCTGTCTCAAAACCGCTAGTTATGGCATCTGAAAAAATGTCATAAACTTTTTGAAATTTTGGATCGCAGTAACCTTTTATCATATCTCTCTATAGCTTTTTATATCCCCACTGTTCAATCTTTTTTGATAATTTTCAAGCTCAGTTTTTATTACAGGAGCCAAAATATAAAGCCCCAATATATTCGGAAGAGCTACAACAAAAATAACAGCATCAGAAAAATCTAAAACCGCCGTTAAATTAATCATGCAACCTAGGGCTATAAAAATACAAAAAAATATTTTGAAGATATTTTCTGTCCATACAGATTCTCCAACAATATATGTCCAGCCTTTCAAGCCATAATATGACCAAGACAGGATTGTTGAAAATGCAAATAATATTGCAATAAATGATAGGGGAATCACCGACCAACTAAATGTGCTGCTGAAAGCTTGAGAGGTCAAAGCAATACCTTGAATTCCTTGATTTGCCATTGCAGGCTCGTAGACTGTGGTTAAAATTACCAAGGCTGTAAGAGTACAAATAATAACTGTATCTATAAATGGTTCCATCAAACCAACGTAACCCTCAGTCACAGGTTCTTGAGTTTTGACTGCAGCATGAGCTATAGCAGCTGATCCAATTCCAGCCTCATTAGAAAATGCTGCCCTTTGAAAACCTAAAATCATAATACCCAACATTCCCCCACTCATTGCACTCGGATTAAATGCTTCAGTTAAGATGGCTGAGATTGCCCATGGAACCCTTTCTGCATTCATAATAATTACAAGCAATGCACCAACAACGTAAGTGAGAGTCATAAATGGAACTAGCTTTGAAGTGACCCTAGCAATACCCTTAATACCGCCAATTATAACCAATCCAACTATGCCAGCTAAGATCGAGCCAAAAAGCCATCCTTTATCAAGAAAATAACTAGCTTCTCCTCCTGTAATAAAGATGAATTGCTGAAAGGCTTGATTGGACTGAAACATATTTCCTATTCCTAAACATCCAACAACAATAGCAATTGCATAAAATAGTCCCATTGGCTTTGCAAGCCAAGATAAATTTTTCTGATGCAACCCAGCCTCTAAATAATACATTGGCCCCCCAGAAATACTTCCATCAGTATTAACTTTTCTATACATCACTCCAGCCACGCATTCTGCAAATTTTGTAGACATGCCTAACAAGCCAGCAACAATTAACCAAAATGTAGCGCCGGGACCACCAATAGAAATAACAATGGCAACTCCAGCAATATTTCCAATTCCTACAGTTCCAGAAACAGCAGTTGATAATGCTTGAAAGTGAGTTAACTCACCTTCATTGTCTGGCCTGGAATAATCTCCTCTTAGTAATTTAAAAGCATGCTTAAATCCGCGAAGATTTAAAAAATTAAAGTAGCCAGTAAAAAAAATAGCTGCTCCGATTAACCATAAAACTATTAGTGGCATTGAGGCTCCGAAAATTTCAACCTCATAAAAAATAAAGGAGGACAAGAGGTTGGTAATAGGTTGGACGGCTGCATTAATTGAAGCATCAAAACCCGAAGCTGATAAAGGTGATGAGATAATTGCAATAATGCAAGAAATAATTCTATTGCTTTTCATGAATTGAATATACTACATTAAGAAAAAATAATATTTATGAAAATTGGAATCCTGAACGCAGATACTGTCCAAATAAAGGGCGCCTCAGGCTTTGGTCAATATCCTGAAATGTTTTCTAAAATATTCTGGTCTGTAGATACTAATATTCAATTTAAAACATATGAAGTGCAATTCGGTGACTATCCCAGAGTCTTAAATGAATGCAATGCCTATTTGATTACTGGTAGTAAGGCAAGTGCTTATGATGATAACCAATGGATCCATGATCTAAAAAAATTTATTCAAAGATTACATCAAAATAAAAAAAAGTTAGTGGGCGTATGTTTCGGTCATCAAATAATTGCTGAGGCACTGGGCGGATCAGTTCGAAAATCTCCAACAGGCTGGCATGCTGGAGTTGATTCAATTTCGTTAAATAATAATGGTTATGAATATGGAGACAAGGGAAAGAAATATAATTTAGTTTTTAGTCACCAAGATGAAGTGGAGAAACTGCCACAAAATGCAACTTTAATCGCAGGATCTCCAATATGTCCAAATGGGATGTTTTTTATTGAAAATAATATTCTTTGCATTCAGGGACATATTGAATTAGATAAAAAATTTGCAAGGATGATATATGACTTCAGAAAAGATCAAATTGGGAATTCTAAGTATCTCCATGCTTGTGAAACGCTAGCCATTAAAACTAATGAGCAAGAGATTACAAGTAGCATTTTAGAATTTCTAAAAAAATAACTTAATAAGGCTTGTCGCCATCTATTGCCACTCGCTGCAAAAGTCTGTGGGATGGAAAGTAATCATTGATTGGCTTATGTTGAGTGCTTCGGTTGTCCCATATAGCTATCGAATTCGGTTCCCATTTAAAGCGACATGTATATTCAGCAGTAATTACATGATCATACAAAAATTGTAATATTGCTGAACTTTCTTTATCAGGCAATCCAATGATTCTTGTTGTAAACAATGCGTTTACAAAAATTACTTTTTGATCGCTTTCAGGATGAACTCTTATAACAGGATGCTGAACAGGAGGGTTATCTTTTACAGCCTGTGCCAAACGCTCTTTTCCACCTGGCTCAGCTAAACTTTCTTTAAAGCCATAACTAAAATCATGCTCGGCCTCTAAAGTTGAAAGAAATTCCTGTATATTCTTTGATAATCCATCATAAGCGGCAGTCATGCTCGCCCACATAGTATCGCCACCCTTGGGTGGACAAATTTTTGACCTTAAGACAGATCCCAAAGGTGGATGTTTACGAAAGGTCATATCTGAGTGCCACACCTCTATCTTGGAAGGTTTATCAGCAGTGCTTTCTAAGATAGTAATTTCTGGAAATCCATCTACTGTTTCATAAGCAGGGTGTGTTTGAACTGGCCCAAAAGATTCAGCTAGCTTTTTATGTTGGGCTGAGGAAATATCTTGATCTCTAAAAAAAATAACTTGGTGCTCTATAAGCAATCTTCTAATTTCAGCATAAACATCTGGGGAAAGATCCTGACATAAATCAACCCCATGCAATTCTGCACCCAAGGCTGCTGCAATTGGTTTTACTTGAAACATAGGCTATGTAAATTCTAACTCTTTTTCAGTTTACTCTTTTAGCTCGCTATCAATCAAGACCGCAATGAGCAATGCAGGCTCCTCGCCGTGATTAACCCATGCATGGTTAGTCCCTCGCTGGACGACAGTATCAAATGGCTTCAGTCTTACCTCTTCTTCATCGAGCAAGAGGCTGACATCTCCTTTTAATAAAATAATATAGTCAATGGTCTCTGTTTTATGCATTGCAGGATGTTTAGAAGTATCAATTCGATGGTGAGCAGCTCCGATTCTTTCAAAAGCTTCAGCCGCTGCATCTTGCAAAACCTCCCATGGAACGCCTTCAGGAGTTGGGTTAATCTGAAAATATCTAAATTTAGTTCCATTAGTGGGGGGTGATAGAATTATTTCTGTATCTGCCCTGTCTAAATTATCGGTTGTATCAACGGGCATGCCGTCTGTATTCCAAATTTCAAAAAGGCCACCAACTTCCTCTCCAATTGATCTGGCTGGAGGGCCATCAATAGTAATAACTGATTTTCCTGCTTGATTGTGACCTGTAATTATTCTTCTCATATCATCATTTACAATTTTAATTAAAGTTTTTTTGATTCATCATATGAATATACCTTAGCTTTATTTTGCTTGGGATTTTTAATTAAATGAACCTCGTAATCATCAACATTATTGATCTCTTTAATTCCATCAATATGCATTTTTTTATCTCTAAATTTATCCATGCTCATGATTTTTTTCTTTGCTGATTTGGGATTACCAGCTGCAACAAAGATATTAATGTGAGATTCATAAATACCTTCTCCAACTTCCTCATCATAAAAACCCACATGAACCATAAATAATTTCATACTTATCTCTTTTAATTTGTATCTATTAATTTATAGCTTTTTTGAAATCGCGTAGCAAGCTGGAATATAAAATAAAGCAATCACTGCGGACCCAATTACACCACCAGCCATTGCCCAAGCCAACGGCTTAAAGAAAATGCTGGTAATTAACAATGGTAGAAATCCACCTATAGTTGTTGCTGATGTGGTAACAACATGACGAGTTGATCGAATAATTACTTCAACAAGATCTTCTTTAGTAATTGGTGAATTCGCATTTGCTTCTTTTATATGAGACAAAACAACAATAGAATCATTTATAGATAAGCCTGCTAGTCCTATGGCACCTACCAAACCAATAAACCCAAAATTGGCTTGGCCAATTGTTAAGCCCAAAAATGCTAAGCCTGTGCACCAGAAAGCAACACTCAGAATTAAGCCTGCCTGCCTAAATGAGTTTAAGGCTGCAACCAATGCGATAATTATTAATACAAAAAACAAGATGGCTGATGAGAATATATTAGACTGAGATTGCCCTCGCGCCTCAGCCTCTCCTCCTACCTCAAAAATATATCCAGGCGGAAGCTCGGCTTTAAACGTCTCCAACTTATCTGCTAAATATTTTTCGGTTTGAGATGGAAGCAAGCCAGGCCAAATCCATGCTGAAACTTGATTTTGCCTCTTACCAGCATCACGAGAAACAAAATTGGCTTGATTGGTTACCTCGAACTCTCCATAGTTTGAAGAGTAATCAAAACCTTCCTGGGAAGGCATAGATAAAAATTGAGTTGATTCAATTGAATCAGTTGAAGACCCTCGTATCTTAATTGGTAGCTCTTTATTCCCATCAATCATGGTGCCAATAACCTTGCCTTCACTTGCAATCGCTAACTCATTAATGAAGAAATCTCCAGAAATTGAGCCTAATGCAAGATTGGATTCATTAAAGGCGAACTCCAAGTTTGTTGCTCCGCCAGCAAGCTCACTTCTAGTTAAGAAAACTCCAGGAGCATCTCGCACAATTAACTCTAGTTTTTTTCCTAGAGCTCTGAGAATTTCTATATCAGGCCCATCAATACTGTACTCAACTGCAGCATCTACAGGAGGACCCGAATCAAATTTATCCACAATAATATTTAAATCAGGATTTTCAGCAGTGAGTCTTTTAGCAAGCTTAGGTAGATTCTCAATCATTTCTTTGTAAGAAGTACTGATATAAACACCTTGTGCTAGATTATTGGCACCCAAGGCCGAATCTCCTCCAACTACGTTGTAGAGAATCCTTGGTAATCTTCTACCAATAAACCAAAAATCATCTTGCACGATTCCACTTTTAGCAATGGAATCTCTTAGCTCTAAAACTGCTTTTTCCGAACTTTCTACATTTGAATTTTGTGGAAGCTCTACTAACACTTTAAACATATTTCTATCAAGCTCAGGAAAGAAATCTGCCTTTAGAAATGGAAAAGAGATAAAACCAAGAACAGGCAATATCATTGCAATCATGATGCCTCTTTTAGGAACATCGTATGACCAAGTCAGCATAGCTCTATATCTACGAAGAATTTTTTCATTTGAATAGCCATTGCCACCAAAAATTTCTTTTTCAAAAAATTTTATTTGATCTAGATAATTTAAGAGGACTGGTACAACATAAAGCGCAAGGAATAGCGAGGAAGTAATTGAAAGAATGACTGTTTTTGCCATGCCACCTACAAACTCTCCGCTAGGACCTGCTCCGGCAGCAATTGGAAAAAAAGATAATGCTGTTGTTGAAGTTGCTGCAGCAAGGGGTATCCATAAATGTTGAAAAGTTTCAAAAGAGGCTTGCTCTCTGGAATGACCTAGTTTGCGCCTATATTTAAAATCTTCTACCACAATGATGGCATTATCGATCAGCAAACCAAGGGCAATAATAATTCCAGTCATTGAGGTTTGATGCAAGGGTAGTCCAAGCAATGTGCAGCCAAATAACACTAAAAAAATAGTAAGAGGAATAACTGATCCAACAATAAGGGCTGATTTAAAGCCCAGGAGAAAATAACTTATCCCAATGACGATCAAGGTCGCAAATAAAATACTTGTATATAAAGTATTAAATTTTTCTTTGAAATAATAAGATTCGTCATAAACTTTCTCAAGAGAAATTTCTGAGGGCAATTGATCTTTGAATTCATCGACCACCTTTTCAATTTCTTCGACATAGAGGTCTACTCTTTGTGAGAATGCTCCACTAATGTTGACCAAAACAGACCTTTCTCCATTAAAAAGTGAAAGTTCTTCCGGTGGATCTCTTGGGTTTTTTGATAAGGTCGCAATGTCACCCAAACGAATAATCTCGTAATCATTAAAAACTTTGATTGGCAAGTTAGCTACTTGTGAAAGATTGGTTAAATTATCTTTTGATTTCACAAGAAGTTCTTTACCATTCTGTGAAATTTGTCCAATTGGTTTTTTTGTATCAAGTCCAGATAATACTTGGGCAACTTCTTGAAAAGAGAGGCCAAGAGCAGATAATTTAGCATTATCTATTTCTACCAAAACTTCTTCATCAGCTGCTCCGTATGTGTGACTTCTATCTGAACCACTGACATAGGCTAGAGTTTGCCGAAGATCCTCTGCAATGCGTGATAGCAGAATTAATGGAGTTTTTCCATCTCCATTCCAGGTTAATGAATAAAGGAGGGTTATTGGAGGGCCGCTACTTCTGATTAATTGTGGTTTAACATCTGAAGGTAATAAAAATGATGCTTGATCTATTTTATCCTGAACTTCAGACCATACTTGTTCTATCAGAGCTGGCGGGACCTCATCTTTAATAGCTAACACCGTTGTTGAAAATCCTTGAGAGGCAAATGAGACAATTTCATCAAGTTCGAATACTTCCCTTAGCTTGGCTTCAAGTGGCTCTAAAATTTGCGTTTCAATTCGTGTTGGCGATGCTCCAGGATAGATGCTTTGCACTGTTGACCATCGCTGAGCAAGCTCTGGATTTTCTTGTCTTGGAAGAGTGCTAAGAGAAAAAATACCGGCTAAAAAAATAAAGGTTAAAAGTAAACTGAAGACCCTCGGTCGATTAAATAAAATCTTTAGCAAAATCATGATTTAGTTTACTTTTAAAATTTCATTTTCAATTACCTTTTCAGCTCCCCCTGATACCACCATATCTCCAGTTGAAATAGTTCCTGAAATGTATGCGTTATCTCCTTCCACATGAATCAATTCAACAATTTCTTTGGCAACCTTGAATTGGCTATTGCTATCTTTGGAGACTGTATATAAATTCCATAAACCTTGTGTCCCTTGAGAAAGAGATTTCAAGGGAACCCAAGCTCCAGTTGCTGATTTTACTTGTTGAAGCTGAAGGTAAGAAATTGATCCTGGGCTAATAAAAGTCTCAAATTCAAATATGCATAGTCTATTATCTGACCCTTGGTTACTCATTTTTGTAAACCGCTTAAGTGTTGCAGGCAAAATTCTATTATCAAGAAAAAAATTATAAGAATTTCCCTCGACTAAGCTCTCGATAATGTAGCTAGGAACTGAAACATGAGCTTCTACAACGGTTGAATCAATAATTTCTAAAATTGGCACTCCTGGGCTAATGACTGTGCCGGAATCTAGAAACCTGTTTTGAATATATCCATCGAATGGAGCGCGGATAAAGGTTTGCTCTAATTTAACTGAGTATAAGTCTACTTGTGCCTTAGCAATAAGAAACTCTGAATTAGCTCGATCTAATTCCTGATTAGAGATAAACCCTTTTGACTTTAAATCTTTAAACCTATTTAAGGCTTGATTTGCTAAATCGAATCTTGCCTGAGCTTGATTTAAGTTTGCCTGCATTTCAGCTGGATCCAAAGTTGCTAATACATCATTCCTTTTAACAGCATCGCCGATATCAATTTTTACCTCTGAAATTTTACCAGGAACTTCAAAAGCCAGCTTTGAGTAATTTAATGGAAGTATCTTTCCGGGAAATCTTTGAGTTGTATTGTAAGAATCTTGAATCTCAATCGTAGTGATTTCTAGAGACGTATTCGAGGAAAGATCAAAACCTAAAAATAAAAAAAACGATAGTTTGAATAATTTATTCATAAAATTTAGTGTGCTATGCTATTAATGTTAACAGCGTAAACATAGTATATATTTAATGTATTCACTGTCAACATTATTTTGATTATGAAATATCATCACGGCAATTTAAAAGAAGAATTAATTTCAAGTGCTTGCAAAATATGCGAGAGCAGTGGTCATGACCATATGAGTTTAAGATCAATTGCAAAAGAAGCAAGTGTTTCTCAAACAGCTCCTTACAGACATTTTAAAACAAAAGAATGTCTTCTTGCAGAGGTATCCAAGAGGGGTTTTGAAGAGTTAACTGAAAGATTAAGGGCGGTGACCAACAAAGCGAATAAAGCAACTGCAAAAGATAGATTTCTTGAAATGGGTCTTGCCTATCTTGAATTTGGACTCGAAAAAAGAAAAACCTATGATCTAATGCACAGTCCTGTAATTGACAAAGTTGAATTTCCAGAGTTATTAGATGCAGCCACAGGTGCATTTGAAGAGTTAGTCCAAATCCTAAAAGAGCTATTTCCAGGAATATCTGAGAAGTCGCTTGGAAAAAAATGCATAAAATTTTGGGCAATGATGCATGGCCTTGTTGGATTACTGGACATGAGGATAGAATCAGAGTTTGATACCAATGCAGGTTTAGCTATGTCAGTTGTAAAAGATGACTTTCGATCGTTCCTAGATGAATCCTTGGATATCTAATTAACTTTGACAGTAATTTTTTTTGAAAAAATAGCTGGATTATGAGGAATGTGACGAAAATCACCCAATAGCAATTGAAGGGTGTGAGTTCCAGGGCTTAACTCGATTTCTACTTCTGTTTGTCCCTTCCCAAAATGAACATGATTTTTATCAGCTGGTATTGGAAGGTTAAGTGGAGGCAGATCAGTGTCGATAATTAAATGGTGATGGCCTGTATGCATGACTTGAGTTCCAGCAGGAGCAACACCAAAGTTCTCTAAACCAAATCGAACTTTAATTTTCCCCGAAATAGATTCTCCATCATTTGGAGAAATAAAATACACAGAAGCATTATCAGTGCCAGGTGATAATTCTATTGCATGCAATGAGAATGAAAGTAAAAAAATAAATAAATATCTCATCTAATCTAGGTATCCTCCGTCTGCATACATCAAGGTGTTAAATGTATCTGCACTTTGGGAGCTTTCAACACTTGCAATAACAATTTTATGAGTATGATAAGCAATCGTTTCATCAACTTTGCAAAAAATATTTGATTGAGCATTTTGGATGAAAGGAGTGTGACTGGAATTCCAAAAATCATTTTCAAATCTTTGAGACTCAAGTTGCTTTGAGCTACATAAATTAGAGATCTCTTGCTGATTTTTTTGAAGAATATTGATGCATAAGTCAGCTCCAGGAATCAGAACATCATGAATACTAGCTTCGTTGTTCACACAAACTAAAACAGATGGCGGATCAATCGTTAAAGAGGTTACAGATGATGCTGTCATAGCATATAAATTGCCAGATTGATCTTTTGTTGAGATGACGCTAACAGAAGAAGCTAAAAATCTCATCGCAATTATAAATTGTTCTTTAGACATAGACGTTATAATTTATACTCTGTAAAAATTTTAAAAATTGAACACGTCAAGCATAAGAATAATTGGAGGTAGACACAAGAGCTATCGAATAGTTTTTAAAGCTTCGCCCGCCTTAAGGCCAACTTCCGATCGAGCAAAAGAAACTTTATTTAGTTGGCTTCAATTTGAATTAGCAAATAAATCTTGTCTCGATTTATTCGCTGGCACAGGTGGTTTAGGTTTAGAAGCTTTATCAAGAGGCGCACAACATGTCACATTTGTAGAGAAAGAAAAAAGTTTGTATAAAAACATCGTCAAAAATATTAGTCATCTCGGTTATGAGAATAAAATTCAAGCTGCGTGCAGTGATGCTTTCAAGTGGCTGAAAACAAATAAGCAAAAGTTCGATATTATTTTTGTAGATCCTCCATTTGATCAGATTGACTATAAAATTTTAATTAGAACAATCTTTCAAAGTAATGTTTTAAATGAAGGTGGTAAAGTCTTTCTTGAAACCAATAAGCATACTGAGCTCGAATTAAGTAAATCTCAGGATATTCTTAAAGATAAAACCATTGGAGATGTGAGGCTCACGATTTTACAATGAAGATTAGAATAGCAACTAGACGCTCTCCACTTGCAATGCTTCAAACCAATGAAGTCATAGAGCGGATTCAACTATCCAATCCTGAGTGTATTTGTGAGATTATTGAAATGGAATCAGAAGGTGATCTTACAGATGCGCCTTTGCATACTATTGGTGGCAAAGGGTTGTTTGTATCTAAGTTAGAGACCGCTCTAGCAAACGGGGTGGCTGACATAGCTGTTCACAGTTTAAAGGATGTGCCTGCATTGATAGATTCTCAATTTAGCATTGTGGCAACTTTGCCAAGAGAGGATTATGGAGATGCTCTTCTTTTAAGCGAAGGCTTAACCATCAATGACTTGTCAAAAAATCTTAAAATTGCAACATCTGGACCCAGAAGAAAATCTCAGTTACTTGCCATCAACCCTAAATTAAACATAGTGCCGATAAGAGGAAATATTCAAACTAGGATTAACAAAATAGAAGCTGAAAACCTTGATGGTTTGATTGTAGCTAAAGCTGCATTAAATAGGTTAGAAATCGTATATCCGAACATGTATACATTTTCAGAAAATCAAATGTTACCAGCAGCAGCTCAAGGGGCAATTGGCATAGAAGTTAATTCAATGGAATTGGAATCTGATATTCGAAATTTGTTAAAATCGATCAATGATCAACCTACTTATCAAGCTACAAAAATTGAAAGAAAAGTTGTTGCTTCCTTAGAAGGCAATTGTTTATCACCAATCTCTGCTCTATGTAAAATCGGTAGCAAGGATACCGAGCTTAAAGTAAGAGTCTCAAATCAAGATGGGACTGAAGTTTATAATGAGGCAATCAGATTCAATCTAGAAAATAAAACTGATGCTTTGAAAGGTTTTATTGAGACATTAATTCGCAATGGTGCAAAAGAAATTATTCAACAATAAATGATTGTAAATACTAGGCCGGGAGATCTGAGTCAAAATACAAATTCTTTGCTGGAAAAATCCAAGCAAAATTTTATTCACATACCACTCACCAAGATTGTCAAAACTAAGCCTCCAGCTGAAGTCTTGAAACATATCGATAATATTAAAGATTATGATGCTGTTATATTTACTAGCCAATCAGCGGCGACCTGTGGCGCTAAATTTTATCAAGAGGCTTTGCTTGCTAATAAAAATATACCTATTCTTGCAATTGGGATGGCAACTCAAAAAACACTTAAAAAATTTAATCTTAGCTCATCAATTCCACCAACATTTAATTCGGTTGGTATAGCAAATGTAATTAAAGAAATGGGTTACAAAAAATGTTTGGTCTTTTGTGGAGAGATAAATCCTCGCATTATAACTTTGACCGATGCAGATATAGATACATTTCCTTGTTATGCATCTAATGACGAAACAAATATTGATGTTTCACAAATTAGAGACAAAGATAAATTAGTAATCTTGATCTACACTCATCAGAGTTTGAAGGTATTGATGAAAGAATTGTCAGTTAATCAAAAGCAAAAAGTGGTTTTGATTGTTGCATCTCAGAGAATAAAAGGATTTGCGAAAGAGTACGGTTTTAAAAATAGCGTCTTATCAGAATCTCCTCATGATAAGGAGATGATTGAAGCAGCTTTAGCAGAAGCTTGAACTAAACTATTTCTTCTTTCCATTCCCATTGCCACTTTTCATGGCGCTGAAGAACTCATCATTTGTTTTGGAGGATTTCAGTCTTTCAATCAAGAATTCAATTGCTTGAGAGTCTTCCATGTCATCTAGAATCTTTCTAAGAATAAACATTCTCTGCAATTCTTCAGGACTAGTAAGAAGATCTTCCCTTCTGGTTCCTGAGCGTCTAATGTTAATAGCAGGATATATTCTCTTTTCAGCAATCTTTCTTTCTAAATGAATCTCCATGTTTCCAGTTCCCTTAAACTCCTCATAAATGACTTCATCCATTTTCGAGCCTGTTTCAACTAGAGCGGTTGCAATAATAGTAAGACTTCCCCCCTCCTCTAAATTTCTTGCAGCTCCGAAAAATCTTTTTGGTCTCTCAAGCGCATTTGAATCAACACCACCAGAAAGGATCTTGCCTGAGGCAGGCTGGACAGAATTATATGCTCTACCCAGTCTAGTAATAGAATCTAATAAAATAACAACATCTTTCTTATGCTCGACGAGTCTTTTAGCTTTTTCAATCACCATATCTGCAACTTGTACATGCCTTGTTGGGGGTTCATCAAATGTACTTGCAACAACCTCGCCTCTAACTGTTCTGGACATGTCTGTAACTTCTTCTGGTCGCTCATCAATCAGCAATACTATTAATTCAACTTCAGGATTATTTTTGGTAATTGAGTGAGCGATGCTTTGAAGCATGAGTGTTTTACCTGCTTTTGGTGGTGAAACAATTAAGCCACGTTGCCCCTTACCAATAGGCGATGCAAGATCAATAATTCTTGAAGAAAGGTCTTCTGCTGATCCGCTACCTTGCTCAAGTGTTAGACGAGAGGTTGGAAAAAGTGGTGTTAGATTTTCAAAAAGAATTTTCTTTTTCGTTTTTTCAGGGGCTTCTTTATTTATTGTGTCAACGTAGACCAAAGCAAAATATCTTTCACTATCTTTTGGGGGTCTAATTTTTCCATGAATTTCATCACCTTTTCTGAGGCTAAATTTTCTAACTTGGCTTGGGGATACATAAATATCATCTGGACCTGAACAATAAGACCCTTCAGGAGATCTTAGGAAACCAAATCCATCATTTAAAATTTCTAAGACACCTCCACCATAAATGTCTACCCCTTCTTTAGCTTGTTGTTTAAATATGCGGAAGATGATTTCTTGTTTTTTAAGCCTCCCAACATCTTCAATTCCAAGACTTGCTGCTATATCGACCAATTCATTAATTGGTTTGGCTTTCATTTCAGTTAAATTCATAAATTGTTCTCTGGTTGTTTAGGAGTAAAAGATTGTGATTTGATAGGTAGCTATAAAGCTAAGATGGAGAAAATGATAATTCCTTTTCCCGTAAGATGCAAAGTTTTTATACTTCTGCTGCTATAAAATCCTCCAATTGTTGCTTACTGATAGCGCCTATTTGACTTGAGGCTACTTCACCGTTTTTAAAGATTAAAAGGGTTGGGATTGATCTGACCCCATATTGAACTGCTAAATCCTGATTGGAATCTACATCCATTTTGCAAACCTTGACTGAACCAACCATTGCATCGGCAACTTCTTCGACTGTAGGCGCAAGTTGTTTACATGGTCCACACCATTCTGCCCAAAAATCAATTAGAACAGGCAAATCTGATTCTAGAACTTCCTGATTAAAATTTGCAGATGTTATTTCTTTGACATTGTCACTCATGAATTTAACTCCGATGCTATTTGCTTTGCTGCGTAGGTTAATATGGCATCAGCGCCAGCTCTTTTGCAACACAATAAAGATTCTAACATAACATCTTTATCAAGCCACCCCTTCTCAATACTTAACTTCAGCATTGAATATTCACCACTCACTTGATATACAAATGTTGGTATTTGAAACTTAGATTTAATTGCATGAACAACATCAAGGTATGCTGTACCGGGTTTAACCATAACAATATCTGCTCCCTCTTGTATATCCATTGCTGTTTCATGGAGAGCCTCATCAAGGTTTGCAAAATTCATCTGATATGTTTTCTTTGAAGCCTTACCAAGATTTGCAGCAGATCCCACAGCCTCCCTAAATGGTCCATAAAAACTAGAGGCGTATTTAGCTGTGTAAGATAATATTATTGTATCCACGAGCCCGTTAGACTCTAAAATATTTCTAATCACCTTCACACGTCCATCCATCATGTCTGATGGAGCAAGCACATCCGCACCAGATTGAGCTAAAAGTAGCGCTTGTTCTTGAAGTAACTTAAGCGTTTGATCATTATCCACTCTGCTATCTGATAATACCCCGTCATGCCCATGATCTGTATAGGGATCAAGCGCAACATCAGCAATCTTAATAACCTCAGGAAATCTTTCTGCTAAACCTCTTAATGCTGAACAAACTATATTTTTATCATCAAAAGCATGTGAGCCTTGTGCATCTTTTTTATCTGAATCAATTGCAGGAAAAATGGCAACTGATTTTATACCTTGTTTGATTAATTCTTCTGTTTCAGCATACAGTGATTCTAAATTGTGCCTATATATTCCCGGCATAGAGGGTATATCTATTTTCATCTCTTGTTGATCTGCAATGAAAATTGGTTGAATCAAATCATTGGTACTTAAATGATTTTCAGCAACAAGATCTCTTAAATAGCCTTTGGCACGTGTTCTTCGTAGCCTTGATTGAGGGTAGGTTCTTTTAATCATATAAATTAATCAGTGATAGCGCCTTTTGATGCTGACTGAACTGTTTTTTTGTATTTTGCCAACACACCTTTTTTTGGGGACGGATTTGGATTTTTCCAGGTTTGCGATCTTTTTATCATCTCATCGTCAGAAATATTAAGGGATAAAATATCTGTATTGGCATCAATTGTGATTTCATCTCCATCTTGAATAAAAGCAATAGGGCCCCCCATCTCTGCTTCAGGACTAATATGCCCGACCACAAAACCATGCGTCCCACCAGAGAACCTCCCATCAGTTATGAAAGCAACTTTATCTCCTAACCCTTGTCCCATAATTGCAGAAGTGGGTTTGAGCATTTCTCTCATTCCAGGACCGCCTTGCGGGCCCTCAAATCTTATTACAACAACATCACCCTCTGTAATTTTTTCCTCAAGGATCGCTGCCATACCCTCTTCTTCAGAATTAAACACCTTTGCATTGCCTGTGAAGACAGTACCTTCTTTACCTGTAATTTTTGCTACCGCTCCTTCTGGAGCTAAGTTTCCATATAGTACTCTTAAATGGCTAGAATCTTTAACTGGTTTGGATATTGGTAAGATAATTTTTTGACCATCAGGATACGGCATAACTTCTTCAAGATTTTCTTCTAAAGTTTGCCCAGTAACAGTTAGACAATCCCCATGAAGCAATCCTTTTTCAAGCATCAGCTTCATCATAGGAGCGATTCCACCAATTGCATTAAGTTCGGACATAAAGTGCACTCCAAAAGGCTTAATGTCAGCCAAAACAGGAGTAACTTTTCCAATGCGGGTAAAATCATCTAGATCAAGATCCACACCAATAGAGTGAGCCATAGCAAGTAGATGCAGTACAGCATTTGTCGATCCCCCCAATGCAATCACAACTGCTATTGAATTCTCAAAAGCCTTTTTTGTCATGATGTCGCTTGGCTTGATATCAAGGTCAAGTAATTTTTTAATGGCAGTTCCAGCATTCTGACAATCTTGTTTTTTTTCATTAGAGACTGCGTCTTGACTGCTGCTTCCTGGTAAACTCATACCGAGAGCTTCAATACTCGATGCCATAGTGTTAGCGGTATACATGCCACCACAGGATCCAGGACCCTTAACTGAAATTTTCTCAACTGCTATCAACTCTTCTTCACTAATACTGCCTTTTGCATATTCACCGACTTTTTCACAAACAGTTACATAATCAGTATTTAAAGAGCTGGGTTGAATAGAGCCACCATAAATAAATATTGAAGGTCTATTTAATCTTGCCAGTCCTATTAAGGCTCCTGGCATATTCTTGTCACATCCACCAATTGCAACCACTCCATCGTAGCCCAAGCAACCTACAACAGTCTCAATAGAATCTGCTATTACTTCTCTTGAGACTAATGAATATTTCATTCCTTGGGTTCCCATGGATATACCGTCAGAAACTGTAATGGTATTAAAAAGAACTCCCTTGCAGTCAGAAGCATTAATAGACTCTTCTACAAGATTTGCCAATTCATTGATGTGCATATTGCATGGAGTGACTTTTGACCAGGTAGATGCAATACCAACCAATGACTTTGAAAAATCAGCAGTTTCAAACCCAACACCTCTTAGCATAGAACGTGAAGCAGCCTGATGAGGGCCATCTACTAAATTCTTTGAAAATTTTCTATTGGACATAATTAAACAGATGAATAACGTAATGCGGCATTGAGGAGTTTATCAGTATAGTCTTCTTCTGGGTTTGAGAAAACTTGTTTAGCAGGCCCTGATTCAACTATGTATCCATTTTGCATGACAAATATATAATCTGACATTGATCTAACTACCTTGAGATCATGACTAATAAATAAATATGTCAGTTCATACTCTGCTTGAATATTTTTTAATAATTCAATAACTTGAATTTGAATAGATCTGTCCAAGGCTGATGTGGGCTCATCTAAAACCATAAATGAAGGATTTAAAATCAGCGATCTTGCAATCGCAACTCGCTGCCTTTGTCCACCAGAAAACTCATGTGGATATTTAAATCTATCATCTGGATTAATCTCTACAGCCTTTAAACAATTTGCAATGCGTTCATCTTTTTGTTTTTTAGTGAGATCAAAATGAACATCTAACCCTTCTCCAACTATTTCCCCTACAGTCATTCGTGGTGATAGAGAGCCATATGGATCTTGAAAAACAATCTGAATATCTTTCTTAATTGACTTTGATTCCTTTGAATTTAATTGATTAATATTCACGCCATCGTAAAGAACTGAGCCTTGGTAATTAATTAGTCCAGCTAGGGCTTTGCCTAGAGTGGACTTCCCAGAGCCTGACTCTCCTACCAGGCCTATTGTTGATTTTTGTGGGATAGAAAAATTTACATCTTTCACAGCATGAAAAAAGTCTTTTTTAAAAAATGTTTTATTTGGCAAGGGATAAAAAATATTTAAATCCTGAACTGTAATTAAGGGAGGTTCTTCTTTTAGGGGGTCTTGCTTGCTTGATGGCTCAGAATTAATGAGTTTTTTTGTATATGCATGTTGTGGATTTAAAAATACTGATTTTGTATCGCCCTGCTCCACTACAGTTCCCTCTTGCATAACCGTGATAGTGTCTGAGAATTTTTCAATCAGCCCTAAGTCATGAGTTATAAATAATATAGACATTCCCACTTCATCCTTAAGCTTTGTCATTAAATCAAGAATTTGAGCTTGGATAGTTACATCAAGGGCTGTGGTTGGTTCATCAGCAATTAATAATTTGGGTTTATTGGCTAGAGCCATTGCGATCATAATTCTTTGTCGCTGACCACCAGAAAGCTCGTGAGGATAGGAAGAGAATCGTCTATCAACCTCAGGAATCTCAACTAGATTCATCAGATTTTTTGCCTCTAATACTGCCTCCGATTTAGCTTGCGCTTTGTGCAATAGTATAGATTCAACAATTTGATCGCCAACTCTATGATATGGATTTAATGAGGTCATTGGCTCTTGAAAAATCATGGAAATTTTATTCCCCCTAATCTTTCTTAGTGAAGTTTTATTAGCGCTAAGGATTTCCTCCCCATCAAATAAAATCGAGGATTTATCACTATATGAGGCCTTGGGTTCTGGTAGTAAGCGCATGATTGACATTGCTGTAACCGATTTGCCTGATCCAGACTCACCAACTAGACCAACAATCTGATTTTCATTAATCGATAAGTTTAAATTCTTTACAGCAAGAAATTTATCTTTTCTAACTTGGAAACTAACAGATAAATTAGAAATTTGAAGTAATGGTTCCATTATTTTAAAAAGTTTTTATAAGTTTTAAGTAAGTCTTTTGTTGCATCTTTTGCAGCTTTTAAAGCGGTCATATTAACAAAACCATGAATAAGATGTGGATAATGAATTTGCTGTACTTCATTTCCCATATTATCAAGCAGCCTTGCATATGCCTCTCCCTCATCACTTAACGGATCAAAACCCGCTGTAATTATTAAAGTTTTTGGAAGTTGGGCTTGTGGATCAATGGTTAAATTAAATACTGGGTTATTAAGATTATCGCTTGAATCCATTAATTGCTGCCAAAACCAGATCATTGCTTTTTGACTTAAAAAAAATCCACTATCAAAGTCAACTTGAGATTTGGAGTTACATAATGGGTCTGTCATTGGATATATAAGGCATTGCGATAAAGGCAACTCCAATTTATTAATAGCTCTATAAGTTGAGAGGGATGCGCAAAGGTGGCCTCCAGCACTGTCACCGCAGAGACTAATTTCACTTATCGGGATATTCAATTCTTTTCCAAGCCATTCAAGCGCAAGGTTCGCATCTTGTAATGAGGAAGGGAATTTATTTTCAGGCGCCAATCTGTAATCAAGCGAGAATATATTTGCTCCCATTTCTGCAGAAAAAAACTGTAAGGCATCATCATGACTTTCTATACCGCCTAATACATAGCCTCCTCCATGAAAATATAAAATCGGTGAGCTGATTGCATTATTCTCTGGGCAATACTCTCTAATCTTAAGTTGGCCAAAATCAGTTTGTAATAAGTGATCTTTTGCTTTGATAGGCATGATTGGTTTGGAGCTAAGCGGGAGACCCTCGATCATAAATTCTCTTATTTCCTGAGCAGAATCAAAGGAGCTTGGATCATCCAATCCATCAACCTGCAATGACTGTAGTCCTAAAAAAATCTGAGCTTGAAAATCAAGAATTTGATTATTGATGATGGTTCTTTTTTGAAAGGTTATACACCGCAGCAACCATACAGGAAGCAAAAAGAAAATTTTTAAAAATAATTTAATAGCCATGGTTTCTTTTATAATGCTTCAATGAAAATAAGGATCTTATTATACTCGTTTGTTTTTCTATCCGGATTTATATTTAGTAAAACTCAGTTTGAACAAAAAGATATATTAAATGTTGATGAGGCCTTTGTTGTAAATACATTATTTGAAAAAAACAAAATTCTAATTTCTTGGGACATCAAACCTGGATATTACCTATATAAAAAATCAATTTTAATTACAGCAGGTGATGATTCTCTTGAGCATAATTACTTATTAAAAAATGAATTAAAAATCTCTGATGATTTTTTTGGTGAGTCAGTTATTTTAAAAGGTGCTTTAAAGGTTGATGCTGAGCTATCAGATGTTAATCTAGGCAGTTTTAAGGGTATAAAGGTAATTTATCAAGGTTGTGCAGAAGGGAAGTATTGTTACCCAAAAACTATAAAAAGTTTATAAAATCGTATAACTTCTAGGAAAAACATTATAAAATCTAAAAAAATGAAAATATTAGTAATACATGGTCCTAATTTAAATTTACTTGGTGTACGAGAGCCTGAAGTTTATGGCTCAGTAACAATGGAAGAAATTAATAAGGGTTTAGAAGAAAGGGCAAGTTCTCATAGCATTGATTTTGAAGCCTATCAGAGCAATGCTGAGCATGAGATTGTTACAAAGCTTCAAAACTCCATGAATGAAGTAGATTTCATAATAATTAACCCTGGAGCCCTTACCCATACCAGTATTGCAATAAGAGATTCCCTTCTTGGTATTGGGGTTCCATTTTATGAAGTTCATATATCCAATATCTTTGCAAGAGAAGAATTTAGGCACAAATCCTACTTTTCTGATGTGGCGAATGGTGTTATTTGCGGGCTTGGAACTCAAGGATATGACCTGGCTCTAAGACATATTATTGACAACTATAAGGATAAAAAATAATGGATATTAGAAAAATTAAAAAATTAATAGAAATGCTGCAAGAATCAGACTTAACTGAAATTGAAGTTCAAGAAGGAGAGGAGTCAGTAAGAATTGTACGAGGAAGCAATCAATCATTCGAAGTTAAAACTACTCCAATCTCTCATCACTCAATTGAAACTCCTGTAGAAAATAATGAAGTCTTAGCAAATGAATCAGGCTCTCTAATCAAATCTCCCATAGTAGGAACTTTTTATAGAAAACCAGCGCCAGACAAACCTCCTTTTGTTGAAATTGGCAGCCACGTTAATGCAGGCGATGTAGTTTGTATTGTTGAGGCAATGAAGATGATGAATGAAATTAAATCAGAATTTACAGGCAAAGTTTCTTCCATTAATGTTGAAGATGGCGAGCCGGTGGAATTTGATCAATCTCTAATTGTCATAGATTAATGTCAAAAAAAATTCTAATTGCCAATCGAGGGGAGATTGCTCTGCGAGCTCTCAGGGCATGCAAAGAACTAGATCTTAAAACAGTAGCAATATACTCTTCTGGAGACAAAGAACTCAAACACTTGAGATTGGCTGATGAAACTGTGTGCGTTGGGCCAGCGAGCCCTTTGGAAAGTTATTTAAATATTCCCTCGATACTTTCGGCTGCCGAGCTTACAAGATCTGATGCGATATATCCTGGCTATGGTTTTCTTGCAGAAGACGCAGATTTTGCTGAAAGATGTGAAGCTAGCGGATTTGTATTCATTGGCCCCTCTTCAGATGTTATTCGCAAAATGGGAGATAAAATTACCGCAAAAGGTTTGGCTGAAGACTCGAATATTCCAATTGTACCGGGCTATAAAGGAGATATGCCTGAAACTGATGAGGCTATAAAAAAAATAGCTGCAGAAGTTAGTTACCCTCTTATGATTAAAGCATCTGCAGGAGGTGGCGGAAGAGGAATGAGAGTTGTCCAAGAAGAATCAGAATTGATCTCATCCCTACAGCTCACCAAACAAGAGGCAAAAAATGCTTTTGGAAATGACACCATATATTTTGAAAAATTTATTCAAAATCCTCGTCACATAGAGGTTCAAATTGTTGCAGATGGAAAGGGAAGTGCTATTCATCTTGGAACAAGAGATTGCAGCATGCAAAGAAGGCATCAAAAAATTATAGAAGAGGCTCCAGCTCTTGATATCTGTCAAGAATCTTTAGAAACAACACTACAAGCTTGCTTAACACTATGTAGAAATATTCAGTATTCTGGAGTAGGTACACTTGAGTTTCTGTATGAAAATGGTGCATTTTATTTCATTGAGATGAACACTAGAATCCAAGTTGAGCACCCTGTTTCTGAAATGATTACGGGCTTTGATATTGTTAAAGCGCAATTAAAAATTGCTTTAGGGATGGAGCTTACGCTTGATCAACAAGAAATTATTTTTCGTGGTCATGCAATGGAGTGCAGGATAAATGCAGAAGACCCAGAGACTTTTGTTCCCTCGCCTGGGGTTATCAATAAAATGCACCCTCCTGGTGGATTTGGGGTGAGGTTTGATTCGCATATCTACTCAGGATATGTTGTGCCACCACACTACGACTCCCTGCTCGCAAAAATTATTACAACCGCTAATACAAGAGAGTCTTGCATTAAAAGAATGCTAAGTGCATTAGATGAGTTTTTTGTAGAAGGTATCAGCACAAATCATTCTTTGCATCAAAAACTTTTGGAAGATAAAACATTTTGCAAGAATGAACATAATATCAACTATCTTGAAGGATCTTTTTTAGAAAAATGAGTGTCAAAGAATATAATCCTGCTGAAATAGAAAACCTCATTCAGGAATCATGGAAGCAAAATAATTCATACAAAGCTTCACCCTCTGAAACAAAAGAAAAATTTTATTGCCTTTCAATGTTCCCTTACCCTTCAGGAAAATTGCATATGGGCCATGTTCGCAATTATACGATTGGAGACGTTATTTCTAGATTTAAGAGAATGCAAGGCTTTAATGTGTTTCAGCCCATGGGATGGGATGCGTTCGGCCTTCCAGCAGAGAATGCAGCTATAAAAAATAAAGTTGACCCTCAAAGTTGGACTGAACAAAATATTGCAAATATGAAGTCACAATTAGAAAGATTAGGCTTTAGCTATGATTGGTCGAAAGAACTAAAAACTTGCGATCCTGGCTATTTTCGATGGGAGCAAGAGATTTTTACCTTGCTTCATAAACAAGGTCTTGTATATAGAAAAAAATCCCTAGTTAATTGGGATCCTGTTGATGAAACAGTTTTAGCAAATGAACAAGTTATTGATGGTAAAGGATGGAGATCTGGAGCAACTGTTGAGCTCAAAGAAATTGACCAATGGTTTTTAAAGATTACTGATTATGCTGATGAATTGCTTTCATCAATTGAAAATTTAGATTGGCCAGAAAATGTAAAATCTATGCAAAAAAACTGGATTGGTAAGTCATTTGGTTCAGAAATAAAATTTTCTTTGCATGGTGCACAAGAGTTAACTGCCTTTACCACAAGAATAGATACTATTTATGGCGTAACCTACATAGCTATTTCTCCGAATCATCCTCTAGCCCAAGGTCTTGCAAGTGATAATCCAGAAATCAATGAATTCATAAAAAAATGTAACGCAACAAAAATGGCAGAAGCTGACATGGCTAAGGCAGATAAGTTGGGACTAAAAACAAATTTGAAGGTTAAGCACCCTTTCTTAGACACCGACCTTGATGTATGGATTGCAAACTACGTTCTAATGGACTACGGAACTGGAGTAGTGATGGGTGTTCCTGCTCATGATGAAAGAGATTATGAATTTGCTCAAAAATATAATATTGAAATTAAAAAAGTTATTGAATGCGACGAATTGCCATCCCCAAAGAAAGGAGTTCTTATTAATTCTGATAATTTTACCGGGCAGGAATCAGACGAGGCAATTAAGAGTATTAATGACTACTTAGAAAAAAATACCATTGGTAAAAGTATAGAAAATTTTAGACTAAGGGACTGGGGCGTAAGTAGGCAAAGATTTTGGGGTTGCCCAATCCCAGTTATCTACCAAGATGGCGAGCCTATTTTTTTAGAGAACGAAGATCTTCCAGTCAAGCTACCTAAAATTGCAGATGGAGAATCTCCTAAACCGTTAAGTCAAAATAAAGCTTTCTTTGATTTGGGTTCAGGAAAGACTCGCGAAGTAGATACTTTTGATACATTTGTAGATTCTTCATGGTATTACGCAAGATTTACAGCGGCTGATAATAATGACAAAGCATTGGATGAGAGTTCAAAGCATTGGCTTCCTGTTGATCTATATGTTGGAGGGATTGAGCACGCAATATTGCATCTTCTTTACTCAAGATTCTTCCATAAGGCTATGAGAGATATGGGTCTGGTTGATGGCGATGAGCCTTTTAAGAAACTTCTTACACAGGGCATGGTTCTAAAAGATGGTTACAAAATGTCGAAGTCTAAAGGTAATACTGTAGACCCACAACAGTTTATTGACCAATATGGAGCTGACACAATTAGACTTTATATGATGTTTACTTCTCCGCCTGAGCAATCCCTGGAATGGTCAGATACAGCAATTGAGGGCTCATACAGATTCCTCAAGCGTGTATGGAATCTTTGTTCAGAAAGAAAAAGATTTACCGAAAAGCAACCAGACGAATTTACAAAACATGAGCTTGAACTGCGTCAAAAAAGTCATAAAACTCTAAAAAAAGTTACTCATGACTATGCTGAACGCAATTCATTTAATACAGCAATAGCATCAATAATGGAGTTATTAAATGCGGTTCCAGAATCATTTAAATCTAATGATGCAACCATAGCTCAAAGATTCTGTTTAGATGAGGTGATTCAATTTACATTGAAGATGTTATCGCCAATTACCCCCCATATTAGTCTATATTTATGGAAAGAGTACTCAGAATCTGATGATAATGATTTTGAAAATTCTTGGCCAATCTACAATGAAGAGTTTCTTCAATTTAAAGATTTTCAACTTATTATTCAGGTGAATGGAAAAGTACGAGGCAAAGAAAATGTTTCTGTTGATAAAGAGCAAGCTGATTTAGAGGTGCTAGCAAAAGAAAATGAAAATGTTAAAAAAATTCTAGCTAACCAGTCCATAAAAAAGGTAATCTATATAAAAGAAAAACTAATTAATTTCGTGATTTAAATGAACTACATAACTCCTTTTGACGACTATCCAATTCATCAAGCTATAGAGCCCATTACTGTTCCAGGGCCTACGGACAGAAATTTCTATGATAGATATTTTTTTAATGGCATGGATCCTGAAAATGAGTATATTTTCGAAATAGGTATAGCACTCTATCCAAATAGGCATGTGATGGATGCTCATTTCAGCATTTCTTACAAAGGCAAGCAGTATTCATTTCACGCTACTCAGCGCCTAAATAAAAATAGAGTTCCAATCAATATCGGCCCTATGAGTCTAACCATTGATGAGCCCATGAACGAACTTACATTCTCATTAAAAGATCCTGACAATAAATTAAATTGCAATCTTAAATTCTCAGCTAATTCTGTTGCTCACCAAGAACCTCGATCCCTAATGATGGAGGGCACTAGAACGATTATGAATACTATTAGATTCACCCAACTTGGTAAATGGACAGGCGAAATAACAACCGAAGCTGGAACACTCAATCCTCAGGCTATATATGGAATTAGAGATAGATCGTGGGGTGTCAGACCAGTGGGAGAGCCAGAGGGTGGCGCACCTGGAATGCTAAACCAAGAACCTGGTGTTTATTGGTGCTGGGCTCCTATCCACTTTGATGGATTCTGCACACAATTTGGAACATTTGAAGATAGGGATGGTAATACAACACAAATTTCCGGGCATAAATTACCTTTATACAAAGATATGTCCTCTGCCCCATCTGAAATTGAAGTTGAAACTATCCACTCTCTTCATCATTCTGTTAAATGGCAAAAAGGTACACGTTGGGCAACCGGAGCAAATATATCAGGTATGCTAAAAAACAAAGAAAAGTTTGATTTAGAGCTTGAAACAATTGGTCCAATATTCTTTTGCAAAGGCATTGGATACCAGCATGATGAATGGAAGCATGGTGTTTGGAGAGGTGAAAGTGAAACAGGCTATGAGGTTTGGGATTTGTCTGCTATTGATCCAGGAGATTATACGTTTTTTCATACACATCAAATTGCTAAGGCAACATTAGGTTCAGAAGAGGGTATTGGAATGCTAGAGAACTTAGTCGTTGGAAGACATGACCCATCTGGCTTTGAAGATTTTTTTGATGGAGCAAAATAAATCCAATAAGTATTTCATAATACTCATATCTTTCTTTGTACTTTCAAGCTGTCAATTTGACTGGGTTGAAGAGCGACGCATATATCTAAATAAAATTGAATTTGGGTTGAGCGTTAAGGATTCATTTAAACAAAAGTCAATAAAATATTTTGCTCAAGATTCTTCCAATAATAATTACAGCCTAAAAATATCAAATCTTCAATTTAAAAAGAAAAATTTTTATGGTGGCACTTCTGCAAGGGCAAAACAAATTGAGATTATTGGTCAGCTTGAATACCGCTTCACTAAAATGGCGTCCACAAAAAGTGGAAATCTGAAAATCTCAGGATGGATTCCAGTAAATGAAAATAATCCACAGGCTGAAATGATGGCACAAAGAAAAATTAAAGAAGAGCTAGAATTATTGTTGCTTGAAGAACTCTTCAAGGAGTATTGGTTACTTGAAAGTTAATTTTCTTAACTTCACTGATCCCAAGGATCATAAGTACTTTCTGCTAACAGGGAGAGAGTTTATTCTCAAACAAGATGCTGTTGATAGCATCTTAAATAATCTAGAGAACAATGGATTTAATGAAAAGGTGTCAGTAGCGCAAGATGAATTGGATAGATTGCAGGAAATTGTTTCAAGAAATATTGGAGGCTCTTTGTTCCAAGAAAATATTATTCTTCACATCAAACATACTTCAGGAAAATTTCCTGAAAAAATAAAATCTCTTCTTGAAGACAATAATATCTTCAAATCTCCAAACATTGCATTGATTATAGAGTCTAGTATTGAGAAAACACCAACAAGCGGGGCTTGGATTAAAAATTTTGATTCTAATGGTGTCATTATTAATTGCAGTAAATTAAAAGTAATAGAAGAAAAAATGTGGCTGAAAAGGCAGCTAAGCTTTTTGCCTAAGGATTTGCTTCCAATCTTTGGAGGCTCAATTTTTCAAAATAATGAGGCAAATCTCTTAGGTCAGAAAAATGAAGTTGCCTTACTAAAGCTTTTATTCCTAAGTCAAGATGATGCTAATGAAGCAAGCACAGATCATATTATATTTGGGTCTGGGATCAGCGCATTTGAACTGGAAGATTTATTAATTAATAGAGATTTTAAAAAAGCTCTTATGGCTATCAATTTTATGCGAGAAAATGATCGCCAAAACTCTGCTCCAATTATTTGGATAATTGCCAAAGTGATTAATTCTTGTTTAGAGTCGCTAAAAGCTGTAAATAAGAAGTCTGCATTAATAAATAGTGGGGTATGGTCATCCAAAGTGAATCTCTACTTAGACTTAATTAAGCAATCAAAGGCAAAAGAATTTTTGGTTTTAAATGAAGAGGTCCTTAAAATTGATCTTGCTAACAAAGGCTTGATCAAAGCTGACGCTTGGGAGCAAATTGAAGTAGTTATTCTGAAGCTGAAAGATGCGACTGCATTGCAGAATTAAATAGTTCTGCCACATCCAGATAACCTTGATAATTTTCTTCAGGTTTATAATCTGTTCCAACCAAGGTATTAAGAGGCAAGATTCCTTTTGTAGAACTAGTTAACCATATGCAAGGGGAATCATTGAAATCTGAGATAGAGCAGCTGCCTTCTTTCACTGAATAGGGAGTATCCTTTAGCGCTTCAATTACAATAGATCTAGTGACTCCGGGAAGAATATTTTCTGATATAGACGAGGTTCTAACTAAACCAGTAGAATCAAAATAAAACACATTACTTGCACCCGCTTCGGTCATAAACCCATCTCTATGCATCACAACTTCTTGGCAGCCCAATGACTTCGCCTTATTCATCGCCAAAACATTTGCCAGCAACGATGTAGATTTAATATTGCACTTACCCCATCGATCATCTTCACATAACATAGCGCTAATGGCTGATGTAGGAAAACTTGTAGGCATTGCATAGCCAAATCTTTCTATCTCAAGATCCTCTTGATACATATGTGATCTAACCACATCAAGTCCTCTTGAAATTTGATAATAGATATATCCATCTTGATTTATTAGATTGGCAGCCAGCTCTTTAATATCATCTGCTACGACTTCAAAATTAACATTTAAACCCATTAGATTAGAGCTTTGAATTAAACGATCAAAGTGTTCTTTAAAACATAAAGGTTTTCCTGAAAAATATGGAATAACTTCATAAATACTATCTGAAAAAGTATATGCACGGGATAGCGGAGAAACCATGATTTGGTCCAAAGTATTTAATTTGCCCTGATATATTGCGGGAATATTAGTCATTCTGGCCAATAGAGAATAAACTCATGATCCAAAAAACTAGACGAGCCCATATCCTCCCAAAGAAACCTTTAGCTTCAACAGACTCAATGGCTATAAGCGGCGCAGACAGAACTACTCTTTCATTAGACATGAATTCAATATCACCTATCACATCACCAGCAGAGATTGGAGCTTGAATATTATTCTTAAACTTATAGTTTGCTTTGATATTCTTAAAATCTGATCGTGGTAAAGTTAAAAAGATATCCTCATTTGTTCCAAGAGCAACTTCATCCATTTTTCCGCCCCAAACCTTAGCAATAGTAATCTCTGAGTCTTTTGCTATTAGTTTTTGAGTAGCAAAGAACCGAAACCCATACTCTAAAAGCCTCTGCGATGAAGTTAGTCTCTCATTTTCAGAGGGGCTTCCAGCCACCACTGCTATTAATCTCATATCATTTCTCTTAGCTGAAGAAATTAAACAATAGCCAGCAGATTCAGTATGACCAGTTTTGACTCCATCAACAGTATCATCTCTCCATAAAAGCTTATTGCGATTCAGCTGCCTAATACCGCTAAAAGTAAATTCCTTTTCTTTATAAGTTGCGTAATGATTGGGGAAATTATTAATCAATGCTTTTGTTAAATGAGCCAGATCTTTGGCTGATGAAAAATGATTGGGGTCCGTCCATCCGACAGCATTTTGAAATAAAGTATTACTTAAGCCCAATTCAGATGCATAGGCATTCATGAAATCTACAAATCCCTCTTCGGAGCCTGCAACATACTCGGCCATGGCAACAGTGGCATCATTTCCAGATTGAATTACAATGCCAGATAATAAGTCACGAACAGAAATTCTTTTTCCAGCTTCAATAAACATTTTGGAGCCGCCTGTTTTCCAAGCTTTTTCACTAATTAATACTTTGTCATCTAGGCTAATTGCCCCGCTAGCTATTTGATCCGCAATCACATATCCGCTCATAACTTTGGTCATGCTGGCAGGAGAAATTTGATTATCAGAGTTGAATTCAGCTATTACAGTATTAGTACTAGCTTCGAGCAATATGTAACTATCTAAATTTAATTTAGGTGCCTTAGGGACCATCGATTGAGCTAGGCCCTCCAGACAAAAAGAAGCAAGCAGGATAGAACAAAATATATTTTTCATAAAAGTTTCACTTAAATTCTAAGGATAAATCATACACGGCTTTAGCATAAAAATGACTACGATTATATTTGGTAATCGCAATAAAATTATCATCGCCTATAAAATATAAATCCTTTGGTTTGGTTAATAGAATAGTTTGCCCAATTTTAATAACATTTTTGTCTTTAATATTATTTAGAGTCATGAGCTGCTGTAATTTTAGATCATGGTTAGTTGCAATTGATGATAGGCTATCTCCCTCTTCAATTATGTATTCTTCCTCAAAGCCTTCGGTAAATCGAAGGGGAATATATTTACTTAAATTGCTTTGATAATTGTAGGTTTTATTAACTTTGTTTAGCGCAACTTTTTGCACTATAACTCCATCTCTTTTCCACCCATGTTTTTTAAGATAATTAGCAATGCTGGCTACGGCATCAGGCACTGAATTAAATAAGTCTGCATATCCATCATTATCATAATCTACTGCATAAGCTCGATAGCTAGAGGAAATAAACTGACCATAGCCCATAGCGCCTGCATATGATCCTTGCACTGAATTAATATCTAAATTATTTTCTCTTGAGAGAATAAAGAATTGCACAAGTTCACTTTTAAAGAATTTCGATCTTCTCGGAAAATCAAAACCAAGGGTCGATAGACTATCAAGAACCCTGTAGCTACCTTTAATTTTCCCATATCTTGTTTCTACGCCAAGAATGGAAGTGATAATTTCCCTGGGCACTCCAAACTCATTTTCAACTCGATCAAATAACCTAGAATTATCCTTAATAAACTTTTTACCATTAGTAATACGCTTCTCTTCTAAAAACAGTTTTTTGTATCTGTCCCACGTCCAAGTAAATTCAGCTGGAGAAGACATTGATTCCAGGATTCGCTCCTGTTTCTTTGCTGTTTGAAGTATTTTAGTAACATAGTTCTTGTCAAAGCCATGTTCTGATACGAGGATTTCAATAACATCCTGAGCCTCTGGATGCTTTGAATAGTCGCCAAGAATGAAGCTCGAAAAAAAAAGAAGTGCAAAAAGATATTTCATTGAGGTAAGAATTTTTTATGCGTTCCCATAGAAACAATTATGCCAAAAGCAAGAAATAATGACATTAAAGATGATCCACCCTTACTTATAAATGGTAAAGGCATGCCAACAACAGGAAGCAGGCCCACTACCATGCACAAATTTATAATTAAATTGGCAGCAAAAGTGAGGCTCAAGCCTCCAATAACTAATCTGCAAAATCTGTCTCTTGCGCTCAAGGCCAAATAAAAACATCTCAATATTATAAATAAATAGATACTTAGTAGTAGTAGCACTCCGAGAAAGCCAAATTCCTCTCCAATTACTGAGAAAATAAAATCAGTTTCTGTTTCTGGTAAAAAATTTAATTGTGTCTGCGACCCTTCGCCAAAACCCTTGCCTAGTAAACCCCCAGAACCGATTGCAACTTTTGATTGAATAATGTTCCAGCTTGCCCCAAATGGATCAGACTCTGGATTAAAGAATGTTGTAATCCTCTGACGTTGAAAAGGTTGCAATAGGATATTCCAAATAAAAGGTGAGCTTATGATTAATAAAACAAAAGATCCGCCTATGAAAGCCCAACTTAAACCAGAAAGAAACAAAACAAATAATCCTGAACAGGCAATAATTAATGCAGTTCCAAGGTCTGGCTGCCTAAAAACAAGAAAAAAACAACAAAATATAATTAACAAGCTCATGATTATTTCATTTCTTTGTATAGGTAGTTTTTTATCAAATAAAAAATTTGCCAAAAATATTGGCACTGCAAGTTTTAACAATTCTGAAGATTGAAAAGAAAATGGGCCGAGCCTTACCCATCTTTGAGCTCCATTAATTTCAGGGCCAAATAAATAGGTAATGCCTAAAAGTAATATTGAAAAAATTAGAAATAATCCTGATGTTCTTCTAAAAATGTCTGGATCTGGTTGACTAACCAAAATCATAATGATGAATCCAGCAAAAACAAAAACCATTTGTTTTAAAACAAGGCTAATATCTGAATTAGACGCAGAAAATAAAAAAAATAATCCAAGGGTAGACAATAAGAAAAGGCTAAAAAATAAATAAGGATCGAAGTATATTTTTTGAAATGATTTATTCATCAATTAAACTCTTCAAAACCTCAATTGCCACTGGTCCAGCAACCGCTCCTCCACTCTCTCCATTTTCAATTACCACCGATACTGCATATCTTGGATTCGGCATAGGACCAAAAGCAATGATAATAGAGTGATCCCTTAGTAACTCTGAGACTCTTACCTCTTGATAAGCTTCTTTACTGTCTAAACTAACAAGCTCAGCTGTTCCTGATTTTCCAGCCACTTGAAAATCCTTGAGATCACGAATACTTCTAGCAGTTCCATAATCGCTCTCTATGACCCCAAGTAAAGCTTGATGCATTTTGTTCCAATCTGCATCATCAAAACTTTCATCTTGCCAAGTGTTTATAGACTTTTTTTGGTTACCTAAAGCAACAAGAGAAGGCTCAATAAATTGTCCTTTGGTGGCTAAGATGGATGCATAATTTGCTAACTGCATTGGAGTTGCAACTAAATACCCCTGTCCAATCCCTAAATTAACTGTATCACCCTTTACCCAGCCTGCATTCATGATGCTATATTTCCATTCAGGAGTTGGTACAAATGCTTGGTCTTCATCAAAACAATCCAAACAAACTTTTTTTCCAAACCCAAGAGTGGACAAATGACTAGATAATTCATTAATATCTGCTTGGTATGCAAGCGAGAAGAAGTAAGTATTCGAGCTGACTAAAAATGCCTTATGCATATTTACCTTGCCATGACCTCCCTTTCGCCATCCTCTAAAAATTCTTCCAGTCTCGGGTAATTTAAAAAACCCAGGATCTTTCATCTCAAAATCCCAATTCACAATATTATTTGATAACCCATACATACCGATTGCAGGCTTAATTGTTGATGCTGGAGGATATCTTCCTTGTAATGCTCTGTTAAAAAAGGGTTTATCTTGATCATTGATTAATGCTTGAAATTCACTTTCACTCATACCATTTGAGAGCTTATTTATTGAGTATGCAGGTGAGCTATATAAAACATTAATACCTCCAGCATCTAGGTCTATGGCAACAACCGCACCTTTTCTATTTCCAAGGAATTTTGCTGCACTTTTTTGCGCATCAATATCTAAATTAGTATATAAATCGGACCCCTTTTCAGGCTTTGTAAGAGATAATGATTGAACAAGTTGCCCTCTTGCATTCATCTCATAGACTCTTTGCCCATGCCGCCCACTTAAATGCTCATCATATATTTCTTCCAAACCTGTCTTGCCCTTAATGAGACCGCTAGCATATGTAAGTTCAACGTCTTTCCAATGACTTCGGGGAATTTCAGGCATAGCATTAAAATCGTCTTCCGTTCTAGATGTATACCCTAAAACATGTGAAAAAATATCTGGATAATCGCTAATTCTTCTGTAGCGTTTTGCTATAAACGCATTCTGAAAATTAAAACTCCTGACATTGAATCTAGCAATCTCTTCATCAGACAGATCTTTTTTTAAAACCAGCTCTTTATTTACAAATGCTTTCTCTTTTTGAAACTTTATATACCTCAATTTCTCAGTTTCAGAGAGATAAATAACGGGTTGAATCTCCTCTAAAAAGGAATCTATATCTGAAATTAAATTAGGGCGAGTGATTAAATCATAAGTTGGTTCATTTTTAATTAAGGCTCTGCCATTTCTATCAAAAATCTCGCCACGAAGTGACTGTACAGGCACGGCATAATTTTTATTTTTTAAAGCAGCAAGCTGATAATCTGTATAGCCAGAAATTTGTAATGAAAAAACTTTTACTAGGACGGCTGCTAGCCCAAGGATAATTAAACAAAAAAGTATTATTGCCCTTGAAGAAAAATTATTCTTTTCAATTTGCCTTTCTTCAAAAATCATTATTTGTGATATGGATGGTTTCTATGAATAGTACTCGCTCTATAAATTTGTTCCATTAAAAATATTTTAAAAAGCCTGTGAGGAAAAGTTAATTCTGAGGCAGACAAAATTAATTGCGAATTTTTAAATAGATTCTCAGATACTCCATGAGCACCACCTATAATAAAATTAATATCTTTTCCTTGATCAAGGTAATTCTGCAGAAGACTTGCAAAACAAAGGCTATTAATTTTTTGACCCTGCCTGTCCCATAAAATCACATGTGCATCTTGATCAACATTTTTTAATATCTCTGAACCCTCAGCCTCTAATATAGAATCCTTATTCATAGATTTAGAAGAAAAAGGCTTCACCTCAACATTAGAAACTTGAAAGTGATTAGGCAACTGTTTGGTATAAAAATTTAGCGCCTGTTTCTCCCAATCAGATGGCTTGTGGCTAATGCTAATAACTTTGCATTTCATTATGCGGAAACAAGAGTCTTTTCACCCCATAAACTTTCTAAGTCATAAAATTCACGAGTCTCTTGTTGCATTATATTCACAACGACATCTCCACAATCGACCAAGATCCATTCTGAGTCATCCTGACCCTCAACTCCAACTAAGTGGTATTTTTGCAGTTTAAGTGATTCAATTAATTTATTGGAAATAG
>QBVY01000012.1 GCA_003283765.1 SAR86 cluster bacterium AG-313-N18
CCATGTAGCTTGGCACCATAGAGTTATCTGAATGGTATAAAAAATATCCAGCTCCAGGATAGCTAGTTTTAATCTTGTAATAAGAGGGATCAAATTGAACCCCATTGTCCATAAGCCATTGTGTATTTTCAGCTGAAGTTTCACAAAATTTTCTTAAGGTAGATACTTTTACAATGTCTCCAGTTTCTTGAATGAGGTAATTAAACATATTTTCTGGGGAGTCTTTGACGCCTGCAGCAAGCTGGATTGGTGTTCCGCCACCAGCATAAAACACGCCGCCACTTTTAGCAGTAGCACCACCACCACTTGTTTTATCGACTCCAATAACTGTTAGATTTTGATCGAGGGCTTCATTGGCAGCAGCAATTCCAGCGCCCCCCAAACCTGCAACAACCAGATCAGCCTCATCATCCCATGCAAATAGGTTTGGATCAGTGATTATTTGTGGTGCTTCAACCTCAGACAGCCAAAGCTCTTCATTTGGATTAATTTCAGTTGCCAGCATTTAAGTCCGCAGTTTTGCCTCCGTCTACCACCAAACTGGCTCCAGTTATAAACGATGCATCCGAGCTCAGCAAAAAAGTTATTGGTTTTGCAAGCTCGATAGGTTTTGCAATTCTTTTAAGGGGGATGGTATTAATGGTAGCCTCCATCAATTCATCATCTGGAATAGCTCTTTTAGTTGCAGGCGTTAGAACAGCACCTGGAATAATGCAATTTACTCTTACATGGGGCGCTGCTTCAACAGCAGTTGCTCTAGTAAAATTGATTAAGCCAGCTTTTGCAGCCCCATAAGCTGACATATAAGCCACTCCTTTTAAACCAACAACAGATGCTACGTTTACAATTGCACCTTTTTTAGCGTCTTGCATCCAAGGTAAAACTGTTTTAGTTGCAAGGAATACTGCATCTAGGTTTGCTTTAAAATTTGTTCTCCAAGCATCAAGATCAAGATCAATGATTTTGCCTGTGTGAATGGATGGGGCATTGTTTATCAATCCATCGACTTTTCCAAATGAAGCATGAATTTCTTGCAAAGAATCAACGATCTCTGATTCATTGCTGACATCGACATTATGCGAAATTACCTTTGAAGAAATTTTTAATAGCTCCTGATTTGCTTTATCTAGGTTGTCTACATTTCTTCCTGTTATTACTACCGTTGCTCCATATGAAAGGCATAACTCAGCAGTTGCATAGCCTATGCCAGCACTAGCACCTGTGATGTATATAACTTCGTTTTCAAGTATATTTTTCATATCCCCCCAATGAAAAATTTATAAACCTATATTAAAACCTAATGACATATACAAATAGTCATCCATAAATTTTATGTGATATGGATCAGATTTGTAACCTAAAGTTAGGCCAAAGCCGACGTTTTTATATGAAGAAAAATACTGAGCTTTTGTATGAACTTCTCTTCCGCTTGGATCAAGATCTAAACTCATAGAATGAAAGAGAACATTTTTTTCTTTGGTTCTATAGGTTGGAACATTTAGCTGAAGAGCACCAGATTCTATTCGAATGGGTTGATCAATGGTTACTATAAATGAGTCAACGTTGTTAAAAATTGAAGACTTCAAAAATCCAACTCCAAAAGCAGATGAGTAAAGGTTTGAAAGAGACTTAATCATCCCAAGCTCATTGGAAATACCATTTGATTTACCCCAGTAGAATGATCCAAACAATTTACCGCCCATTAAATTCATTGAATTAGATAATCCTGCAAATGAAGTCAGCTGATTATTGCTACCATTAAAAGCTCCTGATCCGCTTAAGCCTAAGCTGGCATCATTTTCTTTCATCACTCCAAGTTGGAATGATGGCATGCTAGATTTTGGTTGAATTTCTAAAAGAGCAACGGTGCTGGAATTTCTTTCACCAAAAATTTCATTTGCTTCAAACTTATTTCTACCAGATGAAAGCGCAACTGCAATATCAAATCCTTGTAAGCCTTGAAAAGTTAAGCCAAAAGTTGTTCCCGTAGCGCTAAAATTTAACCAGGGGTTGCTAAATTGGGATCTCAAGCTTTTTTTAGATCGCAATTCAGAATCTTGAAAAACTCCCATTGCCCAACTTCCATTTAGTCCATGACTTAAAAATGAATTATTGGAATAGTTATAATAGGAAAAAAATTCATTTTTATCCGCTCTTGCGTTGAGCAAGTGATATGGAGTAACAAGTTCTTGAGAAAAAGTATGAGTTTGAAGTCCACCAATTTCTAATTCAGCCTCTCCAGAAGTTACTATGTGAGAAATAGGGGTTTGCATGCTTTCATACCCATCCATCTTTATTATTTGATTTCTATAATCAGAGGTTAAACTGCCCAGAGATCTCCTGAAAGGTGCATTCAATTCATCAAAAAATATAACCGAATGATTACCAATGCCATTAGTTATAGCATCTCCAAAAGAAGGGCTGGTTAATTGTATGTTAGAAAATATTGCTGGGGACATTGGTCCAGATAAGCTAAGTGACATCATTGCACTTACTTGGCCGACTGGCTCTGTAGCAGCATTTAGATCCATGAGCCCCTGACCATAAATTGCTTTATCAGCATAGACTCCATTTTTATTTGCGGTCGCAAATAACCTAGAAACTATTTCTTGGCTTCCAAGCTGACCCTCAAAATGATCGGCAATGACAGCTAAACCCCCAGATACAAATGGAGCTGCAAAGGAGGTGCCACTGGTGACTGCGTAACAGGAGTTATCTGTAATACAGTTGTTGTAATTATCATCATTGGTATTACCGATATATATTCCAGTATCCGATGTTGATGTAGGATATGCGGCGGTGACTCTTCCTCCGGGTGCAGAAATACAATAATCCTGAGCAACACCACACCTGCTCGAAAAGTCGCTGATCTGACCATTTTCGTCAACGGAAGCTACTGCAATGGAATGACCTTGAATTTCTGGGATGTAATGAGCCATTCCAGGCAATAGTTCTGGGCTTGAGTAGTCAACACCTTGATCTGCGTAACCTCCCGCATTCCCTGCAGCCCATACATAGATAGTTTTTTCTGAATCAGGAGTTCCAACTTGAGACATCTCAGCGATAGTATTAGGAAAAGCATACCTAACTTGTGCTTCAGTATAGTCAATGATATTGCCTGAATAGCCATAACTGTTATTGACTATATCAACATCATAGTCATTATAAATTTCAAAAAGCTGGCTAAAAAAATTATCTATTCCAGTAAAATCAGGTGCTCCAGATACATTGCCCGATCCATCATCATCACCAATATCAACAGGATCATAGTCTGGATCTGGTTCAGCAAGTTGAATGGCTACAAATAGAACGTCTGCTTCAAAAGCCACGCCGTGCATTGGTGTGATATCTGTTTTGTCTTGTTTACCAGCTGCAACAGAAGCTACCATGGTTCCATGTCTTTTTTGTCTCGTATTTGGGGTGTAATTTGAGTAATTGAGAGCGCTATCATTTGATAGCCTTGTAGCGCTAATCTCAACATGCGTATTATCTAGACCAGAGTCAGTAATTCCAATTGTAATACCTGCCCCAGTTGCACCCCTTGCATAAGCAGATGACGCATTAATAATATCTAAGCCCCATTGGCTTTGATACTCATAGTAACCCTCGTATTGCTCCTTCAGCTCATCAAAAGATAGGGTTGGAGGAGTTGCGGGTGGGGTAGGAGTCTGAGCAACTACAGGGGAATTATTGGAGCCGCCACCACCGCCTCCACCACAAGAAATGAGGGTAAATAAAACCAATGCCAGAGTTCTGTTTTGCTTCATAATAGTTTAGGATTCTTTGACTGTAATTAAATTAAAAATATGTCAGATAAATATAACGAAGTTTTAGCAAATCTAACAGCAGAAGATCAAATTTATGCCTTCGAAGAAGTTACTCATTCCTCAGGAATCACTTACCGTGAATTTAAAAATACCCCTAAGACATTAGCAAGCTTTTTTGAGTTTGGTCTTTTGTTTCCAGAATGGGAATTCATTGTTTTCAATGATGAGAGATATAGCTATCAAGACATCCATAAGAAAGCTGCTCAAACATCCAACGCTCTAAAAAATGCTGGCGTTAAAAAGGGTGACAGAGTGGCCATTTGTATGGCTAATAATCCTGAGTACATTATTTCATTTATGGCGTTGACTTCGATGGGTGCTGTTTGCGTTTTGCTGAATTCATGGTGGGTTCCTGATGAGATTACTTATGGGCTAGAAAACTCTGGAGCCACCGTATTAATTGGTGATGAGAAAAGATTGAAGGGTTTAGAAAAATTTACAGAACTCAAGAAGATTGTTGTCAGGCCAGTCAATGACACAAATGACTATGAGGATTTTAATGAGTTTATAGGCAGCCAATCAGAAAACTTTAGTGAGCCTAGTTTAGATACCCATGACAATGCAACCATCTTTTATACATCTGGTTCAACTGGCTTTCCTAAAGGAGTGCTATCAACTCATAGAAATATACTTTCAACATTGTTTAGTTGGGCTTTGGTCACAACTCTAAAAAGAGAGGTTGAAGATACAGATAATAATTCAGAATCTCAGTCTGCGGATGAGGCTCCTAAACAACAGGCAGCAATTTTGCATTGTGTACCATTATTTCATGTGACAGGAAGCCATTCAGGATTTCTGATGAGCATCATTGCTGGCAGAAAAATGGTCATGATGTCTAAATGGGATCCAGGTGCAGCACTGCAGTTAATTCAAAATGAAAAGATAGGAGCGATAACAGGCGTTCCAACTCAAACTTGGGATCTTTTAACTCATCCTGACAGAGATAAGTATGACCTATCCAGTTTTAAAGAATTAAGTGGTGGCGGTGCTCCAAGACCTCCAGAGCATGTAAAGAAATTAAAAGATGGGTTTAATGATGCAGAGCCTTCGATAGGATATGGGTTGACTGAAACTAATGCGGCAGGGACTCTAAACTTGGGCAAAGATTATTTGTCACATCCAGGAAGTTGTGGCAGAGCTATTCCTCCTGTTACAGACTTAGCAATAATTGATGAGAATTGGAATTTTATTGAAGAACCAAAAGCGGTTGGAGAGATTGTTATCAAAAGCCCAGCTAACATGGTCGGTTACTGGATGAATCAAGAAGCCACCGATGAAGTCTTTAACGACGATGGCTGGTTTAAATCTGGAGATCTGGGATATATAGATGATGGCTTTGTGTATATTGTAGACAGAGTTAAAGATATGGTAATCAGAGGCGGAGAAAATATTTCCTGCATCGAGGTTGAGACTGCAATTTATTTGCATCCATCAGTCCAGGAAGCAGCTGTCTTTGGTATTCCTGAAGAGCGCCTTGGTGAAACATTATGCGTAGCAATTTGCCTAAAACCTTCAATGGAATTATCAGAACAAGAATTAAAAGATTTTCTACACGACAAACTGGCTTCTTTTAAAATCCCTTCATTGATGCAAATTGCATATGAGGAACTTCCACGAGTTGCTTCAGGTAAATTCTCTAAGACACAATTACGCGACATTTTTGTCTCTATTGAGCAAAATCAACCTCAATAGAATTAACTCTCATGAAAATATAATGTATAAAGGAATATATAATTTTTAGATATTCATGGCATCTCGCGTATTAGTAATTGAAGACGAACCCGATATTCGTAAAACGATTGACTACAATCTTTCAAAGGAATCATTTGAAGTTATTCAAGCTGCATCCATAGAAGAAGGTGAAAAAGCTCTAGCCTCAAATAAAATTGATGTAATTATTTTAGATCTTATGCTGCCAGATGGCTCTGGTTTAACCCTTTGTAGAGATATCAAGTCTGAATCCAGCACCAAAAATATTCCAGTCATTATATTAACGGCAAAAACTGAAGAGGTTGATCGAGTGGTTGGTTTCGAGTTAGGTGCAGACGATTACGTTACCAAGCCTTTTAGTGTTAGAGAATTGATTTTAAGGGTTAAGGCTATTTTGAAAAGGGGTGTTTCGACTGAAATAAAAACAGATAATGTTCAGGATTCATTTGGAGAACTTACTTTAAATTATGATGAGCATCAAGCCTATATAAATAATGAAGAAATCTCTCTTACTGCACTAGAGTTTAAATTGCTTAAGCATTTGATTAATAGAAAAGGGAGAGTGCAAACAAGAGATCAACTTTTAGAGGATGTTTGGGGATATAGTTCTAATGTTACAACCAGAACAGTCGATACTCATATCAAACGTTTAAGAGAGAAACTTGGCATAGTTGGCGAGCATATTCAAACCATTCGCGGTGTAGGCTATAGATTTTCTAGAAATACAGATTAATTAGAATGGGTATTCGAACCCGAATTTTTTTTATTACGTTATCCTGTTTATTCATTGGTATTTCCCTATCATTTATTGTTGCAGAAAGAGATTTGTCCCTGAAGCTACAAGCGCAAATTGAAACTGAGCTATCAAGACAAGCAAAAATTTTAAGAAAATCAATATCAGGCTTAATTGATTCTAATGACTTAGGTATCCTAAAAGTTGAGGTAGATGAGTATGCTTCTGCTTCAGATTCTAGGATTACCATTATCTTGAAAAGCGGTGATGTAATTGTTGATTCAGACATAGAATCCAGCAGAATTATTGATCTTGATAATCACAGTGATAGACCAGAAATCATAAGTGCATTCAGTGATGGTTATGGTTCAAGTAAAAGATATAGCTCAACAGTACAGAAAGAAATGTATTATTTCGCACTTTTAGATAAATCTTACAACCAAGAAAGAGTAATTCGGATATCAGTTCCCTATGAAAGCTTGGATCAAGTCTTAGCGTCTTTAGGAAACTCAATCACGCTTATAGTTGTTGTTGGGCTTATCGTCGCAATCCTAGCAAGTGTTCTTGCGGGAGACTATATTAGAGCAAGTTTTGTTGAGTTAGAAAAAGCTGCAGCTGAAATTTCTGCAGGTAGTTATAAGAAGAAAAACTTAGAGTCCCTTCCTACTAAACGCTCAGATGAAATTGGATCTATGGCAAGAAATATCTCTACCATTTCTTTAAATTTAAAGGAGCAAATTTCTTTAATTGCTAAACAGAGAGATCAATTTGGCTTGGTGTTGGATGGTTTGGGGGAGGGGATTATGGTGCTTGATGAAGATGGATTAATAACTTTTAGAAACGATCAGATCATGCAAATTCTTGGATTAGATGAAATTTTAAATAAATCAATAACTGACTTAAATGTGCCCCCATTAAAACAACTTTATAAAAAAGCTTTAAAAAAAGGTCAGCACGATAGCGAATTTGAGCTTGATACTGACGGAGATGATACAAGGTGGATCTTGGCCCACATGAATAAAGCTAAGGCAACAAAGGAATTAATTTTAGTGGTGCATGAAACAACTCAGCTAAGAGAGATGGATTCAATGCGAAGAGATTTTGTTTCCAACTTATCACATGAGCTTAGAACCCCAGTAAGTGTTATCAAGGCAAATTCAGAAACATTATTAGATGGAGCCTTGGATAATTCGAAAGATGCTAAAACATTTTCTAAAGCTATTTTGCATAATGCAGACCGCCTAAGCGAGATGGTAACCTCGCTAATAGATTTATCACGAATTGAATATGGAGATTTAAAATTTGTAATAGAGCCAATAATTATAAATGAAGTCATTGAAACAGTTATTTCATCATTCCAAAGCAAAGTAAAAAGAAAAAATATTGACCTAGTCTTTAATCGCCAAACTGATCTTGAGGTTCAAAGTGACACTAAAGCCGTAGAAAGAGTTTTAAATAACTTAATAGATAATGCTTTTAAATATAGCTCTGAGAGCTCGTTAATTGAAATTAGAGCAAGAAAGCAGGCTGGTTTTTTACGCATCTCAGTTCTAGACTTTGGTGAAGGCGTGCCTGAGGAAGAGCAAAAATTTGTTTTCAAGAGATTTTATCGAACAGCAAAAGCGAGAGCTAATACTAAGCAAGGCAGCGGGCTGGGTTTGGCTATAGTGCGAAACCTTGTAAACAATTTACAGGGCGAAGTTGGTGTTGAGACAAGAAAAGAGGGCGGATCTGAGTTTTGGTTTACTCTTCCATTATCTTAGCTAAAATATAGAGTCGATTTTATCTTATGAATCTTAATTACATTTTGATTAAAAAAATCCTGATTGGTCTTGTTGCTCTGCCAGCGGGATATGTTCTATATTTATTAATCCTGTCTTTTGTTTCTAGGCCTAGTGAAATTAATATAGATTTCAACTCAATTCAGGGATCTACTCAATTTAGCTCTAGCATCGATGTTAATCAAATAACATCAACTCCTTCTTCAACTTTTGATTATAAGGTTGTTGGATATAGAGCCGGTGCATCGAGAGCCTCAGTAATCGTTCAAAAAAATAATCAAACCTTTGTTGTGCAACAAGGCGCATTATTGGAAAATAAATATAAATTAGCCACTGTAAATAGTGAATATGCTACATTTGAATATAACGGAAATCTTTTTCAAATAAGTACAAATTTAATAGTAGATAATTAAAGTGATTAAAAAAATTAAATCCATAATTTTCATTCCTTTTATTCTTTTATCTATCCAATCTCACGCTCAAGAAACCTTCTTGCTTAATTATCAAGATGTAGATATAGCAAAAGTCACCCAAGACATTTCAAAATTTTCTAAAAAGACTTTAATACTTGATCCAAGAGTTAAAGGTAGAATATCAATTTTTTCTGATTCAATTCTTTCTGCTGAGCAAGTTTGGGATGTATATTTAAGAACTATTCAGGTGCATGGCTTTGCAGCTCTTTCAGATGGTGGAGTGGTTAGAATTGTCCCTGAAAATGAAGCAACTAGAGATTCAAACGAATCATTGAGTCAGTCTTCCATAGAAACAAAAATATTTACTCTAAAAAATAGGGCTGCAGGAGAAATTCTCAGTCAAATCAAACCTATCACTGGGAGGCAATCTCATCTGTCAAGTATCCCATCGATTAACTCTATTCTTTTGGTTGATAAAAAATCAAATATTGAAAGGATTAGCCAGTTGCTTAAAAAAATTGATCAGAATGATAGCGCAGCGATCAAGATTATTAAGTTAAATAATCTTTCTTCAGTTGAGGCGGTAAGGATTCTTGATCGATTAAAAGCCCAGAATAATCCAACTATAAATAACTTTATAGCTGTTCCATTCACACCATCAAATTCAGTAATTCTCTCAGCAGATCAGGTAGTTACAAATAATATTACCGAAACATTGAAGACGTTGGATAAAGATGCTTTAACTGGTGGGTCAATTGCTGTTTTGTATCTAAAGTATGCGAAAGCAGAAGAAGTTGCCGTCATTATTAATGCTGTCTCATCTAGGTTTGCTGGCGAAGATAATGAAAAACCAATTGTTACTCACCACCGTGAAACCAATTCGTTGATTATCTCTTCAGAAGAAACAAATCTTGAGGTTATTCGAAATTTGGTATCTAAGCTAGACATTAGACGAGCGCAGGTGCTTGTTGAAGCAATCATTGTGGAGCTATCTGAAACAGCTGCAAAGAGCTTGGGTGTTGAAACAATTTTTGCCGGTGCTCAAGATGGAAATGTTCCCATTGGTATTACCAGATTCCAAAATGGATCGAATCCTGATTTGGTTGCCTTAGCAGGATCACTGATTGAAGATGGTGAAAATGCCACTTTGAGTAATGTTGCATCCTCCTCACTGTTGCAGTCCTCTGGGTTGGTTTCAGGTTTTGGAGATTTAAGCGGTGGAGACAGTTTTGCTGGCATCATAAATGCAGTCGCTGACGACCAAAATTCAGATATTCTTTCAACGCATACAGTTATTGCAATGGATAATGAGCCTGCAAATTTAGTGATAGGCCAAGAGATACCAATTACAACTGGCGAGAGCCTTGGTTCAAATAATGCCAATCCTTTCAGAACTACTTCACGTCAAGAAGTTGGTATAAAACTTTCTATCACGCCACAAATTAATGAAGGCAATTCTGTAATTTTAGAGATCAAACAAGAGGTTTCTGGTGTGGTTGGCCCTTTAACAGGAACAGCTGATCTTATTACAAACAAAAGAAGTATTGAAACCACTGTCTTGGTAGATAACAATCAAATGATAGTTTTAGGAGGTTTAAACGAAGACGATCTTCAAGAAAGCGTCTCTAAAGTTCCGCTGCTTGGCTCCATTCCAGTTTTTGGGAGACTCTTTAGCTCATCTGCTGAATCTAGGGTGCAAAGAAATCTAATGGTATTTTTAAGGCCTACAATATTAATGGATTCAGCTGATGTTACTTCTCTTTCAGGAGAAAAATACAATTATATCAATGCTGAAAAAATCATAGGATCATCCAATAAAGATATATTAGATCTCACTCAATAGTTTATGACTAAGAATCAGGTTGTTACCCCAAAGAGCCCTTTATTACCTTATGAATTTGCAAAAACTCAAAGAGTCATAGCATTTAAAGAAGATCAACAAGCTCAAGTTATATCAGAGCAACCTCTTTCAAAAGATCTATTTCAAGAGCTCTATCGCTTTCTAACTAATCATTTTAAATTTGAGACATGTTCGCCAACTGAATTTGATCAACTGTTAACAGAATATTATTCCTCTAATGATGACGGTGTATTGGGTGATGCAAGCCTTTCAGAGGACTTTGATTTGCAATCATTTGCAAATACATTGGCTCCTACTGAGGATTTATTAAGTGGAGCAAATGATGCTCCAATTATAAAACTTATCAATGGAATTATCAGTCAAGCCATCAAAGAGAGAGCGTCAGATATTCATTTTGAACCTTATGAAGAAAACTTTATTATCAGATATAGAGTTGATGGAATTTTGCAACAAGTCTTGACTCATGACTCTAGGCTTTCAGCGCCTATTATTTCGCGCTTAAAAATTATTGCTCGTTTGGATATTGCTGAAAGAAGAAAGCCTCAGGATGGCAGAGTATCTTTGTCACTGGGAGCAAAAAAAATTGATGTTCGAGTTTCTACATTACCATCATCCTATGGCGAAAGAGTTGTTTTAAGGTTATTGGATAAACAGGCGGCGCAAATCAATATTGGTGATTTAGGTTTGCCAAATTCAATCTTAAGAAACTATAAAAATGCTTTGCAACTTTCAGAAGGTATTATATTAGTTACCGGTCCAACCGGTTCTGGAAAAACAACAACATTATATTCAGGCCTTCGACATATAAGTGATACTTCGCAAAACATCCTTACCGTTGAGGATCCTATTGAATACACTCTGCCAGGAATTGGACAAACTCAAGTTAATAACAAAGCTGGTTATGATTTTGCTTCAGGCCTGAGATCAATTCTTCGGCAGGATCCTGATATAGTCATGGTTGGAGAAATTAGGGATATTGAAACTGCTAAAATTGCAATTCAGGCAAGCTTAACAGGACATCTAGTTCTATCTACCATTCATACCAACAGCGCTATTGGAGCTATTGCTAGATTGAGAGACATGGGTATTGAGTCATATCTTTTATCATCAAGTTTACGAGTGGTTATCGCCCAAAGACTTGTTCGAAGACTTTGTGAAGATTGTAAAACCTCCGTTAAGTCATCAGCATCAATTCAAAAAGAGTTTCAACTTGATAAAAACGATAATATTTATCAAGCCGTTGGATGTACAAACTGTAACCACACAGGCTTTAAAGGCAGGATTGCTCTTGCCGAATGCATTAATATCTCTGATGAATTAAAAGCTTTGATACATGACGAAGCCTCTGAGGCAAAGTTAGCTGAATCAGCTTTTAAAGAAAACCTATCCCTAGACTTGTCCTCGTCACAACTTTTACGTGACGGTTTAACTTCATATGAAGAGCTTTTGAGAGTTCAAAACCATCAAGATGCCAACTTATAAATACATTGCAATCAATGAATCTGGAAAAAAAGTTAATGGGATTTTGAGCTCTGAATCCGAACGTGCTGCAAGACAGCAAATTAAAGCATCTAATTTAACACCATTATCTATAGGTAAAACTAATAGAAATAATTTTTTAAAGGTTAGGGTCTCCCAAAAACAATTACTGTTTGCTACTAGACAAATTGCAACTTTACTTGATTCTAGTATATCCATTGATGAAACTTTAAAATCTATTGCTCTTGAAGTTGAAGATAAGTCTCTTTCTTCCGCATTGCATGCAGTAAGAGATGAGATTCTTCAAGGCTCCAGAATTGCTGAAGCAATGTCCTCACATCCATCCATCTTCAATGAAACCTATAGATCGCTTATCGCAGCTGGAGATGCTGCAGGAAACCTGCATATTGCTTTTAGCAATCTTGCAGATTATCTTGAAGAATCTGCACTGGTCAGGCAGCAAGTCATTTCAGCATTAGCATATCCAGTGATCTTAATGGTCTTTTCAGTGGGAGTGGTTTTTGCTCTCTTAACATTTGTCATGCCTCAAGTTGTTGATCAATTTGTTCGTGCAGGCGCACAACTACCAACTTTGACAGCAGTCTTAATGGGTGTATCAAATTATTCTGTATTCATTTTGCTTTTATTCCTTTTTCTAATTTTAGGCGGTTTTTTTTATTACAAACATTTAATTCAAAATGATCAAAATGCAATCATAATTCATAGAAGATTTTTAAAAATTCCTCTTATTGGCACATTTATATTAAATGCAGAGGTTGAACGTTTTTCAAGAGTGATGCATCTGATGATGAAGTCAGGTTTAAACTTGGATGTTTCTATGCAGCAAGCTAGCGTTGTCATAGGTAACAAATACATCGCTAAATCTGTTGAAGATGCTAGGGTTGAGCTGGTAGAGGGTAAAGACTTCATTCAATCACTCAGAGAGGCCAGTATTTTCCCTTCCTTGTTTTTACAACTTCTTTCAAGTGGCTATAAGTCAGGAAATTTAACATCCATGTTCGAAAAAGTTGCACAATACATGAAGGGCGAAATAGAAAGTAAAAGATCAACTGTTTTATCTTTGCTTGAACCTTTGGTTATAATTTTTGGTGGCGGTATTATTTTGTTAATTGTTTTAGCAATTTTATTGCCCATCATGCAGATGAACAGTATGGCTTTAGGATAAATATGAAAAAAAACAAACCTGGTTTTACGTTAATTGAGCTTATGGCCGTAATAGTTATATTGGGTATTTTAGCAACTATCGTTGCTGTCAATGTCTCACCCTTTTTGCAAAGAGCCAATATTGAAAAGATGCGCGCAGATCTTTCTCAAATTGAGAAAGCTCTTGAGTTGTATAAATTTAACGAGCTAACATACCCCTCAACAGATCAGGGGCTTCAAGCATTAATAATCCCACACAATGAGCTGAAACGTCCTTACTTGTATCCTGAGAATGGGTATATTAATACAACTCCTTTAGATCCATGGGGTCGAGAATATTTATATATTCAACCAGGACAAAAAACTAAAAAATATGATCTTTATAGTCTTGGTGCAGATGGTTTAGAGGGCGGCTTTGGAGACGATGCTGATATAGGTAATTGGATTTCAAAAAACTAAATTTATCCCCAGGCTTTACTCTTTTAGAGCTTTTGGTAGTTTTAATTTTAATGGGCCTAATTTCTACAGTGATTATTACCAATACCTCTTTTGTTGATAGATATGAATCCGATCAAGTTGAACCCTATAAAGAATTTCTGAACTTTCTTTCTGAAGAAAGCGCTTTAACCAAAAAAACTCTTGCATGGTTCATTGGTGTGAATACTCAATCTGTATATACTTTAAAAAAAAATGAATGGCATCTGCAGAATTTTGATTCTTCTTACTATCCAAATATAAATAATCAAATTCTTTTTAAAGATGTTCGCGGCCAGACACTCTTATTTTCAGATAAAACTATACTGCCTTTTTTAATTTTCTATCCATCCGGTCAATCTTCAGGCGGTGAAATTCATTTTAATGAAGATAACTCAGGAAGAGTGATCACCATAGATACCTTTGGTAAAGTAATAGACTCTAAAAATAATTATGTTTCTTCAAAAGGGCTTTAGTCTTCTAGAGGTTGGTGTAGCTCTGCTGATTCTTGGCTTGGCGGTCACTTCTATCTTTCAATTTATTTCATCCACTACACTATCTGCTTTTGACTTAGAAGATAGAGCTTTTGCAAGACAAATTGCAAACAATAGATTGGCGCTGGTCCAGACACTAGAGCCACTGATTGAAACTAATGAAAGAGATGGCCAAATAGATTTTGGTGGTAAAACTTTTTTTTGGTCAGAAAGAATCAATCAAAGCTCTGATCAGATGAATGAAATTAGAATTTTAGTTGGTAAAAATCAGCAAGCAACATTATATGAATTGAGAGTTTTCATTGATAATAAATAAGGATCACCAAAAAGGCTTTACTCTAATTGAAGTATTAATATCTATTGTCATTTTGAGCCTCATAGCAGTCATCACATCTAACTTTTTAGAATCTTCAATTCAATCAAGGGATTTGGTGTCAGGAAAATCTCAAGATATTTATGAATTTAATTTACTGTCCAGCACCCTAAATGAGGATTTAATCAATGCTGTAAATGTTCCTTTAACAAATTTTAGAGGTGATAGGGAAAAGGCTACTTTTATCGGTGGTGCAAATACCGACAGTTTTTCATTTACAACCAAAGCAATTACTCAAGATATATCGTCCAAAGACCTAGTAAGGGTTCAATATGTTTTAGACAATCAATCATTGGTGAGAAGACAATATTATGCTGCCTCGCCCGCAAATCCCTTGGAATATATGGAAACTGTATTGTTTGAAGATATAAATAATCTTCAGTTAGAATTTGCTGACAAAACTCGATGGTTTTATGCATGGCCTCAAGGACAAATTACGCAAAGACAGATTCCTAGCTTGGTAAAAGTCTTAATAACAACGAATCAAGATGAATCATTTGAATGGATAGTAAATCCCAACATCAATACACTTTATGAATAAGCCAGGAGTTGTATTGATTTCAACATTATTAATTGTAATGGTCATGTCCATTATAAGCATACAGATCAGTAAAAATTTTTTTCTTTCAATCCAACGAGATTCATATATAGATTTTAAGAACCACAGTTTGCAACTTTTGTTGAGCTCAGAGAAAGAAACTATTGAGTCTATTCAAAAAGAAATTACCTCCTCAAATGAGAAGTTAACGAATAAAGATCCAGTTCTTAATCAGAGCTATTTCTTTTCAAATGAATTTGCCACAATTCAAGTGGACGTTTCAGATGCCTCTAACTGCTTTAACCTAAATAGTATTTTTATAAAAAAGGGTAACGGCGTTGAAATTAAAAAAGACAATAAAGAATGGTTAGAGCGGCTATTAAGACTAAAAGGTGTTGATGCTCCAGAGATAGAATCATTTATCGATCAATTAATTGATTGGGTTGATTATGATAATCAGCCATTAAACTTCGGTGCAGAAAACTATTTTTACATTGGACCCTTGTCTCCAATCAACCAATATACCCCTAAGAGATTATTATCCAATCTTTCAGAGATCAAAAATTTTCCTGTTTTAGATCAAATTGGTTTTAAAAAAATATCTAATAATTTATGCGTCTTACCAGGGATTTCAAATCAGTTAATCAATGTCAACACATTAAATGTAAGTCATAAAAATTTGATAGCATCATTTTTTGATGAACAAAATTTAGAATTTATTGAAAGCCAGATATTAGATGTTCCAGAAAATGGCTATGATTCTGCCAATGAATTTTCTAAGAAAATAACCCAATCAATCTCTTGGCCATCACAGGTCCTCAGTATTAACTCAAAAACCTTACTTATTTCTTCTAAGATATACAATCAAACTTTTTCCAATCAGCTGGATAGTCTTGTTATATTAGAGAATTCTAATTCAGCAAAAGTTTTGAATAGAGATTTTAGTTTCTAATACATATGATCAATTACTTTATTAAATTCGATGATCTAAGCCTATCTACTTTAAGGCTTTTTACATATGACGAGGGTATTACAAATCAAGTTGAGAAATACAATTTATTAGATGTAAAAGAATCGCTATTACCTGGCAATAATCTTTACATCATGCTTCCCTCTGCATTGTTTGGATTTAAGGTAACTAAAAACGAGATTGGATTAAAGAATGATATTTTAAAAGCAAACATTTTTAGCGAGTCTGAGGATGGTCTTATCAGCAATGTCTCAGATCTAAAATTCTTTTTTCAGCCTAGTTTAAATCTAGCATCTTGGATTGATTCCAGCACCTATGATTCTATTGCCTCGCCTTTTAATGATTTTGAAGGAGATGTTTATTTTTATCCTGAACATTTTTTATTGCCAGAAGGAATTAATTCTATTTATATTGCTGAGCACAGCTTCATTTGTGCATTTGAAGATTTGACTGGATTTAGCGGCTCTAATGATTCGCTTGAAGATTACCTAAGAATTTTGGTATCTGGTGGCTTAGATTTTAAAACCGTACAAGTTCTGGGTGAATCAGAGCCAGCACTTTTACATAAATTCAAAGATTTAAGTTTTAAAAAAATAAAATTTTCCGATATTCAGATTAATTTTATAAATAGTGTTAAGTTTAGTAATGTAAATTTCTTTAAAAGAAAACTGTCATTTCACTATATTAAACAGAAATTAAAATTTAACTTTTTTGAATTCTGGGCTCTGAATATTTCAGCTCTCATATTTTTACTAGCACCATTAGTCATTTCCTACAATTTAAACTCATCGGTGAATACCTACAAACAAAGCACTGTAAAAATCTTTGAACAACTCAACCCAAATTTTAAAAGATTAGTTAATGCACGTGCTCAAATTGATGATGTAACAAGAAATATACCTAAGCAAAATGATATTACAAAGCAAGATCTTAGTGTTTTGAAATACCTGGATGCATTCAAAGATGACTCAATTCAAAGGATTGCTATTAATCTTAAAGATCAAGAAATTAATATTCATTTGGAGGGGCTGCCACTTTATAAATTTAATCTTTTAAAGCAAATATTAAAATCAGGGGAGCTCAATTTTACAGAGTCTGATCTGGTAGAGAAAGATGAAGGTTTTTTTGGTAACTTGCTGGTGCAATATGAAACTTAGCATGCTGGCAGAATTTTGGAATGCTCGTGAGCGAAGAGAGAGATTCCTGCTTCTAACAGTTCTTGCAATTTTTATACTGGTGTTATTTGGCGCATATTTTAATAAAACATATAGTTCCATTGCTTATCAAAGCAAAGCTTTGGAGAGGTCAAAAAATGATTTTTACTATGTATTTGAAAAAGCCAATGCCGCTTTAACTTATCAAAATACTCAACAAATTATTAACCAGACATCTTCTGTTGAAGATTTTATAAACTCTCAAGCGCAATTAAGTAAAATTTCTAATCTCAAAATTTATGAAGATAATGATAAAAAGTTTTTCTCTTTCACTCAGCAGGACATTGAAAATAGCGCTCAATTTCTTACAAACATTGCTAGTCATCCAAGCATATTAATTGACTCAATTGATATTAAAATTTTAGATAATAGACATGAAATTATTTCTGTTTATAGAGACTTATGAAATAGTAACTTTGCTTGAATATAGTTCGTGGAATAACTTGATAGCGATTGAATCTGAGATGCCCCATTTAGTAGATGTGATTGTTTGAATCTCTAGTTGTTCTGCAATAAATTTAAAAATGAGTAATGCATGATCGATAACATCAGCTCTGTCTGGAGAAAATTTATATTTCTTGATCTTTTCGTTGGTATCTAGCTTCGACAGCCTTTCAGATTTTTTAATAAATTCACTGAGTGGCATTTCTTTTGTTCTTTGGGTATTGAGAAACGATCTAATGTTCCCCCCAATACCAATTAATTTCTTTTTTGACTTGATTGATTGAAGCCATTCTTCAAGGCGTTGCCATTCTTCTTTTTCATCTCTCTTGAGCATATTCCGCACAGCCCCAAGCTGAAAAGACCGAATGATCGTATCTTCTTCATTGCGAATAAAGAATTCAGTACTTCCACCTCCTAAATCTACAAAAATTTTATTTTTACCTGTATTGCTTTTGGGGTGAAATCTAATTAATTGTGCTTCTTCTAATCCAGATATTACCCTCAGTGGATGATTGATTGCTGTTTCTATGTAACGTCTAGCATCCTCAGAGTTAGAGGTATCTCTGAAAGCTGAGGTGGCGACTATCTCATAATGACTAATGGAATTTTCTTTAAATATTTCCTCATACTCACGAATGGTTTCAATGACTTGATCTAACTTTCCTATACTGAGATTTCCTTCATTAAAAACCTCGCTTCCAAGTCTTATGGGAGACCTAATTCCCTCAATAAATTCAATTGATGCAGGTGTTGTTTTGAATATCTTAGATTTAATAGCATTGGTTCCAATATCAATGGATGCAATTTTCATTTACTCGTCGTCCATGTATTTACTTAAAACCTTGTATTGTTCATAGTCCAAATTATTGAATTCAACGCCTTCTAACAAGACTTTATAGTTATTAATATTTTTTGACCAAGTCAAAGGTTTGAGAAGTTTTTTCTCTTCATAATCTGTTTGGTTCAATAGGAATCTTAATGCGGTTAAGCGAGCAATCATTTTATTATTTGCATTGATTGCAATCCAAGGAGAGAAGTCAGGAGAAGTCTTCTCAAACATTTGTTCTTTATAAAGGGTAAAAGCATCCCATTTTGTAACGATGCGTTCATCATTGGGGGAGAGCTTCCAATACTTTAGTTCAGAATGCTTGCGAGCTTTCATTCTTCTCTTTTGTTGATCTTGCGATAGTGAGAAATAGAATTTAATAATTTCAACGCCATCATCAATAAGGTTCTGCTCCCATGGAATTACTCGATCCATAAAATCTCGGTATTGCTTCTCATTGCAATAGCCCATAACTGGCTCTGTTAAAGCTCGGGTATACCAAGATCTATCTAAAAAGGCGATCTCACCTTTTTTTGGAATTACTTTTTTCCACCGTTGAAACCAATGTGAGGATTCCCATTTTGTTGGGATGCCAAGATTCACATACTTAAAGTTTTTTGGAATTAAGTATTGAGTAAAAAATTTATAGGCAGAGCTTTTTCCTGCAGTATCTCTTCCTTCTAAAACGATGCAAATTCTCCGTTTGTTTTTGATAACATCTTCTTGGAGTTTTAGTAGTTCAATTTGCAGTCTTCTTTTTTCCAGTTGATATGACTTATCATTAAGTTTTTGATATTCCTTTTGATCAAATGAAATAAGCATAAAAATTTGTTGGAGATCTTATCCTTTAAAGAATGTGTTAAATGTTTATTGTATCTTGAGATTGCATTTATGAATCCATGAATAATAAAAATTTATCATAAGATCACAAAAGTATTAATATATCCTGATGAGTGAAGATTTAGAAAAACGTGTTCAAGAGCTAGAGGATATTTTAGCTATCCAGCATTTAAAACATGCTTATCTTAATGCATGTGATGCAAAAGATGTTCAAGCCATGATTGCAACATTTGTTATTTCTGATTGTAAGATTGATTATGGTCCAGTTGGCTCTTTTTTCCATAGAGACGATTTAGCTAAGGTTTTCCAAGAAGCAGCATGTCATGACTATATGCTTGAATCTCATCATGCACATAATCCAATTATTAAAATCATTGATCCCAGTCATGCATCAGGCCACTGGTCGCTGACCTATAATTTAATTAATACTGAAACTTTATCAATTACAACCTTGCATGGTGAGTATCATGACGTTTATCAAAAAATTGAGAATGATTGGCTGATCAAAGAAACAACCTTCTCAGGGCGCTCATCCTTGAACTTGCAAATAGAGGAAGAGTTATTGAAGGTAATTTTTGCTGGCAGCCCTTAAGCAGGAGCTGCGATACAACTTAGCAAATAAGCATTGGCCGCTCTTACTGCTTCATTAAGGCCTACATCAGTGAGGCCAGAATTTTCCTTAGTGTTCAATGAGAGGATAGAGATAACAATTTGGGTCACCACCAAAAAAACTCCCGATTTATTAAACATATTTGGTAGCCCGACAGATTTTTCTATGTATTTCAATATTGTTTCTGCTATCTCATGCAGATCTGAACTCAAGACAGGGGGGGAGACAGTGTTTTCAAGGATTAGCTTTTGTGCGCCTGAATGACTCTGAAAGAATTCAATGATCGCTACAACGCATTCTTTTAAACATACTAAATAATCACCCTCTGAATTTTTGCTTAGATTTTTTTCAAGATGTGTATTGCAATCCTGAATATATCTCTTAATTAGGGCCTGCTTGATTTCATCTGGAGTTTCAAAGAATTTATAAGTAGAGGTACGTTTTAAATCTGCAAATTCAGAAATTTTAGCAATTGTTAAAGATTCAACACCGCCTTCACTCAATAGATCATTGGACGCATCTAATATCTTCTTAATACGTTCTATGCTTCTTTTTTGCTTGGGTTTTTGCATGATTTCTTATTATCGACATTTGTTGTAAAAAAAACAAATAAATGTAGCGTAAATTAATTAATTGGTGTATTGTGTCATTTGTGTGACATTATTGTGTCGCAAAAGAAACTAATATTATGAACACAAAAAAAGTACTCAAGCAGCACGGACTGCTTCCCAAGACATCTAAATTTAATGAAATGCAAATGTTTGGATTTCTATCTATGTGGGTTGTTTTATCCGCTGTAATATTCTTCTCATAAAAAATAAAAATCTCTCAGTTTTTAAAGTGTAATAAGTGTCATTTTTATTGCATTTAATTCATACAATTGTCACAAAAAAAATTAAATTGTTGCTTTAAAGTAATTTAGTTTTCAAATAATTACAGTTTAATTAGTTCCATATTTCAATTAATTAAATTTTTTACATGGAAACTTTATTTTTAGAACCCTACACAATATTACTTATAGCAGGCTTCATAGGCTTTTTTATGGCCTTTGGTATTGGGGCAAATGATGTTGCTAATTCTATGGGGACGTCAGTAGGTAGTAAAGCTATTACTATTAAGCAAGCAATTATTATTGCAGCAATATTTGAATTTCTAGGTGCTTTTCTTGCTGGTGGCGAAGTCACATCTACAATTAGAAAAGGTATCGTAGATCCTCAGTTATATGTGAATGAAACAAATATATTTGTTATTGGTATGTTATCTGCGCTCCTAGCAGGAGGTACTTGGTTATACGTTGCCAGTTTGAGAGGGTGGCCTGTTTCAACCACACATACGATCGTTGGATCCATTATTGGTTTTGTATTAATTACTAAGGGTGTTGATGCAGTCTCATGGGGAAAAGTAGGAAATATTGCTATGAGCTGGGTTACTTCTCCGCTATTTTCAGGGACATTAGCATTTGGTCTATATATTTCAGCTAAAAAACTTATTTTAGATAGATCTAATCCTGGAGAAGCTGCAATAAAGTACATCCCTTTTTATAGCTTTCTTGTCGCTGCTGTAATTTCCCTAGTCACAGCAAGAAAGGGTTTAAAGCATGTTGGAGTTGAGTTCAGTGACAATGAAGTTTATTTATTCATTGCAATATTCAGTTCCCTGGTTGGGCTGGCAACAGCATTCTTCCTAAGAAATAACAAAGAACAAATTATGCGAGAGGGTGGTATTGAATTTGCATTTGGATTGCTAATGATAGTTTCAGCCAGTGCTATGGCCTTTGCTCATGGCTCTAATGACGTGGCTAATGCAATTGGCCCATTGGCTGCAATTGTTAGTGTTGTTGATACTGGTGAAATTGGTTCCAAGGCAGCTATTAGTCCCTGGGTTTTATTTGTCGGTGGTATTGGTATAGTTTTTGGTTTGGCTACCCTTGGATCAAGAGTTATCAAAACTGTAGGCAGGAAAATTACTGCATTAACACCAAGCCTTGGATTTTCAGCAGAAATGGCAACTGCATCAACTGTAGTAGCTGCATCTTATTTAGGCTTCCCAATTTCAACAACTCACACTTTAGTTGGTGGAGTTATAGGAGTTGGTTTGGCAAAGGGAGCGGAGCATCTTGATTTTGCATCAATCAAAAGAATTATAGCCTCCTGGCTTGTAACAATCCCTGCGGGAGCTGCCTTTACTGTTTTATTCTACGTACTACTAAGAATTATTTTTGGAGTCTAGAGAATGGCTCTTAGGTCTTTTTATGTTGCAGTTTTTATAATATTTGGAATTAACAATCAGCTTTATGCATCACATGATTGGTATGGAAAAGTATTTGTTGATTATCAATCTACTTCAAATGATACAAATGGTAATAAAACCGATGTAAATAATAATGCCTCAAGATTTGGCATTAAAGGTAGCTTCTTATTATCAGATAACTCTAAACTTAAGTTAGTTTATCAAGCAGAGTATAAATTTGATCCCGTTGACGGAAAGGCGAGAGGCGATGATGGGACCTTAAAGCAGCGAAATACATTTGTTGGTATTCAAACAGATTTAGGCATGCTTTTTGCTGGTACACATGATTCCGCTTTCAAAAAATCTCAATTAAAAATAGATCTATTCAATGATCTGGCTCCTGACATAAAAAATATTTTGCATGGTGAAAATCGTTTAGAAGATTTTATTGGTTACACGACCCCAAAGTACATGGGTAAGATTTCTGCAACATTCAATTCCATCAAGAATCCCTCATCTTCAGACAAGAAGTATAGATCTTACTCTGTCAATTTTTCTGGAAATCTATTTCAAGCAGCTATTGGGGTTGACGACTCAATGAAGGGGTATGACGCCTCAAGACTCGCGATTTTAATTCCACTAGACAAATCAAAGCTCGGGCTGCTAAATCAGAAGACTAAAAATCTTGCATCGGGCATGACAAAGAATGGTCATGTGATTAGTTTCTCAAGAAGAATTGGTCCAAAAGGTACATTCAAAATTCAGCGCGCCTCATCAAGCATGAAAATTGATTCAGGCAAGCATACAACAATCGGCTACGATTATCAGTTAAGGAAATCATCCAAGATCTTTACATTCTATTCTCAACTAGAGTCTTCTAATAAAAGAAAAGCTAAAGATATTTTTTCAATTGGCATAGAGCACAAATTCTAAAAATTTAAATACAAGAGCGTTGGAGTTACAATGCCAATATGTCTAAATTTATAAAACTATCCTTAATACTAAATATTTTCTTGTTCGTGGGGTGTTCCGATAATAACTCTATCATTGCGATTGCTGAGACGGAGCCAGTTACAACGAGTGGTGATGCTGCAGATGACCCGGCAATAGTTATTAATTATAGCAACCCACAGCAGTCAATAATTCTTGGAACTGATAAACGAGCAGGAGTCTATTCATATGATCTTTCTGGAAAAAAAATATCATATGCTGCGCTGGGTGAAATAAATAATATTGATGTAAGACAGGTTGATAATAAAATTTATGTGGCTGCGTCAAATAGAACAGCTAAATCAATTGAGTTTTGGGAATTTAATCAGCAAGATTTTTTTAATAATCTTCCGCAATCAGGTAATCTTTTCGGTATTGCTGCTAGGTCAATGACCATTCAAACTAACATAGATGTTTATGGTATTTGCGCCGGCTTGATTGATGGAGTACCGATCGTTTTCATTACAGAGGATAAAGGTCCTCGAGTTGAGTTGTGGGTACCTCAGACTCGAACACTAATAGGCACTTTCAGCAATGGAGGTGAATCAGAAGGCTGTGTTTTTGATGATGAAAATAAGACGGTATTTATTTCAGAGGAAGAGGTGAATGGTGTTTTAAAAGCCTACAACTTAAATAATGAATTTCCATTTGAAAGTCCCTTTATTGTGGATTCTCGAAAGGGAAATATTGGCGGTGATCCAGAGGGGCTTACAATCTATAAAACTTCTGAAAAAGAGGGTTATATCTTACTTTCATCCCAAGGAGATAATAAATACAACGTTTATAATCGAATGTATCCTCACGAATTTATCTCAAGTTTTACTATTGACGATGACCCAAAAGGCATTGATGGCACATCAGAAACTGACGGCATTGACGTTACAAACTTCAATCTAAGAGGAAAATTTTCTAAGGGTTTAATGGTCGCTCAGGACGGTTATAACTATGATGGGGAAGAGCTGAAGAATCAAAACTTTAAAATTGTTCCTTTTAATCCCATTCTTAAATCTATAAATAAAAGTAAATAGTTTTTTTACACATAATTATTTTTCTTAATTATTAATTAGCTCACTTGAATAATGTTTGTAAACATCTATAAACTCAGGATGCGTTAAGATCCAAAATTCATTGTTTTCAATTTTCTTAAAAACAATGGTTGCTAAGTCTTCAGGTGTCATGCCTTCTTTAACACCATCGGCAAGCCACTGTGCATTGTTCTTAGCGCTTTCGTGTTGGTCAATTGAAGATTCATCAAGATCTAAGCCAAGGTGATCTCGTTCAATAATATTGGTTTGAACCAATCCAGGACAAAGCACAGATACTCCCACTTTGTCATTGTCTGCTAGATCCTCATGCAAGGTTCGAGTTAAACCGACAACTGCATGCTTGGTGGTTGTATAAGGCGCCAGAGCAGGGCCAACGATGATACCTGCCATGGATGATGTATTAATAATATGACAGCGCTCTTGACTTGCAATCATCTCGTCAACAAATAGATTTAAACCATAAATAACACTCATTAAATTTACATCAATAATTCGTTGCCAATTTTTTTGATCAGCTCTCCATGCTCGACCCTCTAAAAAGATTCCTGCGTTATTAAACAAGAAATGGACTGTACCAAACTCACCCTCAATTTTTTCTTTCGCTTTTGAAAAGTCCTCTAAGTTAGATACATCGCACTGGATGATCATGGAAGGACAATCTGCCATAAGGCTATGCGTCTCATTCAGACCATCCTCATTCAGGTCCATTAAGACAACATTCATTTGAAGTTTTGCAGCATGCAATGCTAGGCCTCTGCCAATGCCACTGGCAGCGCCAGTGATTAGGGCAGTTTTGTTTGTAAAAATATCAGCTTGCAAGATACCCACCATCAATAGGGTAGTAGGATCCAGTTATGTAAGATGCCTCGGATGATGCTAAGAAATATATTAAGTTGGCTACTTCGTCTGATGTTGCAACTCGATTCATGGGAATGCGTTGCAACATGTATTGCATGATGTTTTCATCTTTCATTAATTCGGTATTCATGGGTGTATCAATTACACCTGGACCAATGGCATTTGCTCTGATGTTCATGGTGGCATAATCTTGAGCGATTGATTTGGTCAAACCCACCACTGCATGCTTCGATGCTGCATAGGGTGCTTGGGCTGCACTCGCTCTTACTCCCATGATCGAGGCAACATTTACAATTGCTCCTGCATCTATCTTTTGCGCGGTTGCCAGTTTTAAGAACTCTCGACAGGCATAAAAAGTACCATGCAAATTAATATCGATGGTTCTATGCCATTCCTCAACTGAATATTGATGCAATGGGTTCAAGGCTGGGCTGATACCAGCACAATTAACAAGTACATGAGCTGGACGATTGCTTGCTTGCAAGTCGGCAAAAACCCTATCTATTTGGGCATGATTGGTAATGTCACAATGTACAAAATTAACATTGCAAGTATCTGGTTTAAGGCTATTTACTGACAGCTCTCCAGCATCTTTATTAGCATCGAGTATTAGCACTTCATAGCCTTCATCTAAAAATCGCTTCACTGCACTCAAGCCAATGCCTGAAGCACCACCTGTGATTACAGCTAATGGTTGTATGTTTTTATCTGCCATGTTCTTTCTATATAAAATTAAGTTATTTCATTGTATCTAATCAACTATAACGAATCAGGAGTTTACGAACAATGTTGGAATATTTATCAGAATCATTGACAAAAAAAAACCAGTTGATACTCGTTGATTGATGAATGTATTTATAAGATAGTAAAATCCCAATGATGCATTCTGACAAATACATACAAGCTTTGGTAGACAGCCAATCTTTTTTTGAAGTTCATCAAGAAAATGTTCTTGGTGTAGAGATGGATGTTTTTAAAAATCGACCTAGATCACTGGTCGATTTTATTGAGCTCTCTGCAAGCCATGGCGAAAAACCTTATTTGATCTATCAAGATAAAGTTATCAGTTTTACTCAACATCATACATTGGTAAAAAAAGCAGCTTATATTTTGCAATCACAACATAATGTTAAACCTGGAGACAGAGTTGCTATTTATGCTGCAAATTGCCCTGAATGGATTATATTTTTCTGGGCTACTGTAAGCATTGGTGCGATCGCTTGCGGTTTAAATGGGTGGTGGAAAGGTTCTGAGGCTATCAAGGCCATAGATGCTGCTGATCCAAATATTATTGTTTGTGATCAAAAACGCTTTGATAGGATTGCTGGTCAAGTAAAGCATCCAACCCTCATTTTTGAAGATTTAGATTTATCTTCATGCGCCGAAGAACTTAAGTCTTTTGTTCGTATAGATGAAGATGAGTGTGCCTGTCTTTTATATACCTCAGGGACAACAGGAACACCGAAGGGTGTGATGACCTCGCATCGATCTATGATTGCTAATTCAACATTACAAATGCTGCAAGGTGCTGCTGTTTCTCAGCATTCATCAAGCTATGGGATTGATTGGTCTAAGAACACACCAACCAGCTTGCTCACATCTCCATTATTTCATGTTTCAGGTTTATCTGCGGGAGCTGTGACCAGCTTATTTGCTGGCTCTACAACCCTGGTATATGACGGAAGATTCTTAGCAGATAGGGTGATTGAATTAATACAAAAATTTAGCGTTACTTCTTGGGGTGGCGCTGTTCCTACAGCGCTTAAGAGATTGTTGGATGAGGCTGAAGCGAAAAGCTTAAATCTTGAGAGCGTATTGGTTGTTGGCGGCGGCGGAGCTCCCATGCCTCCTGAACTAATCGAAAGAACAAAAGGAGTTTTTCCCAATTCTGAGTATAGTTTTGGTTACGGTTATGGGCTTACTGAATCAGGCGCCATTACTATTATTAATTGGGGTGAAACACTCAAAGCAGAACCTTCTTCACCAGGTCAATCAATGCCAAGCATTAAAATTGAATTAAGGGATGAAGAGGGCAAGTTAATTACAGCGGATTCCGTAGAAGGTGAAATACACGTTCAAAGTCCCTCGGTAATGCTGGGCTATTACAACAATCCAGAAGCATCTGCTGCTGCTCTCACCAACGATCGATGGTTGCGAACAGGAGATTGGGGTTACAGGAAAGGCTCGCTTTACTTCATCTCATCAAGACGGACAGATTTAATTTTAAGAGGTGCTGAGAATGTTTACCCTCAAGAGATAGAATTAATTTTAGATTCTCACAAGGATATTGAGGAATCAGCTGTAATAGGTATACCTCATGATGATTTGGGCCAAGAAGTTATGGCGATAGTATCGACTAAAAATTCTCAGTTGAGCGATTCCGAATTATCAGCATGGGTTGGTAAAGACCTGGCGGATTTTAAAGTGCCTTCAAAATGGAAAATAATTAATACACCATTGCCAAGAAATGCTTCCGGAAAATTAATGAAACATGTTTTAATAGACATATCTAAAAATACAATGGTTGAAGAAGATGAGTGATTCAAAAGATTTGCTAAGAGCTCCCTTTGAGCTTGCATATAACTATAAGCGCTCAAATGGGCCTGTAATGTCGCAGTTTTTTGATGCTCTAGGAGAACAAAAAATTTTAGGAACAAAAAGTAGTACTGGGAAAGTTTTTTCTCCCGCTGCTGAATTTGATCCTGATACTCATGAGTCTTTAAATGATTTGGTTGAAGTTGGTCCCGGAGGGTCAGTTGAATCGTTTAGTTGGATTGAAGCCCCACAAAATCATCATTTAATTAAAGAGCCATTTGCCTTTGCTTTAATAAAACTTGATGGAGCTGACTCCTCTATGCTTCACATGATTGCAGATTGCAATGAAGCAGATTTGAGCATCGGAACAAGAGTGACAGCTGCTTGGTCTGAAACTACAACAAAAAGAATTACAGATATAAAATTTTTTACTTTAGAAAAATGAGTGCAGAAGACACACCAAAAGATTATTCAGAATCACCTATTAATTTAGAGTATTTCTATACAGCCGGTTCAGCCACGACCAGGTTTCTAAACCAGGTTAAAGAAGGCAATATTGTTGGCCAGGGTTGTCCAAAGTGTAAAGCAGTTTACGTTCCCCCAAGAGGGAGTTGTCCAAGATGTGGAGTTGCAACAGATATAGAGGTTCCACTAACTGATAAAGGCTGCATAGAATCATTTACTGTGGTGCACATTCCTATTCCAGGAAATCCTATTGTGCCTCCTTATGTTTGCGCGATGATTAGATTGGACGGAGCGAACATATCATTTTTACATCTTATTCAAGATGTTGAGATTGAGAACATAAGAATAGGCATGCGCATTCAGGCTGTTTGGAAGCCTAAAGAAGAGTGGACTCATTCTTTAGAAAATATTAAATGGTTTGCTCCTATCGATGAACCAGATGTAGATGTTGCAACATTGAGGTTCGAAGAATCATGAAAAGAGTTGCCATCGTTGGGTATGCTCAACATCCAATTTTAAAAAATGCGGGAGCGTTGAATGAGGTTGAACTCATCATGCCGGTGGTGCATCAGCTGTTTAATGATTTGGGTATCAGCCAACAGGATATTGATTTTACCTGTTCCGGTAGTTGTGATTATCTACAAGGTGCGGCTTTTGCCTTTGTGGAGGGTTTGTCTGCTATTCAAACCAATCCACCAATTAAAGAATCTCATGTAGAAATGGATGCAGCATGGGCCATGTATGAATCAATGCTAAAAATTCAAATGGGTGATGCTGAGACAGCCCTGATATATGGGTTTGGTAAATCATCTCCGGGAGATTTGGATGCAATTATTTCTTTGCAAATGGATCCTTATTATATTTCTCCTCTATGGCCTGACCGAGTTAGTCTAGCGGCTCTGCAAGCCAGAGTTCTGCTTGATCAAAATGTCATAACCTCAGAGCAAATGCTCGCTTCAGTTATTGAAGCAAGAGCTAACTCAAAAAATAATAAGAATGCCTTAATCACTGACTTAATTGATGAGTCAGTTTATTTAAAAAATGCAATGGTATCCTCTCCATTGAATAAGTTAGATTGCCCACCAATTTCCGATGGTTCCTCTGCGATGATTATTGCATCAGAAGAAAAAGCTTATGAATTTACAGATCATCCCATTTGGATAGAGGGCATTGATCATAGAATTGAATCATCAAACCTAGGCTCTAGAAATCTTGCTACTTCTAACACTTTGCAAGCTTCAATGAACCAATTAAATTTAAAAAATATAAAGTTTGATGTTGCTGAATTACATACTCAGTTTAGCCATGAACTACCTTTTTTAAAATCTTTATTAAATCTTCAAGATGTTCCAACTAATCTTTCAGGCGGCCCATTGGTTGGGAATGTAATGATGTGCGCAGGGCTTGATGCAATCGGCAAGACATATGAGTCACTTAAAGATAATCAATTCACTCACGGATTGGCTCACGCAACTTCTGGACCCTGTCTTCAACACAACATGTTAGTCCACCTAGAGGCACAAAAATGATTCAAGCAGGAGTAATAGGCGTTGGGCAGACAAAATATGATGCTAAGAGACGTGATGTTTCCATGGCCGGATTGGTAAGAGAGGCTATTGACAATGCAATGCTAGCAGCCAACCTTGAATGGGATGCTATTGATGCGGTGATCTTAGGCAAGGCACCAGATATGTTTGAAGGCGTAATCATGCCAGAATTATATTTAGCTGATGCAATTGGAGCTGTGGGTAAGCCTGTATTGCGAGTTCACACTGCTGGCAGTGTTGGGGGAAGCACCGCAGTGATTGCTGCATCGCATGTTTGTTCTGGTCAGTTTAAGACAGTTCTAACAGTAACTTTTGAAAAACAATCTGAATCCAATGCGACATGGGCTTTATCTCCTCGATACCCTTACTCTCCGCATATAAATGCTGGAGCCGGTGGTTACTTTGCTCCTTTCATCAGGGAATACATTCGTAGATATGAGGCACCTGAACATATTGGTTGGAAAGTCGCAGCCAAGGATCGCCAGAATGCACTAAAAAACCCATTAGCTCATCTCCACATTCCTGGTATCGATGAAAAAATGGTTAGTGATACTCCCATGCTCTGGGAGCCCTTGCGCTATCTTGAAAGCTGCCCATCCTCTGATGGCGCATGTGCGATGGTTATTACTGCACAAGATCAAGTTGGTTCAAGAAATGTTGCATGGATTAAAGGTATGGCTGTCAGATCAGAAGGCACTTTGTCAGCCGGAAGGGATGAAGTAAATCCTCAAGCTGGAATCGACTGTGCAAAAGATATTTATAATCAAGCAGGCATTCACAATCCATTTAATGAAATAGATTGTGCCGAGATTTATGTCCCGTTTTCTTGGTATGAGCCAATGTGGTTAGAGAACCTTGGGTTTTGTGATTTAGGAGAAGGTTGGAAGTTAACAGATAAAGATGCAACTGCAATTGATGGTGAACTTCCATTTAATATGTCTGGTGGAGTTTTATCTTCTAATCCAATTGGAGCATCTGGGATGATTAGATTTGGCGAGGCTGCACTTCAAGTCATGGGATTAGCAGAGGATCATCAAGTTGAAGATGCTAAAGTTGCAATGGGTCATGCATATGGCGGTGCTGCACAATTTTTTGCTATGTGGATAGTCTCATCATCACTTGATTAGTTAGGAGAGTTTTATGAATACAGATCATGCGATAGTAGAAGAACAAGGCCATATTATGGTGATTACACTTAATCGTCCTGAAAAGCGGAATGCTTTGAGCCCTGGCATGCTTGTAACTATTTATGAAGCCTGGAGAAAGCTTGATGAAGATCCTAACTTGCGTTGTGCAGTTCTAACTGGAGCTGGTGGAACTTTCTGCTCTGGGGCTGATCTGAGTGCAATGAAAGATGGAAATGAAGATTCTGAAATGATGGAGAAGCTTAAGGAGATTCCTGATCTGCATTGGCAATCGTTGCTTCGCCATAACAGGCCAACTAAACCAATCATTGCTGCTGTTGAAGGCTTTGCCCTTGCTGGTGGAACAGAAATTTTACAAGGAACTGATATTAGAGTAGCTGGCAAAAGTGCAGTTTTTGGCCTATCAGAACCTCTTAGAGGCCTATTCCCATTAGGTGGTTCTACCGTGCGACTTAGACGTCAAATTCCATATACTCTTGCGGCTGAGGCCCTATTAACTGGCAGACGAATTTCTTCCGATGAAGCTTTAAGATTTGGCTTGATTGGTCATGTTGTAGAAGACGGGGATGCATTAAAAAGAGCTATGGAGATTGCTGAGACTGTAAGTGAAAATGCTCCTTTATCTATTCAAGCTATTGTTAAATCACTTCGAGAGGTTGATGAAAGCTATACAGAGGCTGAAGCTTTAGAAAAAGAACTTGAAATAGGCCAACCAATTTTTTCTACAGAAGATATGATGGAAGGATTGACTGCATTTGCTGAAAAAAGAAAACCTAACTTCAAAGGAAAGTGAGCAAACTCTTAGTAGAAACCAACGAGGGTGTTCGCACTCTTATATTTAATCGTCCTGAGACGAAAAATGCATTTGATGCAGAATTATGGGGCCTCTTTAGAGACGCATTAAATTCTGCCAGTGACGATCCAGATATTTCCTCAGTAGTGGTGACAGGATCTTCCAATACTTTTTCATCCGGTGTTGATTTAAGCAGCATGATGGGAGATGGCGGCGCTGAATATGAAGAGCCATTTGAAACATGTATCGATGCATTGATTGATTTTAAAAAGCCGTTAATTGGTGCTGTGGAGGGTGCGGCTGTAGGTGGTGGGGCAACAATTCTTTTGCATTTTGATGCTGTTTTCATTGCTCCCAATGCAAAGATCAAATATCCATTCTCTGATTTGGGATTGGCCCCTGAGGTGGGCAGTTCTTTTTTGCTATTTCAATCTCTAGGGTATCAACAAGCAGCACAACTGCTATTTGAATCTCAGCCAATAGATGGAAATAGATATCATGAGTTAGGTTTGGCTAAATATGTTGGCGAGGATTGTTTTGATGAGGCAAATAAATATGCTCATATGCTAAAAGAGCAATCATTGAGCTCAATTATTGAAACCAAAGCTATATTAAAATCATTCATGCAAGTGGATCTTGCCAAATCTCGATCCATGGAAACCGCAGCTATGAAAAAGCTATTTGGTTCAGAGGATAATATAAAAGCAGTAGAAAAATTTTTTGCTAAAAATAAAAAATAATTATGTCTTTCGAAAGAATCCAACTATTTTAGAAACTAACCCTGAGTATGGGTGGGTGCTTGTTTTTTTCTTTGGCTTTATGGAATCAATGATTATTACTGGAAGCTTTAT
>QBVY01000013.1 GCA_003283765.1 SAR86 cluster bacterium AG-313-N18
CAAATGAAGCTCAAAATAATCTTGATGATGTCTTAAAGAAAGAATCCATAGGGGTAAATTGGATTGCAGAAACTGAAACCATACAAGTGGCAAAAGCGATGGTTGAAAAAGGTTCTGGTTATGCAATTATCGATGATTTTAGTGCATCAGTATATGACGATAACATTTCAATACACGAGATTGAACCGGCGATTGGTTATCAAATATGCATGATAAGCAACAAAGAGAAACCTCTATCAGTAAGCGCTCAGTCTTTTATCGAGTTTCTTGAGAAGCCCTCAAGCGAATTGGAGCAAATAATTAAAAATTAATTGCGATAATCCAAAGGGGGCTTTCTATCTCCTAGCAAAGGGTAATATTCAAAGTCAGATCCCACTCTCTCTAGATATTCTTCATTAGCTGATTTAATAATTTCTGGATTTTTGAATAAATCTTGAGCTGTGTCTGCAAGCACTTGAGCCGCTAGCTTCGTTCCTTTTAATCCAATTGATGTTCCCCCCGCAGCAACCCCTTGCCAAGAATGACCAGCCGTCCCTGGAACCCAAGTAGCAGTTCTCAGTCCGGCCTGTGGCACAACCCAGCTTACGTCTCCAACATCTGTTGAGCCATATGTGTGACTGGATTTAAACGGAGTAATTTTTTCCTGATCACCAATCTTGCTGCCAGGAGAAACCATGGTCTCGTATATAGCTTTTGCATATTCATTTTCTTGTTTTGAATATCTAATTCCACCACGTGCAAGTAGATTCTTATGCATAACTTTCTGAAGAGTGTTATTGGGAAGCTTTGAATAATTTCCATGCATTACTTCATACGTTATTGATGTCTCTGTTCCCATAGCAGCTCCTTCAGCTGCCTTCACAACCCAATTAAAAATTTCTTGTACTTTCTCTCTTCGAGGATTTCGAACATAGTAATACACCTCTGCTAGATCTGGTATCACATTTGGTGCCAACCCACCTTTTGTAATAACGTAATGGATTCGTGATTCTTGAGGAATATGTTCTCTCATCATATTTACCATCATATTCATCGCCTCAACACCATCCAAAGCTGATCTGCCTTTATGAGGAGAACCTGCTGCATGCGCAGAAATACCTTGAAACTTAAATTTTGCAGATTTATTTGAATTTGAGGATTCTGCATTCGCTGCATTGGAACTACTTGGATGCCAATGAAGTACTGCATCAACATCATCAAATAATCCAGCCCTTACCATATACACCTTTCCTGAACCACCTTCTTCTGCAGGTGTTCCATAAAACCTAATAGTTCCTTGTGTTTTAGTTCTGACTAACCATTCTTTTATTGCTACTGCAGCCCATGCTGATGCTGCTCCAAATAAATGATGTCCACAAGCATGCCCCGCATCAACATCATCCTTAATTTCTTTAAAAGGTGAGGATGTTTGCATTAAACCAGGCAGAGCATCGTATTCACCTAGAATTCCAATGACTGGACCTCCATTTGAGTATTCTGCAATAAATGCTGTTGGAATTTCTGCAACACCTGATTGAATTAAAAACCCATTAGATTGTAATTCATTCTTTAAAAGCTCTGAGCTTTTGTATTCCTGATACCCAACCTCAGCCCAATCCCAGATTTTCATTGCAGCAGTTTCAAAAGTATCTTGATGTTTATTGATACTTTGATTGAGACTCGAATCTGCTTGTATTTGCAAAGAGGCAATTAGCCAAATGCTACAAACTGTTTGTTTGAAAAATTGATTTTTAGACCTATACATTCTTCTTCCTCTACTTGCTTAATAATTTTTTGATCATTTGATGTTAATACTAATCGATGGCCTTGTGAATCTTCAGCGTAAAAAACAGCTTTAATTGGATTTAACTTTTTGTAAAGAGTGGTGCAAGCAATTATTGTTGCATTCCCTTTTTTTAAATCTGACATAGGTACGGGAACCTCTAGTTTTTCTGCCTCTGCCGTTACATCCATTGATTGAAAATCCATTGCTGGGTTTTTACTCCATATTGCTAAAGCTTGTTTAGTCATCATGCCTGAAACGCCAGTGATTAAACCGACCTCAGAGTTGTTATCCCTAATTCTCATTAGGACTTGAGCTGTGGCATGTAACATATAATTATTTAAGGGCCCTCCCGCAAATGGCATTCCGCCAGTGATCGTTTTATCAATATTTTCAGGAATGTTTAAGGCCTTAGCAAATAATTGAACGGCAACAGGAAAGCAGCTGTAGAGCTCATAAAAAGTAGGCTTGATATTATTTTTAGCTGCTGTTTCTAATAAATATTTTGTAGCAAGTTTTAATCCAACTGGGCTTGTAAGATCGGGTCTTTGGATAACTCCAATCATATGGTTTGTTTCACTTGAGACAAGGGGATAAACTCTTTTATCAAATGGAATCTTTAACTTATCTGCAATTTCATCGCTAGTTAAGATTAATGCTGATGCTTGGTTAACATTCCAGCTAGTGTTGTGTAGCTTATTGTATGGATAGGCAATCCTTTGATTTTTACTTGAAGGAGTTTTAATTTCCTTGGCTGTAAAAATTTTTTGATTCCAAGCATGAGGATTTTTTGATGCAATTTCAGAAAATCTTTCATAGTAGCTCCCAAGAAAGTTTTCGTGCTCCTTAAGGTTGCATTTATTCTTGTATCGCATTGCACTCTCAATAATTGCATAGTAGCCAACTGCCATCATTCCCAAAGCATCGAGCTCTTCGGTCACATATAAATCTTCTTTTGCTTTAACATAATGATCTGGATTTTCAGTTAATGCCATCTCCTTATATGGCAGATCTTCTTTTAGGGCTTGGATCATTTTGAATCTTGCCTCACCTCCAACAATCAAGCTTGCTCTAATCTCACCATCAATAATTTTTTTGCAAGCAGAATTAACAAGGTTTTGTTGCAGAACTCCAATTTTTGTTACGCTTGTTTCTGCCTCGGCAAAACCATGTTTTTCAGCAATCCATTTACCAGGATCTCGATAAGCCCAAAAACCTTTAGGAATTTGTATTTCGTCAATATAATTTTTAATTTCTGGCGCGTTAGTATCCTCGATAGCATCTAACGTAGCTTGCTCCATTAAAATCAAAGCTTCATCGAGTTGCTCAAACGAACCCTTTTGTTGCAAAGAGCCTAAGCCCACAAGAACAGGTCTATTTTTCATTGGTAGCTTTTACAGATTACTCTGTTTGATCTCCCGCAATTGTAATTCTGTGAAGCAGCCTTTCATGGCCATCGTATCCGCCTTCTGCCATGTGCATAACGGTTCTGTTATCCCACATGATTAACATATTTGGTTCCCACTTGTGGCGATATAAATATTTTTCTTGCGCCATGTGAATGAAGAGTTCAAACAATAGGCTATCAGAATCCTCTTTTGTGAAGCCTTTAATCTTAATTGTATAAACAGGATTAATAAAAAGAGTTTTGCGTCCAGTTTCTTTGTGAATTCTCACTAAAGGGTGTGACATTGTTTTGTTTGCTTCATCAGATGTATGAATCTTCATGGTTCTTTTCTTGTTCTCGGTTGCATATACACCATCTTTGGCATAAGGGAGCTTTGCGCTATGAAGACAGCGTAAGTTTTTAATTTTTTCTTTTGTTTCAGAAGTTAAATCATCATAAGCATCCGCAGTATTCGCAAATAGAGTATCTCCTCCAGTTGGTGGAATAATTTTAGAATAGAGCATAGTTGCTGAAGGAGGAGCACTTTGGAAAGACCAATCTGAATGCCAAGCACCTCCAAAATAAGCAGCCTCCTCATCAGGTTTTCTGTGTAGTTTTACTATGTGAGGATGCTCTTTCATTGGGATTAAAAAAGGCTCCTCACCAAAAGAACCAAATTGCTGGCTAAAATTCTCGTATTCTTGCAAGCTTAAATCTTGATTTGGAAAGATTGCAACTCCATATTTAACCCAATAATTTCTTATATTTGTTAATTCAGATTGAGGCAACGCCCTTGAAAGATTAATTTTTTCAATTTCTATCCCTAAATTTGAAGATCTATCTGGAATTTTAAAATGCATTAAGACAATATAACAAACTATTGTTTATGATTAGAAAAGCATGATTATATTTACACATATATAAATATGCTATATAAATAAAGATTACTAATATAATTTATACATATACAATGAAAAAATATTTTTTTATAAGCCTATCCTTTTTAATAATTGCTTCTTGTGGTTCAACATCTGGTAACAGAGTGCTATTAGCAGAATCCGAACTATCTGTAGATTCAAAAATTATAGAAGGCGTTACTACTCAATCTGAAATCAAAGCTATGTTTGGTTCGCCATTTGAAACAACTTTTACCGACGGTGGCATGGAAATCTGGAAGTATAGATTTGATAACCTAGATGCTGATGCAGTTAACTACATTCCCATAGTAAACATGTTCACTCAAAGTTATTCTGGTGATCGAAAAGAGCTTGTAATATTATTTAATGATAATGGAACAGTTAAAAGATCCTCAATGGCTGAATCTGATGTAACTACCAAAGCTGGATTGTTCAACTGATAAGAATTTATCTAACATTATTATTAATAGCCTCATGTGCAGGCGCTCCTCCTGCACCTGTTCCTGTCACAAAGGCATCTGATAAGTTCTTAAATTGTGAGCAAATATCACTACAGATTCAAACAATTACAAAGGCAGTCAATGACCTTTCAAGGGAAGAAAATAGTAAGCAAAAAACAAACTATGGGTTAGCAGCAGCTGGAGCTTTTTTAATAGTACCATTTTTTTTTATGAACCTGACCGAGTCAGAAAAGGTTGAATTAAATGCAGCTCGAGGTAGATATTTTGCTCTTGAGAGGATGGCTAGAGAAAGAAATTGCTCTGGTTTTGAAAATTCAAACCCTGAGATTGCACTTAAAGATTCATTAAGAGCTCTCTCAAGGTTATATGAAGAGGGAATTATCTCAAAAGAGGAGTACTTATCTAAGAGGAATGAAATAATTCAAAATTTTGAACTGTGAACTATAAGTATAAAAAATTTTTATTTTTTTCCTTTATTTTTTTTTCTGCTTATTCCCATAGCAATGTAAATATAGAGATTTCTAGAGATTCATATCTTTTCAATGAGTCAAAAAATTCACAGCTATTCAAATTAAATGTAATTCTCCAGGATGAAAATGGAATTATTTTCAAAGAAAAACTCAATAGAAATAAAAAGATCTTTTATAAAGATTTGGAAGAAAAACAATATAGTTTAATTATTGAGTTTCAATCATATTTAAGAGGAAAGACTGAGAATAAATATAATTTAAATTTATTAGATTCTGGTTTATATAAAGTCTCTCTTGGTAAAAAAAATGAAAATTTCTCTTCCTCTTTAGTTCAATCTGAAGGAAAAATTTATGCTTACAGAATTAATGATTTAAGTTTCACTCATTCAAATACAGATAATAAGTTGGAAAATATTCGAGATAACTCGGAAACTTTAAAAACTGCTTTAAGAAATCTTACGCTGCTCTATGAGCAGGAAATTATCACTAAGCAAGAGTATCTAGAGAGAAGACAATTAATCATCTCAAAATTTTCTAAATAGTTACTTTTTTGCTCTCTGGCAACTATAATCTAGTTCAATTTATATCGGGGCTATAGCTCAGCTGGGAGAGCGCTTGCGTGGCACGCAAGAGGTCGGCGGTTCGATCCCGCCTAGCTCCACCAATCTGTTTTTAGGAATACGTTTCTTGCTCATAAGCCTATTCGACTTAATTAGCCATTGCCGCTTCGTTATAGGCAGATATTAGTATTTGCCAATCGGCCAGTTGCCAATAAATATTACGTAATCGTTTTTCTTTTTCAAACGATCGCTTTAAACGCACCATGTTTGAGTTTTTCCAATTACTGCCTTGTCTAATTCCGCATTTATCAAAATCAATTAACCAAACCTCGTTTTCTATATCGAGCATAATGTTGTGGATATTTAAATCGTGGTGATAAATCTGATGATGATGAAATTTGGCAATGGTTTGCCCAATTTTTTTCCATACATCAGCGGTTAAGCTGTTTGCTAGTAAAATATGATGTAAGTCTTTAGCCCTGGAAATTTTTTTTGAAATGATATCGGCTTGGTAATATAAGCCTGTCTTCTTCAACATCGCTGCGATCGGAGTTGGACAATTTAAATCCATATTTTTCATGTGCTGTAGTAGCTTAAATTCTTGCCATACTCGTGATTTTTCAATACCTGTATACATATATTGATCACATAGTACTTTTCCAATCAAGCCACCGCGACGATAGTGCCGTAACACATATTCATTTTTGTTATGTTGAAAAAAGTAGGTGGTGCCACGGCCGGTTGCCTGTCCTGTTATGGCATTTTGTGTCTTCCAATATTGACCTGTAAACATTTTTGGGACAAGTACAGGGAAATGGCCTGCATCAAACAACATGATGTGAGACTTAACTACTTTTTGCTGTATGTATGCCATGCAACAATTTTGATCCAAATAATACTAAGAATAATTATTAAAAACCAAAATTCGACTCGAAGCAATCGAACTGAAATAAAATATTTTTATTTTTAATCTTTTCAGCATGCTTCCTAGTCTAGTTTCATATCATTTTAATATTCAAGTTAGGTAAGACTTTTAGTAAAATAAATATCCCTTGATTTATCTATAAGGGCATCTATTTTTGGCTTAAACGGATATTACTTCGCACTTTAGACAATTGAGAATTTTCAGTATAACGTCCTTTTGTAACATGATGAATATGAAAAACACCATCAATATGCTTAGGCTCACCATCAGTACCAAGTAGCCAGCGAAAGGCGGTGTCTTCATAGGTTTTACGCCAACGGTCAGATTCAGTTTGAAATATTGACAGTTTTTCACAATAACCGATAGCACGAGCAACGTCACCATGAACAATTTGAAATGGGCCGCGTGCTTTATCACGGGATTTACCACGCTCGTATAAACTGAAATTTTCTGTTTCTATATCGATAATCTGTGGTTGGGCATCATTTGACAGTAATGGGTCATCATCTTTTAACATCTCAGTGATTTTTTCTTCTTTAGGAAAAAACAATGAACCTTTCTCGCCTTGTAAACTATCGGCGAGTGAGTCTAAGCAGTTCTCATAAAAGATAATGTCGCAATCTGTAAACCATATCCAGTCAGCTTCTGTTGACCGCGCAGCCATATTTCGGCCTATGCCACGTCTAAAGAGCTTTCCTTTGGAAAGTGGGTAGAAATTCCAAGTGATACTTGGCATGGTTATTTGATTAAAGAAGTCCAATGTAGCCTTTGTTTTAGTATCTTCTTCAGCATAAAAAACGGTCACAGTTAAATTTAGTTTTGTTGGTGGATAGTTTACAAACGAACTTAATTGATAGGTTAACATGTTGGCATAACCCCAACAGTGACTAACAATTTCTAAATCAAACTTTCCCTTTACTGCCTTGCGATCCTCTTCAGCAGGTATTTTATCGCGAAACAATGACTGTGGTAAAATACGACCAAACACTAAACGATAAGCTTGTATAGCAAAGCTATTAAAGCCATTTGGTGAAAATGTTTTTGTTTCTATCATCATAAATAAGTAAGCCAAAAAAAGGAATCTGTTCTAAAAAAAGGATACCATATTGCTTAACATTACTGCCAATCGAACTGAGCATAGCGAGGACAATCGTGCCAAATCTTAGAGAGTATCTACCAAGAACTCTGTTAAACCGGTCTAGGGTTAAGTAACTATTCTATTTTTTAAAAATTATTTGCGTAACTATGATTTGTCTCGCTATGGTGCTGTTCATCTGCGCGAACACATTTGATAAGATCGGATAATCTTGCATCAGCACCTAATTGATAGTACTTAATTGCAAGATGAGGGGCAGGGGTGTTTTCTACTTTTCCAGATTCAACCATCTTTAAATATTCTGAGTAACTGCTAACTGCTTCATCCTCAAAATAACCAATCATCCTATGGGCAGTTCTGGTAAAGAATATATACATGAATAGATAAAATAAACCAAAAAGTAACTGAGAAAAAAGCACAATAAATCTCTCAATAAGATTTGGTTTAGCAATTTCAATAAAAAACATTAAGTGCATTCGTTCATTTTCAGCCTCTGAGAGCATTTCTCTGATTTGCTCTCCGTATCCAGCTTTCATCTTCCTTAAACTCTTAAAATGCATCAAAACTCCAGCAACCATTCCCGGAACACCAGCAACTGTCTCAAGAACCACTGCTCTATGTCCATATCTCTTTGAAAAGAAGCTGTCAGCTATGAATCTAAAAAATTTAGTCATAGAGTAGGCAAAGTTATCTGAAACTCTTTCAGCACTTATTTTAATAATTGAGCTCATAATATATTTTATTTATAATCTATTATACATATAATTTATATTTATTAAACGCCAATTTAATAAAAACTGTCTATTCAAAACAAAAGATAACCAATAGTTATACAAACATAGTTTTTAATTAGTTAGATTGATAAAATTTTATGTTAGATTAGCTCCATGAAAATTGGTGTTCCCTCCGAAGTTAAAAATAACGAACACAGAGTTGGTCTGACTCCAGAATCAGTCAAAATTCTTACTGATCTTGGTCATGAATTATTTGTCCAATCTAATGCAGGTTATGAAATTGGTTTTACAGATGATCTATATAAATTAGCTGGAGCCAAAATAGTTAACTCAGCCTCAGAAGTTTTCAATTCCTCTGAATTAATCATTAAAGTGAAAGAACCGACTGAGGATGAATTTAGATTTTTGCATGAGAATCATACTTTGTTCACCTATCTTCATTTAGCAGGAGATCCATCACAGGCAAAAAAACTACTAGCCACCAATGTAACAGGCATTGCATATGAGACAGTCACTGCTGAAGATAATTCGTTACCATTATTAGCTCCAATGAGTGCAATAGCAGGTCAATTGAGTGTTGTTGTTGGTTCATATCACCTACTTAAACCAAATCATGGGCGAGGAACTTTGCTTAGCAATCTTGATCCAAGAATAGTTACAGTTATTGGCGCAGGTGTTGCAGGTAAAGAGGCAATATCTAAGGCAAGGGATAACAATGCCCAAGTCATAGCAATTGATCTTCACCAATCAAAGCTAGATGAACTGAAATTAGCTTTTGGCGAAGAGGGTATGAAATATATAATTTCAACTCCAGAGTCTATTAGAGAGGCTGTATCTCAATCTGATTTGGTGATTGGCTCTGTATATGTTGTAGGCAAAGAAGCTCCAAAGGTTGTTTCAAAAGATATGCTAAAAGACATGATAGACGGAAGTGTATTAGTAGATATATCAATTGATCAGGGAGGATGTTTTGAATCAAGCAAACCAACCAATCATGATGAACCAACATTTAAGGAAAGTGGAGTGTTGCATTACTGTGTAACTAACATGCCTGGGGCAGTTCCTTTGACTGCAACAAGGGCCTTAAATAAAGCAACTCTTCCATTCATTATGGAATTAGCAAATAAAGGAATATCAGCAGCTTTAAATGAAAACAAACATCTAATGAATGGCCTAAATATCATGGGTGGAAAAATAGTTCATCCAGCAATAGCAGAAGCCCTAAACAATTAATTTTAGAGATTAATTACTGCCTTTCTTGCATCGGCTATGGCTCCGTGGATATAACCAACAGATGAACAGTCCCCAATTGAGGTAAGAGGAAGATCCAGTTTGTTCAGCTCATCTGCAAGCTCTAAATTGGCACTGGCTCCAATGGCAATAATTACTTGATCAGCTCGGAGCGATTTTTCAGTTTCCTCATGATCAAAAATTACCTTTTGATCGCATATTTCTTTAATCATTACATTGGTCAAAAGATCCACACCGTGTTCTTTTAACATATGCACAACCCTGGATCGTCTAACAATGCTTAAGTTGGGGCCTAGCGAACCGCTTGGCTCCAAAACCTTTACAGTTCTACCTCTTTCTACAAGAAATTCAGCTAACTCCAAACCAACTAAATCTCCCCCAATCACAACAATATTCCTTGAAAGGGGCATCCAAATTTTGCTCATAAATCTAAGCGCAGAGATATTTCTTAAAAGCTGAGAAGTTCTTCCAACTTTCAAAATTAATTGTTGAAAGAGTGAAAGTTTCTTTACAGCATGAGTATCTGAACCAAAAAGCAAATCTCTTAATTGCTGCCCATCAAAAACATTTCTCCCATTTTTTCCTTTTATAGATGGAGCATCTCTATTTGCACCAACTGCAACAATTACATGATCAGGATTGAAAGCTTGAACAGAGTCAGTCGTTGCTAAAGTCCTTAATTTTATTTTTACACCCAGTTCATCTAGTGAATTCTTTAGGTAAGTTATCAGACGCCCATTGGGTTCATACGCTAATGCAGCAACCCTCACAGTTCCTCCAATGTCTTTATCTTTTTCCCACACTTCAACATGATGACCTCGCATAGCAAGCAATCTTGCCGATTCCATACCGCTGGGCCCAGCACCAATTACCAAAATTTTCTTTTGATCAGCTGTCGAATGAATTATATTTTCATTTCGATGCTCGTTGCCAAGCTGGGAATTTACGGCACACATCATTGGTTTATTGATAAAAATTTGACTTACACAGACATAACAATAAATGCAGGGTCGAATAAGATGCTCTTGACCAGAGATAATTTTATTTGGCAGGCCAGGATCAGCTAGAACTTTTCTTCCCATAGCCAAAAAATCATATTCATGATTTTTTAAACCTTTTTCTGCTATATCAAGCTCAATTCTGCCCACCGCGATGATGGGAATAGTTAATTCTTTTTTAGCCATTTTGACGAAATCTAAAAATCCACCAGGCTCATGCACAAGAGGAGCTTCTGTGAATGCTATGCCTTTACTGGTATTGCCATAGGCGCTCACATCTATTGCATCAGCACCTGCTTCTTGGGCCATGAATGCTGTAATCAAAAAATCAGCAGGAGTTATACCATTTTCTATACGGTATTCATTGGCATCAAGTCTTACTAGCACTGGTAAGTTTGGAATTTGTTTTTTTATTTCAGAAATAATCTCTACAAGTAGTCTTGCCCTTTTTTGAACAGTTCCTCCATATTCATCAGTTCTTTTATTGACCGCTGGAGAAAGGAAGCTTGAAATTAGATAACCATGGCCAGCATGAATTTCTATTGCATCAAAATTTGACTCTTTAGCTCGTTTTGCTGCCTCAACAAAATGCTGAACCTCTTGTTGGATTTCATCAAATGAAAGTTCATGATACCGAGGGCCTTTTCCATCTGGCCCTCCAGCTTTTATAAAGTTCATAATTTCATCTTGAGTTAGCAGGCCAAACATATCGCTAGGTTCAGATTTTGGAATCGAGGGCACTGGAATGACTCTTCCAGCAACAACATCTTCTTGGGCTATTTTACCGCTATGATTAAGTTGAGCAGCTATTTTTGAGCCATGTTGATGAATACGTTGGGTTAAGGATTGTAGAGTTGGTATAAATTCATCTTTAGAAAAACCTATCATATTTGGCATGGATGCTCCTGCAGGCCATGTGATGGCTGAAGTCTCTAAAATAATTAACCCTATCCCACCTCGCGCTCTTTCTTCGTAATAAGATACTAATTGTTCACTGGCGTGGCCATCTTCAGAAGCAAAATTTGAGCCCATTGCAGCCATAATCATTCTATTTTTAAGTTCTAAATTTCCAATAGAAGCTGGTGAAGCTATAAATGGGTATTTAATTTTCTTATTCATTTAATTGATTTTCATAAAGAAAAATTTTCATTTATATTAAATAAGAAACTTTAACTCAATAAAGGTAATTAGTATGAGTGATTTAGATAGGAAAATTCAAGAAATCCTTGATAAGGAATCTATCAGAGAATTAGTTCATTTGTATTGCAGAGCCGCTGATAGGCATGATCATAAATTAATGCGCGAGCTTTATCATGAAGATGCATACGATGACCACGGCTCTTTTTTTAAGGGCAAGGCTATGGATTTTATTGATATGCTTCCAGAGATACAAAAATCCATGGGCATTTTGCATCACAATGTCACCACTCATAATATTAAGATGATGGGTAAAAAGGCTGAGGGCGAAACCTACATTATTGCTTTTCACCAAGTTCTTTCAGAGGCGGGTAATTTTGACGTGCTGATTGGAGGAAGATATTTTGACCAGTACGAAAAAAGAAACGATGTTTGGAAATTCTCTAGCAGGGCGGTTGATGCTGATTGGGCTTATATAAATGACCCATCAAAAGTGAACTTAAAGCATCCTATGATTGAAGGTGCAAATATCGGAACTTCAAATGATAAAGACCCATCATATGATTACTTGCAACATTTTAAGCGAGGCAAGAGGTAGCTAAATTAATTGTGTTAATTCTCTGAAGTGTTTTCTACAAAATACTTTATATGAATCGTTACCACCAATTTTAATTTGATCTCCAGCTTTTACAACCTGCCCCTTTTCATCCAAGCGAACAACCATAATTGCTTTTCTGCCGCAGTCACATACAGTTTTTAATTCAATTAAATTATCCGCAAGAGCTAGTAATTCTGAACTTCCTTCAAACAGCTTGCCTTGAAAATCAGTGCGTATTCCATAACACATTGAAGGAATATTTAATTCATCACTGATTTTGCAAACCTGCCTAACCTGTTCTTTTGTAAGAAACTGAACTTCGTCAATTAAAATGCAACTAATAGTTTTTTTTATTTGTTCTTGAGATACAAAATTAAAAAAATTGAAATCTAGGTCAACTGAATGTGCATTTTCAGTTAATCCAATCCTTGAGTGTATCTTTCCATCATTGCTATCAGCATCAATTTTAGGAAGAAACAGCAATGTTTCCATGCCTCGTTCATGATAGTTGTAGTTAGATTGAAGCAAAGCAGTTGATTTGCCAGCATTCATTGTGGAGTAGAAAAAATGTACTTTAGCCAAAAATCAGTTTTGTATAGGTTCTGAGTAAAATTGACTTACCCATTTACGAAATTTGTTGATTGGCCCATCACCATCGCAGAGGATTGGGTCAGCAACATAACTCTTGTGGTCCCAAATAGGCATATCATCCAACACACCATTTGCTATTCCATCTATTATTGCCATTCCCAACTCATCTTCAATATCTTTTGAGACTCTCATCGACCATCTCAAAATTGAGTTAGAATTATCTACAGGACATGAAGCGTTCACCATAATGAATTCTCCTCCACTTGGAGGCAAGTTAATCATTTTTAATCCAACAGTTCCAAGTCCCCATGATTCTCTAGTAAAGGTTGTAGTAAACATGCCATGATCCTCGACTTTATGCTCTTCAGAAACACTATCATTGTTAGGATCCATTAATGTTTCAGCAATAGTTTTTTTATATATTCCTTCTGTAATTGCTTCAGTTTCTGGTAGGCTTGGTGACCCATGCACTTTAGGAAAATGTGCTTGGTCAACATCATTTTCAGCTATCTCTTGTAATACAGTATTGATATTGTAGTCGTAATAATATGTTTTACCCCATTTTTCATCATCACCATTAAATCCTTCGATAGCAGGAACTTTCCATTCTGGTTCCTTTTTGTGTAAGTGATGCCAAGCCCAAATAAACCCATTAACCTCAACCACAGGATAATTAAACATTTGAATATTTTTTGCAGATTCAGGGACAGTGCTTTTTTCTTCAATTTCGGCACATGATCCATTTACGCTCCACTTAATTCCATGTTTTGGGCAAACAAGATTCTCTCCTTCAACATGACCGCTTATTCCTAGATTGATTCCTGAATAGCCACAATAAGCATCTAAAACAGAAACTTTTCCTGATTCAGTTCTAAATGCGGCAACATCGTTTTCACAGAATTTGATTGATTTTAATTCCCCATTTTCTAGCTCATGACTTCTTGAAATGCAAAACCATCCGTTTGGCATTGGAAATGGAAATTCTTGTTTGGGCATTTTTGCTTCCTTGTATTTATATTTTTTTACAAATTATATTTGTTTTCACTTAATTTTAAAAATAATCATTTATCATGATTTCACTATTAATTATTTGAATCAACACATTTTTTCATAAATGCATCATATTTAATTACGAGTTATATTATTGTTAAATATATTTTAGAAAATGTATGATTAACCAAACGTTGGGAGAGAAAAATTATGACACAACTTAGATTTGTTAAAACACCTGAGCAGCTAATTGAGGCCGCAGAAAACAATTTAGAATTTTTTGATGCAAATATGCAAGCAATTAAAGCCTGGTACAGAACTGAACCTGGGCTAATTGAACAATTAATACCGGCACCACTGGAGCTGCATGCCGATCCAATGGTAAGAATAGTTATTTCACGAGTCTTTGTTGACTTAAATGGAGGCATGGATTTTGGTGCTGCTACCTTTGGAGTTAACTGTATGTATAAAGGCAAAGAAGGTATTTATGAAATCACTATGCCAATGGAAACTGAAGGAGTCGTTGTTGGTGGGAGAGAGACATATGGTGAGCCAAAGAAAATAGCGGATGTAGCTGCATCTAAAGATGGTGATGATTGTGTTGCAACTGTCACAAGGCATGGAATAACTTATTTAGAATTAAAAGGTAAAGCTACGGATTCTCTAGAAACATCCTCTTTCACTGATGATGTTTATTGCTTCAAAGTATTTCCTTCATGCGAGCAAAACAAAGCAGTTGATCAAAACCCTTTGCTGGTAAAGATTAACATGCATAGAACTCAATCTGTTCATACAAAACTTGATGGAGAAATCATTCTTAGAGAATCACCTGTTGATCCAGTTATTGATTTGCCTGTTAAAGAAATGGTTTCTTTAGTTTGGGAGGAAGGAACTTCTTCTTCAAATGCATCAGTCATGGAGGAAGTAGACGCAATGTCATATGTTCCATTTATGCATTCTAGATACGATTCTGTTTAGGAATTAAATATGAAAGATTTTAATGGCAAGTTAGCAGTCGTTACTGGTGGAGCATCTGGTGTGGGCTTTGCCATCGGTGAAGCTCTAGCAAAGCAGGGCGCAAAGGTTGTTCTTACAGATATTGAACAAGACAGCCTTGAAAATTCAAGTGCATTGCTTACCAATCAATCTCTTGATGTTTTTTGCAAGGTTGCCGATGTTTCAAACGTTGATTCTATGCAAGAACTTGCTGACTGGTGTCAAGAGGAACATGGCCCTGTTCATTTGCTTTTTAACAATGCCGGAGTCGCACCAGCAGAACTATTACCAATTTGGGAGACCAAACCAAATGATTGGCAATGGGCATATGGTGTCAATGTGATGGGAGTATTGCATGGCATTCAAGCATTTGTTCCAGGCATGCTGTCCCATGGAGAAGATTCCAGAATCATAAATACATGCTCGGGTAATGGCGCATTTATCAATTTACCCTCCACGCCCATCTATACATCCTCTAAGGCTTCAGTTTCAAGCATCACTGAGGTATTGAAGCTGCAACTTGAGCAGGCTGATGCAAATGTTAAGGTTTCGATTCTCTTTCCAGGACCGCATACGGTAAGAACAAAATTATTTTCAGCTGAACGAAACCGCCCTGAAGAATTAGCTAGAGATCCCAATGCACCAAAACATCCGATCTCTTCTGTTGAGGACATGCTTGAAATGATGAGTTCTATGGGAATTGAAATGGAAACTACTGAGCCTGAAGAAGTTGCCTCATTCTGCCTTTCTCAAATTCAAGAAGGCAACTACTGGATTAATCCTGTTAATGATAAAAGTGAACAAGCCTTTAAAGATAGAGTTGAATCTATTATTTCTCGAAGCGATTTGCCTAACCCAAATATTTTTTAATTCAATACTTCATGAGTGCTCAAACAGTCGATCATTTTTTTAATCCATCGTCAAAAGATTTTATTCATGATCCAGTCCCTACTTTAGAAAGGTTATGTGCTGAGTATCCAATTTCTCGATTCGATGCTTGGCAAGCATGGTTAGTCACAGGTCATGCAAACATAATTAAATGCTTATTAGACACAAGACTCTCAACAGATTTCAATCTATGGGAGTATGCACCTCCAAAAAAACCACTTGAAGAAATGGATGCTTTTGAAAAGCTGATGAATAACAATTTATTCTTTCTTGATAGGAAAAATCATCTTAGATTAAGAAAATTAGCCTTGCCTGCATTTTCTCCAAGAATCATGGAGCAAATGAAAGCAAGATTTTCAGTTCTAGTGCAAGAAAGATTTGATGAGATAGGCACACCTAACTCATTTAACTTTGCTGCAGAAATTGCAGAAATAGTTCCAACTCAGGCAATAGCTAGTCTAGTTGGAATTCCCAGAGATAAATTTCCTATTTTTGATTCTTTGGCTTATGGAGTTGTTAGAGGAATTAATCCCATGCTTACCCCTGAAGAAAGAAAGGATGCAATCAAGGGTGTGCCAGAGGGTTTAGCGCTCCTCAATGAGCTGATTGATGAGAGAAGAGCTAACCCTGGCGATGATTTTTTATCTACTTTAATTCTTGCAGAAGATCAGGGGTCAAAACTTACAAACCTAGAAATGTGTGCATTGGTTGGAGCAGTCCTTGGAGCCGGCTCAGATACAGCGGTTGATCTCCATAGCTATTTAATTAAAAATTTATTACAACACCCGGAGGAATTTGAATCATTAAAATCAGATCCAGGTCTTGTGCAGGGAGCCATATCTGAAACTTTGAGATATGAATCGTCTGGTAAAACAGGCCTAGCAAGATATGCCTCAGAAGATTTAGAAATTAATGGCAATCATGTAAAAAAAGGTCAAATGGTTCAACTCATTACCAGTACAGCTGGCATGGATTCATCAATCTATAATGATCCCAGGAAGTTTGACATTCAAAGAGATCATGACAAAAGCATATCTTTTGGCCAGGGGCCACATTATTGCATCGGAGTTACATTAGTGCGCTCTCAAACAGAAGTTATGTTAAAGGAGTTATTTAAACGATTTCCTAATCTTAGTCTTGGCGATGAAATTGTGTATGACTACAACCACCATAACGCAAGAAGAATGGATGTTATGATGGTTAACACTAATCTTGATTAATTAATCTGATTTACCTTTAGATTCAATTTCATAACAATCTATGAACATCTTTGAAGAAAAAGGGATCACGCATTTAGATTTGCACGGCGTTAAGCATCATGATGTAGAGCCAGAAGTCTTGAATTTTATATATCAATACCAAGGTTTGCTGCCATTAATTATCATTTGTGGTAACAGCAATAAAATGATCGAAATTGTATCTAAAACCTTTAATTCCTCAAATATATCCTACTCATCACCAAGATTTGGAATCATCAGGGTTGAGGGTGTTGACTGAATTTAATGACTTTTGCAAGTTTTTTTTTCGTATGCAATGCATCAAAGGTGCAAATTTATGCCTTTTTTGCAATAATTGGGTACATTACTTATTACTAGTGGGGAAATTTTATGAGTAACTTTAGATTTATTTTTATGGCGTTGCCTTTGGCATTTGCGCTGAATATTAATGCTCAGTCTGTTGGAGTTCTCGAAGAGGTTGTTGTAACCGCGCAAAAGAAAGAAGAAAATCTTCAAGAAACACCGATAGCTATCACTGCAATTACTGAGTCTACAATTGATGATTTAGATCTTGCTAATGTTGTAGATTTGGCTGGAATGGCTCCAAATGTCCATATAATTAATACTCCTTCAAATAATACAGCTGCTACCATTGCTATACGTGGCGGAACCACAATCAACCCAGCTATTACATGGGAACCTACTGTTGGGATGTACTTAGATGGTGTGTATTTAGGCAAAGGCCAAGGTTCAATTTTTGATGTAGTAGATTTAGAAAGGGTAGAAATTCTAAGAGGGCCTCAAGGAACTCTTTATGGAAGAAATACTCTTGGCGGCGCAATTAACCTAATAAGTAAAAAACCTTCTGGAGAAGGTATGTCTGCAAAAGTTACCATTGGAAATTATGGCTTAAAGCAAAGCCAACTTATAGCTGATTATGAGATTGGCGAAAATATTTTTACTAAAGTGGTGCTAAATTCTAAAAAGAGAGGTGGTTATGTAAATAATACCGACTCACCATATCAAGCAGCTCAGGGAGTGGTTCCTAATACTGTTGCTAGTCATTTTGAATTAGACACAATTGATTCAAAAGGCTATAAATTAACTGTTGCATATGAAGGTGATAAAACGAGCGTTAACCTTTCGATTGATAAGACAGATCAAGACAATATTCCTCCATTTGCTCAATTAACCAATACTATTCCAAATTGGAGTACCGCATTTGGTGTTGGTGCTTCAGCTTTAACTGGCGGTTTGAAATTATGGCCTATTGAGATGTTTACCAATGGGTCGCGTCAAGATGTTGCTCACATAAACACTCCAACGTATGAACTTTCAGTTGTTGAAGGAACCAGTTTAACTATTGCTCGTGATATGAGTCTTGGTACATTAAAAGTTATTTGGTCGAAAAGAAAAACTGCCTGGGATGATAGGCTTGATCTTGACGGCGGACCTTTCCCCATTGCAGATACAGAAAGGCACACCAACTATGATGCTGAGACTCTTGAGGTTCAATTAAGTGGTTCTACAGATAATATGGAATATGTTTTTGGTTATTACAGTCTTAAAGATAATGCCTTCACAGCAAACCCTCAATCATTCTTTGGTGGTGGACAGGTTTTTGCTCAAAATTACTCAGGTAGTGGAGACTCCGAAGCATTTTTTGGTCAGGTTACCTGGGCTATTGCTGATAAGTGGGACGTCACTATTGGTGCCAGAACAACAGAAGAAGATAAGGTTGGATTTAAAGAGTATGTTGGCATAATTTCTGCTAACGGCAGTGGAAGCTTCGATGACACCACAGGTACATTCATTCTTTCTCATGATTACAGTGAAAATACCAATCTTTATTTCAAAGTAGCTGATGGGTTTAAGGCTGGTGGATTTAATGCTGAAAGCTCCAATCCATTTGCTGCAGCCACTCCATATGCACCTGAAACAATCTCATCAACTGAGTTTGGTCTAAAGGGTAAATATTTTAATAATAGAATGATGATGAATGTCGCATATTTTGATAATGAGCATGAGGATATGCAGATTTCATATTTTACTGCTAATGCTGCAGCAGCCTCAGAAGTTATTAATAATTCTGCAGACATATCAGGTCTTGAGATCGAGACAACAACAATTCTTAATGATTCAACAAGACTCATGGTTAACCTGAGTACTTTGGATTCTGAGTTTACTGGTAATAAAGTTGCAAGTGATGGGTTTCTTCTAGAGCAAGTGCCATATTCACCTGAGACAACTTTGTATTTATCTCTAGAAAAAGATTACGGTAATTATCGCATGCGCTTGGATCACAGCAGAATAGGAGAGCATCCAACTTTCCCATATAACTCAAAAGATCCTAGAGCTGCACTTACTAATCTAGCCTCTAGAGGAACTACTGATTTTAGGCTTCTAACTGAGCCAATGGAAAATATGCAGCTAAATTTTTGGATTAAGAATCTAAATAACGATTATCACAGAATGAGTGCCATTCCATTTGGACCAGCTTTTGGTCAATTAACTTTGAGCTACTTTAATGCTCCAAGAACAATTGGCATGGATATACACTACAAATTCTAATATTAGAATATAATGAAAGCCTCGGTATTTCCCGAGGCTTTTTTTTGTAAAAATTATGGATAATAACTGGGAAGATATTTTAAGGCTTGATGGCCAATTAACCGAAGAAGAAAGGATGATTCGTGACAACGTTCGCGAGTATTGCAATAAATCCTTAATGCCTCGTATTTTAGATGCCAACAGGAATGAGACCTTTCATCCTGAAATCTATAAAGAAATGGGTGAGCTTGGTATTCTGGGTGCCTCTATCAAAGGGTATGGGTGTGCTGGGGTTGGTTATGTCTCATACGGGCTAATTACTCGTGAAATTGAGAGAGTGGACTCCAGTTATCGTTCTGCATTCAGCGTTCAATCTTCGTTGGCAATGTATGCCATTTATCAGTTTGGATCAGAGGAACAGAAAGAAGATTTATTGCCACAGATGGCTGCTGGAAATTTAATTGGATGTTTTGGCCTGACAGAGCCTGATGCTGGTTCTGATCCTGGCAGCATGGCCTCAAACGCAAAAAAAGTTGAGGGGGGCTATAAATTAAATGGGTCCAAGACATGGATAACAAACGCACCAGTGGCTGATGTGTTTGTAATATGGGCAAAAGATGAGCAAGGTGTATTAAGAGGTTTTATAGCTAGAAAAGACTTCAAAGGTCTTGATACTAAGGTATTAGAGGGCAAGTTTGCACTCAGAGCATCAATTACTGGTCAAATTTTTATGTCGGATGTCTTTATTCCAGATGACCATGTTCTTCCATTAGCACAAAGTTTTAGAGGCCCATTTTCTTGTTTAAACATGGCGAGATATGGTATTGCATGGGGCGCTATGGGTGCGGCTGAATTTTGTTGGCATGCTGCTCGTCAATATACGCTAGATAGAACTCAGTTCGGTACACCTCTTGCTGCAAAACAATTGGTTCAAAAAAAATTAGCGGATATGCAAACAGAAATTACATTAGGCTTGCAAGCAGCCTTGCGAGTAGGAAGACTAATTGACGATGAGCAAATGATTCCAGAGATGATATCTCTTATTAAGCGAAACAACTGTGGCAAGGCTTTAGAGGTTGCCAGAATGGCGCGAGACATGCATGGTGGTAACGGAGTGATTGATGAATACCATGTCGTCAGACACTCAATGAATTTAGAAGCAGTAAACACTTACGAAGGCACCCATGATATACATGCTTTAATTCTTGGTAATCTTCAGACAAATATAGCAGCTTTCGAGTAGTCCTTAATGTCAAGTAAACTTGACATTTAATTTATCTATACATACCATTAAAAATCCATGAGCTCTGAAAAATATACTTTAAAACAAGCCAAAACAGCTAAACGAATTATCAAGTACTTTGCTAAATTTCAGGCTAGTATTTTTTTGATAAGCAAAGGAAGACTGTGGAATAAGTGGCCAGGAGGCTTTCCAATCATGGTTGTAGAAACCAAAGGTGCTAAGTCTAATAAAATAAGAAACATACCCCTGATCTATGTTCATCAAAAGGGCATGCCAATATTGGTTGCCTCTTTAGGAGGGATGCCAAAGAACCCTAATTGGTATTACAACGTTAAGGCGCATCCAACAGTTAAGATCTCAACGATTCAAGGGCATGGGAACTATTTAGCAGAAGAGGTGTCTAAAGAAAAAAAGGATGAGTTATGGCCATTAATTTGCTCATTTTACCCCGACTATGAAACTTATCAGAGTAACACCGCCCGAGAGATACCTGTATTTTTGTGTAAACCAGCATGAATGTTATAGACGTTAAAAATATTACCAAACATTATTTGCTTGGCACGCAAACAGTAGAGGCCCTAAGAGGCGTGAGCTTTGGTATAGAGCAAGGTGAATTTATAGCAATTATGGGTCCCTCAGGATCTGGTAAATCTACGCTCATGAATATAATTGGATGTCTTGATAGCCCGACAGATGGAACATATTACCTGAACAACCAAGAAGTCAGCACTTTAGAGGGGGATGAGCTGGCAGGCATACGAAATAAAGAGATAGGTTTTGTTTTTCAAAATTTTCATCTATTGGCACGTAACAGTGCGCTTGATAATGTTATGTTGCCCTTAAAATATGCTGGAGTTGATAAGGCAGATCAACTTAAAAGAGGTAAGGATGTTCTCTCTCAAGTTGGGCTTGGTTCAAGAATGGATCATCAGCCATCTGAACTTTCAGGAGGGCAGCAACAAAGAGTTGCCATAGCCAGAGCTTTGGTGAATAACCCGTCTATTTTATTTGCCGATGAGCCAACTGGAAACTTAGACAGTCAAACGGGGCACGATGTCATGCAACTTTTTCATAATCTGCATCAGCAAGGCCAAACAATTATTTTAATTACTCATGAGAATGAGGTAGCTGCAGAAGCCCAAAGAACAATATTTATTAAGGATGGTTTGATAGAATCAGACATTAGAAAGGAAAAACTATGAATAGCTCAATCATTAAAACGTTCAGCATCATTTTATCAGCGGTATTAGTTGTAAGCTGCGGTGGCGGCAAAGAGGAAGAGGAATTTAAATTCTATGCTCTAAAAGAAGCAGCATCTCAGCAGCTAGAACTTACTGTTGAGGCGTCTGGCACTGTTGAGGCTATCTCTTCTATTGAGATTAAATCAAAAGCATCTGGACAAATTCTTTTTTTAGGAGCCGAAATTGGAGATTATGTAGATGAGGGTGTGGTTCTTGCAAGAATAGATCAAAGAACGCCAACAAACACTCTTGCTCAAGCCAACGCCGATCTTGAAGTTGCAAAAGTTCGTTTAAGCAATGCCCAGAATCAATTTGAGCGCTCCAAAAGATTGCATGATGAAGGTAATATTTCTGATAAATCATTTGAGGATGCTCAAGAATCATTCTCCTCAGCAAGAGCTCAGTTAGTAAGAGCGGAAGTATTTTTAGAAAATGCTCGGATTGCCTTAGATGATACAAGTGTAAGATCGCCAATTGCTGGTACTGTGATCAGCAGACCTGCTGAAGTAGGGCAAGTGATCACCTCGCCAACCTCTGCCGTGGGTGGCGGGACATTATTAATGGAGATGGCAGATCTTAATAAAGTTCGGGTTAGAGCATTAATCGATGAGATAGACATTGGCAAGATTACTATTGGTCAAGAAGTTACATTAAAGGTTTCAGCTTATAGGGACAAAAAATTTGTGGGAGTTGTTTCCAAGATCGAACCTATGTCAAAAATTGATCAAAATGTTACGACATTTCCAGTGCTAATAGATATCGAGAATCAAGATAATTTATTACTTATAGGCATGAACACTGATGTTGAGATTGAAATTTTAAATGAAGAAGTGGCTTTAGCATTACCAGCAGGTTCTTTGAGAACGCGTAAAGATATTCGTTCTGTCGCTCCATTACTTGGCATTAAAGAAGATGAGCTAAATAATTTTTTAACCAAAAGAGTTGAGGGTGAAAATTTTGATGCCTACATAGTTCTTAAAAAAACCAAGAAGGGGGCAATACCCACTTGGGTAAAAATTGGAAAAACTGATCTTAATTATGTTGAGGTCAAACAAGGCATAGAGTATGACGAGGTTGTATATGTTCTGCCTAGCGAAGGGCTCATTAAATATCAACAAAAATTTTCTGAAAGAGTAAAAAGTAGGTTCGGTTAACTTATGGTATTACAAGAATCAATTTCTACCGCAGTAGATTCTATTAGAGCTAATTTACTAAGGTCCCTTTTAACAACCATTGCGATTGTTATAGGCACAGCTTCAGTCATTGCCATGGTAGGGATTGGGTCAAGCGCTCAAAGAGCAATTGACGATTCAATTACTAATTTATCTGCACGAACATTATCTGTATACCCATCGCGTGGCAGGGGTAGTCAAAAAATTAGTGCAGCACCTCTTTCAATCTCTGATGCAGACGCATTGATCAAAGACAAAGAGATAAACTGGAGAGTATCTCCAGAAATTAGAGGCAGCAAATCCTTAAAATATAAAAATGAAAGCATTAGCATCTCTGTTATTGGTGCCAGAGAAAGTTATTTGAGTATTCAAGGCTATGAAATTGACCAAGGTGCCTTTTTTACCGAAAGAGATGATCTGGCCAGAAAAAGAGTTGCAATCATTGGTTCAAGTGTTGGTACTGAGCTCAAAACATCTTCAAAAGCTTTGGTGGGAGAGGATATCGATCTAGGTGGTGTGACTTTCAAGATTATAGGGGTTACTACATCTGAGGGATCCTCAGGTTGGTCTAATCCCGATGAGCAAATTTATATACCATTGTTAACAGCATCAGATAGAGTGTTTGGCAGAGATAGAGTGGATTCAATTCGCGTTGAAGTGCCGAATACTTATACGCCTGAAGAAGCCATGATTTCTATTGAAAGAGTTCTTCGAAGGGAGCATGACATAGGTCCAGGCGAAGAAAATAACTTCAGAATCAATGACTGGTCACAGTTCACTGATTTGCAAAAACAGGCCACTGCAATTTTTTCAGCTTTATTAATTGGTATTGCTGGCATCAGCTTGATGGTGGGTGGCATTGGGGTGATGAATATTATGCTAGTGTCTGTAACTGAAAGAACAAGAGAAATAGGCCTAAGAAAAGCTTTAGGAGCAACTCAGCAGGCAATACTTCTGCAGTTTATTATTGAGGCTGTAACTCTTTGTATTATCGGTGGCATCATCGGCGTCATTTTTGGCTCCAGTTTATATTTCTTAGTAACAGTCTTTCAAGATTGGGTCTTCACTATACCTTTTTCAGCGATATTGGGCTCTGTCATGTTTTCAGCATGTGTTGGGTTATTTTTTGGTATTTGGCCTGCAAGGAAAGCAGCACAATTAGAGCCAGCTGTAGCCCTACGATACGAATAATCCATGAGAATCATTCAACTGCTACCCGAACTCAAAGTCGGTGGTGTTGAGCGCGGCACATTAGATCTTTCTGATCATCTTATAAAACTAGGTCATGATTCTGCCGTCATTTCTGCGGGAGGACAACTGGTAGATTTTTTGAATGAACATGGCGCTAAGCATTATAAACTTCCTATAGCAAAGAAAAATATAAGAGCTTTATCGCAGATAAGTAATTTAAAAAAAATTTATTCAGAGTTTCAGCCCGACATAGTTCACGTCCGATCCAGATTTCCAGCATGGATAAATTACTTTGCCCTAAAAAGTTTTCAGGGCAAAAAACCTATTGTCATCTCTACATTTCATGGCTTATACAGCAAACCTTTTTACAGTAAATCTATGTCTTATGCAGATGAAATTATTGCTATTTCTCAAACGGTTCAAGACTATGTTCAGGAAAACTATTTGGTCAATAAATCTAATTTACATTTGATTTATCGTGGATGTGACCTGCAAGAATTTAATACCACAGCACCAAGCCAAGAATGGCAAGAAGCATGGTTTAAGGAGTTTCCACAGACTAAAAATAAAACTATTCTTAATCTGCCTGGCAGAATAACGAGCTGGAAAGGTATTGAGAGCTTTATTGATCTTTTTTCTTATCTAGATACATCAAGGTTTCATGGCATTATTCCAGGCCCCGTTGCTGAAAATAAAAGAAACTATTTTAATTCTTTAAACAAGCTGATTAGGCAAAAACATCTTTCTAAACATATTACTTTTTGTGGTGCTCGATCAGATATTGCCAATGTCTATAAAATATCAGATGTTGTCATGAACTTATCATCCAAACCCGAACCATTTGGCAGAACAATCATTGAAGCAGCTGCCTGTGGGAGTCATGTCATGGGTTGGGATAGAGGTGGTGTTAAGGAATCTATAAATGCTATTAATCCTGTTGGCTTGGTAAAGTATGCAAAGGTGGATAGGCTTGCAAAACAAATTGATCAAGTTTTAGCAACTTCACCACCCGAATCTATACCCAATCAATTTACAAAAGAGTGCTTAGTCAATGCAACGATAAATGTTTATCAGTTGGCTCTAAGCAAAGCCTCATAAATTTCTTTTGTTTTCTTGGCAGCACTGGTAATTGAGTAATTTTCAATTAGAGCTGCCTTTATTCCTTCCATGTTTAATTGAGCTAACAGAGGGACCATTTCTTCCAGCAAAGCTTGTAAGCTTTCTTGATTGCCAGGCTCAGACAAGCATTCGCTAGGAATTAAATCAGGAATTATTCCCACTCTAGATCCAAGAACTGGTATTTCATGATTAATGGCCTCTAACACAACCCTTGGGCCTCCTTCTCTATGACTGGATACAATCAGCCCACTGGTAGTTTTATATTTTTCCTCAATAGAGCTATAACCACAATTCGTTACAATTTTAATCCGATCAGAGAGATTTAAGTCATGGATGAGTTGATGAAGGTTTTGTTCTTCAGGACCGGAGCCAATAATTTCAAGATCTTCCTGAATATTAATCCAGCTTTTGATCAGCTGATTAAAGGCTTTAACTGGTTCTAGTCTGCCAATGGCAATTATGGGTCTGGTGCGTGAAGATTGTTCTCCTGCATGCGATGGATTGAACCAATTAGGGATATAAGTGCCCTTAGGGATATTTTCAACAAGCAACTTATTGACGCCTATCACAGCATCAAGATTAGTGAATGCATTATTATTTTTTTTATGACCATGGATTGTTGACACGACTTTAATATTGCTAAAAATTTTTACTCCTTTGCCAATGGTGCTGGCTTTGGCGCCATGGCAATGCAAAATAGAGACATTGTTTTGATTGAGAAACTTAATTAATTTGTATGTGTTGAGTGGAGAATATCTTGAGCCTATGTCTAATGATTGAGTTTTCATTCGACCCATATGATGGTGGATAGATTCATCGCAGATAATTACTTGATCCGATACATCAGACATGAATGAGGACAGTTCATATACATGCTGTTCAATCCCCGCAAAGATTTGACTTGATACCAAATGAGCAATTTTCATTTTTGTTGATTGATAAATTTAAGAATAGAAAACGATATTTTTTCAACTTCTGCTAAAGGTTCAAAATATGGAGAAGGGGGTTCAATTTTTGAAATATCTATCCCTCCCTTTTTGTTAAATATGCTGACTACACCAACTCGCTTAGTATTAACCAATTCATTCATCGATTCTCTTATTTTTTTAGATCCAAAAATCCGTTTATATTTTGGACTCTCTATTTGTATTAAATAGGTTTGACCCTTTGCAGATAGCGCCTCAAACACAAGATTTGAACTATCGGGGGTCACAAACTTTAATGAAGATTTATTTAGGCTATCTTGAAATGTATCAGATTCAGCTGAATTTAAATCAATGAACTGTACATTAGAATAATTATTCAGCCCACCTATTAATTTTAGGTTGAGGGCATCAGGTGTTCTGCGAGAATTATAAATTTTAAACTCATGCTTTGAATGAACACTTAAAATATAATGAAGTTGCTTCATCAAAATTCCTTCATCAAATTTATAATGCTTGCTTGGGCCTCCAATAGCTATTATTGCCTTATTTTCATCTACAGGATTATGAGATATTGCTGCTAGAGAGCCTTGAAATGGAATAACATTTTTAGGAAGACGTCTTCTGCGAAAATCATGCTCTGGAGCTACAATCAAATCAAAAAAATTAAGTTTATAGCTAGGACGAAGTACAGCTATTGAAAATACATCCTTGGCAGTATTTTTTTTTAAGTATTTCTTTGCCTGAAGAATTTTTGAATAGACATCATGACCTGCGCCTATAAGTATTGATGGCCCATCTAATTGATTCTCATTAGCTAACATATTTGAAAAACCATCATGATTGGGGTAATTGATGGGGGTGATCGAGAGTTCTATCTCTTTTTTAAGCTGATCTAAAAGAGCCTGCACTTGTTTTAGATGTCCAGTCTTTGAATCTTGAAACCAGTAAACGTTCATTAAATTTTTACTTATAATTTGTTATGTTTAAAATACCCTGTCTATGAAGTCTTGTGAAGGTAATAAATCTATAAAATACTCTTAAAATGAATGTTCAAAACTCCAATCATCAAATTGCCATGGATCTTATTTCTCAATATGGTGAAGATGCTGAATCCATAGCCATGTTGAGAGCTGCTGAATACGCAGCCAATCTAAACACTGAGGAGTGGCTTATATGGGAGGATGTCATCAAAGAGATACAAAATATTAGCGCCAATCCAAAACTTCAATAGGACATTATTTGAAAGAAGCAAGCGGGCATGGCTAACCCGCTCTAATTGGTCTTAGGGAAAAATTTTAGAGGAAAATTTTAACCAACTTATTTATATGACAACCTTATTGAAGGAAAGTTCATAATGTTTCTATTTAATAGAAAGAAATAAAAATAATAAGCAATAAAATATAGCCCCAATAGCTATACCAAACCCCAGCGGAAGCTCCCCATCTTTATTTTTATTTACAGCGTATAGGCATAAAGTAATGCTTGATCCAATTAAGAGAATTGGTCCAATTGCTGAAGCACCAAAAATAGACCCAATTCCACCCAGCAACAAGAAATCACCAGATCCAATCCCATCTCTTGATCTGATCATTTTGTAGACTTCGTTGATGCAGAACAATATTCCATAGCCAAAAATTAATCCCAGCATAGAGTCTAGTGGAATTGTAAAAAAACTAGTTGAGATATTCAGAGTTAATCCAGATACAACTAAAATAAGGCTAAGTGGCTGAAATAAATGCATGGTTTGTAAATCTATTAATGATTGAATGTATAAGCAAATTACAATCAAGACGATTGTCCATGCCACAGGATTGGTTAATTCCATTTTATTAAATATCAACAAAACGAATGCAGCAATTAATACTTCATTGATCAAGTAGCTAGAGTTGATCTTGGCATTGCATGTCTTACAAATTCCTTGACTATAAACATATCCTACAAAAGGTATAAGTTGGAGAATAGTGAGCTTATTTTTACATAGAGGACAAAATGATCTAGGTTTAAAAATTGTAATTCCAACATCTTCCAGTGGGAGCCTGTAAATTAACATTGAAGCGAAACTTCCAAGGCAGCCACCCAGCGCAATCAATAATAAATTAGTCAAAACTAATTCCATTATCAATTAATTATTTTTTGCGAGAAATTAAGAAGCATACGATCAATAGACCGACCGTTGGTATAGCATAAAGAGTAATTATTAAAAGTTTATCCAGCATTAATTAGAGTCCTTTGGCGCTTGAGTCTGGGCGTCTTGTATCCCCGAAGCCATAAAACAATCCATTTTTTATTTCTATACTTTCTAATGCTGTTCCAGGCCCAGACAAATAAATTTTTTGGCCTAAAGATTCAATTTTTGCGGCATGCTGAATATCAAAACCAGTTTCTAGCATCAGAACATCTGGTTTCCATTGATGATGTATTCTAGGAGCAACAGTTGCATCGGAGATTTCCATTTTAAAAACTAGAGTATTTAAAAGAAATTGAAGAACGGTTGTAATAATTCTAGAGCCACCCGGTGATCCAGTTGCATAAATAGGCTTACCATCCTTCAGGACTATTGTTGGTGTCATGGAGCTTAAGGGTCTTTTGAATGGCTCAATTTTATTTGCTTCTCCACCAATCAATCCAAATTGATTGGGTACCCCAGGAGCTGAAACAAAGTCATCCATCTCGTTATTCATTAAAATTCCAGTTCCATCAACCACCACGCCAGATCCAAAGCCTGAATTTAATGTGTAGGTATTTGAAACAATGTTTCCATTTTTATCAGCAACTGAAAAATGAGTAGTATCTAGACTTTCATTTTTAAACTCAGATCCTGGAAGAATTTTTTCAGAAGGCGTAATCGAATTTAGCTTAATCTTACTATTGATTTTTTTAGCATATTCTTTGCTGATCAGTGATTGAACCGGAACATCAAAAAATTCTGGATCACCCAAGTATTTTGATCTATCAGCATATGCATACTTCATTGATTCTGTAAGTAATGCTGTATAGGTTGGGGAGTTATGGCCCATCACGACTAAGTCATAATTTTCTAGAATATTTAGCATCTGGATGATATGAACACCGCCAGAGGAGGGCGGCCCCATGGTAATTATTTTATGCTCATTAAAATTACCATGAAGAGTTTCACGCCAAATTGGACGATAATTTTTTAAATCTTTCTTAGTAATCAGTCCGTCATTTTCTCTCATAAAAGCATCTATCTTTGCCGCTACCTCACCTTCATAAAAGCCCTTAACTCCATTTGTAGAGATTGTTTTCAGCGTATTGGCTAGATTGGGTTGCTTGAGTCTCTGGTGCATTTGCACAGGATAATTTGAGTAAAAAATATCTTTAAAATTTTTATACTTTCCAAGTTTTTTATATCGCTTATTAAGCGCATCAGCCATGAATGGAGAAATAAGAAAACCTTCTTCAGCTAATTCAATTGCAGGAGCCAGTAATTTAGACCAAGGCAAGCTACCAAATTTCTTGTGCACTTCCCACATCCCATAAACTGTTCCTGGAACCCCAATTGATAAGACTCCTTGCGTAGCTCTCTTTTTATCTACAGATCCATCTGATGCAAGAAACATATTTTTCGTTGCAGCTTCAGGTGCTATCTCTCTATAATCAATGCTGTAGCTTTCTTGTGAAGCTTCATCGAACATGACCATAAATCCACCTCCACCAATATTGCCAGCTCTCGGCAATACCACCGCCAAAGCAAATGCAACTGCTATAGATGCATCATAGGCATTGCCTCCTTCTGCAAGGATCGAGTGACCAGCATTTGTAGCAAGATAATGCTGAGAAACAACCATGCCATTTTTGCCAACCTCAGGATGAACAATCGCTTTGGGATTATAAATCGTAGCCTCTGTATTTAATGCAAAAGCCATCATTAGTAACGTTAAGAATTTCATATTTATGTGAGCAAGCCTCCATCAACCCTCAAATCAATTCCATTGATATGTATCGCATCATCTGATGCTAAAAAAGCAATTGTACTTGCTATATCATCTGGCGATCTATTCACACCATCAAGAGGCATAATTTTCTTTAATAAGCGAGTATCAATATCTTTTGGCATAATTGGATTAGATGACATAGGGGTTTCGATTGAGGCTGGACACACGCAATTAATATTCAAACCCTTCATTCCATATTCAACAGCAAGCGTTTTTGAAAACGCACTAATTCCTCCTTTTGAAGCGCTATATGCTGCTGTCCATGCATGAGCTCCTAGTGCTGCTGTTGAGGATACATTCACAATAGCACCCTTGGATTTTAGTAACATCGGGAGAGCATGCCTGCACATAAAAAAAGTACCTGTTAAATTTATCTCTAGAATTTGATTCCAATTTTCTAGTTCAACTTCATGGGAATTGTCAAAGCGAAGAATGCCTGCAATATTAATGAGCGCATCGAGTCTTTTATAATTCTTTTCTAAATCTTTAAAAAAATTTTTAGTGTTATTAATTGAAGAGATATCCACAACATGGGCGGATGAATTTTTATTTTTTAACATATTTTTTGTTGCATCAAGGTCTTCTTGATTTCTATCTATCATTAAAAGATCAGCGCCTTCAGAGTCTAACCTCAAGGCAGTTGACCTCCCAATACCTGATCCTGCACCAGTTATAACTACGATTTTATTTTTAAATCTTTCCATGATTTAGATTTTCTTTATGATAATTGCTCTTCAGCGAAAGATTTTGCCCATTTGTAGTTAGCCTTTCCATTTGGGGCTCTTTGCACCTCATCAGTAAAAATTA
>QBVY01000014.1 GCA_003283765.1 SAR86 cluster bacterium AG-313-N18
GGAGCTAGTTTTGTAGGAACCTGTCTGGCTGCCGCAATAGCATGCATATTTATGGGCATTTATGCCAATTGGCCAATTGGATTAGCTCCTGGAATGGGGCTCAATGCATTCTTTACCTATACGGTAGTTGGTGAGATGGGATATTCATGGGAAATTGCACTTGGTGCAGTATTTATCGCTGGTATTTTATTTTGGATAATGAGTATTACCCCTGTTCGACAATGGATGTTAGAGAGCATACCAATGAATCTTAGAATTGCTATGGGCTCTGGTGTGGGTCTTTTTATCGGGCTAATTGGTTTAAAAAATGGTGGGATCATAGTCCCAAATGAAGCAACTCTTCTGAGTATTGGTAATCTCCTCAGAGCTGAAACTATTCTTTCAATGCTTGGATTTCTTGTAATAGCAACTCTTGCAGTTAGAAAGGTACCAGGTGCGATACTCCTTGGCGTAATGATGGTGACACTTACATCTATTGTTATTGGTATTGTTCAATTTCAAGGATTAGTTTCCTACCCTCCTGCTTTCATGCCTGTCTTTATGAAATTAGATATTATAGGGGCGTTAGATTTAGCCATGATCAGCGTAATCATGTCTTTTCTGTTTGTAAATTTGTTTGATACTGCGGGAACTCTTCTCGGAGTTGCTAACCAAGCAAAATTAATAGATGAATCCGGAAATATTGACAATCTTGATAAAGCTCTCAAAGCTGATAGTTCATCCAGTGCTGTTGGAGCTTTTTTGGGATGCGCACCAGTTACAAGCTATGTTGAAAGTTCTGCTGGTGTTGAAACTGGCGGTAGGACTGGATTAACTGCTGTAACCGTAGGTTTTTTATTTTTAATTGCAATTTTCTTTTCGCCTTTGGCGAATATCATCCCTGCACATGCGACTTCAGGAGCGCTAATATATGTAGCTATATTGATGTTGAGTGGAATGGAAAGGCTCAATTGGTCAGATACATCTGAACTTCTTCCAGCATTGATAATAATTGTGATGATTCCATTGACTTTTTCTATTGCAAATGGAATAGCCCTGGGCTTCATATCTTATGTTGTGCTAAAAATTGCATCTGGAAGAATTGTAGAAATATCTGCCGGTGCCTGGTTTCTGACTTTAGTATTTTTATCTAAATTTATATTACTTTAATGAAGTAAATTAACTTCTTTGATAATTTGGTGCTTCTTTAGTGATCATCACATCGTGGACATGACTTTCGGTAATTCCAGCATTTGTAATCTCGACAAATTGAGTGTCTTTGTGCATATCCTCAATTGATTTGCATCCAACGTATCCCATGCTTTGCCTTATACCACCAATCAATTGATCGATTACATTTACAACCCAGCCTTTAAAAGGCACCCTTCCCTCAACTCCCTCTGGAACCATTTTTTCAGTGCTTATGCCATCCTGAGAGTATCTGTTTGTATCATTTCGTTCACTCATAGCTCCAATAGAGCCCATGCCTCTGTAGGTTTTAAAACTTCGACCTTGATAAAGTTCTAGCTCTCCAGGGGCCTCTTCTGTTCCGGCAAAAATCCCACCTAACATCACTGCATCTGCGCCAGCTGCGAGCGCTTTTGAAATATCACCTGAAAATCTAATGCCTCCATCTGCAATCAGCGGAACACTATTACTGGAAAGCTTTTCTTTTATCGAGAGAATGGCAGTAATCTGAGGGACCCCAATTCCTGCAATAATCCTAGTTGTGCAAATTGACCCTGGACCCATTCCAATCTTAACTGAATCAACGCCAGCATCTATCAATGCTAATGCACCATCTGGAGTAGCAACATTACCTCCCATAACATCTATATCTGGAAACTCTTTTTTAATCAGCTTAACAGTGTCGAGTACATTCTTAGAATGGCCATGAGCACTGTCTATTACAAATAAATCAACACCAGCCTCAAATAAAGCTTTGGCTCTATCTAGCGTATCTTCTCCAGTTCCAAGAGCAGCACCAACTTGTAATTGACCTCTAGAATCCTTAGTCGCAAGGGGATGTTCGGCAGATTTATCAATATCTTTCATGGTAACCAATCCAGTTAAAGAATCTTTCATGTCTGTCACTAAGATTTTTTCAATTCTATTCTTGTACATTAATTTTTTGACTTCTTCTTGATCAAAGCCTTCTTTTACTGTTATTAATTTTTCAAATGGGGTCATGATCGAAGAAACTAGCTCAGATAAGTTATCTGCATATCTAAAGTCTCTTCTGGTGACAATTCCCATTAATTTTCCATTATCAACAACCGGCATACCAGAAATACTGAGCTCATTTGTTAATTGCATAAGCTCACTTATCGTTTTAGTTGATTGAATTGTTGAAGGATCTCTAACAACTCCACTTTCGTATTTTTTTACAGCTCTAACTTCTGCGGCCTGTTCTTCAATTGAGTTATTTTTATGAAGTATTCCAATTCCACCATTTTCAGCAAGCGCTATTGCCATGGCAGCTTCGGTCACTGTATCCATTGCAGCTGATACCAGAGGAATTTTTAAGGAGATATTTCTTGAAACCTTTGTTTCTAGACGCGCTTCAGCAGGAAGGAAATCCGTATATCTAGGCAAAAGTAGTACGTCATCAAAGGTTAAAGCTTTATGTTTGATCTTTTCCATAACGGATTATAGCGCAAGCATTTATTAAAAAAAAGATTAGTGCTGTGAAGCTATTGAGTTAACTTTATAACAAGAGCACTAAGATGCATGAAAAATTTCATCGGATTTTGCAGCACAAATGAAATCATTCATGTGTAAACCCTTAATCTTGTGAGACCACCACTCTATGTTTACTTTTCCCCACTCAATAGTAATTTTTGGATGATGATCTTGTGCTTCTGCTAAATCAGCTATTAAATTAGTAAACCTAATAGATTGCTCATAATTATCAAATTTGAATTCTTTTATTAGTTTTGAAATATCTGAATTATCAATTATCCAGCCATCCAGTTCTTTTAAGAGATCTATCTGTTGATCATGGGGAACTAATGGAGCGCCTATTTCACATGCGCTACAAGTTTTCTCTGACAACTCTGTCACACTCCGCCCTTTGTCAATTTCGCAGGGTTTAATAGTGTTTTCAATCTCTTTAGTGGCATTCCGGTTTCTTCATGAGCAACGTCAATAATAGATCTTTGCTCTTTGTATGCTTTTTTAGCAATATGCGCAGCCTTCTCGTAACCAATTTCTCTATTTAAAGCTGTTACTAATATTGGATTCATACCGAGTGATTCTGCAATATTCTTTCTATTAACTTTAAATGTTTTTATTGCTTTGTTAGCTAAAAGAGGCATTGAATTAGACATGAGGCTAATACTTTTAAGTAAGTTGTATGCAATTACTGGAAGCATTACATTCAATTGAAAATTTCCTGACTGGCTTCCTATGGATACTGTTACATCGTTTCCAATTACATCAGCACAAGCCATAGCTACTGCTTCTGGTATCACTGGATTCACTTTACCTGGCATAATGCTACTTCCCGGTTGCAAAGCCTCGAGTTCTATTTCTCCAAGGCCAGTAAGAGGGCCGCTGTTCATCCACCTCAAATCATTAGATATTTTAGTCAACACTAAACTCAGATTCTTAACACTAGATGATAATTGAGCAGCAGAGTCTTGAGCGCTTAAAGATTTGAAGTAATTTGTTGATGTCTTTACATTTAATTTTATTAATTTTGAAACCTCTGACGCAAATACTTTTCCAAAATCTCTATGTGCATTTACTCCTGTTCCAATAGCAGTTCCACCTTGAGGTAGCTGAGCCATTTCTTTTGAAGCTGAAACAATAGACTTCTCCACAGCCTTTAACTGAGCGCTCCATCCTGATAATTCTTGTGAAAAATCTATAGGCATCGCATCCATTAAGTGTGTTCTTCCGGTTTTGACTTGACCCTTAAGTGATAATGCTTTCTTATCAATAACTTTGATAAGACTATGTAGCGATGGCAACAAAAGTCTTTGCGTATCTAATAACGCAGAAATACAAATCGCTGTTGGGATAACATCATTGCTACTTTGACTCATATTTACATGATCATTTGGATTAATTTTAATACGGGCTTTTTTTGTCGCTAGATTTGCAATCACCTCATTTGCATTCATATTAGTGCTAGTTCCAGAGCCGGTCTGAAAAACATCTAGTGGAAATTGGCTATCATGATTTCCTGATAGCACTTCCTTTGATGCAATTTTAATTGCCTTCGCTTTTCGTGAATCAAGTAACTTTAGCTTTTGATTAGATGCAGCTGCAGCATACTTAATTATACCTAGAGCTTCTATAAAACTTCTTCCGAAAGGGAAAGCAAATTTAATACCACTAATTTTAAAGTTTTCTAAGGCACGTTGAGTTTGAGCCCCCCAAAGTGCATCATGAGGAACATTTACCTCTCCCATTGTGTCTTTTTCGACTCTATATTTCATATTCGCTCCGTAATTGGGTAAACTATTTTACACTTTAAGGGATTCATTATGGCAAAAGTTGTACCAATTAGCATCGATATTAATAAAGGCAAGCTACCAAATAAGCCTAAAGGCATAGAAATGGTGGAATGCAAAACAATTGAAGAAACAAGAAGAGACCAATTACAAAGGCTAACTGCAGGATTTAGATTATTTTCTCACTTTGGTTTCGATGAGGGGGTCGCTGGGCATATTACACTTAGAGATCCTGAGTTTAATGATCATTTTTGGGTAAATCCATTGGGTGTTCACTTTAGTCAAATTAAAGTGTCTGACTTGCTCCTTGTTAATCATGATGGTGAAGTTGTCCAGGGTGAAAGACCTGTTAATGTCGCTGCATTTGCAATCCATTCAAGACTTCATAAAGCAAGACCAGATGTAAACGCTGCAGCTCACTCACATTCACTGTATGGAAGAACTTTTTCAACTTTTGGAAAATTGCTCGATCCTATTTCTCAAGATTCATGTGCTTTCTATGAAAGGCAAGCAATACATAATCATTTTTCTGGAGTTGTGGAGGAAACTGAAGAGGGAGATAGAATCGCAAACGCTCTTGGAGATAAAACAGTTTTGTTCCTTCAAAATCATGGTATTTTAACTACCGGGCCATCCATTGATATTGCTCTTTGGTATTATTTTTCAATGGAAAGATGCTGCCATTCCCAACTTATGGCTGACGCTGCTGGAGAAACCACAAAGATTCCTCATGATACCGCAATTAAAACAAGAGAGTTTATAGCCAATGACCTAGCTGCTTGGGCTAGCTTCCAACCCCTCTTGGATATGATAACTAAAAAAGAACCAGATTTATTGGATTGATTAATTACCAATAATAGCTTTAGTCTCCAAGCATTCCATTAGACCAGACATTCCATGCTCTCTACCATTACCAGAGGTTTTGAATCCACCAAATGGAGCTGCTGGACCCCTTGCGCCACCATTGATACTAATTTGACCAGCTCTTATTCTTCTAGCAACCTGTTTTGCATGGTCCTCATCACCAGATTGGACATACCCAGCTAAACCATATTCAGTATCATTAGCAATTTCAATGGCCTCATCTTCTGATTCATACTTTAATATGCTAAGAACGGGTCCGAAAATTTCTTCTCTTGCAATTGTCATGTCATTAGTTACATCGGCAAAAACTGTGGGTTTCACAAAGTAGCCTTCTGACAAACCATCGGGTCTTCCCAATCCTCCAGCAACTAATCTTGCGCCTTCATCAATACCTATTTGTATTAATCTTTGAACTTTTTCATACTGAGCTTTATTAGAGATTGGTCCAATTTTGACTCCCTCAACTTCTGGTGAACCTACCACTGTTGAGTTTGCAACTGCTGCAGCGGCATCTACAGCCCTGTCATAGTTTTTAGATGAAACAAGCATTCTTGTTGGCGCATTGCATGATTGACCAGTATTCATAAAACAATGACTTGCTCCTGCTCCAGCGGCTTTTTCAATATCTGCATCATCCAAGATAATATTAGCTGACTTGCCACCAAGCTCTTGAGCAACTCTCTTTACAGTTGGGGCTGATGCGATAGCAACTGCGACCCCAGCTCTTGTTGAACCAGTGAAGTGCATCATATCGATATCTTTATGCTCAGATAGAGCAGCACCAACAATTGGACCCATTCCATTCACTAAATTAAAAACTCCTGCTGGAACTTTTGCAGCATCTAATATTTCAGCAAATATAATTCCGCAAAACGGTGTTATTTCACTGGGTTTTAATACCATAGTACATCCTGATGCAATTGCAGAGGCTACTTTTGTGCACATTTGGTTCATGGGCCAATTCCAGGGAGTAATCATCCCAATGACACCTATTGGCTCTTTTCTTACCAAATAATTATTTTCAGTCCCTTCAAATTCAAAAGTTTTTAATACCTCTAAAGTATCTTTAAAATGAGATAAGCCTGAGGTCACTTGAGCAACATTCGATAACCATAATGGCGCACCCATTTCATCTGAAATTGTACTTGCTAATTCTTCTGAGCGTTTTTCATATTCAGAGATAATGTTTTCAAGCAATACAATTCTCTCTTCTTTTGAAGAAAAGCCAAAAGTTTTAAAAGCCTCTTTAGCCGAGGCAACAGCTAGGTCTATATCTTCTTTTGTTCCAGCTGATATCGTACCAATAACTGATTCATCAGATGGATTAATCACTTCTATTGTTTCTGAGCCCAGTGGATCAACCCACTCCCCATTTATATAAAATCTAAGACAATCAGACATGTTTATTCCTCACTAAAATATTGCATTTAATTATAACGGATGTTTTTTGATAATCACTAGAATTGATTCTGTAGATCTAAAATTTAAGTGCTGCTTACCTCTCGGGCATCTTTAAATGCTTGAATAGCTCTAAGGCGAGATTCTTTTAAATCAAGGATAGGCGCAGGATAATCAGTAGAAGAAAAAAGATCATCTTTTGGTTGATGAATTTGCCCAATAGGAACGTCTTTTAGTTCGGGAATAAATTTTTTGATAAATTCCCCATTAGGATCAAAATTTTGAGACTGAGTAATTGGATTAAAGATCCTAAAGTAAGGCGCAGAATCTGTTCCAGTTGAAGAGCTCCACTGCCAACCTCCATTATTTGAGGAGAAATCTCCATCAATCAAATGTTGCATAAAAAACTTTTCCCCTAGCCTCCAGTCGTGAAGCATATTTTTTGTAAAAAACATTGCAACGATCATTCGAAGTCTATTATGCATCCATCCTTCTTCAAGCATCTGCCTAATGCCAGAATCAACGATCGGAAAACCTGTTTTACCATTATAAAAGGCTTCAAGCTCCTCACTAGAATGTCGCCACTGAATAGAATTTGTGTAGTCTTGAAAAGGCTGATTTTGGCTAACTTTTGGAAATGCATACATTATATTTCTATAAAACTCTCTCCAAACAATTTCATCAATCCACTTACAAATTCCTTTATTGCCGGATGTAAATTCAAAATTATTGAGCTTTAAGCCCTCTAGGATACATCTTTTAGGAGATAAAATGCCAAGGGCTAAATAGGGTGAAATTCTGCTTGTTCCATCTATAATTGGAGAATTTCTTGATTCGCTATATGACGTAGCTTTTGATTGAAGAAAGGTTGCAAGTTTTTCTTGAGCCGCATCTTCGCCTGCAGGCCAGATTTCAATATTTACAGAATGAGTTTTGATAAATTTTAAATTAGATAAATCACTTTTAACTTGCGTTGGTTTTCTTGCAATATTTGGCTTCTCAATATCTAAAAAATTCATATTAAAATTTTCAATCCATCTTCTTTTAAATGGAGTGAAAACTGAAAAAGGATTACCTTGTCCTGTTCTTAGAAAACCTGGTTCGTAAATGACTTGATCGTTATATCTGGAAATCTTGATATCTATTTTTTTTGAGGATTCAATAACCGCAGAGTCTCTCTTACACTCATTGAAACCAAATTCATTATTCCAAAATATATGATCTATATTCTGCTTAGCTGCAAATGAGCATAAATCTTCCGGCAATGTTTTAAATGATTTTGTATTTATAGCGATAAGAGGAATATTTAGTTTTTCAAGTGATTTGTCTAATATGTTTAAATTATTAATTAAAAATTCATGCTTTATATTTGATTCATTATGAAGCTTCCATTGCAACTCAGAAAAAATATAGATTGCTATAATTTCCTCGCATTCCTTAATCGCATTTAATAATGCTGGGTTATCATCCGTTCTTAGGTCTGATCTAAGCCAAATAAGTCCTTTCACCAGTTCACCTTTAATAATATAGTTTTTAAAAGCTCGTTATGTTGCATTTCTATTCGTCTAACTGCATCGTTTGTAAATTCAGCTGAAAAGGATTTAATTGATTGCCTTATGATGTATTTCAACTCCTCATATTTTTGAATATGCTTCCTATACCTTGTTGGAGAATTAATACTTGAGGGATATAGTGTAGAAACTGGCTTTCCGCTGCTTATAGATTCAGAAATCATCATGGCGCTATCCTCGGTAACAAAAATCTTTTTTGCAGACCCAAGAAGAGCTTCTAGATTAAAGTCCTTATCCCCACTATGAAACCAAGCGGAATAACCAACATTAATCTCTGATAATTTATTTTTTAATTTTTTTTCTATCGAGGGATCGGTTCTCCTCGAAGTTACTATTGAAATTGGGATTCCAGTTGTTTCATTAATACTTAAAATATTAGATATTAAGGATTCCCACTCACTCTCACTATATGAATACCCTATTCCTTTTCCACCAATTAAAAATAAAAGATGGCCTGATAAATTCTTTTCCTTCGCAGCAAATAAACAAATTTTAGGTGAGTATAGATTCGGAGTAATGTCTGTTACAACATTTGTATGATGATTAAAATATTTCTCTACTGTAATTAATGCATTAAATAACGAAGAATGGATTGAACCTCGCGGTGAGCCAAGCTGAACTGAAGGAATATTATAGTTATGCTTTAGAGCTGCAGCGATTGGTGCTGTATTACCACCAGCTGCTATGATGAGATCACAATCTTTCACTGCAATTTCTTTAAAAAGATTGATAATAATTCTTGCTGAATATTTATTCATGCCCTTGCAAAAAGTTCTTGCAATAATATTTATTGGAGATCTCAAAAAACGAATTTTAGGTTCAAGCTCAATTTCTATTTTGAAAACCTCAAACTTTTTTTTAAGCAGATTGACTATTCCTCTTGATTGATTGACATGCCCTGGAATTCCATCGCTAATAATTAAGACTCTTTTTTTCATAATTATTAAAGATACTTGCTTTGATATTGATCTAAAAAGCTATCATCAGACATCATGCGTTCAACTTTTTCTATGTCCGTTGGTCTATCAACCCCAAGAATTGGAGAGGATGAATAGACTCCCTGAATGTCGATGTCATTTTCAATAAACCTCATCATATCAATTGATTCAAGAATTTCTAAATTTGTCATTTCTAAATTTATATAAGCTTTTAAAGCATCGGAAGTAAAACCAATCATTCCCAACTGACGAATCCCCTGTTTAGTTTGGTATGGGGCATGTGCTCTTGTAAAAAATTTAATTTTATTAGATTCACAAACAATAGCTTTAACAACATTTAGATCTGACATATCTGTATTAGCAATTGGAAATATCAAGTTAACAACATCAGAATGAAACTCTTTAAAAGCATTATTTAATTTTTGAATATCAATGGGGTTAATTTGCGGCTCATCACCTTGAAGTAATAATACATAGTCAAAAGAATCTCCCTCTAACTCAAGAATTGTTAAAACTTCTGCAGCTCTTTCGGTCGCTCTTTCGTGGTTGTTAGATGTTAGTAATGATGGGATATTATATTTTAGGGCCCAGTTCATAATTTCTCTATCTGGGGTAGCTACAACTAAATGGTCGCATGACTCAGAAATTAGTGCTCTTTCATAACAATGAGCAAGCATTGGTATGCCTAATATATTTTTTAAAGGTTTTGATGGGAATCGTGAAGATGCCATTCGCGCAGGAATCACGCCTAATGTTTTACTCATCTTGCTAAAAAGGTATTCGTGCAGAGCTATCCAGCATTCTTATGTCAACGCTAAAAGCAACCATGTCATAACCAAAATCAACTAATTTTACTAACTCCTCTTTTGCAGGCTCTACCAAGTGAAATCCTGACTTTATATTGGCTTTTTTTGCAGCCTCAAGAATTAATGATTCTGTTTGCTTAAATTCATCTGTGTTAAATTTGCCTGCATTACCCATGGATGCAGATAGATCATAAGGACCAATAAAATATCCATCAATTGATTTGGCAAAAATACTTTCTATATTTTTAACAGCTTCAAGGGATTCAATTTGAGCAAATATTTCAATATCTTTATATCCTTGATTGATATATTTTGTTTTAGCTTCGGCTTCACCATAGGCTTGTGCTCTAGCTAGGCCCATCCCTCGCTTGCCAGTGGGTGGGTAATGACAAGCATTGATAATATCCTGTATCTGGTTAGCATTTTCTATCATTGGCGCAATGATTCCTTTTGCTCCAGCATCTAAAACTCTCTTGATCTGAGCTGCGTCATGAGCAGACAATCTAACGTATGGCTTAGCTCCCGATAAATCTATAACACGAATTAAATTTGAGGCTTGATCTATGGTTATGTTGCTGTGCTCTAAGTCAATTACAATCCATTCATATCCAGCTCTTGCAAATATTTCTGCAATAGATTCATTTGGAAGACTTATCCAAGTTCCAATTGATAAATTATTCATATATTTTCTCTATTTGATTTCAATATTATCATCTAAACCCTTGATAGCTGCTAAACCCATCGAATTTATACCTTCATATGTAAGGCTTGATCTGTGTGAAGTGCCAAAAAAATTAGGTAAATTAAAAAGACTATGCTCCTCAACAGGCTCTTCTTTAAAAACATCAAAAGCAGCAAACATATCTGGGTGCAGGCTAAGAAAAGTCTTTAAATCACCCTCATTGACTATGCCGCCTCTGGCTGTATTTACAATTACTGAATGAGATTTTAATTTTTGTAAGGCTGAGAAATCTATAATATTTTCTGTATCAGAGGTTAACGGCAAATGAATAGTGATAATGTCTGATTGAGATAAAACATTGTCTAAATTCATTTGGGTAATCAAATCCTTTTGAAGAGATTGATTGCTGCATACATCATTTAATTCAGTATGGGTAAACTCTCTCACATCAAAGAAATTAATCTTGCAGTCAAAACCCATAAGAATCTTAGCGAGCGTTTGTCCAATATTTCCAAATCCTAAAATGCCTACAGTTTTCTTACTCAATTCAAACCCCTTATTCTGTGGCCACTCTCCGCTCAAGATTTGTGTATGGTTTTGATGAATTTTTTTTAATCCAATCAGCATTAAAGTTAAAGTAAGCTCAGCAACACTTTGTTTGTTAACACCAGGAATAAATCCAAGTCTAATGCCAGAGGATTTACAAAATTCCAAGTCTATATTGTTTAATCCAACCCCATATTTACTGATGACCCTTAAATTCGGTAATTGAGCTAATGTATTTGCAGACATATCCTCAATGCCTACAATTGCTTTAGAAGCAATTTTAAGAAAATTAATTAACTCGTCATCCTTTAAGGTCTTTCCAGTTTCATTTAAAAAAACTTGGTAATAGAGTTTATTCAATTCATCGACCAAGGAGGCGTTCTTAGAAAATGATCTAGAGGTTACAGCAACTATATCTTTCTGATTCATGATGAGTATTTTATTTTAAATGTGAGTTTGAAAATTTTGCATCAACCCTATAATCTTTCTGAATATTAGAAATATCTACATTGCCTCCAGCCGCCTTTACAATCGCAGCACCAGAAGCAATATCCCAAAGAAAGATTCCATGTTCCTCATAAGCATCTGCTCTGCCCGATGCTACATATGCAGAAGCCATAGCTGCAGAGCCAATCATACGAACTTTTTTCCAAGACTGAAACTTAGTAATCATTGAATAAAATTCTGCATCTGTATAAGTTTCTTTTGCTGGTATACCTGTAACCAATGTACCCTCTGATGAAGATGTTATATTTGATACGTAGATTTGATCGTTATTCATAAAAGCTGGCATATCCTTATGAGCAAAGTATAAATTATTATTATAAAAATCATTTATAACTCCCAGCACAGGGACAGATTTATGCATCACGGCAATTGCAACGCAGCAAATTGGGATGTTTCTCATAAAATTTGCAGTTCCATCCAAAGGGTCAATAACCCAAAATAAGTCTCCAAGTTCCTCTGAAATACCAGATTCTTCAGCCAGGATAGGTAAATGATTTTTTGATTTAATATGATCTTTAATAATAGCTTCAGCATCTTGGTCAATTTGAAGCTTCAAATCTCTTCCTTCATTATGCAGTATTTTTAAATCATCATTCCTGCTCTTTGCCAGGAAGTCTCCAGCTAAGATAGCTGCCTCTTTTGCAATCTCTAGAAGCTTATTTAAATCTTCTTTCATTTTATCTATTTCAAAACAACTCTGTAAATTAGATTTGCTTTATCATCCGAAATTAACATACTGCCGTCACTCATTATAAAAGGCGCTGAGGGTCTTCCAAAAACTGTCTCAACAACATTTCCGTCCTCATCTATGCTGGAATGAAGCCATCCAGTAATAAAATCTTCGCTGGCCTCTACATCTCCTGCTTCATTGAAAATAACCCTTATAACCTTATATCCTACTTTTTGTGTCCTGTTCCATGAACCATGTAGAGTTATAAATAAATTTTCTTGAAACTCTTCGGGAAACATTGTCCCGTCATAAAAAGCAATCCCTGTTGGGGCAACATGTGCTCCTAACTCAAGAATAGGGTCAATAAATTTAAAGCCTGAATTGATATTTCCAAATTCTGGATCAACAACATTTGCAGCATGCTTATAAGGAAAACCATAAAAGCCACCATCTTCATCAACTCTATTCAATTCACAAGAAGGTGAGTCATCCCCTAGCCAATCTCTTCCATTATCAGTGAAGTAAAGTTTTTCAGCTCTTGGATGAAAATCAAACCCAACAGAGTTTCTGACTCCACGTGCAACAAAATCCCAGGAGTTATTATTCAATCTAAGAATGGTTGCATACCTTTTATCTTCCTTAAGGCATACATTGCATGGAGCTCCAACATTAGTATAAAGGTTTCCTTTTTTATCATGTTTAATCCATTTCCAGCCATGCCATTCATCGCTTGGAAGATCAGCTGTTACTAAAATCTTTTCAGGTAATATTTTTAGATCTGAGTTGAAATATGAATTTATATTTTCAATTTTCCATATTTTATTTATTTCAGAAAAAAATAAATCTCCATCAAAAAAACTAATTCCTGTTGCAAAAGTTAAATTATTTGCAATTAATATCTTTTCATCAACCTGTCCATTATTATCTGAATCAATTAAAGCAAAAATTTCTCCTGATCGTCTTGATCCAACATATATTCTTCCCTCACCATCTTCTGCCATTTGTCTGGGGCTATCTATATCAGACGCAAAAATTTCAATTGAAAACCTTGAATCAATAACAAGATTATTTTCACTGGTGTCAATCAGTTGTACTTCATCTTTCTGGCAACCTATTACTATAAATAATAAAAAAAATAAATTTATAAAGGTGATCTTCATACTTCATACCCCTCAACATTTTTTTTCAATGTTTCAATAATTTGGTTATAGTCATTAGCCGCAAAGGCTGTTTTTAAAGATTCTAAAGAAGATTCAATAGACTCGAAAGAAGGAAAGGATTCCATAGATTTAAATATCTTTGGATGATCTGTTGAGAGTTGATCTCCAGATATTAATAACTCTTCATACATTTTTTCACCTGGTCTAAGCCCAACTTCTACAATCTCAATACCTTCACCGCCTGGCTCCGCTGCTATATTTCTTCCAGAGAGATGTATTAGCTTTTTTGCAAGATCATAAATTTTCAATTGCTCACCCATGTCCAAGATGAATACTTCACCACCCTCTGACATCTGAGCTGCTTGTAAAACAAGATTCGATGCCTCTGGAATAGTCATAAAATATCTTGTTACACTTTTATGAGTAACGGTTAATGGTCCGCCTTTTGCAATTTGATCTAAAAATGTAGGGATTACTGACCCAGATGAATTAATGACATTGCCAAAACGCACCATGGAAAATTTTGTATATGATTGAGAGGTATTGAGTGATTGGATAGCCATTTCTGCCATTCTCTTGGAGGCTCCCATTACATTTGATGGTCTAACTGCCTTATCTGTAGAAATCATTACAAATGATTCAATTTTATGCTCAATTGCTTGAAGTGCTAGATTATATGTTCCGATAATATTGTTTTCACAAGCGACACTTATATTATTTATGTCCTCAACGAGTGGAACATGTTTATAAGCTGCGGCATGATAAATACAATCAACAGGATATTTCAAAAACAAGTAATTCAGGTTTGATGAATCTTTTATGTCTCCAAGTATTGGTATTATTTCAGTATCTAAATTTTTAGATTCTTTCAACGCAACACAAGCTCTCTCTATATTAAATAAATTATATTCAGATACATCAAATAGAATAATTCCCTTTGGATTGTTCTCAAGGAGCTGCCTAGCTATTTCAGATCCAATTGAACCTCCTGCGCCAGAGACAAATAAAGTTTTAAGCTTTGCATCTTCAATTAAATCTTTAGCTACTCTTGCTCTTGGCAATAAGTCGTCAAGTGAAAGATTTTGGATATCTGTCATTTTCTTTTGATCTGCGATTAATTCATGAAATGAAGGAACTGTTCGAACGGCAACCTTAATTTGCTCTAGCTTAGATATAATTTCACGTCTTTTATCGGTAGCAATACTTGGGATTGCCAATAGAACCTCTAAATCGACATATTTTTTCTTTAGCGCTATCAATTGATCAAAAGAGCCAAAAATTGGAATATTATTTATCTGTCTGTCTCTTAAATTTTTTGAGTCATCAAAAAAAGCGAGTATTCTTTTTGATGGATCTAAAAGAATCGATTGAAACAATTCATTTCCTGAAGCTCCAGCACCATAAATAATAATATTTTTAGCATCAATATTTGTGTTGTATGGATACAAAAGATATTTAGCCACATCACGTGAAATATTAAGAAATGCATAAAATACAGCTGACAATAAGAATCCTTGCAAAAGAGCAATAGATAAAAATGACGTTGAGACAATATTAAATTGGTAAACATGCATTGCAGACCAAGTAAATCCAAATACCAAAGAGCCTGTTAGCGAAAGAAGAATAGAATCCTTTGAATCAAAAAATTTAATCAATGATTTGTAAAAGCCGAATATGTATAAATAAGAAATAGCGATCAAGGCAGGAAAAAAAAAGGATTGCCATTCATCCGCAAAAATTTCAAAAATTCCAGTTGAAAATTCAGAAGCTATGTAAGTAGCCATTGGAGGGCCAAATACCAACCAACAAATCAAGGCAAAGAAAAAATCATTTAGAATAACAATTAAAAATTTAATTTTACGGTTTAAACTATTTAATCTAATTCCTATTGCATTCATTTGTAAATCATTGAGATCGATTCAATTGTAGTAGTAAGTTTAACATTCATATGACTCTTAAGTTTTTTATTATCAACCATAAAATTTCCATAAAGCTTTAAAAGAATATTATTTAAAAATGGTAAATTAAAGATTGGTTTAGAAATAAATTTTGGCAAAGTATAAATACGATTCTTGTTCTTAAATCCTAATAAATTATTTAAAGAAATATATTCATCATCAGCAAGATTGTATATTTCTGTTCTTGAATTAAGCTCTTTTATTTTTATTAAAGCCTCAATTATAGTTTTTATATTATTCATTGAAATAAAACTTCTTTTGTTACTAGCGCCCTGAGCTAATGAAATTAATGGGATTCCTTTTTGAGCAAAGCTCATCAACTTTCCAAGATTAGACGATTGAGACTGATTTAAAACAGGAGGCAATCGAAGAATGACAGAGTTATAATTTTCTTTATCTGATTGAATAATGACTTGTTCTTCACATAACTTTTTTGCCTTAGAGTATGCGCAACATGGTTTAAGTGGAGAATTTTCGTCAAAAACATATTGTTGCTCGCTATTGTCGCCATATACTTTGGCTGTACTGAAGAAAATTAAATTCTTGCATTGCAAATTTGGCATTGCCTTTAATATGGTATTTGTTAATTCAAGCTCATTGGAAATTTTGCTAACGTCCAAATCGGAGTTATTAGAAGCAAGATGTATAACAAGGTGCACTTTTAAATTAATATTATTATTTTTTAAATCATCGTAGGAAAATATAGACTCACCATTAGAAGGTGATGAAGAAGAAACTGTTATTACCTTATAGCCTAAAGAGCCTAAAAAAGGTGTAAGCTCTCTTCCAATTGAACCCGATGCACCAGTTAAAGCAATAATCATAATTATGTTTTAAAATTGGTATTTTAACTCGTACATGATGATCATAATAGCTCTTAGAAACCTTATATGCATAATTGGGCTTTCAATTGTATTGCCCTTTTTACTTTTAGTTGCATTACTAGTTTTTATTGAGGATGGGTTCCCAATATTTTTTGTGCAAAAACGTATCGGGCTTGCCAAAAAAACATTCAATATTTTTAAAATCAGAACAATGAAAAAAAATACTCCTGAACTAGGCACTCATGATGTTGATAAGAAATTTCAACTAAAAACAGGTCGTATAATTCGAGCGCTCAAACTTGATGAGCTACCTCAGTTAATAAATGTTTTAAAGGGTGACCTTAACCTTGTGGGTCCAAGGCCTGGTCTTGAGACTCAATTAGAACTCAAGAGTGCGAGGATTGCTAAAAATATATTTTCAGTTAAACCTGGTATCACAGGCTTAGCCCAGATAATGAGATATGATATGAGCAATCCAGAAAAACTGGCTGAAGTGGATCAAATCTTTATTTTAAACGATTCATTGATATTCAAATTTATGATTTTAATGGGAACGTTTTTCAAGTATCCTCGAAAATATATTTCTATTAAGTATAAATTAAATATAAATTTTAAATCGTTATAAAATGTTTCAAAAGTTATTCCAAAAAAAAGAATCTATTGAGAATGTAAACATGCATCAAAACGATGTGGCCCTTCGTTTGATGTTTGAGATTGCAATAAGTGATGGGAAGCTTGATAGCGCAGAATTAAATTTAATAAAAAAAAGAGCTGATAAAATTATTGTTGGTGATGAAAAAGCTTCAACAATAGTTAAAAAAATTATAGATGAAAGTGAAGCTTCGGCTTCTCTCTACCCAACTGTTGAAAAAATTAATGAGACTTTTACTAAAGACGAAAAACTTGAACTTCTTAAAAATCTATGGGAACTAGTTGCTATAGACGATGTTGTTGATATGTATGAGGAAAGTTTATATTTTAAGATTGCTGAATTAATCAGGATAAAACGTTCAGTAGCGAACCAAATCAAGCATCAAGCTACCTAAGGTTTATTTACATAAATTGGTGATGACCAAGCCCTTTCATTAGTCATACTTAAACAGTTATCCTCTAGATCGGTTCTAAAACTTCCTTTACATAGGGCAAAACTGTCTCTCTGAGACAGGGATGAGCCATTGATTGCAGGCGTAGCTTTCTGTATTGCTCTTACGTAATAAACGCTGTCTCTAGAAAAATTTTCATCTTCAAATTCTATAATGCACTCACCATTTTCTTGGCATGGAATTGACTTCCATGGATCTTGAATGAGCGGAGTAACTGCTTCACCAGCATATACTTGCGGAGTAATCTTAATAATTTCTATTCTTTCAATAACCTCTCTTTCATTACTTGGGTTATAGCATTCGCCAGCGCAAAGATAATCTAACCTTTTGGGAGAAAGTGAGTCTACGGATTCATTTGAACATCCAGGATTTTGCTTAAAACTTCCAGCAGCTTTGACAATAAATTTTGGATTTTGACTCATTGTAATTTCAGAACCCATTGGTGCTTTTCCAAAGGGAGAATTTATCAAATCAAACCATAATAAAATTCTTGGACCACTAGTACCGTATACATTTTTATTTTTTAAAGCAGTCCAAATTTCATCCTTACCTCGACCATTTGCGTGCACAGCCAATATTCCACCTGGATATACAAAACTAGAAACTCTCTCACTATCAGGTTGGCTCTCACCTGGAATAATTTTAGGTATTTCTGGGAAGCTTGGATCCTCAGCCTCATATTGATATTCCCACAACTTAGATTTAACACCAGTTGCAAAAGTCATCTTCCTTCTTTCATATTGCTTATATCCTGTTCCTGGTCTCGCAGTATGATCGTCTGTTGAGGCTATAAATCCAAAATTATATCTTTGAGGAGATTCCTTTGAGTTTTCAAAATTTGAAATAGCTAAAGCATATTGAGCAGATTGTTTAGGTCTGTAATTAAATGCTGGTTTAAAACAATCTGAACATTGATCACAATTTAACCATTCTTCAGGCTTGGCCTCAGGAAATACCATATTGGTGTATGGGCCCCCAGCCAAAGTATATTTTTTAGCAAGCTCCACCCTTGCATCGCACTCATCTTTTGTGAGTCCATCGCAACGTTTTTTCTGCATTTCACCTGCTTGCCTGCAGCAAGGTAAAAAATCTTCAGTTGGCTCCGGGCAAATCATTTCACCGTTCTGAAGAAAATTTACAGATGCTATATCTCTATACTCTTCACTATTCCCATGGCCAGACATAATTTCTAAAAGAAGTTGTTTGCTTGGATCATGGCCCTCATCATTAAGACGATTATCCCAAGACGTTCCTAATGGGACATGAAAACCCCATGATTGGCCATGAGGAATTACAATGCTATCTAGATTCCATTCATCTAACTTAGAAAACAAGTCTCTTGGAGTTTTTGCATATTCATAACAATTATTAGGAAGATCTGGAGAAGCAACATTCTCCTCACAAAAAGGTATGTTCCTTACCTCATTGAGCAGCCACTTTAAATCTGAGTAGCGCTTAAAATTAAATACATCTAACCATCTCGCGCTTACAGCTTGTTCAGTAGTATCAAAGACTCCCAACCCTGAAGCTGGTGTTCTGGAGCCGATAGGTCTTGCAGGAAGATTTTGAATATCTTTAAAAATTACATTTCTGTGCCCCCAATGATTCTCTTTAGTCGTACCAATCTGGGTCCACTCCCAACCAGGAAATACCACTAAATCGTTTGTTATTGGATTGCTGTTTGAGATGTTACATTGTTGAATGATATTTTTCTGCTCGCGCCAATGATCCGGAGTTAGACCTTCTGCATGATCATTGAAACTAAAAAAATCTAGATTTGCACAGTACCTAGCAAAATCACATGCCATAGAACTATCATGCGCACCCTGGAGTCCCATCATCGGCAATTCTAGGGTGAATGCATCAATAGAATATGTTGTGTGGACGTGCAAATCTCCAAAAAGAATTTGAGATGTATCAGCCGACTCAACTCCAAACAAGCTTTCTTTGGTCTGAAAAAATTTTAAATCTTGATTGTGAATTGCTTCTGAAGAGCGAGGAGGCCCCTCAATTGTTCCTGGGTCAACATCAGATCCACAACTCGATAAGAAAGTGATTACAAGGAATAAAAAAAGAAGTTTCCTTTGAATTAGAATCATTAGTAAACAGTTGCTGAACCGTAATCTTCAATTAAATCAGTTTCAATTTTTTTACGTTCGAAATCCATATCAAATTGTTTGCAAGCACCCTGATTCCATTTCATGAATTCATCATCAAGACGATCTCCGATATTAAAAAACGTTTCTTCTACTAAGAGACATTTCTCTAAAAGTGTTCCAACGGGTGATAACCTTACATTTCCCATAATAAATTCAAGAGATAGCATTTCTTTATCTAAAGACAAATGCTCATCAGAATCTAGTTTCATGAAAATTCTATCTTTGGAATCAAATTTTTTCCATTGAATGCTTTTACCTGTATTAGGAATACCTGTTTTTGCAAATGATGACCATGCAAGCATCATAGTTTCCTGCATTTGATTTCTTAATTCTCCCCTGGGGTAAACGTACCTTCCTATGGGACCAAATTTAAAGTCACCAGTAATGAAAGAGATTTCAAACCCATGAGCCGCTCCTATTAAGTTGGGAAAATCTGCAAAGAAAGTAGTCGCTTGATCATCCCAATCAAATCTATATGCATATAGGGAATCATAGCCAGCTTTTTCTAACTCCATTAAGGGCTCATCAACACCTCGTAACTTCCATCCCTGCGAGCGAGTCTTAACCCAAAGTTTATATAAATCTTCTTTTTTAAATTCAATTTGTGGAATGGGAACAAGTTTTGTTAAGGGATAAGATGCCTTTACAAAATATCTATTTGATCCTAACCAAAGAGAGAGCTCATCCTTATTTGATCCTGCAATAACTGGAATTTTGTTTTTCTCTTTAGACGCGGCAAGGCCAGCACTTACCCCATTAATATGAGTCACGATCCCATCTCTAGTAAGAAGCGGTAATCGATCATAGGTATCTTTAGAAATTTTTTCATAGATCTCTAAGAGAGCTTTTCCATCAATGGACCTTAGGTAGCGCTGATATTCTTCCCCATATTTGTTGGGATCTTCATTGAAAAGTTTTTTTATGCTTCCATATCCAGATAAGTCATAACTTGATAGCACTGGATCAGACCCTAATCGATTAACGATTAGACCTTTTTGGTTGACACCAATAGCCTCTTCTTTTGTAAAACTGGTTGTATAGCCTGATTGAGAGATTGCCTTATGGAAAAGTCCTTTCCCCATCGGCGAAGCAAGCAAGGACAGCACATTATTTCCGCCAGCGGACTCTCCAAAAATTGTAATATTATCTGGATCTCCTCCGAAATTTTGGATATTGGTTTGCACCCATTTTAATGCCTCCATAATATCGAGAGTTCCAAAATTAGAAGATTTGTCAATTCCATTCTGCAGTTCCTGTATAGCAGGATGGGTAAACCAACCCATAGGGCCTAACCGATAATTAATTGTTACAACCAGAACCTGATGTTCTCGAATTAATTCTGAAAAATCATAGTAGTCTTTTACTCCAGATGTATTTCCACCACCGTGTATCCAAAACATTACGGGAAGCCTTCGATTTAAATTATTTACGGGAGCTTTTATATCCAAGTACAAGCAATCCTCTTGTCCGACTATTCCCTCCCCTTGTATTCCGGCATAAATACTAGCTTCTTGAAGGCATCCATTTCCGTCTTGAGGTTTTATATTTAACTCAGGAGATATTAAAGGCCTCGGGGCCTTCCAGCGAAGTTCTCCCATAGGTGGAATGGCATATGGAATATCCTCCCAAGTAACAACGTTTTTATTCAAACTTCCCTGAGATACTCCGGATGAAGTAGAGATTGTTAATGAATTAGCTTGTTGAATAGGGTTCATGCATGACCCTACAGCAAACAGGCATAATATAGTTATTAAAAAATTCTTAGAAATTATTCTTTGATTCATGCAGCAATTTTATCCTATCTTTATTCGGCATAGATTTTATTTTAGGAGTAGAATTTATAAACGCAATGGATTCATTAATATTATAAGTATCCCAATACATTAAATCTGAGGATGGGGAGCCGGTTTTTGCAAACTGGGTCCAAGAAACTTGAAAAAAATTTGAAATTACCTGAGCTTCTTTTGAACAAAAATCTTTGATTATCTTTTTACCAGATGAGCCAAACACATATGGAAGCTCACTTGCATGGTAGGCTCCCAATTTTCCATCCAAGACCGGACTTGGCTCATTGAAAAAATATCCATAAGCATTATCTTGATGTTGCTCAAGTAGTTCTAATACATGAATTCCAAATGTCCAATCAGTCATAATATTTGATAGCGCATGCTTATATTGGTTATCTGATGCAGTTTCGTGCATATAATTATTGGCGATTTCACCTATAGCCTCAGTCTTAAACAATTTGTTTAACCTCTTGTAGAAACTATCTTTATCCAAATTTAGATAATATGTTTCGAATTCTGACCAAAGCCTATATTCATCTGCAGTTGTTCCAACTATTAATTTAATTGGTGAATCTTTAAAATTTTTGATGGGATTTAAAGGTAAAAAATTACCATCTGCAATTGGCGCAAATCCTATTTCTGGTGAAAGCCATTTTCCACTTGCAATCATAGTATGCTTCATATCAGACGCAAGTGAGGTTATGTGCTTGTGATCTAATGCTAATAAATCATTGATCTTCATTCCATTATCATTAGCAATTTTAAGGAATAACTCACCCCATTGATTTCCTCTCTCTTTGTCAAAATATGCATTCATGCCTCCGCTTTGACAGATAGCTTTTGAAAATAAATTACCTGACGGGCTTATTGAAGATTGCAATGCAACACTCCAAGCTCCAGCAGATTCTCCAAAAATAGTTATGTTTTCAGGGTCTCCGCCAAACTCAACAATGTTGTCTTTTACCCACTCTATTGCTAACTTTTGATCCATTAAACCTTCGTTACCTGTCGATTTAATTTCACCATTTGAGACCTCATCAAGCTTTAAGAATCCAAATGGTCCCAAGCGATAATTTATTGTAACTAGTACAATTTCATGACGAGGAAGAGAATCAAGATCATATATAACTGAATTAGAAGAGCCGGTAATATATGCTCCTCCATGAATCCAAATCATCACTGGCATATTTCCATTCATATTTTGTGAAGCAATGTTAAGAGACAAACAGTCCACTGATTCATCTGGCATATTTGGATCAGTTAAAAAAGAATCTCGATAAATTGTTTGAGGTGCGCTAAATCCTCTTTGAGTTGCCTCAAACGATATTTGAGAATCAATTTTTTCAGGAGCCTGCCACTGTGTTTTCTTGGTCAAGGGTTTTGCATAAGGAATGCCATAAAAAAAATTTATGCCATCATTATTGACGCCACTAAATTTTCCTGCACTACAGTTAACTCTTACATATGACATCCAGCAATTATAGATGTATATGGTAAAAATTTCTGAGTGGCAATGTGAAGCATTAATGCACTCAATAAAATTAACAATTATAATATTTATCGTAAAAATAATAATAAAAAATATGAATTATTATGTTGAATCAACAAAGTATTAGTGGAATCATTACTATCAATATAAAAAAGAGGTGAAAAATGGCATTAACAGCAACCATCAAAGAAAGAACAAATCTTGACCTACACAACGAAATGATTAAAAAGGCTGAAGAGCTTATTCCTGTCCTCAAGAAAAGATCCGAATCTGCAAACATTGATCGAAGAATTCCAAAAGAAACTATTCAAGATATGAAAGACGCTGGTTTTTTTAAAATTTTGCAACCTAAGCAATACGGTGGATATGAATTAGATCCGCACACTTTTTCAGAAGTGCAATTAAGAATTTCGCAGGGCTGCATGTCTACTGCATGGGTTTTAGGTGTCGTTGGCATTCACCCTTTTCAACTTGCTCTTTATGACAACAAAGCTCAACAAGAGGTTTGGGGGCAAGATGACAATACTCTTGTTTCGTCCTCTTATGCTCCCATGGGCCAGGTCACTCCTGTAGAGGGTGGATTTAAATTTTCAGGTCATTGGCAATGGTCAAGTGGCTCAGAGCACTGCGACTGGGCTTTGCTTGGTGGTCTAATCTTCCCACCTGAAGGAGGCGCACCTGAATACAGAACATTCTTGATTCCTAAAAGTGACTATGAAATAAAAGACACATGGTACTCAATGGGCTTAAAAGCAACTGGCAGTCAAGATATCCATGTAAATGATGTTTTTGTCCCAGAATATCGTACTCATAAACAATCTGATGGCTTTAACCTGACCAATCCAGGTTATGAAGTAAACAAAAACGATTTATATAAAATACCCTGGGGTCAATTATTTGTCAGAGCTGTTTCTACTCCAGCAATAGGTGCTACAAAAAAAATGTTGGAACTTTTCATAGAAGGTGCTAACAATAAAGCTTCTAGTGATCCATCAAAATTAGCTGGTGATACTCATACTCAATCAATTGTTGCCGAAGCATCTGCAAAAATTGATGCCATAGAAACTGTAATGTTCAGAAATTATGATGTCATGGTAGATCAGGCTGGTAATCAAGGCGGCATTCCCATGATTGATAGAGTAAAGTTTAGATATGACGCATCCCTGGTAATAGAAAAATGCCTTGAGGTGGTTGACACTTTATTTTCTAATGCTGGTGGTGGTGCAGTTTTTGCAGGCAGCGATATTCAGAAAATATTTTTAGATGTACACACATCCAGAGCACATGTTGCTAATAATCCAGTGAGTTTTTCAAGAAACTATGGAGCTATGCAACTTGGAGTAGAGAATACAGATTATTTTGTATAAATTTTAAAGATGGTATCCGCCATCAACTGGTATGCAATGCCCGGTGATGTAACCTGCTCTGCTTGAGGCTAAAAATACCGCTGTGTCTGCAACCTCTTTAGGAAATCCAAATCTTTTAATAGCTAGTGTATTCATCACAGATTCATGCCAGGCATCGTCAAAGAATGTATTATTTTCTTCTCTTAATCTATGAAAAATTCCAGTATCTATTACCCCAAGCGCAATTGAGTTTGCTCTGATCCCATTTTTTCCTTCTTCTTTTGCTATACCTTTTAAAACATGCTCAATAGTTGCCTTAGGCGCAACAGACAAAATATCCCCAGGAGGATACTTGAATAATCCTGCGGAACTTATAAAAACTATAGAACCTTGAGAGTCACGTAAATAAGGTAACCCAGATTTTATTAAATTAAAAAAACCGTTGATATCTGCGTCAATCACTCCCTTCCATAAATCTATATCTATTTCACCGATAAATTTTTGAGGTATATCAAATCCAGCAGCATTAACAAGAGTATTGATGGAGCCATGTTCTTTGATGACTTTCTTAAAAGTGTCTTCTACGGATTTAGGATCGCTATTATCTAATTGATATATTTTTACCTCTGCACTAATTTCATTTGCTATATCAATCGCAGCTTGCTCATTTTTGTAATAAGTAATGGCCACATTGGCACCAGAATTAGCAAATTCTTGAGCGCATAATGATCCAATGCCTCCACTACCACCAACAATCAAAACGCAACCATTATTAAAATTTGAATCTATCATTTAAAACTCTTCTCAATCAATTTATCATCAGACAAGGCTTCTCCCAGCTGACTAGTAAATTGTACTGCATAGACTCCATTAATTGCGCGATGATCATAACTAAGTGAAATTGGTAAAAAACTTCGATTTTCGAACCCAGCTTTAGATGAAATAACCTTCTCGTAAGCCTTTGAAATACCTAGTATTGCTACTTCAGGAGGATTAATTATTGGTGTAAAGAACTTTCCGCCAATTGCTCCTAGAGAACTTATAGTAAAAGATGCGCCTTTGAGATCATCAATTTTTAACTTTCGTTTTTTTGCGTCTTCAGCTAGTTTGCTAATCTCTGATGAAATTTCAACAATCGATTTTAATTGCGCATTTTTAATATTGGGTACAATCAGTCCTTCGGGAGTATCCACAGCAATACCTAGGTTTACATAATCTTTTAAAATAATTTTTTCTAAGCTTTGATCTAAAGAACAGTTCATCAATGGAAAATCAACAAGTAATTGAGAAGTAATTTTTGCTATGAAAGCTAAAGGAGATACTTTTACTTTATGCTTTTCACATAATTTAGTTCTAGCTTCAAGGAGTATATTTAAATCACATTCGTCATGTTGAGTAACATGGGGGATATTTATCCAAGATGTATGAAGGTTAGCAAGAGAAGATTTCTGAAACTTTGAAAGTTTTTCTTCCTTGATCGGTCCCCATTTTGAATAATCAATATCTGGTTGAGTAAACTCAAAGCTATTGCTTTGAGGACTTTCAGACAGTCTAGATTTTACGAACTGATGCAAATCTTCTTTTTGAATCCTATTCTTTGGACCTGTAGGCTGAACAATTGATAAATCAATACCAAATTCTCTTGCAAGCTTTCTAACCGCAGGCCCTGCATAAATATTTGCATTATTGTTCTTGGTTGCAGTGGAAGATATCTTTTGTTCCAGAGAACCTAAAGATTGCTCAGGTTGAATTTTTTCTAATTTTTTAGAGATGGTTTGATGTTCTGCATCCTTATGAGAATCATCTCCTGCATGCTTCTTAGTATCATTGGAAATTTCAATTTGCAAAAAAGGTGAGCCTGAACTCACTGTATCTCCTACAGAAACTTCAATAGAAATAACTTTGCCAATTTCAGAAGCTGGTATTTCCATTGCAGCTTTATCAGATTCCAAAACAATAATTGGATCCTCTGACTCAACCTCATCACCTACTTTTGCGCAAACCTCAATTACTTCAACATCCTCAGCCTCGCCGAGGTCTGGAATATTAATAATCTTAGTAGCCATTAAACTTCCCAAGGATTTGGTTTGCTGGAATCAACCTTTAATTTTTTATACAAAGATTCAATCTCTTTTTTGTTAATATCGCCTTTGCAAAAGAGTGAATAAATTGCAAGTCTTGCAATATTATTTGCATCTACTTCAAAAAATTCTCTTAACTTTTGTCGCGAGTCACTTCTTCCATATCCGTCTGTTCCCAAGGTATAGTATGGTGCTTTGATGAATGCTCTAATTTGCTCAGGATATGCCCGCATATAATCAGTTGCTGCAATGACAGGAGTTTCTGAACTAGGCAAACACTCCTCTACATAAGTTTTTTCATGTTTTGACGTTGGATTTAACTCATTAAAACGCTCTTTTTCCATTCCGTCTTTTCTTAACATATTGAAGCTAGTAGCACTCCATACAGCAGACCCTATCCCAAAAGAATCTAGTATTTTTTGAGCCTTCATTGATTCATTCAGAATTGATCCTGAACCAATTAAAGTGACTTGAGGTTTTTCATGATCATTTAGCTTATATAAACCCTTGATAATTCCTTTATCAGAATTCTTTGGTTGAGCAGGCTGTAAATAGTTTTCGTTAGTAACAGTAATGTAGTAATAGTAATTTTCTAGATCTACAAACATTTTCTTTATTCCATCTTTAAAAATTACTGCTAACTCATATGCGTATGCTGGATCATATGAACGGCAATTAGGGATGGTTGAGGATAAAATGTGACTATGTCCATCTTGGTGCTGCAATCCCTCTCCATTCAAGGTTGTCCTTCCAGATGTAGCTCCAATTAAAAACCCTTTTGCTTGTGAGTCGCCAGCAGCCCAGGCAAGATCATGTATTCGTTGAAAACCAAACATTGAATAGAATAGGTAAATAGGGATCATTGGTATGTTGTAGTTTGAATATGCTGTTGCAAGAGCAATCCAGGCAGAAAATGCTCCGGCTTCATTGATACCCTCTTCAAGCATTACTCCATCTTTTGATTCCTTGTACCACATTACTTGATCAGCATCTTCAGGTTTATACTTTTGACCCTCAGATGAATAAATACCAATTTGTCTAAACAAACCCTCCATTCCAAAAGTTCTAGCCTCATCAGGTACAATTGGAACGATACGCTCTCCAATATTTTTATCTTTTAAAATATCTGTCATCATTCTTACAAATGATATAGTTGAAGAAATTTCTTTATCTTCAAACCCTTGAGTAAATTTCTGAAAAATCGAATCTGATGGCTCGGAGAGTTTTTGAGTGTGGCCGCGCCTTCTTGGTATTGGGCCTCCTAAGCCATCTCTAGTTTTTAAAAGGTATTGTATTTCAGGCGAATCTTTTGGAGGTTTAACATATGGAAGTTTTTCAATCTCTTTATCTGTCACTGGGATATCAAACTTATCTCTAAATGACTTGATATTCTCAAGTGTTAATTTTTTTACTTGATGGGTTGTATTGTCTGCTTCTCTTGATCCAGTCCCGTAACCTTTTGTGGTCAAAGCAAGAATTACTGTTGGAGCTCCTTTAGAATTTACTGCTTTATGATACGCAGCATAAACTTTGTATGGATCATGCCCGCCTCTGTTTAATTTATAGATGTCCTCGTCAGTTAGATCATCAACCATTTCCAATACATCGGGATCTTGTCCGAAGAATTTTTCCCGAGTATAGGCTCCGCCTTTTGCTTTAAAATTTTGAAGTTCGCCATCTACCACTGCATCCATAAGCTCTTGAAGCTTACCTTCCTTATCCCTGGCAAAGATTGGATCCCATAATCTTCCCCAAATAACCTTGATAACATTCCAGCCTGAGCCTCTGAATTCTCTCTCTAATTCATGAATGATTTTATTGTTTCCTCGAACAGGTCCATCTAATCTTTGCAAATTACAATTTACTACAAAAATTAAATTCTCTAATTTTTCTCTACCCGCCAAACCAATAGCGCCTTTAGATTCTGGCTCATCCATTTCTCCATCACCACAAAAAACCCAAACCTTTCTATCATTCCTTGGAGCAAGGCCTCTTGCAGATAAATATCTCATAATATTTGCTTGGTAAATTCCCATAATTGGCCCCAAACCCATTGAGACTGTTGGAAATTGCCAATAATCAGGCATTAACCATGGATGAGGATAAGACGAGATTCCAGGCTTATCAACTTCTCTTCTAAAGTTATCTAAATCATCTTTTGATAAATACCCCTCTAAATAGCTTCTTGCGTATATTCCTGGTGAAGAGTGCCCTTGAAAATATATCAGATCTTCTTGACCATCTTTTGATCCTTGAAAAAAGTAATTAAATCCAATGTCATACAATGTTGCTGAAGAGGAAAAAGTTGCAATATGGCCACCCAAATCATCCGATGACTTATTTGCCCTCAATACCATCACTAAAGCATTCCATCTTATAAGAG
>QBVY01000015.1 GCA_003283765.1 SAR86 cluster bacterium AG-313-N18
CTCAAGCCTTTGCAATCAACCTAAATGATTACTTCGATTAGGCCTGCCAGCTTAGAAGATGTTTTAGCTATTGTGGAAATAGAAAAAAAGACGAATCAAATGCCATGGTCAAAAGCACAATTTCTTTCCTCAATGGAAGTCGGTCATTATTCAGCAGTTATGCATGGAGAGAATGAAATTTTAGGATTTGCCATCTATTCCCCAATTATCCCTGAATCACATTTATTAAACATTGCCATCGATCCAGCTTACCAAGGCAAGGGTCTTGGAGATAAGCTGCTGCAACAAATCATTCTTCAAAATAAAACAATTGGAGTGAAGGTGATTTCGCTTGAGGTGAGAGTTTCTAATTTACCAGCAATAACTTTATATGAAAAAAGAGGATTCCATAAAGATGCCATTCGACCAAATTATTATAGCGGCTCTCGAAAAGAAGATGCTTTGCTAATGAGTTTAAAGATTTAGCTTAGAGAATTTTTTCTAACTCAGATTCGATTGCTGATTCCCCATCTTTGGGAGCAAATCTTTTAATAACCCGACCGTCTTTGTTAACAAGAAACTTAGTGAAATTCCATTTGACTGCCTCTGTGCCAAGAATCCCAGGAGACTCATGCTTGAGGTATTTAAATAAGGGGCTTGCATTTGAACCATTAACCTCAATTTTGTCGAACATCTTAAAGGAGACATTGAATGTAAGATCGCAGAAAGATTGAATCTCTTCATTGGTTCCAGCTTCTTGGGCACCAAATTGATTGCAAGGAAAGCCTAGCACTTCCAAGCCTTGATCTTTATATTTTTCATAGAGACTTTGAAGATCTTTGTATTGAGGAGTGAATCCACATTTACTAGCAACATTCACGATTAATAGTGTTTTTCCTTGATAGTTACTTAGATCCACTGAATTTAATTCAATGTCTTTAACGCTTATGTTATATAACTCACTCATGCAGAACTCCTAATTTTGAATTTAGATTATACGGAATAAAACAAATATAATCATCGGATGGAAATTAAATGGAAATCTTACTCTGCCCTCACAAAAGATGAATTATATGCATTGCTCAATCTTCGTCAGCAAGTTTTTGTTGTTGAACAAGATTGTCCATTTATTGATGCTGACTTTAAAGACCAAGATTGCGATCATCTGCTTGCCTATCAAAACAATGAGCTGGTGGGTTACCTAAGAGTTGCCAGGCCTGGAAAACGTTATGAAGGACCAGAAATTGGCAGAGTATTAACTGCTGAAAAGATTAGAAGAGAAGGTGCTGGAAAGATTTTGACTAAGGAGGCCATTAAGTTTTGTGCATCTAAGTATGCAAATTTTGAGATAGGTTTATCTGCACAATACAGACTTCTAAATTTCTATCAGGGCTTTGGTTTTGTTCCTCAGGGAGAGGTATATCTAGAGGATGATATAGAACATATCAAGATGACCTTAACCCCAACATCAAATCATAAAAATCTTTTTCAATGGAGGTTAGGAATTCATCCATTGTTAATTTTAGGTGGAATCATCTCCATTGGAATTATAGGCTCAAGTTTTGTCAAAGAGATTGATGTCTCTCAGCTAAATTGGGTTGCTAAAATTGATGAGAGGGCAATTTCAAAAGAAAAGTATGAGATTTATTTAGAATCAATTGCTCAATCAAGGAAAACCGGATTAATAGACTCAGATCCAGATAATATCCTCGAAAGAATGATCGATGAGGAGTTATTGATCCAGCGAGGCATTGATCTTGGATTGATTGAGAATGATACAGAGATTAGAAGCACAATTATTCAAAAAATGATTGGCTCAATCATCGCTGAGACAAATGATTTACGCATTTCGAGGCAAGATCTTGAAGACTTCTATTCTGTTAACAATGATTTGTTTACACCCAGTCCTAAGTTGCAACTTTTAAAGCTAAGCTTTAGTGGCAATCAAAAGATCTCTGGCAATCAAGCGAGAGATTTGCTTATTGCAGGCGATCTTGTTGCTGCAAAGTTGCTTGCTGAAAATGAAGTTATTAGCCTGCCTAATGTGTTGCTGCCGGCAATGAAAATTAGGGAATACATTGGACCCTCTCTCACCCAGATTGCATTGAGTCTAAAGGAAGGTGAAGTAAGTGAGTTGATAGAGCTTGATGGAAATTTTCATTTATTAGTGCCACTGCAAAAAATTATATCTAGCGCGCCTGAGTTTAATGATGTCTATCAGCAGGTGGAGTCTGAATTTATTCGATTTAAGGGAGAGGAGTTATTAGACGAATATTTAGAGGATCTCAGAAATTGGTATGACGTTGTTAAAGCAAATGACCTCTAAAAAACTGTTACTTTTATTTTTTATTCAGCTCTTGTTGCCGCTGGAAGCTCATAATCGTAGTGAATCTTATTCAAAGTTTCAATTTCTCAATTTTGAAACTGGAGTTGAGGTTAGGATCACGGGAACAATTAAGCGGGGTATTTTTGAAGCTTTAAATCCAGGTATAAAATTTCAATCATATGAAGATTTTATAAATTATTTGGGCGATGCGATTTTCCTTGGAGATACATGCACGCTCAATCAACCAGTAGAGTTCAATGAAAACAATGCTGCTGGCGTTTTAAAATTTTATTGGGATTTTCAGTGCTCAACATTGCCATCCAATGTCTCAATTTCTTTATTTCAAGACCTAGGCGTTACTCATACCCATATTGCAAGGGGGGTCATAGATGGTCAAACCATTCCTGAATTTATGTTTGCAAGTCAAACCGATGTTTGGCAGATCAATTCTTTATCTCAACCCAACAGAAATCAAAGCTCCTATTGGGGTTATTTAGTTTCAGGTATCGAGCATATTCTCAGTGGCTGGGATCATTTGGCATTTTTGCTTGGCCTCATTTTGTTATATCAGGGTAGAAACCTCGTTATTGCTATTACTGGATTTACCATCGGACACAGCTTAACCCTTGGTCTTGGTGCTATGAATGTTTTGAGAGTGCACTCAGAAATGGTTGAGATTTTAATAGGATTTTCAATATTGCTTTTAGCTGTTGAAAAGTTTTTTAAGCATCATTATGAATTTGATAAGGGGATCAAACATTTGATATTCGCATCTATTGCATTATTACCATTAGCAATATTTGGAATCCTAGAGCCTCTGCTAATATTAGGCTTAGCATTATTTTTGACAGTCTATTTGAGCTTAACGCATCATTATTCTTCTCCATGGATCCCTTTAATGATCACTGTATTTTTTGGATTAATTCATGGGCTCGGATTTGCTTCCTCAATTGCAGAAGTAGGTATCCCTCAAGATCGATTGTGGCAGATAATCTTGAGTTTTAATCTTGGAGTTGAGTTGGGTCAGTTAGCCGTAGCTTTTGGAATACTTGGATTATTTGCATTAGCAAAACATTATTTTTCTCAGTCTTATTTCAGCTCTATTCATAATATTACGGGTGCTGTAGTATTCTCTATGGGAACTTTTTGGTTTGTTACCAGGGCTATGGGAATATGAAATTTGCAATACCTCTATCAATGTTACCAATGGATGAAATAAAACCATTGGGTATAGCCGCTGATGAGATTGGGTATGATTTCCTTGCTGTTTCAGATCATTTAATTCATCCAGAAAATTTTTCAGTGCCTTACCCATACACAGACGATGGAAGTGTGAGATGGGAGCAAGGTACTGATTGGCCAGACCCCATAAACTCATTGTCTTTTCTTGCTGGAGCCACAAAAAATATTCGGTTTTATACAAGCGTCTATGTTCTTCCTGCTAGAAATCCACTCAGAGTAGCCAAAGAGGTATCCACTCTTGATGCAGTGTCTAATGGACGGTTTGATTTGGGAATTGGCATGGGGTGGATGCCAGAAGAATTTGAAGCAGGAGGTCAAGAGTTTCGACGCAGAGGAGCCCGAGCTGACGAAATGCTTGAAATTATGAAGTTACTTTGGTCAGGGGAGATGGTTGATTTCAAAGGCCAATTTTTTAATTTTAAAAAATTAGAGATGTTGCCAGCACCAAAAACAGATATTCCTATTTATGTTGGTGGCTTTTCTGAGCCAGCTCTTAACAGAGCAGCAAAGCATGATGGTTGGATTTCAGATATGCACAGTTTGAGTGAGCTTGAGGTCTTAATGGCAAAATTAAATGGTAAAAGACAGGAGTTTCCTTCTAAAGAAAATTATGAGTATATTTGCTTTAGTTGCTGGGATGCTTTTAGCCTTGAAGGTTTTGGGCAAATGAAAGATTTAGGTGTCACGACCATGACCACATATCCATGGATGCTATATGGAACGATGAATGATGCACCTCTAGAAAAAAAGATCGAAGGCATGGAAAACTTTTATAATGAAATTGTTTGCCAGCTAAAGTAAAGACCCTCCAATGCATTCGTCCCTTTCGAAATCCTAGACTTGCTATAATAAGCTCATGAAAGTAGTCAGGCTGGTTAAGAACTCAGATTTCAAGAATGTTGAGCATTTGGTTAAGCATTCTGGCAAAGGCATGACGACAATGCCAAAGACTCCGCAAGAGATCAAAGAAAGAATTTCCTGGTCAGAAAGATCTCGTAATAAAAAAGCAAATAAACCTAATCAAGATAGCTATTTGTTTGTTCTAGAAGACAATGGCAGGATCGTAGGCTTGTCCGCTATTTATACTTCAGTTTCTTTAAAAAAACCTTCAGTGTTTTTTAAGAAATCTATCTCAAAACTTGAATCAAAATCTTTAAATTTCACCAAAGACCTGGACGTATTAGCACTGCATTTATGCAAAAAACCTTATTCTGAATTAGGTACTCTATTTCTCAAGCCTGCTTTTCGGGGCAAGGGTAGAGGTTCATTGCTTTCTTTTTCTAGGTTTATATTTATGTCAGCTCATCAAAAAAGATTTGATCCCACTGCGTTTGTAGAGATTAGAGGTTTTAAAAATGCCAAGGATGAGTCTTATTTTTGGAATTCCTTTAGTAATACTTTTTTTAATCTTGATTTTTTTAAAGCCGATGAGATTAGCTATATTGATAATCATTTTATTATGGAATCAATTCCTAAATATCCATTCATTATTGAGCACATGCCAAGAAAAGTTCAAAGAGTGATAGGTAAACCTCATCCCAATGCCATGCCAGCATACTCTTTACTTAGGAAGCAAAATTTTAGATCCAATGGATTGATTGATGTCCTGGATGGGGGGCCTTGCTTGGAGGCGAAGATTAAAGATATTCCTTTGGTCAAATCTGCAAAACTGTTTCCCATTGAGATTAAAAGAAATATTAACTTTGATCGGTTTGGTTTTATTGCCAACCCATCCATTGATGCTTTTGCGGTAGTTAAAGAAAATTATGCTTTTGATAAAGATAAAAAGGTGCTTTTCATCTCAGCCAAAGTAGCAAAGGCTTTGAATTTAAAACCAGGCTCTCAAGCGCAGGTCAACTAATGCTTTACATACAAAATCAGTGGTCTTTGGGTAAAGGCAAGTTATTTAAATCAATGAACCCTCTAACAGGTGAAATTCTTTGGGAGGGCAATTTTGCCAATGCCACTCAATTAAATGCAGCAATGCATGCTGCCCATAAGAGTCATGATGAGTGGTCAGCTGAATCCATCCAAACAAGAATAAAGATTATTAGAAAATTTTATGCTTTGCTGGAAAAGAATAAATTGACAATGACTAAGCTCATCTCAGATGAAACGGGTAAGACTCATGCTGATGCCGCTTCTGAGGTTGCAGCCACAGTAGCTAAATTAAATAACTCAATTCTCGCATTCAAAAAGCGAACAGGCTCTCAAAAGAATTCTATTGGAACTATGGAAGCCACTCTCCAACATTCATCACATGGTGTAATGTCAGTTGTGGGACCATTTAATTTCCCATTGCACCTACCCAATGGGCACATAACTCCAGCACTTATTGCAGGAAATACGATTGTGTATAAGCCAAGCGAGTCGACCCCCATGGTTGCAGAGTACATGATGATACTATGGGATAAAGCGGGATTGCCTGCCGGCGTCATCAATATGATTCATGGCGGCAAAGATATAGTGCAAGGCCTTTGCAAACATTCCCTAAATAATGGATTGCTTTTCACTGGCAGCTACAAAGTTGGTAAACAAATTAATAAAATCATGGCCGATTATCCGGAAAAAATTCTAGCTTTAGAATTGGGAGGCAATAATCCATTGGTGGTTTGGTCAACCAAAAAACTTAATGCAGCAGCAGACCTTATTTTTGAATCCGCATTTATTTCTTCGGGTCAACGTTGCACCTGTGCGCGTCGGCTTATTCTTCCAAATAATAAAAATGGCAAGAAAATTTTAGCTAAATTAAAACAAAAAATTCAATCACTCTCATATGCTGACCCATTAGATCTTTACTATGGTCCATTAATCTCACCAAAAGCAACTGAGGGATTTTTAGCTTTTCAAGACAAGCTTATTCACTTAGGCGCTAAAACCATTCTTAAAGCAAGAAAAGTGAGGGGCTCATTCAACTTGGTAACGCCGAGTCTTATCAATATTACCGGAATGACTAAATCTTATGATGAGGAAAATTTTGGTCCCATGCTGCAGGTATTTTTTACTGACACCTTTGATGAGGCAGTGGCAGAAGCAAATAATACAAAATATGGTTTAGCCGCAGGGCTCATCTCGGATAATGAAAAGTTGTTTGATGGATTTGTGCGAAGAATTAATGCCGGTGTCATTAATTTTAATTCAACTACAACTGGTGCATCCGGGGCTTTTCCATTTGGTGGAATAGGCAGAAGTGGCAATCTTAGGCCTGCAGGTTTTTATGCTGCAGATTATTGTGCATGGCCCAAGGCCTCCATCATTAAAAAATTATAGATGACATATTCAGGGGAGATTAATTTTGATGGGCTAATTGGACCGACTCACAACTATGCTGGTTTATCTCAAGGCAATTTAGCCTCACAAAAATATTCCAATCAAACTTCCAACCCTCAAGCTGCGGCCTTACAGGGCTTAGATAAAATGAGGTTTATTATGGACCAAGGGATTCCTCAGGGATTTTTCTTGCCACATGAGCGCCCGCATTTACACACCCTCAGAAAACTTGGATTTGGAGGCACTGATGAGGAGGTCATTAATCAAGCAGCAAAACAAAATCCTGCTTTATTAAAGAATGTTTATTCAGCCTCATCAATGTGGGCAGCCAATGCAGCTACTTTTTCTCCTAGCATTGATAGTTATGATCAAAACATCCACATCACTCCAGCTAATTTAAACTCCATGTTTCATCGCTCTATTGAGCATGAATTTACAAAGGTTCAATTGGAGCTTATGTTTGGGGTAGCTGCCCAAGTGCATATTCCAATAAAAAATATCTCTGGATATGGTGATGAGGGTGCGGCCAATCACCTTAGAGTGAGTGCGCAGCATCTTACACCGGGCTTTCAGATTTTTGTTTTCGGAAGCTCTGCATTTGAAGTTCATCAAGGCATCATTGCTCGCCAAGCAGAAGAAATCTCTCAAGCGGTTTCCTCTCAGCATCAACTTGATCCAGATAGAGTGTTGTTTTTAAAACAAAACGAACAAGCCATTAATTCAGGTAGTTTTCATAATGATATTGTGAGCCTAGCTAACGAAGAGGTTTTTATTTTTCATCAAGAAGCATTTGCAGATAGAGTTGAATTAGAAAGAGCATTGCATCACCTCAAAGATCATGTAAAAGGCTTTCATCCTATTGAGATTCTCTCCGAAGATATCTCTCTCGATAACCTTGTATCAAGTTATTTGCTTAACTCGCAATTAATTACTGTTAAGAATAATGAGATGATGATGTTATTGCCAGAAGAGGTTCAGAATCATCCTAACTGTATGAGATGGCTAGACGAAATTAAGACTTCATCACCCATCAAGCATCTTGAGTTTGTTGATATTCGTCAAAGCATGATGAATGGAGGAGGTCCAGCCTGCTTAAGATTTAAAACTGTAGTAAACAATGATGAGTTTGATCAGATTAATAATAAATTTTTACTCAGTTCAAAAAAGCTGATGGATTTAAGGGCACTAGTCAGCAAACATTACAGAGATAAGCTTTACCCTGAAGATTTATTAGATATTAAGCTCATGCAAGAGTCATATACATATTTAGATGAATTGACGCAGTTATTAGACTTGGGTTCTATCTATAATTTCCAAAAAAATTAAATTTAGATTAAGGCGCTTCAATGATTTATTGTCCTTATGTCAGCAAAAGCCATTTTTTATTTATGACTAATAATGTTGTTATTTGATAGAATCCATTAACTACTTTTGATCTAATAAGTAGGTTGTATATTTAGGGGAAAAGAATTGTTTAATAAAGTAATAGAATTTTTTAGGGTGCTAGGTGAGCTGAGATATTTAATCCCAGTCATGCGTTATAAATTTCCAGACCCTGAAGATCCTGGTTCATTAGCTCACTTGTTTCAAGCCACAACAGAGCAATTCTCTCAAAGACCTTTCTTGTATTTTGAAGATGAAATGTGGACATATGATCATACCAATAAAGCAGCTAATAGCTTGGCAAGGTACCTTGTATCAACTGGTGTAAAGCACGGGGATAGAGTGGTCTTATTTATGGAGAATCGCCCAAGTTTTCTAATTTCATTGTTGGCTTTAAATAAGATTGGTGCAATAGCTGTATTAATTAATACCAGCCTAACGGGCGACCCATTGGTTCATTGCATTAACTCTTCTGATGCAGTGAAATGTATAGTAGGTGCAGAACGAGCTGAACCTCTAGAAGGTGTCTTAAATCAAATTAACATTACAAAACAAGAAGACTTTTTATGGGCTGAAGATACCGATCAATATTCCTTACCAGATTGGGCAATCGATCTAAAAGCTCAATTAGATCTTTCTGAGGATAAGAATTTAGAAGAAACAAATGCAGTAAGGATAAAAGATGTGGCCTGCTACATATTTACCTCAGGAACCACGGGTGTTCCAAAGGCAGCAATTTGCCCTAATCAAAAACTGATGGCTGCTTCGGTGAATATTAAAATAGCTGGTTACAGAATCAATGAAACAGACTGTATGCATAATAGCTTACCTCTATATCATTCAACTGGCTTGATGTTAGGTATATGTGCGGTTATTCAAGCAGGAGCATCAACATTTATCAAAAGAAAATTTTCTGCTTCCTCATTCTGGGATGAAGTGCAGCAATACAATACAACTGCTCTTGTCTATATAGGAGAACTTTGCAGGTATTTGGCTAATACAGAGACAGTACCAGCAGAACAAAATAATCCTTTAAAGGTTATGGTTGGGAACGGTCTCAGACCAGATGTCTGGGATATTTTTAAAGATAGGTTTGGGGTTGATAGGATTGTTGAAATATATGGTGCAAGTGAGGGCAATGCTTTGTTCATGAATCTATTAAACAAGGATAAAACCATTGGCATGACCAATGCCCAAGTAGCTTTAATTGAATACGACGTTGCTGAAGATAAAATTATTAAAAATGAAGATGGGACGTGCAAAAAAATAACCAATCATGATCCAGGATTATTGATTGTTTTTATATCGCCAAATTCTGTTTTTAATGGTTACACAGATGCTCAGGCCACTGAAAAGAAAATCTTGAGAGATGTTTTTGAAGAAGGAGATGCCTGGTTTAATACAGGAGACCTCATTAAAACTGTTGATGTGGGTTATGCTTTGGGTAAAACTCACTATCAATTCGTTGATCGAGTTGGTGATACTTTTAGATGGAAATCAGAGAATGTCTCAACGAATGAAGTTGGTGAGATTTTAAATGGTTTCAAAGATGTGAATATGTCTAATGTATACGGGGTAGAAATACCAGGTTGCGAGGGAAGAGCTGGCATGGCTGCTTTCAGTCTTGAAGATGCTAGTAGCTTTGACTGGCAAGCCTTCTCTGAGCATGTAGATAATAGCCTCCCTAAATATGCTCGTCCTCTTTTTATAAGGATTATTGAGGAAATGGATACCACAGGGACTTTTAAATTAAAGAAAAATGATCTTAGAAATGAGGCATTTAATATTGATAAAGTGACTGATCAGATCTATTGCTTGAAACCTAACTCTAGCAATTATGAAGTTTTAGATAAGGAATGGTTGCAAACCATCAATTCTGAACAAGCTGGATATTAATTAAATAATTTACAAAGGAGACTCTTATGAGTGATAAGAATTTTGATGTCGTGGTTTATGGTGCAACAGGTTTTACTGGAAAGCTGGTTGTGGAATACATGCTTAATCAATATGGGAATGATGAAAGCATTACTTGGGCCATGGCTGGAAGAAGTCATGAGAAATTAATTGCGGTCAGAGATGCTTTGGGTGTGTCCCATGATGTGGCTCTTTTAACAGTAGACAGTAATGATGAACCAAGCATTACAGAAATGGTTAAACAAACAAAATGCGTATTAACAACAGTTGGACCTTACCAACTTTATGGTCCAAGCATTGTTAAACAATGTGCTGCTAATGGAACAGATTATGTTGATCTATGCGGTGAGCCAGGATGGATGCATGAAATGATCAACGAGCATGCTGAGCAGGCCAAGGAGACTGGCGCAAGAATTGTCTTTTCTTGTGGCTTTGACAGCATACCTTTTGACTTAGGTGTTTACTTTTTGCAAAAAGAAGTTATGGCTCAACATGGTAAACCTGCTTCTAATATAAGAGGAAGGGTTCGGGCAATGAATGGTGAGTTTTCCGGTGGAACAGCGGCTTCATTAAGTGCGACCATGGCATCGTTAAAAGAAAAGCCAGAATTATTTGCAGTGCTGGCTAACCCATTTTCGCTGTCGAATGGTTTTAGTGGGCCAGAGCAACCTACTGACTCTAAAGCTCTGTTTGATGAAAAACTTGAAACTTGGGTCGCTCCATTTTTTATGGCGCCTATTAATACCAAAAATGTTCATAGATCTAATGTCTTAATGGACCATATGTATGGAGAAGATTTTTGCTATAACGAGATGTGGATTCAAGGACAAGGAGAGGAGGGTAAAGCTGCAGCAGAATTTGTTGGCAGCATGAATCCGTTGGCTGATGCACCAGCACCTGGTGAAGGCCCTTCTAAAGAATCAAGAGAGAATGGAAATTATGATGTGCTCTTTTGTGCAGACTTGGCCGATGGATCGACCATTCATGCAGCTGTTTCAGGAGATATGGATCCTGGATATGGCTCAACTTCTAAAATGATTGCTGAAAGTGCAATCTGTTTGGTTAAAGAATGCCCCGATCTTGTTGGAGGTATCTACACTCCAGCACCAGCAATGGGTGAAAAGCTCATTGCAAGACTGCAAGCTAATGCTGGATTGGATTTTAGATTAGAGAATTAGATTTAAGATAGAAGCAATTCAATATTACTTGTTATCGTTTGCAATTAAGAGGCATTGTCTCAACATAGCCTTTGTAATCTGATCATTATTTAATTTTTGACCTTGAAGCCTCGTCCACATTGCAAAGGCTAGGCTGGCATGGAATAAATGCCTGGATTCCGTATCAAAATTTAAAACCTCTGGAAGAATCTCTTCAGTTTTATTTTTAATAATGTCTTGATACATCAAATAATTTTCTTTTAAAAATCTGTATTTCCACATTTTAGAAACAGTCATAAACATAATTAACTTATGTTTTTCATAGCCTGCATTCATGTGTTTGATTATGGATTGGAGTCGAGTCTCAAATGATGAAGAGGGATCGTACTTCACCTCAAAATCATATTCCTTGCTTAAGACGGCATCAACTGATTTGAAGAGATTTTCCATTTCATCAAATTGTCTGAAAACAGTCCTTATTCCAACACCAGATTCATCAGCAACTTGTTGAGCGGTTGGCTCTAAATTTCCTACTTTGAATAATTTAATGCAAGCATCCACGATAAGTTTTTGGCTATTGATACTTCGTAGATTTCTTCCGTCTTGTTTTGCCATAATTATTTAAAATATATCTATTGACATAATTTATGTCAATAGATATTGTGAATCTATGAATAGAGTAACTGAAATCTTAGGGGTTAAATATCCAATTATTCAAGCACCCATGGGATGGATTGCTAGAAGTCAGCTAGCTTCTGCTGTTTCAAATGCAGGGGGATTTGGCATCATCGAAACTTCTTCTGGAGAGACTGAAAATTGCAAAGCTGAGATTTTAGCTATGTCAGAACTCACAGATAAACCCTTTGGTGTGAACCTGCCTTTAATGTTCTTAAGAGACGAGAGCATGATTGAATTAGTATTAGAGCAAGGCATAAAATTTGTTACCACTTCTGCTGGCGATCCAGGAAAATATATTCATATACTTAAAGATGCTGGCATCAAGGTTTTTCATGCTGTGCCCAGTGTTGCCGGAGCGGTAAAAGCTGCAAATGCAGGTGTGGATGGCTTGGTTATTGAAGGCACAGAAGGTGGTGGTTTTAAAAGTCCTGAAGAGGTTGGCTTGATAGTGTTAATTCAAGCAATTAGACAACATACTGACTTACCAATTATTGCTGCAGGCGGTATTGTAGATGGGATTGGTATGGCTGCAGCTTTTGCAGCTGGAGCAGAAGGTATTCAGATGGGAACTAGGTTTGTATCTTCTCTTGAAAGCCCAGTTCACGACAACTTTAAAAATTCAATTATTGACTCAGATGAGCAGGGAACATGGATTCTCAATAAAAAATCAAAACCTTGTATTAGAGCGCTAAAAACAGAATTTACCGAAAAAATACATGAAGCTGGTGTCATGGAGATGACTGACATGATGAAAATTCAAGATCTCTATTTTGGAGGAGATATGAATGCAGCGCCTGCTCTGACTGGCCAGTCAGCAGGATTGATTGATGCAGTCAAACCAGTTGCTCAAATCATCGACGAAACCATCAGTGAATTTAATGCGGTATGCAAAAGGATGTCTGCTCAGAAATTTTAAGAATGAAAAGTTTGAACCCTATCCCAGTCATTGGAGTGCCCGCTTCACCTTACACAAGAAAGATGGTTGCCTTGCTTCGTTACAGAAGGATTCCACACACAGTAGAGTGGGGCAATGCCAGGGAGTTGATTGAAAGACGTAACCTTGAGACGCCAAAACCCCTATTACTCCCAGTGATGATTTTTGAGGTTGATGGTGCGCATAAAGCAATCACTGATTCTACTCCAATCATTCATCATTTAGAGAAAGAATTTTCTGATAGAGGAGTGATTCCTCATGATCCAAAACTAGCTTTTTTGAACTATGTTTTAGAAGATTTTGGAGATGAGTGGGTCACGAAATATATGTTTCATTACAGGTGGCACTTCAAAGAGGATATAAATAAAGCAGGCACCATTTTGCCATTGTTGCACGATGTGAGTCTTGATGATGAATCACATAAAGCTTTCAAACAGGGTATTGCTGAATTACAGATAAGCCGACTTTGGGTTGTAGGTTCCAATGAAATAACTGCTCCAATCATTGAGGCAAGTTATAAGAGATTTCTGCAACAGCTTGAAGATTGCTTATCAAAGAATGCATTTTTATTTGGCAGTCGCCCATCATCAGCTGATTATGCAATATTTGGTCAATTGTCAGCATTAATAGGCTTTGATCCAACATCTCGAACAATTGCTCATGAGATATCACCCCGAGTTATTGCATGGCAGGATCGTATGGAGGACATGAGCGGCATAGATCCGGAGGAAGACGATTGGTTGAGTTATGAGGTTGCCCAAGAGGATTTAGCGGACATCTTTCAAGAGGTCGGCAAAGTTTATTTACCCGCACTCTTGGCAAATGCAAAAGCTATCGTTGCTGAAGAGAAAACCTGGACTACTCAAATAGACGACGCTCAATGGGAGCAGCGCAGCTTCCCATATCAAGCAAAATGTTTGCAATGGATTAATGATGAGTTTCATGCTTTAAAGGATGATGATCAAAATCAAATTATGGCCTTTTTAAAGAAAACTGGTTGCGAGGATTTAATTATTAAGGAATAGAGATGGAAGTATTAAGAACGCCTGATGAGAGGTTTAATGATTTAAAGGAATATCCTTTTGAATCTCATTACACAAACATTAAAACTAATGATGGAACAACTATAAGAATTCATCATATTGATGAAGGGCCAAAGGATGGCCCAATGCTTTTAGCCATGCATGGGCAACCAGTTTGGAGTTATTTATATGCAAGAATGATTCCATTTTTAGTTAAAGCTGGTATTAGGGTAATAGCTCCAGACTTACCAGGCTATGGCAAATCAGACAAACCAGCTGCCAGAGAAGATTACAGCTATCAAAATCAAGTAGATTGGATGGGAGAATGGTTGAAAGAAAATAATTTTTTAAATTTAACTTTTTTTGGTCAGGACTGGGGAGGTTTAATTGGGCTTAGAATGGTTGCACAAGATCCTGATAGATTTATTAAGGTATCCATGGGAAATACTGGATTACCATATAACCCAGATGTTCCTCAAGAAGTAATTGAAAAGGTCAAAGAGTTCAGAGCAAGTAATTTAAAGCTTACTCCAATGAGCATGCAAAAAGAGGTTATGCAGATGGATGGAAAAAACCTTTCAAAAGAGTCATCACCTACTTTTCATCCAGCATTAAAATTTATGTATTGGCAAAAATTTTGCTGGGATACAGAAAACCTACCTGTAGGATTTATTAACTCAATCATGATGGAAAAAAGATCAAAAGTTTCTATGATGGGACAGTATCTTTTTGAAAATTTAGGCTTAGCAAAGATCTCACCATTTACCTCTGACCTGGTGAAGGCTTATGATGCACCTTTTCCAGATCCATCTTTTAAAATGGGTCCTCGCGCAATGCCCAGTCATGTTCCAACTCTTCCAGATCGATCTTTAGAAGCTCAGAAAAATGCAAGAGAATTCTTTAAAAACTCAACCAAACCTTTCTTAGCAGTATTTGCAGGTGACGATCCAGTAACCAATGGCATTGAAAAAGACGTTCTTAAAATGGCGCCAAATGCAAAAAGCGCACCTCATATTGGAGGAGGGCATTTTTATCAATGGACGAGACCAGAGCAACTATCTGATATTCTTATATCATTTATAAAGGAATAAATATGATTGATTTTTATACTGCTCCAACACCAAATGGCCATAAAGTCTCTTGTACATTGGAGGCCATGAAGCTCAAGTATGAAACCCATGTGGTTAATTTGATGGAAAATGAGCAAAAAAAATCTGAGTTTCTTGCAATTAGTCCAAATGGCAGAATCCCTGCCATTGTAGATAGAGATGCTGATAATCTGCCTATTTTTGAATCAGGCGCCATTATGATCTATCTAGCTGAGAAGACTGGCAAGCTCATGCCAACCGATCTAAATGAAAAAGCTAAAGTGCTTGAGTGGGTCATGTTTCAGATGGGTGGTATAGGCCCGATGATGGGACAGGCCAATGTGTTTTTTAGATATTTCCCAGAAAAAATTCAACCGGCCATAGATCGTTATCAAAATGAAGGCAGAAGACTTTTTGAGGTTTTAGATGATCATTTAGCAACACAAGAATGGTTAGCAAAAGACTATTCCATTGCGGATATTGCCAATTGGTGTTGGGTGAGAACTCATAAATGGTCAGGAATTTCAATTGAAGGCTTGGACCATCTTGAGCGATGGATGAAAGTTATGTATGACCAACCTGGGATGAGTGCAGGGCTTTCGGTGCCAATGAAAGTGGAGAGTCTTTTGGATGATGATGAAAAAGCTAAAGAGTTTGCAAAAAATGCAGAAAAAATGGTTAAAAAATAATGAGGATAAATTATGTTAAAAGTACATTTTGTTGCTGGTACTAGGGCCGGTCGAGTGGTTTGGCTCCTAGAAGAGCTGGGCTTGGAATATGAAGTAAATATCATGCCTTTTACTAAAGAGGGTCTTAAGTCTGCAGAGCACAGATCAAGGCATGCTCTTGGTAGGGTGCCTGTATTAGAAGATGGGGATATTTCAATTTTTGAATCTGGAGCCATCATTGATTATGTTCTTGAGAGACATAAGAATGGAGGATTAAAGCCGAGCTCAGATTCTTCTGAATTTCCGTTTTATCTTCAGTGGTACCACTATTGCGAGGGCATGGTTATGCCCCCAATGAATCAAATAGTTGTTCAGACTATTTTATTACCACCAGATCGAAGAGATGAGACAGTTTTAAATCAAGCAAAAAACCTTCTTACAAAATCTTTAGCGCCAGTGAATGAGAATCTTGCCAATAACGATTACCTAATTGGAGATTTCTCAGGTGCAGATCTTATGCTTGGACATTCATGTTTTATGGCCAATAGACTGGGATGTGTGGGTGAAGAAATGCAAAATATCAAAGACTATGTTGCACGAATCAATGCAAGACCTGCCTTTCAAAAAGCCATTACGATGGGAGAATAATTATGGAGGTAAAAAACCATTTAAAACCTCATAAAACTCAGATTGAGGGATTTCTTGAGGGTGATACTGACACACCCATAACAATGCTGAATCTTTTAAAGTTTAAAGAAAAAGCTGAATATGAGGATGGAAGAGAGACAGATCTTACTGGAAAAGAGGCCTATTCTATTTATGGTAAAGAAGTTGTAGAGCATCTTAAAAAAGTAGGAGCAAATTGGGTTTTATCTGGCAAAGTAAGTCGCCTCATGATTGGAGAGGCTGAAGATCTATGGGATAGCGTTGTAATTGCTAGGTACCCAAGCCGAAAAGCCATGTTTGAAATGATCATGGACCCCGATTACTTAGAGAGCGAAAAACACAGATCGGCTGGTCTAGAAGGACAGTTAAATATTGAACTTAAAGAAGGGGACTTATGAAGAAATATTTTTTCTTTACCGCAATATTGCTAATTGGAATTTCTCTCTTTTTCTTTGGTGGAAATTCTAACAATAATGCAGAAAAGATTTTTAAGAATGCGGTGACTCCATCTCCAGTTCAAGTTGCAGGATTTGCATTAGGAGAAGATGCTCCATTTTTAGCAGTCAATCTCCTTAAGTTTAAAGAAAAGGCAGAATATGCCGATGGAAGAGAAACTGATCTTACTGGAAGGGAGGCATATGCTATTTATGCTGATGAGGTTTTAGGGCATTTAGCCAAAGTTGGCGCTGAACCAATATTTGGTGGAGAGGTTAATCGACTCATTCTTGGTGAGGTCGAAGAACTTTGGGATGTTGTCGCAGTTGTAAGATATCCCAGTAGAAAAGCTATGTTTGAAATGGCTACAAGTGATGACTACAGAGAAAGTGAAAAGCACAGGGTAGCAGGCTTAGCCGGGCAACTAAATATTGAGGTCATCGAAGATGGATTTAATTTTGAATAAGCTCTTCCCTGAAAGTGCTAATAATGATTTTAGAGGTCACAAGATTGTGCTATGGGGGTTTATAGCTTTCACGCTTTTGATGACATGGCGATCAATCATTCATATGTTTTTTGAGCAGTATGGGTTTCATGAAATAGCCAACTTTTCAATGATTGCGGGCGACCCAGACCCCATGATTTTAATTTATAGATTTTTTTCATTATGGGGTTTTGCGCAACTAATTTTTTGTTTTGTTTGCTGGGTTGTTATTTTTCGATACAGAGCACTTATTCCACTAATGTATTTGCTGTGGTTATTTGAGTGGAGCTTCAGAACTTTCGGTTATCCATTGATAAGAGAAGATATAGCCGTGCAAGGCATTTATACCGTTGGAGCAACTCCAGGGGCAGTTGGAGCTCCATATATTACTTTTATTTTAATCATACTTTTCAGTCTTTCACTAATACAGAAAAAATAACTCAAAGGGAAAAAACTATGAGCCAATTTCAAACTTTAAAATCTGATTTAACTCATTCAAGAGTTTTAGATAATGATTCAATTTCTATAAATGATGGTGAGATTGCAGTCAAGATTGAAAGCTTTGCTTTTACTGCTAATAACGTAACTTATGGTGTCGCGGGAGATACGATTGGTTATTGGAAATTTTTTCCAGCAGCGAAAGATCAAAAGAATGAATGGGGCTGCATCCCTATGTGGGGGTTTGCTGAAATTACCCACTCAAATATTGAGGGTTTGAATGCTGGAGAAAGACTCTTTGGCTATTTTCCAGCTGCAGACTCATTAACTTTAAGTCCAATCAAAGTCTCTGATCAAAGTTTTAGTGATGGCAAAGAACACCGAAAAGAACTACCGCCTGTTTACAATAATTATGTGAGGCTTAATGGAGATCAAAATTATGATCCATCCATGGATGCAGTCAGAGCTCTTTTATTTCCACTCCATATTACGGCATTTTGTTTATGCGACTCTCTGGCTGAAGATTCATACCTTGGAGCATCTCAAGTAATTATAGTTAGTGCTTCAAGTAAAACTGCCATTGGTCTGGCTCAAGGTCTGGCTGATACTGAAAATGCCCCAAAAATAGTTGGGCTTACATCTCCATCCAACTCACAGTTTGTGGAAAACCTTGGCTGTTATGACGAAGTGATTTCTTACGATGAGCTTAGTAATGTAGATTATTCAGCAGGTTCTGTGATGGTTGATATGGCTGGTAATCGAGAAATTCTTGGAACTCTCCATGGGGGGCTGGGTGATAATATGTTGAAATGCCTTACTGTTGGCATGACGCATTGGGATAATGAGACCACTGCAGAAGATGCTTTAGGTCAAGCAATGCTTAGAGATAGAACTGAATTCTTTTTTGCTCCAGCTCACATCCAAAAACGCATTGGAGACTGGGGGCACGATGGCTATGCTGAAAAAACAAATTTATTCATGGCTGCCAGGGCACTGCAAAGTAAAAGCTGGATGCAGATCAAAGAGATACATGGTCTAGAAAACTTTACCAGTACATACGAAGAAGTGGTTGCTGGAAAAATCAATCCAAATGAAGGAATTATCGTTAATCTTAAAGATGCTTAAAAAGCTATTTTATTTTTTACTAATATTTTTAATTTCGGTATTTTTAATTTGGGAATATAAAGTCAATATTCTTCTTTGGTCTATTCCAAAGATAGCAAGTATCACTGCGCCTGTTCAAGAAAACATTCCCACCTCTTGGTCTAAAGGTCCGGAAGTTACTAGCGAGGATGATAGACCAAACATAATTCTAATTCTTGCTGATGATATGGGTTATAACGATATATCTATGCACAATGGCGGAGCTGCAGATGGGACACTGCAAACCCAAAACATAGATGCCTTAGCCAAAAGCGGAATGTTGTTCACCAGAGGTTATGCTGCCAATGCAACTTGCGCTCCATCAAGAGCTTCAATTATGACTGGCAAATACCCAACTAGATTTGGATATGAATTTACTCCCATTCCTGCTGCAGGAAGATTGATCCTTCAATGGCTCGCAGAAGAGGATGATGCAGAACTTAGACAAAGGATCGATCAAGAGGTAGCTACAAAAATTCCTCCCTTTATGCAGCAAGGGATGCCTACCGAAGAAATTACTATTGCAGAGGTGTTAAGGGATACAGGTTACTATACAGCCCACATTGGAAAATGGCATCTTGGTCATGCATATGGCATGGATCCTCTCAGCCAAGGCTTTCAAGATTCTTTATCTATGGTTGGACCACTTTATTTACCTGAAGATCATCCTGATGTCGTGAATGCTAAATTTGATACAAGAATCGACCAGATGATTTGGGGCCTTGGTCAATATTCAGCTAGATTTAATGAGGGGGAATTATTTGCACCCGATAAATACCTTACAGATTATTACACTGATGAAGCTCTCAAGGTCATTGAAAATAATAAGAATAGACCTTTCTTTTTGTATTTAAGCCATTGGGCTATCCACAATCCACTTCAGGCTTTGAGAAGTGATGTTGAGCAAATGAGCCACATGGAAGGTCATAATATTCAGGTCTATTCAGGAATGATTGCAGCTCTTGATAGGAGCGTTGAAAAAGTTGTTCAGAAATTAAAAGATCTAGATATACATGGTAAAACGCTAATCATATTTACCAGTGATAACGGTGGAGCAAACTACATTGAGCTGGATGATATTAATAAACCTTATAGAGGTTGGAAAATTAGCTTTTTTGAGGGGGGAATCAGAGTTCCATATATAGTTAGCTGGCCTGATCAAATTAATCCCGCACAAACATCAAATAGTGCTGTTCATCATTTTGATATTTTCTCTACCATTGCATCAGCGGCAGGAATTCAATCTTCACATGAGGATGAGTTAGATGGAGTTAATTTGTTGCCCTACATGAAAAATGAAAAAACCACTCAGCCACATCAAACTCTTTTTTGGCGATCTGGTAATCATCAATCAGTTCTGCATGGAAAATGGAAATACATCATTAGTCAAAAAGAGAACTTGCGCTGGTTATTTGATACTTCAGTAGATCCAGTTGAAAAAAATAACATCATTGATAATTATCCCAAAGAAGCAAAGTTGCTTGAAGAACTCTTGGCTCAGTTTAACTCAAAACAAAAAGATCCTTTATTTCCATCTTCATACGAAGTTCCAATCATGATTGATAAATATGATGGAAAACAATACGAAGAAGGAGATGAATATATTTATTGGTCAAATTAAAAGGAGAGGAATATGAAAAATGTATTAAGAATAGTGGCTGGACTTGTTGGTGTTTTGTTTTTTTTAAACGGACTTCAGTGGATCATCAGCCCAGCAAATGTTGCAGAGTCATTAGGTATGCCTTTGTTGGAAGGAGTAGGACTTAGCACTCAGATAGGGGACCTTGGAAGTTTCTTTATTACTGTAGGTGCCATGACATTAATTGGTGCGATTACAACGACTCGTCATTGGTTTTATGCGCCATCGATGCTCTTATTGGTTGCAGCTGTATATAGAACGCTTTCAACTTTGCTATATGGCGCTCCATTTGTAATGTCTGCGATTGTTGTTGAAGTAAGCGTAGGTCTCTTTTTGATATTTGCTGGCTCAAGGATCGAAACCAAGGATTAAAATGATAAAACTACTTAAATACACCTTAATTATTGCTGTAATTGGTATTATCTTGGTATCGGTTTTGACAAGAATTCCAGCTGTGCAAGATCGTCTTATGTTGAGATTTGTTCAAACTCTGGGCGGCTCCACTGCTGATCTGAATGATAATTCTTTATCAGCTGTTGTCTGCGGCTCTAGATCACCTCTTCCATCTCCAGGAAGAGCACAAACATGTGTCCTGGTTAATGCAGGAGGTAATTATTATGTTGTTGATATTGGAGATGGGAGTGCAGCAAATCTTAACAATTGGAGAATAGATACAAATAAGATTCGTGCAACTTTACTCACTCACCTTCACTCAGATCATATCTCTGATCTAGCAGATCTGCATTTGATGACATGGGTTAATTCAAATAACACAAAACCTATGGATGTATATGGCCCAGAAGGAGTTGAGTTAGTAACTGGGGGTTTTGAAGCCGCATATCAGTTGGACTATCAATATAGAAATGAGCATCATGGTGATGAAATAGCGCCAAAAGATATTGCTGGATTTAATGCTTTTCCGATAGATTTATCAAATCCTATCATTATTGAGGAAGATGGTTTAAAGGTAACAGCCTTCAAGGTAACTCATGAGCCAGTTGATCCTGCTTTAGGATTTCGTTTTGATTACAAGGGGAGATCAATCGTTATTAGTGGAGATACTATTTATGACGAAAATTTAATCAAACATGCAAAAGATGCTGATGTTTTGTTTCATGAAGCGCAAGCAAATCATCAATTGGATATTATGAGAAAAGCTTTAGCAAACAATGAGGGTTTGGTCACAATCCTAAATGATATCGAGACTTATCATACAACACCTATTGAGGCAGCTAAGGCGGCAAATTTGGCTAATGTAGACCATTTATTTTTTTATCATTTAACTCCAGCACCAAGAAATAATTTAACAGAGAGAATGTTTTTTCGAGGAGTCAATGACATCAGGAAAGAATGGAGTTCTACAAAAGATGGCACCATGGTTGTTTTACCATTAGACTCAGATGAAATAATAATTACCGAGATTAATTAATGGATGTAAAAAATAAAAGAGTTGTTGTCACTGGTGCTGCTAGTGGTATTGGCAAGGCTCTCTGTGAAGCTTTTTATCAAGCAGAAGCTCAATCAGTTATTGCTGTAGATATGAATCTCGATGGTGCACAAGAAACAGCTGATTCAGTTGATGGCATAGCAGTTCAAGCGAATGTTGGCAATGAAAAAGACATTATCAATGTCATCCAAAAGGCGGATGAGCATGTTGGAGGCACAGATATTTTTTGTTCCAATGCAGGAATTGGAGGTGTGCCAGGATTTTTTGAAGTTGCAGCATCGGATTGGCAAAATATTTGGGATGTGAATGTTCAATCTCATATCTTCGCAGCCAAACATGTTTTACCTCAAATGATTGAACGAGCAGAAGGTTATTTAGTGAACACCTCATCAGCAGCAGGACTTTTAACTCAATTAGGAGCAGCGGGCTATTCAGTGACTAAGGCAGCTGCGGTAAGTTTTGCTGAATGGGTCAAGATTACTTATGGAGAAAAGGGTATTGGTGTTTCTTGTCTTTGCCCTCAAGCCGTTAGAACAGCTATGACCGCTCAAGGTCCAGGCGTTGCTGGTGTAGATGGAATGATGGAACCTGATGTGGTTGCGCAAGAAGTTTTAAAATGCATTGTAGAAGAAAAATTCTTGGTATTACCTCATACAGAAGTAGCTGAGTATGTTTCAAGAAAAGGTAATGACAGAGATAGATGGATATCAGGAATGCAAAGACTTCAAAAACAATACGAAGATTTTTTAACCCCAGTTGATATGAAGTAAAAAAAGGAGAAAATATGAAAACTAAAATTACAGAATTGTTTGGAATCAAACATCCTATTATTCAAGGCGGTATGCATCATGTTGGTTTTGCAGAATTGGCTGCTGCTGTTTCAAATGCAGGCGGTCTTGGAACAATCACTGGTTTAACTCAAGGCACACCAGAAAAGCTTGCCAATGAGATAGCTCGTTGTAAGGAGATGACTGATAAGCCTTTTGCTGTGAATCTAACTTTTTTGCCTTCCTTAACTCCTCCAGATTATCCAGGATTAGTGGATGTAATTATTGGTGGCGGTGTTCCAATTGTTGAGACAGCAGGCAGAAATCCTGCTGAGTATTTACCGGCTCTCAAAGAAGCTGGCATTAAGGTAATTCACAAATGCACATCAGTAAGACATTCTTTAAAAGCCCAATCCATTGGGTGTGACGCAGTTTCAGTAGATGGTTTTGAGTGTGGCGGACATCCCGGTGAAGATGACATACCTAATTTTATTCTTTTACCAAGAGCTGCTGATGAACTTGAAATTCCATTTGTTGCCTCAGGCGGTATGGCTGATGCGAGAAGTTTAGTTGCAGCCATGGCTCTTGGAGCTGAAGGCATGAACATGGGTACAAGATTTATAGCTACTCAAGAAGCTCCTGTGCATCAAAATGTTAAAGAGTCAATTGTGAATGCGTCGGAATTAGACACCAGATTAATTATGCGTTCTCTAAGAAACACTGAAAGAGTATTAAATAATGAAGCTGTAGAGCGCCTGATGGAAAAAGAAGCTGCCTTAGGTGATCAGCTCACCTTTCAAGATATAGCCGATGAGGTTGCAGGCGTTTATCCAAAAATTATGCATGAGGGCACAATGGAAGTTGGAGCTTGGTCTTGTGGCATGGTTGCTGGATTAGTTAATGATATTCCAACAGTAAAAGAGTTAATCGATGGGATTATGGGCGAAGCAGACGCGATTATTGGCAAGAGGTTAGCAAATTTCTAATTCTAAAATTTGAGTATTACCCCAAGATTCCAGTTACTCTGTCGATAAGCCAGAAAAAACCCATGCCACCCAAAATCAATGAGGTGAGGGTGGCAGATTGCTTATATAAATTAAATTTGTGAGCAAGCCAGATCACAGATCCAAATATTGGGACTAACATAAGCTGACCTGCTTCAATCCCCAGGTTAAAGAACAGCAAAGAAAGTAGCAGCTGCTCATTCCCAATACCAATACCCGTTAGGGCATTAGCAAAGCCTAGTCCATGCAGCAATCCAAAACCAAATGCAATGAGCCAGGGCGTAGATTTATATTTTTTACTTTCACTAACCTCTAATGCAAGATAAATGATAGTAAGGGCAATTATAGCTTCTACAGTAGCTTGAGGTAGCGACACCAACTCAAACACTGATAAGCCCAAAGTAATACTGTGCGCAAGAGTAAAAGCTGTAATTGTTTTAACTGCATTAAAAAATCCAGAAATTAAAAAAAGTAACCCTAGGATGAAAAGGATATGATCATTACCACTTAATAAATGATCAATACCCAGGGTGAAATATCCAACCGGATAAACCTGCTCTTTGAATGGAATCTCTATTGATGATCTTTTGAGGTTCATCAACCCTTCAAACACCTCTCCATTAAAGTGAGTGATTGTTACCAATGCATCTGTGAGCACACTCAGATTATTGACTGAAATTATTTGGCCTTTAAGAGAGTTTTCACAACTTAACGATATTTTTTCAACTAGATATTTTCCCTTTTGACTAGGTAATTGGCTCTCTCTTATACAACTTTCAGGAAAAAAGACTTCTGCTCTAGCACCAATATTTTTAATCGGGTACATCCAACTAACCTCGTATTCATTTTCAGTTAGCTCATTTATGACCAGGTGGGCTGGATTAAACTCATGAGAGAATAGTGCAGTTGAACAAAAAAGTATGACTAATATTTTAGCGAGCTTACAAGTCATTAGAACTTATAATCTGGATTAATTATGACTCTGTATTGAGATCGTATTTCATTAATATATTCATCAATCGCTTTATCTTGAGCTTGCGAAAGATAGTCTTGTTGAACCTTTATTAGTACTTTTTCTAGGGGAGGAGAGAATCCATTTTTAACCTCCTTCAAGAGAATAATATGTTGACCAAAAACAGATTCATGAGGCCCAGACCACTCATTCAAAGAAAGATTCTCGATAGTTGAAAAGAATAACTCGCCAAAATTTTTTTTAACTTCATTTGCGCTGTTTTGATAAAAGTTTTTTCCTAGAAAAAAGGGATCACCTATTATTTCAGTCCCATTTGTCTTATAGCCATTGAAAGCTTTGGCTGCTCTTTCTTTGGCATTAGACTCCTTTGAAAAATAGTGATGTGAGAAAGAGTAGGTCGCTGGAACAAAGTAATTATCTTTATTTAGCTCAAAAAAATTTTCTAATTCTTCTTGCGAGGGATCATCTGGAATCGTTTCTTGTTTTAAAAAAGTAATTTTCTGAGCCAATCTTCTCTTTATAATTCGATCCTCTTGATCTAGCTCTAAAAGCAAAGCTTCTCTGTATAAAATCTCTTCTTGCACAAAGTTATTGATAATACTAACGATCTCTTCATCGCTTGGCGGTCTTCCAACTTGGGATTGCCAAGCCGAAAGAAGACTTGTTAACTCTTGATCTGAAATATAAATATCTTTTGAGTTTTGCTCGGAATTGAACCCAATATCAAGGAAAAAAATTAATAGTCCAATTGCAAAAAATACAAGTATTCTAAGATTCACTTCAGTTTCCTAAAATTTATAAGGGAATAATATTTAGCTCACTTGACTTAGGTATATACCAAATAGGAGAAGACCATGCGCGTTCTTGAATCGTTTCATCTAGATCAGGTCTTGGCTTGACTCCAGCTTTTAATGCATCCCATGTAGACCATCTGCATGTCGGATTTTCTAAAACTCGAACATAATAAAAAGCTTTAATGGTTGGATCAAAATCGGGATCCACCCAAGTAGTTTTTAACTCGACCGCTCCGACATCACTTGAGATGGAGCAATCATTGATGTTTACCTTAGCGCCATTATCAGGACAGCGATTAGTTATGGGATCTACTGTTAGTCCATCTGAGCATGCAACATCATAAACTTTCTCCTTCGGGGTTCCAGAGGCATTTTCAACCCATCCTTTGATGATTTGCACTCTTTGAAGTGGAGCTCCTAATTTATCACGCTGAGCCCAAACTAAAAATTGTGGTGTTTGATTATCTTGGCTAAATAGATCTGCACCCATGGTGACACCTTTTGCATAGGCATTTTTAACCATATCCTCAGAATCTAAATCAATTGACTGCATGTCAAATCCAGCAAAGAATCTGACTGCCATTCTTGTACCTGTTGTAGCGAATGTCTCTTTCCTTTTGAAGGCTTGAAAAATAGAATCTCGAGTATTTTCTTCTGCCCATGCAACTGCTAGGCCTGATGCACTCCATTGATCGAATCCAACATCTGCATAGGTTCTACCCTCAATATCCTGAATGCTTACAGGCTGATCATAAAGCTCAGAATATTCCTCCAGTTGTTCAATTCTATCTTGAGTTAGAGGTACGCTTCCTCTGCTCATATCAATTCCATCCAATACTCCAACTTTCGACCAATAATTGTTCTCATCGAATGCTCCAGCACCAGTATGAGTATCACTTGATCCTATTAGACCAAATTTATAAGGATTACCTCGACCTTCCCATTCCAAAGTTAGACCTCTTAGATATGCATCTCTGACGTAGCCTCCTTGGGGCATACTGTATGTTGGTGGCCTGCTTCCAACTCTTTTATCCATGATTTCAAAATCAGCCCATTCATCATCTGGAGAAAGAAGTGGGTGAGTATCAGAAGTACCTTTAACTTGTGTCACTTCAACAACAGGTTCATTTCGCATTCGTTTTTCAGCATATTCTATACTTATTGGATCCCCTCTAAATGTTTCTACTTCAAACATTTGGCCATTAGAGCCATTACTATTGTGAGGCATTGCCAAAGAATCGACTCCTCTCTCTCTTAAACCATCCATCCACGTCCAAAGGTCTTCTGGATTTAGGGAGTCAATTCTTGTCCAAGGTCTAATGGGAGCTTTTGAAGAGTTAAAAATAACATTTCTGTGCAAATTACCACCCTCAACATCTGTTGAGGTTGTGAATTCATAGCCAATGAACGTAGTAAATTCTCCTGGCTTATTGAATTCTTCAGCAGCATTTGCAACATCAAACCATGCAGATTTATGCACATCATAATCGAATGATTGAAGAGCTACTTGAATGTTATTAGTGAACCAAGCTTTCCAAAGTTTTGGATGCCAATATGGATAAGGTGTTACTATTGCTTGGCTTAAAACAGAGCTAAATAGATCTGCTCTTTCACCCAGAGACTCAACAGTTACATTCTCAGGTCTATTAATGTTGTGCATTGGCTTAGTCCATTCTTTTTTGGACATTTCTGATGATGTATCGGCATAATTTTCTATCATTCCCATGTAAAAACCATGATCAGTTACCGCATAAAAATCCAAAGGCTCTCTTAATTTCATATCAAAACCCAATGGATGCTTGATGGTTTCACCAGTTGCATATTTGTAGGCATCATAGGGAGTAGCGGTTACCCCAAAAATATATGCATCAAATGAATACTTTGTATGAACATGCAAGTCACCATAAAGAGGAATTCGGTCTGGATTAGAGGGTGCAGCATTTTCCGTTTCCGGCTGATCTATTGAAAAGTCTACAATCTCCAAAGCTGAATCAGTTTGAAAGTTTGTATAAAACCCTGTCGCATATATCAAAAAAATTGTTGAAACAACCACTAGACCTATAAAAGATTTATTCATTTTTATTTTATTCCCCTATATTTATCACAACTATTTTAACTTATTTTTTTCAATCATAGCGATAAATTGACACAATATATGACAATACTATATAAAGACATTAGCGCTTAATCATATTTAATTTAAGGAGTGGCATGAGCGATTCATCAACATACGTTCCCCCAAAGGTCTGGAAGTGGGAAAATCAAAGTGGCGGCAAGTTCACCAATATTAATAGACCTATTTCAGGCTCTACACATGAAAAAGAGTTACCAATAGGCAAGCATCCTCTTCAGCTTTATTCTTTGGGCACGCCAAACGGAATAAAAATTACAGTTTTGCTAGAGGAGCTTCTAGCACTTGGCCATGAGGGAGCAGAATATGATGCATTTCTCATTAATATTGGTGAAGGAGCGCAGTTTGGAAGCGGCTTTGTTGAAATTAACCCAAACTCTAAGATTCCTGCACTACTAGATATGAGCACTAAACCCTCTACGCGTGTTTTTGAGTCAGGAGCAATCATGCTTTATTTGGCTGAAAAATTTGGAGAGCTCATTCCAACTGAACCGTCTGAAAAAGCTGAATGTATGTCTTGGTTTTTTTGGGGCATGGGCAGCTCTCCCTACTTAGGTGGAGGCTTTGGGCATTTTTATGCATATGCACCTGAGAAATTTGAATATCCGATTAACCGTTTTGCCATGGAAGTAAAGCGTCAATTAGATGTTCTAGACAAAAACTTATCTAAAAGACAATATTTATCAGGAGACATATTTAATATTTCTGATATAGCTGTGCATTCTTGGTATGGCACTTTAATTTTAAGGAATGCATATAACTCAGAAGAATTTTTAGATTTAGCATCTTATAAAAATGTTGTTCGTTGGACAGAAGAAATTGCAGAGCGACCTGCATACAAAAGAGGCTCAAGGGTAAACAGGGCACCGAGTCCTAAAGACAATGCAATTGTTGAGCGTCATGATGCAAGTGATCT
>QBVY01000016.1:0-22500 GCA_003283765.1 SAR86 cluster bacterium AG-313-N18
CAGGGTTTCCATCATTATCATATGGCATATCCTCAATTGGCATAATCTCTGATATGACACCTTTGTTACCATGTCTACCAGCCATCTTATCTCCAGGCTGAATTCTTCTTTTCACTGCTAGATATACTTTTACAATTTTGATAACTCCAGGTGCAAGATCATGACCTCTAGTAATCTTTTGCTTTTTCTCATCAAAGCTTTCCTGAATATCTTTCAGATATTGCTTTAAAGCTTTCTCAGCATCTTCAATTTTAGTATTTGCAGAATCGTCAGACGTCCTGACTGATAGCAAATCATCCAAGCTCAGCTCTGACAAATCATCAGCTGAAGGATTAGCACCTTTCTTAAGACCCGGACCCTTTGAGATCTTGGATCCTTTAATAATATCTACGAGACGAATTCTTGTTGCATCATTGATAATTTTAATTTGATCATCAGCATCTTTCTTTGCAACAGATAGATGATCGGCCTCAATCGATTGAGTTCTTTCATCTTTCTCCATACCATCTCGGGTAAAGACTTCTACACCAATTACAGTTCCGTTAATACTTGATGGAACTCTCAATGATGTATCTTTTACATCAGAAGCTTTTTCTCCGAAAATTGCACGCAGAAGCTTTTCTTCAGGCGATAATTGAGTTTCACCTTTAGGAGTAATCTTTCCTACTAAAATATCACCAGCTTTAACCTCAGCACCTACATAAACCATGCCGCAATCATCAAGCTTTCCAAGTGATCCTTCACCAACATTAGGAATGTCAGCTGTGATCTCCTCTGAACCGAGTTTAGTATCCCTTGAAATACAAGTTAGCTCTTGAATATGTATGGAAGTAAATCTATCCTCTCTTGAAACTTTTTCAGACATTAAAATAGAATCTTCAAAGTTATATCCATTCCAAGGCATGAATGCTATTCGAATATTTTGACCTAATGCTAACTCTCCATTGTCTACCGACGGTCCATCAGCTAGGATGTCTCCAAATCTAACCTTATCCCCAACTGAAACCAATGGTCTCTGATTGATACATGTATTTTGATTGGATCTTGTGTACTTTGTAAGATTGTAAATATCAACAGCATTATTTGAGTTCTTGGAATCAGTTACACGAACCACAATTCTTGCAGCATCAACATTTTCAACAACACCATTATTCTTGGCCACAACACAAACACCAGAATCACCAGCAACAATTGTTTCAAAACCAGTTCCAACAAGAGGTTTCTCAGGTTTTAAGACTGGTACAGCTTGGCGCATCATGTTTGAACCCATTAGCGCTCTGTTGGCATCATCGTGTTCAAGAAAAGGAATTAAAGAAGCTGCAACAGAAACAACCTGTTGAGGAGCCACATCCATCAAATCAATTCTTTCAGGGCTCATCAAAGCAGAATCACCATTGTGTCGAACTGGCACAAGGTCATCTGCAAATTTTCCAGATTTATCTAATACTGCATTTGCTTGAGCAATAATGTGCTCTCCCTCATCAATTGCAGAAAGATAAATAATGTCATTAGTTACCTTACCTTTAACAACTTTTCTGTATGGGCTTTCTATAAATCCGTAAGCATTAGTTCTTGAATAACATGCAAATGAATTGATGAGTCCGATGTTTGGACCTTCAGGTGTTTCGATTGGACATAGTCTTCCATAATGAGTTGGATGCACATCTCTTACCTCAAAACCAGCGCGTTCTCTTGTTAAGCCACCCGGCCCGAGTGCTGAAACTCTTCGCTTATGTGTAATTTCAGACAAAGGATTATTCTGATCCATAAACTGAGATAGCTGACTAGAACCAAAAAATTCTTTAATAGCAGCAGTAACTGGTTTTGCATTAATAAGATCTTGGGGGCCAAGCTCATCAGCTTCAGCCATACTAAGTCTTTCTCTAACAGCTCTTTCTACTCTAATTAAACCAACTCTAAATTGATTGGCCGTCATTTCACCTACAGATCTAACGCGTCTATTACCTAAGTGATCAATATCATCAACAGTATCATGCCCATCTCTGATCGCCACTATTCCTTTCATGACACCCAAGATGTCATCAAGATCTAAAATTCCAGGGGTTTCTTTTGAAGTATCTATTTTTAATCTACGGTTAAATTTCATTCTGCCAACTTCAGAAAGATCATAGCGTTCATGATTGAAAAATAGATTTTGAAATAATTGCTCAGCTGAATCCTTGGTTGGCGGCTCGCCAGGTCTCATCATTCTGTATATTTCTACCAATGCCTCTAACCTATTTGAAGTAGGGTCAGCCCTAAGAGTCGTAGAAATGTATGGACCTTTATCAAGTTCATTAATGTATAAAGTATGAAGTTCGGTTATATTTGCTTCCCTTATAGCCTCAATGATTGATTGATCTATTTCGGTATTTGCGGAGACTAAAACTTCTCCAGTCTCTTGATTAAATATATCTTTTGCAAGAACTTTGCCAATCAAAAAATCATCCTCAACTTTAAGTGAAGACATTTTGGCTTGCTCGAGCTCACGAACATGACGTGCAGTAATTCTCTTGTTAGCTTCAACAACAACTTTTGATTTAATTTTTAGGTCAACTGGTAATGTTTGACCTCTCAATCTAGAAGGAATTAATTCAATACTAATTCCAGTTTTTTCTATTTGAACAGTATCAACTTCATAAAAATTCTGGAGAATTTCCTCAGTGCCCATATCCATAGCTTTTAAGATTATGGTAGCTGGTATTTTTCTTCTCCTATCAATTCGGCAAAATAGGTTATCCTTTGGATCAAATTCAAAATCCAGCCAAGAGCCTCTATAAGGGATGATCCGAGCAGAATACAAGACTTTACCAGATGAATGAGTTTTACCTTTATCATGATCAAAGAAAACGCCTGGTGATCTATGAAGCTGATTAACCACAACTCTTTCTGTGCCGTTAATAACAAAAGATCCGTTTTCAGTCATCAATGGCACCTCGCCCATGAAAACCTCTCCCTCTTTAACATCTTTTACTTCTTGGAAGTTCGTTTCTCGATCATAAATCACTAAACGGACTACAATTCGAAGGGGTGCAGAATAACTAAGACCTTGAATTAAGCACTCTTGAACTGTGTAACCAGGCTTTCCTAATTGGTATGAAACATATTCAAGGGCAGCATTGCCAGAAACACTAGTAATAGGAAAAAGAGTTTGAAAAACTTCTTCAAGACCCTTATTTTCTCTTGCACCTGCCTCAACATGTTGTTGCAGAAATTGTGAGTAAGATTCAAGTTGAGTCTCAATCAGCTTTGGAAGCTTCATAACTTTTGGAAGTCTTCCGAAGTTTTTTCTAATTCTTCTTTTCTCTGTATAGCTATATGACATATGTCGCCCTTTAAAAATGTTTTATTGAAAGATTATTTAAGCTCTGCTGTTGCTCCTGCCTCAGTCAGTTGCTTAAGCATTTCTTCAGCATCAGCTTTCTTAACAGCTTCTTTCAAAGTGTTCGGAGCGCCATCTACTAAATCTTTAGCTTCTTTCAATCCAAGCCCAGTAATAGCACGAACAGCTTTAATTACTTGAACTTTTTGATCACCAGCTGCAGTTAATACCACATCAAAGTCATCTTTCTCTTCAGCAGCCTCACCAGCATCACCACCGGCAGCTGCAGGAGCAGCGGCTACAGCAGCGGCTGCAGTAACACCAAATTTCTCCTCTATAGCTGAAATAAGTTCAACCAAGTCCATAACGGACATTTCTTCTATCGCGCTTAGAATATCGTCTTTAGATATTGCCATTTTTTTCTCCTAGATTTAGGCGTTAGCCTGTTTGTTGTCTCGAACTGCAGAAAGAACCCTAGCCAATTTACTTGGCACTTCGTTAAGAAGTGTTGCAAATTTACCTATAGGCGCTTGTAGCACTGCAGCAATAAGAGTTAGTGCCTCTTCTCGTGATGGTAAAGATGCAAGAACATCAATTTGTGATCCATCAAGAAGTTGCCCTTCCACAACCAAAGCTTTGATCTCAAGAGCTTCAAAGTTTTTTGCGTAAGTTTTTAACATCTTCGCTGCTGCACCTGGCTCAGCATATGAGAAAGCAAAAAGTGAGGGACCTGTTAACACTTCATCAGTACAACCAAAGTCAGTGCCTTCAAATGCCAATTTTGCAAGAGAGTTTTTTATAACCTGGATATGAACTCCAGATTCTGTTCCTTGTTTTCTTATTTCAGTTAACTCAGAAACCTTAAGGCCTCTAGCATCTGAAATCACAAGTGAAGATGCAGAAGCTGAAACTTCTTTAACTTCTTGAACTATTCTCTCTTTATCTTCTCTAGCTAACGCCACAGCAATTCTCCTATTAATGCCTTTCGGCTAATCGGTGACAAACCGCCTACGCAATTTGAACACCACCTACGTAGGAAATTAAGCTTTCGCACCTACGGTCTTTGACGGCTGCGATTAACGCAACAATCTAGGGTCAAAAAAGACCCTAAAACTTATACAACTAAGGATGCAGGAGCAACTTTAACCCCTGGTCCCATAGTACTACTTAGAGCAACACTTCGAATATATGAACCTTTAGCAGTAGCTGGCTTTAACTTCTTTACTTCTTCAAGCATAGCCGCTGCATTTTCTTGAATTTGACTTGATGAAAATGAAACTTTTCCAATACAGCCATGCAATATTCCATTTTTATCTGTTCTAAAACGAACTTGGCCTGATTTAGCATTATTAATTGCTTCTCCAACTTTTTCAGTAACTGTTCCTGTCTTTGGATTTGGCATCAGTCCTTTGGGTCCAAGAACCTGACCCAATTGGCCCACGATCTTCATAGCGGTTTGTGATGAAATTACCACATCAACATCAATTTCTTCTTTTTTAAATTTCTCTGCTAAATCTTCCATGCCGACAAAGTCTGCACCTGCATCATTAGCCTCCTTTGCTTGATCTCCATCAGCAAAAACGGCAACGGTAACCGTTTTACCTAATGAATGGGGAAGTGTGATAGCGCCTCTGACATTCTGATCAGATTTTCCTGGATCGATGCCTAATCTAAGTGCGATATCTACAGATTCATCAAACTTATTGGATTTAACTGTTTGAAATATGTTCATTGCTTCTTCTAATGAATATGTATTCTCAGGATCAACAAGTTCCAACAATTGTTTTTTCTTTTTTGTAAGCTTAGTCATTATTTAACTTCTACTCCCATGCTTCTTGCGGTGCCTGCAATAATTTTGACTGCCTGATCCATATCATTTGCATTTAAATCTTTTTGTTTTGCTGTAACAATCTCTTCTAGTTGAGCTCTTGTAATGGAGCCAACTTTTTCTCTATTTGGCTCACCACTTCCCTTGCTTATTCCAGCGGCCTTCTTAATTAGAACTGCTGCTGGCGCTGATTTAACTTCAAAGGTAAAAGATTTATCTTCGTATACAGTTATAACCACCGGCAGAGGCAGCCCCTTTTCCATGTTTTGGGTTTCAGCATTGAATGCATTACAGAAATCCATAATATTAACTGCTGCTTGGCCTAAAGCCGGTCCGACTGGTGGGCTTGGATTTGCCGCTCCTGCGGGTATTTGTAGTTTTAAAATTGTTGCTACTTTCTTTGCCATTATGTTTTCTCTATTTGAATGAAATCTAATTGAACAGGCGTTGATCTACCTAGGATTTGAACAGAAACTTTCACGCTGCTGCGCTCATAGTCAACTTCTTCAACAACTCCATTAAAATCATTGAATGGCCCATCACACACCCTGATAACCTCGCCAGGCTCAAATAACGTTTTAGGTCTTGGAGCTTCTTCTCCAACTTCAATTCTGTTAATAATGTTATCCACATCGCTTTTTGAAATAGGAGCTGGTTTATCTTTTTTACCCCCAACAAATGTACTGACTCTGGGAGTGTGCTTAACAAGTTGCCAAGTATCATCATTCATTTCCATTTCAATTAAGATATAGCCTGGAAAAAATTTACGCTCTGTTTTTTTCTTAGCACCACTTTTGAGCTCAACAACTGACTCTGTTGGAACTAATATTTCACCAAATTGATCTTTTAAACCGGCAAGCTCAATACGCTCTTCGAGTGCGGCCTTAACTTTAAGCTCGTAGCCCGAATATGCCATTATTACGTACCAATTCACTTTATAACTATCCTAAAATTAATTTTGTTAACCAGCTTAAAAGAGATTCTAGTGCCCAAAAAAACAAGCAAAGAACGATGATAGATCCAAAAACAACCATAAAAGTTTGAGTTGTCTCCATACGAGTTGGCCAAACCACTCGTCTCATTTCAGTTCTGGATTCTCGCATTAAAGAAACTGCTCCTTTTCCAAAAACTGTTGTTGCGAGAATAACGAGGGCAAGAATAAAAAGAGCTACAACTGCAAGTACCCTGTATAAAAATGCGACTTCTGTATAATAGCCATTACCTACAATAGCAACTGAAAAGATACCTATGGACAAAAGCCATTTGATCTTATCGGCAATGTTTGATGCTTTACCTTTTGCCATATTTCTATTTTAAACCAGCTCCTTGGCAGGCCAGGAGGGACTTGAACCCCCAACCTACGGTTTTGGAGACCGTCGCTCTACCAGTTGAGCTACTGGCCTAAATTTTTCTCCTATAAGAGACAAAAATGCCGAGCGTTAATCTCGGCAAAATTGTAAAATTGTTAAATTACTTAATAATCTTCGCGACTACGCCAGCTCCAACAGTTCTTCCGCCTTCTCTAATTGCAAATTTTAAACCTTCTTCCATTGCAATAGGAGCGATTAGACTAACTGTCATCTTAATATTATCACCAGGCATAACCATCTCAGTGCCTTCTGGTAATGCGCAAGCACCAGTTACATCAGTAGTTCTAAAGTAAAATTGAGGTCTATAATTACTAAAGAAAGGAGTATGTCTTCCACCCTCTTCCTTGCTAAGAACATAGATTTCAGCTTCAAATTCTGTATGAGGGTTAATAGACCCTGGAGCACTCAACACTTGACCACGCTCAACAGCATCTCTTTCAATACCTCTTAATAAGACTCCACAGTTTTCACCAGCTCTGCCTTCGTCAAGAGATTTTCTGAACATCTCTACACCGGTACATGTTGTTGTTGTTGTGTCTGAAATACCAACAATTTCTAATGCATCACCAGTCTTAACAATTCCCTGCTCGATTCTACCGGTAACAACAGTTCCTCTTCCAGATATTGTAAATACGTCTTCAACAGGCATTAAGAATGGCTTTTCAATCTCTCTAGCAGGCTCTTCTACAAATGAATCCAATGCTTCAATTAATTTTGTTACAGCAGGAACGCCAATATCGGATGAATCACCTTCTAATGCTTTTAAAGCACTTCCAACTATGATTGGTGTATCGTCACCAGGGAAATCATATGTATCTAATAATTCTCTAATTTCCATTTCTACTAATTCTTGTAGCTCAGCATCGTCAACTTGGTCAGCTTTGTTTAAGAAAACTACAATTTTTGGAACGCCAACTTGCTTAGCAAGCAGAATATGCTCTCTTGTTTGAGGCATAGGACCGTCGGCTGCGCTTACTACTAAGATAGCTCCATCCATTTGTGCAGCACCAGTAATCATATTTTTTACATAGTCAGCATGTCCTGGGCAATCTACGTGAGCATAATGTCTTGTAGTTGAAACATACTCAACATGTGAAGTAGCAATAGTAATACCACGCTCTCTTTCTTCAGGAGCATTATCAATATTTGCAAAGTCTACAACTTCACCACCAAATACTTCAGATGCAACTTTTGTTAAAGCAGCAGTCAATGTAGTTTTACCATGATCAACATGACCAATTGTTCCCACGTTTACATGGGGTAGCGTTCTTTCGTATTTTTCTCTAGCCATTTCTTGCCTCTCTTTTTATGAAATTAACTCTAAAATTTACCTATAAAATGGAGCTCATAACCGGACTTGAACCGGTGACCTCTTACTTACCAAGCAAGTGCTCTACCGCTGAGCTATATGAGCCCGAATTACAGTATCCAAATTTAAGGTGGCGTATTATCCCCTTAAAAATTGATAAACTCAACCTTTTTTACAGTAAATATTCTATTAAAAAATGGTGGAGGAGGCTGGATTCGAACCAACGTACTCGTAGAGAACAGATTTACAGTCTGCCGCCTTTAACCACTCGGCCACTCCTCCATTTCAAGGGTGCTATTTTTGTTCTAGAATGAGCTGAAGTCAACTAGATTATTCATAACTTGCACAAATTAACACAAAAAGAAGTTTTTAAAGGGTTAAATCTAGAAAATATAGACTTTTATCTACTAGATACAGTGGATTCAACAAATACTTTTGCAAAAGAAAAATTACTAAACAAAGATTATCTCGTTGTAATCTCAGAACAGCAAACTGCAGGCAGAGGAAGACAAGGCAAAGAATGGTATAGCCCAAATGCAGGAAATATTTATATGACTATAAAATTTAGAGATAAGAACCCTGCCCCCCTTAGCCTCATCATTGGACTTTTAATATCAGAGGCCATGGATTCAGTCTCAGGTCAAAAAATTAATGCGGGGCTTAAATGGCCAAATGATTTATTGATCAACAAAAAGAAAATATGTGGAATTTTAATTGAATCTGAAATGAATGCAGATGAGGTTGAATTCATAGTTGGCATTGGGATTAATTATTCTTTGCCAAAAAAAGAATCATGGTGGGGAGAAATTGGCGAGCTAGCAGATATCCTTCCGCGAGAAAAATTAGTGAATAGCATTTTGCAAAACATAATTGACTATAAAGAAAATGGCTATAAAAACTGGAAAGATGCTTGGGAAAAAAGATGCATGCACATAGGCATCGAGTTAAAGGCCTTATCAAGCAATCAAAAAGATACTGATATTGGTATCTTTAAAGGCATCAATGAAGAAGGTAAGATGCTGCTTCAAACAGAAAGAGGGCTTAAAATAATTACTTCAGGCGAATGCTCAATTAAAGGGATATATTAAACCAATGATTCATACTATTTTTAAAACAGAAATTAATCACAATCATTCGAATTCAATCGATTCCATAGTATTTGGTGCTGGTTGCTTTTGGGGGGTTGAAAGGAAGTTTTGGTCATTGCCAGGAGTTGTAATGACATCAGTTGGTTATGCAGGTGGTGATCATGATGACCCAACCTATGAACTGGTTTGCGCAGGAGTTACTGCTCACGCTGAAGTTGTAAAGATTGACTATAATCCATCTAAGATCTCTTTAAGCGAGTTACTTAAAGTTTTTTGGGAATGTCATGATCCAACACAAGGAATGAGGCAGGGAAATGATGTAGGAACTCAATATAGATCAGCATGTTACTGCAAGGACTCGGAAGAATTAACGGTAATTAAGTCCAGTTTAGAAAAGTATCAGGGCGCTCTTTCAAAATCTAATTTAGGCCAAATTACTACTGAATTAAAAATGAACCAAAAATATTTTTTAGCCGAAGAATATCACCAACAATACTTAGATAAAAATCCAAATGGATATTGCGGCATAGGTGGGACAGGCTGCGAATTTAAAATATAAAAAAATGGCCTCAAAAGAGGCCATTTAAGTTGGATCATAATATTAGTCTGGGTTGTATTGCTTCAAACTAATTTCCATATAAGATCTTTTGAACTTAGAGTACTTATTTGCTTGAGGCGAAAACTTGGCAAATTCGTCTGAGCCATACATGCCGCTAAGAAATTTTAATGCACCTTGAGGTGAGCTGAAGCCTGCCCATATTTCATGGGTAATACCATTACCATTATTACCTAATAAATGAGACTGAAGACCATATGCATTTGCCGACCAATCATAGTTTTCAATGCTTTTAGAAAATTTAGCCCACAAAGGAACAAATTTATCAGGATTGGTTACCTCGTGACTCCATCGAAGCGTGACAACATTTGAAGCTGTATCTTCTGCAAGAACTACTCCAACTGAATGCATTGTTAATGTGTCTGAAATTATTTCAGCACCGATATCATTCATAGCTTTTCTAAATTCTCTTCCAGCTTCTGAGGTTGTGTAGATTTGACCAGATTTTACATATTGATCTTCATCTAAAAAATACCAGCTAATACCGTGTGTAGAATCGTCCCAACCATTTTGATTAATGGCAAAAAAGTCTACTTCAAATTTTTCTGCAGCTACCTCTGGCGAGGACATATATTGATCAAAAGCTGCAAAACATTTTTCTGGTTCCGGGCAGTTAAATAAAAAATTAGATTGATACATAGAAAAATTATCTGGTAAATTATTTGCGCTTATATCAAAGCTAAAAATGAGAGTTGAGAGTAAAAATAGTTTTTTCATAGTTTTCTCCAGTGAATTAACAATTTCTTAACTATACACGTTTTATTAAAAATATTGTCGCTAGATAGTGCAACTTCCAACATTCAAATTATTGATGTAAAATTCTGATCTTTCTTAGCCGGTATAGCTCAGTTGGTAGAGCAGTTGATTTGTAATCATCAGGTCCCGAGTTCAACTCTTGGTGCCGGCACCATATTCTCTTTTATGTTTATAGTAAATAAATAAGAAAAAGAATGACCAAGCAGCGCATAGGTGCCAGTAAGATACATTAAAATTTTGGTTATAGATTTACCCATCAGGATTTCTTTAAAAAAATACTGCCAATAAAAGAATTATCAACCCAAAGTAGATAGAGGCATAGATATATCTTGCCTTTTTAAATTCTTTTTCAATCTCATTATCATTTCCCATTAAACAATAATATCAGATATTAGTTTAAAAAATTTTTGGCTCAAATTCAAAGAAGCATTTTGGCATAAGAATTGCATATATATTGGTGTACGCTAAGTATTCATTCTGTTCCCCCAAATAGAAGTTGAATACAAATTCATATAAATGCTTAGCGTACTTTTTCCCCCTAAAAATGCTGAAGGGTCTTTAATTAGACCCTTCATGTTTTCTTATAAATTGAATTCTGCAGTAAGGTTTATTAGTCGCCCTCTTGGATCATGTACTTTGGTATCAAAACTAAAGTCAGGGGCGTCATATAATAATGGGGCTTTCTTATCAAAAGCATTGATAATTCCCAGACCTATCTCCATTTCACCCAATGAAAACTGAAAAGATTTTTTTAGTGAAAAGTCGTGCACTAAAAATGATTTGACATAATTAGTGTAGCCAAGACTAATGGCAGATGCAGGGATCTGACGTTCATTTGAATATCCTTCGACATATCTGCTATTCATGCCCAGCATCAAATCATTTATTGTCCAGCTTAAAAATGTGTTCAATCGCAATTTTGGCAATGAATGAGTATGTGCATCGTAGTTGAACTTGCCCACTCTGTTGACCATAATTGGGCGAACTCCCTGATCCCCTGCTTCACTATCCTCAGGCGTTAAAAACTCAGAAAATTGAGTTGCCTTAATCGAATAATTAAAGTCACCATATTGAGTAGATTTAAGGAAATTGATCTCTGCATCTATGCCATTAATTTCAGTCTTTTCTTCATTGAAATATGAAGTGCTTACTGCTATCAATTCTCCAAATTGATTTCTCGTTATACTGCTTGCATAAGGATTTGTATTTAATAATACCTGAGCGCTCTCTGCTTCAATTCGATCCTTGAAGTTGATAGCCCAATAATCAATGGTTAGATTAACTTCCTCAATAATATTCCATACAAATCCCAAACTAATATTTTCTGAAGTTGCAGGCTTTAGGTTTGGATTTCCTAAAACTGCCAAACGTACAAATGGAGAATCATCTATGTCTCTCACACTTCCAAGACGAATCTCAGAGGAGAACATTTGAGCCATCGAAGGAGCTGTAAAAGAAGTACCTATTGAGCCCCTTAATAAAAAATCTCTTGAGGCTGAATACTTAAATGAAAATTTTGGATCAAATGACGATTCATTATCAAGTCTTTCGTAGCGACCGGATAAAATTAAGTCCAACGCATCACCAAAATTTTTATTTGCTTCAAAAAAAACAGCTTGCTTGTTTCTGCTGGTGTCAACGTTTGTCCCGCCACCCAGAAATAATAAATCTGCACCTTTGGTTAATTTTCCAGTGGAATCAAATACAACTCTACTCATTTCAGAAAAATTGATTTGCAAATCCTCTGAATTAAATTGAAAACCTAGAGCAAAGTTTGCTCCATTCTTTTGGCCCCTCAAAATTCCATCAAGAGATATAAGACTGCCAGTCTTGGTTGAAGTCTCAGAGCCTTTTATATATTCAATCAACGTTGCTGAATTTTCTAAGGGTGAAAATATATTCCACTGCTCATTACCATTTGGACCGCCTTGCCCCAAAATTGCAGCCTCAAACCTTGATTCAATAGTATCTGGTCGATTGTGCTGATTCTCATGTTCACTTGCAGTCAGAGAGAGTTCAAAATCTAAATTTTGAGAGATATCAAAAATTAATCTATTACTAAAATGATATTGAAAAATGGCCTTGGGTGAATTAGGTGATGGGAATGCAGAGCCTAAAGGTCTGCCATACCAAATCACTGGTACGTTAAATGGGCTGCCCCCCTGTCCTGGGAAAATTTTCTTAGATAAATATGATAGAGCTGGATAAGATGGAGATTGTGGATTGTCATTCACATCAATTTTGGCCATCAGCACAGTGGCGGAGTAATTAATCTTTGAACTAGATCTTGTAAAGTGCAGATACCCTTTTAGGTGATCCTCATCATTGACTATGTTGAACCTTTCTCCATATAAAAATTTACATCTTGGCCCAGCCAACACGCCTCCATTTTCAACACAATTTGGATCAGGGACTGTTTGATTTTTATTGTAACTTCCAGCATATATCCCAGAAGCTACTAAATCTGCCTCAGTGACTTTAAAGCTATTCCCCAAACCACTTAGACCCAATTCAGCAAATTTTGGAATTCTTGAAGCATTTAATGGGAATTTATTTAAAAAGCTTAGTGCAAAAACAAACTTTCCTCCGTATGCCGCGCCTCCAAAAAGTGCGCCTAAAGAATTATCTCTTTGGTCATAATTACTCGTCTTTTGACTGCCAAGCGCTATGCGCATGCCATCAAACTCTTGGTATGTTTGAAAATTAATAACTCCTGCCACAGCATCAGAGCCGTAAAGTGAAGTAGCTCCATCTTTTAGGATCTCAATTTTGTTAAGAGCTATTTCAGGAATAATATTTATATCAATATAGCCCTCACCTTCGTCGGAAGGTGTACCAGAATGGGTTTGGCGTTTTTTATTAATCAAGACAAGAGTTGATGCATGGCCCATTCCACGCAAAGTGATGTTTGCCATTCCCTGATCAACGCCATCCAAAGCATTCGTTTGAAAGTTAGACCCCGAGGCAATACTTAGATATTTGCTAAGTTCAGCAACAGTGGTTACTCTGAAACTTTTAAACTCCTTAGCTGAAATAACATCTACTGGCGAGGCATTCGATTCACTAGATTCTATATATGAAGCTACTGAAATGATCTCTTCAGTTTCTTGAGCAAAGATAAAATTAATTACAAAAGAAAAAATGAAGAATGTACGTAAAATTCTATAACTCATTTGGCTGAAAATTAATAATTTTTTAAAAGATTATACGTATTTTAAACATAAAAAAACCGGAAACTATTTGATAATAGTTCCCGGTTTTTAAAACCTATTTATATGAAATAATTAGAATGTTAAGTTAAACCTAATACCATAATTTTTTCCAGGTAAAGGGACCTGAGTTTTCACATATGAGGAATGATTTCTAGCAATTTCATCAAGTAAGTTGTTTCCAAATAATGAAACTGTTAAGTCACCCTGACCGCCAAGATCAAAACTTCTAGATAATTTAGCATTCAACATTTGATAGCCATCTGTATTAGTCTCAGCAAGGCCAATATCATTTTGCTTTTCAACATCTTTGAACATCAATCCAAAGATTGTATTAGCTTGTGAATATTTCAATTTAAAGATATTTCGAGCTGGATTTAATCTTGGAATATTGCCGCCACTAGAGAACTCTCCAGAAACTTCATCTCTTCCAAATGATAGAGTTAACTCGCCAGAACCTAAAGCCATGGTGTTACCAAATTCAATCTCGTAACCATCTAATTCTGCATCTTGTTGAAGATAGTTTGCAAGAATTAAACCTCCGTGATCATCATGATCCTCTTCATGCTCTTCATCATGCTCTTCATGTTCTTCTTCAGTTTCATCTTGAAGATAAATATAGTTATCAACATCATTCATGAACACAGTAGCTTTAGCAAAAAAGCTGCCATTTTTCATATTAAGCGTTAAATCTATGTTGTTAGATGTTTCTGAATTTAAATTTACATTACCAACCTCAAATCTAGCGGTTGCTAAATGCGCTCCATTCATAAACATTTCAGTGGTTGAAGGTGCTCTTTCTACTGAAGAAAACCCAAAATCAACGCTGAGAAATTCGTTAAGCTCTCGTCCTATATTTAAGGCAATACTAGAATTGTTAAAAGCTTTATCGTAATAAGCAACTTCATTTGCTTCATGCTCATCATGATCTTCGTCATGATCTTCGTCATGATCTTCGTCATGATGTTCTTCTTCGTGCATTGATACAATAGACCCTTCGTTATCAATCATGTCATATCTCACACCAAAATCTAAATCGAAAGAATCAAAACTTCGGCTCAAATAGTAACCAAATGTAAGCTCGTCTCTTGATGCAGGAGTCATAAATGCCTCTGCTCCAATCACTGAGGTATCTTCATTCACAAAGTTAATTGCAAATTTTTGAGAAACTATAGAATTTGAAAAATCAAAAATAGCCCCAGCCTCCATTGCATCATTTGTAAAAGTAGTTGGTCCTTCAGAATGACCTTCATGCTCATCATGATCCTCATCTTCATCATGATCCTCATCTTCATCATGATGCTCTTCTTCATGCGCCTCTTCAGCATGTTGCTCAGTAAAGGAATAATCTGTATCTCGCATGAAAAAATCAACTTTTTTTACTAAATTTCCATCAAGATTGAAAGATCCTCTAATATCAAACTTTTCAGAATCAGTGTTAGTAAAGATTCTTTCACCTTCATGCTCATCATGCCCTTCTTCTTCATCACCATGCTCGTCACCGTGTTCGTCGCCATGTTCGTCGCCATGACCGCCATGACCTTCACCATGATATGGAATGCCATACATGCTTTCAATGCTTGCCATTGAAACTCCCAAATAGCCCCAGTCTCCAGTAGTAGACGCACCAAATTTGAATGACTCTGATTCAAAATCAGAATTAGCCAAGAAGCCTAAGTTTTCCTCATGCTCATCATGATCCTCATCTTCATCATGATGCTCATCCTCATCATGATGCTCTTCTTCTTCATGCATAATTGCTCCATTTGGAACATCAAAATTTCCAAGAGCAGTATTTTTGTATGCAAGGCTAATGTTTATATCGCCACCAACATTATCTTGATAAAAGAAACTTCGGCTGTCTCCATCATTAACAGATTGTGACTCAGCCCCCACTTTAAATAATCGCTCTACATCTTTCATGGCTATAGAATTATCAACAACGTTGACTATGCCGCCAATTGTTCCATTGGTATAGAGCAAAGAAGAAGGTCCGCGAACAACCTCTATTTGTTGAACATTGCTCATATCAATATCATTAAGATGGTCAGCACCAAGACCCGAAACATCACGATTAACCATGCCGTTATCTAAGATCTTAACCCTTGTGCCTGACATCCCTCTAATAATGGGTTGACCAACCGCAGAACCATAGTCTGCAGAAGAAACACCCAATAAATCATCTATGGTTTCGCCTAGACTTTGAGTGGCTTCAGTAGCAATATCATCTCCGCTTAAAATATGAATTGGATCAGCTAACTCGCTGGCAGCTTTATTGATGAAAGCTGAACTTACAACCACTTCATCCATTTCATCAGCAAACAAGGTGTTGATTGAAAAGGTGACTAGCAGTAAAAAGAAAAATTTATTAATTTTCATAAGAACCTCCTAAAAAAGAAAAATTAAAATTTAAAAAAAGTTAAATATTAATTTTTGGAGGTGCTTGTGAATTAAAAGGTTTGTTTGCTTGTAACGAAATACCTTTAAAGGGCTCCTGATCTACAAGTTGAGGAATAATTTCTTTTGGAAACAAAACAAAAACTTCAATGTCTGATGATACTTCGAAGTTACAAGTAAGACATTCAAGCTCCGGACCCTCCGTTAAGGAAGCATCATCAATGTGTGCAAACGAATGCAGTGATATACTTGCAAGAAAAAATAACCCAATAAATGAGATAGTTTTGCTTTTTAGTCCAAAATTCATAGAGCGATAATATAGCATCACATTAAAATTACAATAGCTGCAAAATAGAATGTACAAAGAAGCAATCCAAGACGCGATCTCAATGCATGAGCTTCCATCAAAGTGGCGATCAGATCTCTTAAGTGAAGCGGAGCATGTAGCTAAGAAGAAAAAAACCGCAAAATACAGAAAAGATTTAAGAAAGCTTCCCTTTGCAACAATTGATGGTGAGGATGCTAAAGATTTTGATGATGCTGTTTATTGTGTCAAAAATAGCAATGGATATAAGCTCTTCGTCGCCATTGCAGATGTCTCTTTCTATGTTGAGCCTGGCTCAAAATTAGACAAAGAAGCAAAAAAACGAGGCACCTCCATCTACTTTCCAGAAACTGTTATCCCAATGCTTCCAGAAAATCTATCAAATGGAATATGCTCACTAAGACCTAATGAGGATAGGTGCTCAATGATATGTGAAATGTCTATTGATCTTGATGGCACAAGAAAAAAATATAAGTTTTATAGCGGTTTAATAAACTCCAAAGCGAGACTTACTTATAGCCAAGTTGAAAAACACCTGAAAAAATTATCTAGCATTAAACAATCGATCGTTCACGAATCAATAAAACATCTTTTTGATCTTACCAATCTAAGATTAAAACTTCGCAATAAGAGGAAAGCACTTGAAATCAACCCCAAAGAAGCAATTTTGGAGTTAAGCAAGAAGAAAGAAGTAAAAAATATAATCATCAAAAAGTCTCTTTTTGCTCATAAGCTTGTTGAAGAATCAATGTTGCTTGCAAATGAATCAGCTGCTGAATTTATGCATGATAGATTAAATTTAGGAGTGTACAGGATTCATGAAGATCCAGATCCGAGCAAGCTTGAAGCGCTAAAGAAACATTTTAAAATCCCAACTCAAATTGTAAAAAAATCATCGCCTCTGGAAATGATTAACAGATGTTTGCAAGAAGCGCACAAGAAGAAAGATGATACTGGCCAAATTCTAGTGCTTCAAACCCTTGCAAGAGCAGAATATTCAACTAATAACTTGGGCCATTTTGGCCTTCAGCTCAAACAATACTCACATTTCACATCGCCCATTAGAAGATATCCAGATTTATTAGTTCACCGACTAATTAACTCTTCCCTCGCTCATAAAAAACTAGGCATAAGACAAAATGAGCTTCAGGATGAATGTGAAAATTCTTCTATATTGGAAAGGAGAGCAGAAAAAGCATCTAGGCAAGTAGAGCAAGTTCTAATTTGCTCTTACTTAAAAACAAAAATAGGCTCCACAATGGATGGAGTTGTTACTGGTGTGACAGATTTTGGTCTATTTATTAATTTAGAGCCCTACTTCATTTCAGGTCTATTGCATGTGTCTGATCTCCCTAGTGATCGATATCAATTCTTACAAGATCGAAGTGCTCTAAAAGGAAAGAGAAGAGGTGGAATTTTTAAGCTTGGGCAAAAAATGAAGGTTAAAATTGCTGCTATCTATCCTTTGGAAAGAAAGATTAATCTAATAATTTCAAATGGAAAATAAGAATTCTGAAAATCTTCGAGTGGGCTTTCATAGCATTGAGATGCTATTAAAAATTTGTCCTGAAAACATAAAACAAATCTTTATACCAACTAACCGAAATGATGAAAGAGTTCTCAATTTAATTTCTATAGCTAAAAAATTATCAGTTTCTGTTGAAAGAAAGAAAAGTTTAACGCAACACCCTGAAGCAATTCTTAAGAATGAAATAAGCCTGGGACTCAGTGAATTAAAAAAGTATGAGGTAAGCATTCAACATGACAATCCTACATTTTTGGTTATCGATAATGTGATTGATCCTCGTAATCTCGGTGCATGCATCAGATCTGCGGCAGCGAGCAATATTGCAGGAGTAATTATTAACAAACATCACTGCTCTCCAATCACTCCTTTAGTAAGACAGGTTTCAGCAGGAGGCACTGAGGCAATTCAGATTTTTACAGTGACCAACTTGATTAATGCGTTGAAGCACTTTGAGAGGCTTGGATATTTCATTTTGGGAACAAGCGAACACGCTAACTCAATGCATACTGAATTAGATCTAAACAAACCTACTCTAGTAATTATGGGTTCTGAAGAAGATGGTGTTAGAGAGAAAACATTAGGAAAATGCTCTCAAATTTGCACACTATCGAAAAATCAAACAATAAATAGTCTCAATGTTTCAGTGGCTACCGGGGTGATACTTTTTGAGATTGCGAGGCAGAAGTTAATATAAAATTCATTTACAATGCAATGAATTAATGAAATCTTAAATTTTTTGAATGCTTAATCAAAGAACTATAAAAAATCCTATTAAAGCTGTTGGAGTTGGTCTACACAGTGGCAAAGATATGACATTAGAGCTTTTGCCTGCGCCCATAGACGCGGGTATTACTTTTATTAGAACAGATTTAGACCCTGAGATAAGCATTCCGGCAAAATTCGAATATGTTGGCGATACCACACTTTCAACTGCTCTCTTTAAAGAAGGTTATAAAATTGGCACTATTGAACATCTGCTGTCAGCAATTGCAGGCCTTGGAATCGATAACTGCTTTATTAAAGTGGATGGTCCTGAAATACCTATTATGGATGGCAGCGCAAGCCCATTTGTTTTTTTAATCCAATCTGCTGGGTTGGAAGTACAAGAAAAATTGAAAAAATTTATTAAAGTTAAAAAAGAAGTCAGAGTTGAGCGTGGAGATACATATGCAGCTATTAAACCTTTTGACGGTTTTAAAGTCTCTTTTGAGATTGACTTTGAAGACGCAACCATAAAAAAGCATGCTCAAAAATCATCAATTGATTTTTCATCTACTTCTTTTGTGAAAGAGGTTTGCAGAGCAAGAACTTTTGGATCAGTTAAAGATAAGGATGCCCTTCAATCTCAAGGATTGGCTTTGGGTGCAAGTTCTAATAATGCAATTGTTCTTGGTGAAGATGGGATTCTTAATGAAGAAGGCCTCAGATTTGATGATGAATTTGTAAAGCATAAAATGCTTGATGCTATTGGAGATTTGTACCTGCTTGGGCATAATCTTATAGGTCAATTTTCTGGTTATAAATCTGGTCACTCCCTAAATAACGAATTATTAAGAAAAATTTTGGCATCAGAGGATGCTTGGGAAGTAGTTACATTTGAAGATTCATCAATTGCCCCCATATCATATTCTAGAGCTCCTTTTGGGGATGCTGTTGAGCTTTGAATAAAATAAGGTAACTTTTAGCAATTTAATTCATGTCATTTTTAACCAAAATATTTGGAAGCAGTAATCAACGCGCGTTAAAGCGAATGCAAATATCTGTAGATCAAATTAATGAACTAGAAAAAGATTATCAGCAGCTTAGCGATGACGAACTAGCAAATTTAAGAAACAAGCTAAAAGAATCATCTAAAGATGAGAGTTTTAGTCTTCTCCCGCATGCTTTTGCAGCAACTCGTGAAGCAAGTTTAAGGACTACAGGCCTCAGGCACTTTGATTCACAGATGCTTGGAGGCATAGCTCTTTCAGAAGGAAATATTGCGGAAATGAAAACAGGGGAAGGTAAAACTTTAGTTGCTACCCTTCCAGCATACCTTAATGCAGTGAATGACAAGAAAGTTGTCTTGGTTACTGTAAATGACTACCTTGCACAAAGAGATGCTGATTGGATGAGACCAATATATGAAAATCTTGGACTGACAGTTGGGGTAATTTATTCCAATCAATCATTTGAAGAAAAAAAATCTGCATATCAATGCGATGTTATCTATGCAACTAATGGTGAGCTAGGCTTTGATTATTTAAGAGACAATATGGCTCTTCGCGCTGAAGACAAAGTTCAATGTTCACTTGATTTTGCGATAGTAGATGAGGTTGATTCAATTCTCATTGATGAGGCTAGAACACCTTTAATTATTTCTGGTCCCTCAAATGAAAGTGCTGATTACTACGTCCAAATTAAAAAAATTATTCCAAATCTCAAAGAACAATTAAGAGAGGGAACTGAAGATGAGCCCCTAAATGAAGATGAGATAGGCCATTACATTATCGACGAAAAAAATAGATCTATAGAACTTACCGATGATGGGTATATAGTTGTTGAGAGGCATCTTGAAGACTTGGGGCTGCTGCAATCAGAGGACAGCTTATATTCTGTTAGTAATTTAAAGATTATGCGTTATGTAAATGCAACTTTAAAAGCAGGTTTTTTATTTAAAAAAAATATTCACTATTTAGTCAGGGGGCAAGAAGTTCTCTTGATTGATGAGCATACTGGCAGAACAATGCCAGGTAGAAGAATGAGCGAGGGCATTCATCAAGCGCTTGAATGCAAGGAAAATGTCCCTATTCAGAGAGAATCTCAAACTCTCGCATCAACAACTTATCAAAACTTTTTTAGACTTTTTAATCAACTTTCTGGAATGACTGGAACAGCTGACACTGAAGCAGCTGAGTTTGCAGAAATATATGGGCTCAATGTATCAATTATTCCAACTAATAAACCAATGGCTAGAGAGGATAACGATGATTTAGTGTTCCTTACTCAAGAAGCAAAATTTAAAGCCTTAATTGAAGAAATAGAGCTACTGCGAAAAAAAGATGCACCAATATTAGTTGGAACAGCCTCTGTAGAGTCATCGGAAATAGTCTCAGAACTGTTAAATAAAAAAAATATCTCTCATCAAGTTCTTAATGCAAAACAGCATGAAAAAGAAGCTGAGGTGATTGCAAATGCGGGGCGTCCTGGAGTAGTTACAATAGCAACCAATATGGCTGGAAGAGGTACTGACATTGTGCTGGGGGGGAAGGAAAATATTGGTGATGGTGAATGGGAAAAAAGACATCAATTAGTTCTCGATGCTGGAGGGTTACATATTCTTGGGACCGAGAGACACGAATCCCGCAGAATTGATAACCAATTAAGAGGTAGATCGGGGAGGCAGGGAGACCCAGGTTATTCTAAGTTTTTCTTATCTCTAGAAGATGATTTACTTCGATTGTTTATATCTGATAGTCGAAGAAGTCTATTTGAAAGAATTGGTATGGGTGATGATCATATAGAACATAAGATGCTGTCTCGGGGGATAGAAAATGCACAAAAAAGAATCGAGAGCAGAAACTTTGATATAAGAAAAAACTTATTGGAATATGATGATGTTGCGAATGATCAGCGACAAGCAATCTATTCATTAAGAAATCAACTCTTAAATGAAGATAATATTTCTGAAGCAATTCATGATTTAATTAATGAGGAGATGCTCGCGGTTTCACATGATTTCGTTCAACTTGATTCAGTTGAAAGTCAATGGAGGCTTGAAGAGTTGGATAAATATCTATTGGATCATTATTTCATTGAAGAAAATATTGCTACTAAGGTAAGGGATGATCAGAAACTGACTCCAACTTCTATTGCAAATCTAATTGCCGAAAGCGCATCCAAGAAATACAAAGAAAAATACCTGAAGATTCAAGATAACTTAGCTCAACTTGAGAAGCAGGTAATGCTACAAATCCTTGATGTTCATTGGAAAGACCATTTAGCAGAAATGGATCACTTGAGACAAAGTGTTGGTCTGAGGGCTTATGCTCAAAAAAATCCTAAAAATGAATACAAACGTGAAGCATTTGAGATGTTTGAGGTAATGTTAAATGAGATTAATAGTGAGGCGATAAAAGTTCTATTTAGAATTGAGCTTGCAAGCGAAGAAGAGATCCAGGAGTTAGAAGCAAGATCTCGTGAAGCCCAGCAGAACAGGGAAATGAAACTTCAGCAAGAGCAAATTCAACCAGTAATAGGAAGTGATCAGAGCGACGAACCTGAACAATTAGCTAAAGTTGAAACAGTAAAAATAGATGCGCCAACGCCAAGGAGGAATGAAGTAGTAAAAATTTCTAATGGCAAAGAAACAAAGGAGCTTAAGTATAAAAAGGCTAAGTCTCTAATAGAGACCGGAGAATGGAAAATAATTTAATTAAATTCAATCCTCGTAAAAATCTTCAGACTCAATAGGCCTGCTAATTAACTTCTCTTCGTTGGTCCAAGTACCAAAATCTATTAACTTACATTTCTCAGAACAAAATGGGCGATAAAGATTAGCTGGACTCAGATCCGTAGCTTTCTTACATTGTGGACAATCTTTTTTCATTTTTGAGTGAGGTCTAGATAAAATTTGTGCATGATTAAAGATCGAGTTTTTAAATCATTCAATGAATCATTGTTAGGTATAACATCATTGGCAATGCTTAGCCTTTCCTCTCGCGAGCATTGAGTATCGATGATTTTTTGAATCTGATCTTTTGAATTATTGTC
>QBVY01000017.1 GCA_003283765.1 SAR86 cluster bacterium AG-313-N18
AATTTGGCCTTCGCGTCTTAAATCCTCGATGTTCACTATGGCTTGGCCCAAAAGATTGAATGAACTTAGGCACATGACAAAAAATGATAGGTATTTAAAATTATTTATTTGTAGCAACATAGACTCCTTCCCAATCAGCAGCTGGTGGATTTTTAATATACTCATCAATCCTTGCATCCATATGTCTGTAGTATAGTTCAAGCTCATTTGGAGAAGACATTAATTCACCAATTGTTAATTTAGCTGCATCCCAGTTTTGGGATCTGTATTTTTGCAAAAAAACATTGTGCGTGTCTAGAAATCCTTCTGCAAATTTAATTTCTGGTTGAAAACAAGTAAAGATTGTCTCTGCAGAAGATTTTCCCTTAACTGCAATTTTGTCTATTTCAATCATAGTCAAAGCTGAATCATCTATGAAAGTGTTTTCACCCACAATCATGTGCAAGCCATAATTAGATGATTGGCTTTCAAGCCTGGATGCCAAGTTCACCGCATCACCAAGCACTGTGTAATCAAAGCGCTTATCAGAACCCATGTTGCCGACAATACAGTTTCCAGAATTAATCCCAATGCCAATTTCAAGTTTAAAATCTAAATTTCCTTCTGTCTTAAGATTGAATTCATCTAGAGCCTCATTCATTGAATGCGCTGCCTTAATTGCTAATTGGCGATGATCAGCTTGATCGGTCGGCGCATTCCAAAAAGCCATGATGCAATCCCCCATGTATTTATCAATGGTGCCACCATGCTCTAAGATTGAATTTGATAGAACCGTTAGCAATTGATTGATCAGCTGAGTGAGACCTTCGGGATCATCTTTATATTGCTCAGAAATTTTCGTAAAACCTCTGATATCTGAAAATAAGAAGGTCATCTCTTTTCTCTCTCCACCTAAAACTAATGATTCGCTTGATTCTGCCAAGCGGTTAACCATTTCTGGGGAAAGATATTGTGCAAAGGCGCCTCTAACTCTGCTGCGCTCTAGCTCAGTAAATAGAAAATTAAAAAAGGTAACAGCAACATAGACGCTCAATGCAATGATTAAAGGCGAAATCGGATCAACTAAAAATAATTTAAATTTAAAAAAATAATAACTTGAACCCATGATTCCTCCAGAACCCAGGACCAAAACACTCAATCCACCAATGGGTCCTAAGGCTTGAACGCTTAGAGTAATCAGAACTGCCAACACTAGACCCGCAAGAAACTCTGCTCCAAAAAGCCAGTCTGGTCTTTGTAAAAATTCATTGGCAAAAATTTGTTGAATAAACTGGGCAATGATTGTGACCCCAGGAATATTTTTTTCTGTGGGCGTTGATCTAAGATCAAGCAAGCCCGCAGCAGATGTGCCCACAAGTGCAACCTTGCCTTCAAAAAATTCTGGTGGAACTGCCCCTGAGATTACATCAGCCGCAGAGATTGTAGAAATATTTTTAGAGGGAGCGAAGTACACCCACGCATTTCCCTTTGGGGTTGTTGGTATAGTGAGAGGCCCCAATTTAATATTATTAATACCAGTTTGAGCACCATAAGCTTCCTCACTTGAGGCATTAGATGACTTTATTTGAAAAGTTGAAGCTCCAACTGCCACCCTTGTCATTTCTAGGGCAAGACTTGGAACCAATTGATCATCAACTCTTTCAAAGGTAGGTAATTGGCGAACAATTGCATCATTGTTACCAATACTCATCGAGCCAACTCCTGCAGCAGAGCTCTCAAGCTGCTTAATATTATTTTGTATACCCGAATAGTTTGTTATGAATTGCCTTGGATCATCACCTTGAGTGACTAAACCAAATTTCGCCTTAGAAGGTTTGATATTATTTTTATTATTTAAAGCCTGACCCAAGACCACAGTTCCGTGATCTGTAATAGCTTGTGCAAACAATTCATCATTACTTGGAAGTGCCGAAAGCTCTTTTTTTAGAGACTCATTAAGAGGATAGCTTGAAATAAAGTTCTGAGGGTTAGTCCTATCTGGTTCTGCAAAAACGATATCAAATCCTAGTGCAGCTGCAGCATAAGCTTGATTTGTAAGTTTTGCCAATTGATTTCTAGACCAAGGCCATTGACCAATCTCTGCAAGAGAACGATCATCAATATCAATAATTACAACAGGATCCTCAGCATAAATTTCCCTTGGTAAGAGCCTTTGGAGAGTATCGAAAGAATAATTTTGCAGATTACTAAAAATTTGTAATGGATTTAGAATTGGTAAAAAGCTCACTAAAACTGCAAAGATCAAAAGGCCATATCGAGAGAATTGCTTTAAATTTTTTTTCACAGTAATTTATTGCTTACTTAATATAATCCGCAACTTTTTTTATATATTTTTTTTGAGTTTTCTGCGAAAGATTCATTAAGTTCACGGAATTCATCAGATCTGAGTAGACATGGATTGATTTTCTACCTTTTAGCTTTTCACGCAGAGCGTTTTGATAAGTCCAATAAATATAGGTTTGAGCCATTTTGAAATGCCTTAGGTTATCCTTGTTCAACTCAGGCTCTTCTTCTTGAACAATCGCATCTTGGAGCCATTGACTGGTCATGGGTCGAGTTAAAACCCATGCATCATTAATGCTTGCGGGATTATCTATTAGCCAGTTAGCTATGTAGTCGCTTTCAAACAAATCAATGGCAATATACCAACTGTAGTAAATCTTAAAAAGGTTTGATTTCTCTGTTTTCATTTGATTATCAACTTGTTCAGCTGCACTAAGAACCACTTGCATGATTGCAGAGGCATTAATCTCATCTAAATTATTAAAATATCTGTAAAAAGTCCCGTAAGCTGTTTTTGCTTCTTTTGAAATGCTTGCCACAGATATTTTTTGACCAACATTAGTTAGACTTATAACTGCTTCAACAAGCTTGGCTTTTGTTTGCTCAGATTTTTTCATCAATCAATTATAACCCCTGACTCACATTAGAGCCTTTAATATTCTAATTAAATGATAAATTGTCATTTTTATGGTTAAATATGCGTCAAATAGGGAATATATATAGGAGTTCCTATGTATATTCTCCTAAAAAAACCATGAAACCAAGAGCTTTTTTTCTCATGATATGCATTTTTATGTGCATGCATTCCTTCGCTCAAAATGTAGAGCCCACCATATCCGATCCCAAAGAACTGTCTGCTGCTCTTCAACAAAAAGAAGAGGTATTTAAGCAACTTTTTAAAGACCCAACAAATTTATCATTACTATTTAAATACGCTAATTTATCAATCATGGTTGGAGATTTAGAGGGAGCCATTGGAGTCTTTGAGCAAATGCTTATTTATGACTCAGAGTTGCCAAGAATCAGATTGGAGTTGGGAGTTTTGTATTTTCGTCTAGGTGCATTTGCCTTGGCTAATAACTATCTAAAAAGTGTAAAAGAATATAACCCTCCGCCTGAAGTTGAGGCTAGAGTTGATCAATTTTTAGAGGCCATTGTATCCGCTGAAGAGCCTTTTCAGTGGCAGCAAACCCTTAGTATTGGCTTTAAGCGAACCACCAATGGAAACTCAGGTATTAATGCAGATTTTATTGAAATTGGTGATTTTTTGTTGGACGTTGACCCGGAAAGTCAAAGGCAAAGCGATCGATCTTCTTTATTTAATTATTCATTAAGTATTGACCAAGATTTGAATCATCCAAGAGGAGATAACATTCAATACTTTTTTAGTTATGGTGCTGATCGATTAGACACATTCAAGCAATTTGATGTGCAAAGCAATGTGTTTTCTGTTAGAAGAAATTTTAATTTAGATGAAAATTTCTTTTCTTTCTTTAATCTTGAGGATCCGGTGTTTGCACCTAATATCAATCTTCTTAGGGTCGTTCTCAATCGACAGGAAATTTTGAGAAGTGGACGCATATCTTTGGATTATAGCGGTCAACTAGATAATGGCTCATCTATGCTGTTTACATACTATAGAGAAGAGAAAATTTTTAGGTCAGGAAGACAAAAAAATGGCCGCATCAATGGTGTTAGTTTTGGTCAAAGCTTTGTTTGGGCTGGCCCACAAGCCCTTTATGGTTATAGGGTTATTTTAGAAAACTATCGTGCGAGTGCTGGTTATGAGTTCTATGAAAATTATGGACTTGAACTTAGTTATTCTCAGCCTTTGGGAGAGAGTTGGCAGTTTTCGTCTAAATATAGCTACCAAGATAAATCTCATGATGAAGAGTATCCACTTTTTGGCGCAAGACATGATCAAGCAGAAAGTTGGAGATTTAATATGCTCAGACCTATGGGAGCATGTTGGTCTATGAACCTGGGATTAGTATTAAATGATTCCAGGAGCACTATTAGCATCTACAAACGCAGAGCCAATAATTTTTCTGCACAAATTAATTATCAATGTTTGAAATAATATGAAGATTGCATATAAATTCTTATCAATCATTCTGCTTGCAGGAATCTTTCCCAATGCTGGATTAGCGCAAGAGCAAATAGGGGTTGCATCTGCAGTCAACAAAAACACTACCGACCTAACCCCAGAGCAAGAGCGCAAGCTTATCGATGCAGGCTATGAAATTATTCAAAATCACACCATTGAAACCGATGGCATTGGAAGAGCGCAAATGCTATTACTTGATGGCACAGCATTTTCAGTAGGACCCAATTCCAGTGTTGTTTTAGATAAATTTATTTACAACCCTGAGACTGCTGAGGGTTCTCTTGAGGTTACAGCTAGAGGGTTGCTGAGGATCGTTGGCGGTAAAGTTACCAAAAAGCAGCCTGCCTTAATTCGAACCAATTCAGCCACTGTCGGAATCAGGGGTGGTATCGGAATTGTGCAGACTAATGGACCGCAAACCAACGCAACATTCCTTTACGGCACCGAAATGACTGTTACGCCTAATTGTGTTGATTTAGATTCTTTTGGTGACCAATGTTCTCCAGACTACGCTACCACTGTGACTGAGCCAGGATTTTCAGTTTCGGTTGAAAGTGAAGATTCTGAGCCTAGCGAACCGGTCGAAGTTACTGAAGAAAGCTTAGATGCACTGCAGGAAGAATTAGAAGCACCAGAAGAAGCCCCAGAAGAGGAGCCCGCTGCTGAGGAAACTCCAGCTGAGGAGACTCAAGAGGAAGAATCTACCACAGAAGAAACTCCAGCTGAGGAGACTCAAGAAGAAGAGGGGACTTCAAGCGATCAAACTTCAAGCGAAGAGACAACAACTGAGGAGACTCCCAGCGAAGATGTTGCTCCCGAGTCCACTGAGCCTGAAACGCAAGAACCTGCAGAGATTGAAACCGAAGTCGCAAGCGATGATGCCGGCGATTCTACCAATATTGAAGTCGATGAAGGTTTATTAGATTCATCAGGAGTTTCAGATGTATCTTCAGATGTTGCTCCAGAAGAATTGGGAACAGCAGAAGAATTTGAGGTGGCTATTGAGCTTGAAACAGTTGAGGCAGATGATGCAAATGAAGATTCAACTGAAAATGTGGCTGAGGAGGTAACTGAGACCACGCAAGAAACTACCGTTGAGGTGGCTCCCATCTTTGTTGTTGAAGCTAGCGATGTGGTTACAAGCTTTGATGAAAATACTTCCGAAATAAGTTTAGCTCAGTTTGCTATTGTTAACCCAGGCGAACAGAATTATACGGTGACCATTGAAGGCGAAGGCAGTGATGCTTTCACCTATAACCAAGAAACTAACTCTTTAGAAGTGATCCAAGAGCTTGATCATGAATCACAAGCAAGCGTTGAGTTGACCGTTACATTTACCAGTGATAATGGTGATATTCAGGAGGTTGCTTTCGCACTTGATGTAACTGATGTGGATGAAGCAGTAGTGCTAGCGGTTGAGCCCGTTAATACCATTAGTGAGGCGGCCATCAGCAGTGAGCTTATTGCTAATCAAGTTAATGTTTCTGAAACAGTTCCAGCGGGAACCGTGGTAGCTACTTTCAGCGCAACTGATCCTGAAGGTAATGCTCTCTCATATTCCCTAAGTGGAAGTGGCAGTGATTTGATGACAGTTTCTGAAACCGGTGAGGTAACTCTCACGGGTGATTTAGATTTTGAAGCTAATTCAACGTTAGTAGTAATGCTGGAAATTTCTGATGGAACCAATACTACTATTGAAGAAATCACCATCAATGTCATCAATGATGATGAGCCAGCTACGATTGCAGCGACTTTAAGCGCTGCTTCATTTGCAGAAACCTCTCCTGTGGGAGCTGCCATCGCTTCCATTAATGCCACCGATCCTGAGGGCAGTGCGGTGACTTATACACTTAGCGGAACTGGGAGCGATAACTTTAGTATTGATGCCAGCGGTAACATTTCCCTTGCCAGCGGTTTAGATTATGAAACTGCGACATCATATGAATTAACCGTCGTTGTCGATGATGGCACTTATGCTTCCACTGAAGTCATCACTGTTAATGTTGCTGATGTTAACGAGGCACCATCTTTGAGTGCAACTGTTGCCTTTAACGCTTTCCAAGAAAATACGGCCACCGGTACCACCATTGCCGCTAGTTCTGTTAGCGACCCTGAAGCTGGAGCCATTACTTACAGTTTATCAGGGACAGGCAGTGAAAATTTCTCTGTCAGTTCTGATGGAACTGTTACCTTAGCCAGCGGATTGGATTATGAGACTTCAACTGCATACGCAATTACTTTAACGGCTTCGGATGGAGCTAATTCTGTTTCTGAAACGCTCACCATTAATGTTGGAGATATCAATGAGGCTCCAAGCCTGACAAATTCATTGGCTGCATCTTCTTTTGCGGAGAATGTTTCAACCGGAACCACCATAGCAACTGCTTCAGCTTCTGATCCTGAGTCTCAAACCATTACCTATTCTTTAAGTGGCACTGGTAGCGAAAAGTTTTCTGTTGACTCTGCAGGGAACATTACTTTATCCAGTGCATTGGATTATGAGACTACCACTTCATACTCTCTAACCTTGACTGCCAGCGATGGAGCAAACAGTACCTCAAATACTATTAATATTAGCGTGGATGATGTCACTGAGCTTTCTATTGCATTGGCAAGCTCCTCAATTAGCCTAAGTGAGTCGGCTGCTTCAGGAACAAGCGTAACCACGACCTCAACAACCACAGATGGCAGTGCATCTGTGTCCTATTCTCTGTCCGGCACCGGCAGTGATAAATTTTCTGTTTCATCTAACGGCACTATTACCACAGCAGCAAGCCTGGATTATGAAACCACAACATCCTATTCATTAACCCTAACCGCAACCGATGGTACTAATACAGTTACTGACAGCCTAACGATCAATATTACAGATGTAAGCTTATCTCTAAGCGCTAGCTTGGCATCCGCTGCTCAAAGCGAGGGTATTTCAACTGGCACCTCAATTGCAACTTCTTCTAACTCCAATGCTGAAGGCACCGTGACTTACTCCTTAACCGATGCCGATAATAAGTTTTCGATTGATAGTTCAACCGGTGCAGTCACTTTGGCCAATGCACTCGATTATGAAACCAAGACCTCGCATGAATTTACTATCACTGCGACCGATGGGGTGACTACCACTTCTGAAACTTTTACTTTAAGTGTTTCAGATTTAAAAATTAATACCTTAGCAGTAACCTTGGCTAACAGCGGCGCTGCTTTAGCAGAATCTTCCAGTTCAGGCACTGCTGTTGGCAGCTCGAGCATCACCAATCCAGAGAGCGAAACCGTCTCTTACGCACTGAGTGGAACTGGCAGCAGTAATTTTGCCGTTGACAGCTCTGGTAATGTCACCACCAATGCAACCTTGGATTTTGAAACGGCTCAAAGCTACAGTTTAACTTTGACTGCCACCGCAGGAGGCAACACCACCACCGATGCCTTTACGATTAATGTGGGTAACGTTGAAGAACTTGAATCGGCAGTGCTGCGTTATTCTGCTGACTATAACTCAGCCTCAAGAAGCGGCTTTAGCGCAACAGCAACTCGAGGTCCGTCTGGATCAAGCCTCGCTGCCTATACTTTAGAGCAAGTCGGTACCACCAATTCAACTGCCATTACTTCAGTGGATGATACGTCTAATAACTATGTTCCGGTGGAAATCAATTCTGGAACTGCATTGAATTGGCGTTATTATTTTCCTATTGATACTAGTGGTAGTGGCGAATTTGCTTTTGCGCCAAATTCTTCTGCACTCGATGGCAAGTATTACAGTCCTCTAGGCACGGCAGTCACTACCACCATAGCCAATGCTGACTTCCTGACTGCAGGACGACTAGAAGGTGCTGAATATTGGTTCATGACCACTGATAAGGCAGCAGCTAATATTTCTTATACTGCATCAAGCGGAGCAACGAATGTTCTGTTCTTATGGTCTTTTGTATCAAATAGCTATGATAACGGTTCTTCTTCTGCAGCCAATAGATGGAGGGATGTTGTTACTGATGCGGGCGGGACTTTCACAGTACTTCAAAATCCTGGAGTCAGTAGTACATGGCCAAGCGATCTTTCTCCTTACAATATCATTTTAGATTTTCGTTTGCCTTACAACGTCGGCCATAATGCCAATGCCTCGGCTTTAGCAAGCTATGTTCAAAATGGCGGTTACTTATTTAAAATATGGACGGAGAACGGTTGTTGTGGAAGCGCAACAGTAATGGCAGAAACAAATTCTATTTTATCTGCACTTGGCTACGGCTCATCTTCTCTAGCCAACACTCAAAGCAATTACAAAAATTTTAGCATTCCAACAGATCTAACCAATAATTCCAATATCGATTTTAGCCCTCTAGTGGGTGATCAAATGCAAGTTGGTGGAGGCGAAGGAATAATGAGCACTCCATCAGGATGTTATGATCTTGGATCTGGAGCTTTCATCTGGTGTGATCCTTCAGGCAATGATTCATCCTACACTGGAGTCTTTGGTGGTTTCGGAGGCGTGGATACAGTTGTAAATTATGGAAATGGTTATCAAGCCAATAACAGATCTTGGTTTGATTGGCTGATAGGTTTAAATTCATCAAGTGGCTCAACCTCAACCTACAACCTTTACGAAGATCAGGTCACCTTAGCCGGAGAAGTTTATAAGGATGCAAACTTTGTATCCTTTACCAATGGAAATAAAAGAGTCATTGCCATGGCAGTCATCCCGCTTGAAAACTTTACAGCTTCTGGAACCACGAATGATTATTTCTATCCTAATTTTATTCCAACTAATGTATGGTCTTATGGCGATGTTGGTCTGAATTATTGTGCAGGTACAGGTAATTCCTCTTCTGCTTGCGCGGCATCTTACCAACTAAACTATGACTTTGCGAGAATGGCTCTTAATGAAGCTAATATTATTTATACCAATAGAATGCCTCATACCAGCACCAGTTATCTGCCTGAAGGTACATCCATGTGGTGGCAGGTACTAAATCCAAGCGGAGTAGGGACCGGTCTTTGGGCGCAAATTTCTTTGAAAGATTCCTATGACGGTGCCTCAGGCAGTACCACTCGAGATGATCAACAGAGTCTTTTGAATGTGGTGATATCTAATGTGGATTATCGAAAAAATGATACCACTCGATACTCAGCAGGAGATACTGGCTTGGGCATGGATGGTTATCATTATTGGTCCTATCAAGGTGCGACCAATGCAGATAATGATGGTTTGGGTATTAACTATGGTACTTCTTCAATTGAGTGTGCAACCTCTAATGATAGCGGCTGCTTTTGGGGTGATAGCTCCAATCAACCTGGCGGCGCCATGATCACATCTTCTGATCCTTACAAGTCAGGCAGTATGACTTTGGGGGTTAACTATAACTCTAATAACGATACCTTCAGCACCGGCTCCTTTAATGTTTCTGCTGTGGTGCAAGACGTGAGAACTTCTGGCGTTGGTTCTGGAGCTTATCATAATCTGAGTGACTTTAGATCTTCAGATTTTTACTCCTCAAGTGCTACGGGCTACAGCGGATTTTTCAGTGGCATTTTAGAATTTGATGTCAGTGGCACAGGCAACTCTCAGCTGTCTTCGATTCGCTCAAGCAGCACGCTTGCAACCTTTGCGTTTGATACCACCAACGATGATGTGCAAGTGGTGGCTCCGATGACCATCAGTGCTGCTCCATCAAATAACTATTCGTCTAATTGGAGCACCGTGGATACCGGCTCTATGACCTTGAAGTTTGGTGATGCCACCAACGATGAGGCGAAATCAGCTTACATTTCAAGTGAAGTCTTTGCAGCTGAGATTCAAGACGATGGCGCGCAAATTGATGGCACTTCGGGGGGTTCAAATAATCTAGCTGGAGTGATGGTTTCATACAATACATTAGATAGAGAGGATACTGATTTATTCCACACAGGCGGCAACGATTCGATGCCAGATACCGCTTATTCAACTTGGGGCTTTTGGGCCATGAGCGCGGTTGATGTTTCGCCTAATTCTGGAACCCAAAATGCTTCGGTGCATTTGGGGACCTGGGTTGGCGGAGAAGTTGTTGATCAAAGCGAAATTCCAACCTCAGGCTCAGCTTCAATGAGTGGGGCGGCGGTGATGAATGTGGCCTATCGTTACAATCAAACGGGCACCAATTATGATGTGCATAAATACACCACCACGGCCGATGTGGCAGCCACCTTTAATTGGGGATCCAGTGGTTATTCTGGCACTTTAGCCTTCACCAATTTTGATGATAAAAATCCTATTGTTGATAATGCAGGCTTTGCTTCCTTCTCAGTGGCGATTACCGGCACCGATAATACCTACACGGGTAATTCAACTGACAGCTTAGCTAATTCTTGGTTGGGTGGGGCGTCCGTGGCTGGAGCTTTATATGGTGATTCATCGCCCGATGAGAGTGGCGGCAGAGTAAATGTAAACTTGTATAAATCAGGCGATACTAGCACGGCTGGGGCCAATGATTTTTATTTTGCTGAAGGGATTTATTTGGTTGATTGATTGAAATGGTTGTAAATGAAAAACTTATCTTTATGATTAGGAGCTGATATGAATACGTTTGTAGATTTTTTTCTAAAAGTTAGAAACAGTAAAGCCTTTAGCGGTATTGTGATTGCTGTGATTGTAGCCTCTGCGATCTATGCAGGTGTTAGCTCTTATGACATATCTCCAGAGTACACGGTTTACTTAGATCTATTCGATTATGCCATCACCTTATTTTTCTTGATCGAGATCATTATTCGCATGATTTCCGAACGATCTTTGGTTAAATTCTTTAGCGATGGTTGGAACATTTTTGATTTCTTAATTGTGACCATATCCTTGGTTCCGATTAACAATGTTGAAAGTGTTTTTGTGGCTAGATTGCTGAGAATTATTCGTGTGCTAAGAATCATCACCGTGGTGCCAGCTTTCCGTCATATTATCGACTCATTAATCAAAACCATTCCAAGAGTCGGTTTTATAGCCTTGCTCATGTTCATCTTTATGTATGTATGGGGCGCTATAGGTACCATGTTCTTTGGCAAGGTGGATCCAGCCAATTGGGGCAACATTGGCTTGGCTTTAATTACTCTAGTGCAAGTTGCGACTTATGATGATTGGGCAAACATTATGGCGCAAGTCATAGATGTCTATCCTTATGCTTGGATTTTCTTTGTGTCTTTTATCATCATCAATGCCGTGATTTTACTCAACATGGTTATTGGTGTGATCGTCGATGTCATGACGGGTGGAACAGGAATTGATGATCTGGTCAATCCAGAGAACAAGGACTCTACTGACTAGCTTTAGCTAAACACTCAGCAAAGGTTTGTTGGTCAACATTGCCTCCAGATAGCATCACTAGGGTTCTAGAGCCTCTAAACTTTTCTTTGTTTTCTAACAAGCATGCTAAGGCCACGGCCCCACTAGGCTCAAGTTTTAAATTTAAGCGATTAAAGGCAAAGCGCATAGCATCACAGACCGCTTGATCTGATGCTGATAAACCTTTAACACCAAAATGTGTATTGATGGCAAAGGGGATTGCTCCAGGAGTAGGTGTTAGTAAGCCATCGCATAATCCACCTCGGTTGATGTCCATTGCAACTCTCTCATTTTTTTCGAAGGACAATTGATGATCATTCCATTCTTCAGGCTCAGCAGTGAAGACATTGCATTCAGGGTTGATGTGTTTAATAGAAATACATGAGCCTGCAGTCAGACCACCACCACCTGCACAGATAATAGCGTTATCTAGTTTAGGGTTCTTAGCATCATGAATCACCTCATAAGCCGCTGTACCTTGACCATAAATTGTTTCTAGAGCGTCATAAGGATTAATAATGACCAGATTTTCTTCTTTGGCTATCTCTCTACTCATCTCTTCTCTGCTTTCAGTGCGTCGATCGTAGTGTATAACTTTAGCGCCTAAAGCTTTTGCATTGGCAATTTTTCTCTCAGGCGCATCTGTTGGCATCACCACTGTTGCTGGAGTATTAAAAACTTTGGCTGCATGGGCAACGCCTTGCGCATGATTGCCTGACGAGTAAGCTATCACACCTCGTTTCAATTCATCTTTTGAGAGTCTTGAGATAGCAGAAAGTGCACCTCTAACTTTAAAAGAGCCTGTGATTTGCAAAGACTCGGGTTTAAATAGAAATCTACCATCCAATTCTTCATTTAGATTAGGGCAAGTAACAAGTTGCGTATGATGTATATGGGGTGAAATGAGGTGATAGGTTTTAACAACCTCATCAAACCAAAGATTGGGCTCAAGTTTCATGTTGCTTATTTTCGATTAAATTTATCTTTAATTTGAAGTGGTAAATACGCAATATAAAACAGAATGACAGCCAATGGAATTGTTCCAACCAAATGCAGTGGAGGATCTGGGAAATAATCCATCAGAGTGCCCTCAACGGGTCGATCAGCTAGATACCAATAGTTTGCAGGAGGCCCAATTATAAGATTGGTAATGTAGACAAAAATTAATAGTGCCAGAGTGACTCCAATCACTTTAGGTATATCACTCAGGATAGGTCTTTCCTTGTTAACCATTAGGACATAAAAAACCGCTAATATAATTAAGCTATGACCCCAGAAAAATGGTGAGTATTCTCCATGAGGAAATCCGTAAATTAGATCTGGCGTTGCCAAAGCCATGGTTGCACCACAGATACCCCAAAAATAAGCACAGTGAAAAAGAATTTTGGGTGCATTTTGTTTGAGGAGGTACACAATCATTGCCAACATTGAAAAGTCACACATGTGCATAGGGAATTCACCTTTCCAGGGCAGATCAAATAGCAACACATCGTAAATGGGCTGTGTCACCATGTGTAAAATCATAATGCCTGCAAGAATTTTTCCACCTTGAGTCTGTTTGGCTGGACTTTGATTTGCAAAGTACTTGGGATATGCATAAATCACAAGGGCACATATCAACAGGGTAACCAAATGCTGAGTGCCAAAAACTTCAAATGCTGGATAATTCATTTTGAACGCAATATTTTTGAATCTATATTAGCCCAGACTTTCTAAAAAAACACCTTTTGAAAAGTCTGTCCGAACTATATGCAGTTAGTCGTAGTTATATTTTACGCTGCAGCCATATGCAGTGGTCAAATTTATAGTCAGTGATTGATTGGCAATTAGTTGATCCATTTGGGAGCTGACATAGTTTATTGCTTTATCAAAAGAGGCATTAAAAAACTGCATGCCACGACCAATATCATCAATGGCACCTTTGTATCTAAGAATTCCATTTGCATCAATCATGTACATATGCGGTGTGGTTTTAGCTCCATACAGCATACCAACCTCACCTGATTCATCGAGCAAGACATGAGTCGGGCTGGCTCCTCTAGAGTCTGTTAATGCATTGGCTGTTTCTGGGCTAACATGACCTTGGTCACCAGGAGTTGAGGAAATGATGCTTAACCAAATAACCCCTGCATCATGAGCCATCTTTTGAATGCTTTGCATATTGTTTTCATTGTAATGTCTTGCCACATAGGGGCACTCATGATTGGTCCATTCCAGTATGACCGGACTGCCCTTAAGATCAGATAGTTGAATTGATTTGCCGTAGCTATTAACGGCTACAAAATTCGGTGCCTTTTCATTGATAGAAGGATTTTGTAATTTAATATCAGCTGCATAAGTCAAACTTGAAATCGTCAGAGTGGCTATTAGAGTAATAAATATTTTCATTGCATTGCTTTAATTAGTAAATCTTCGGTTAATACAGCAGGCAAAATTTTTGATCCAAGCATGCCAGGTTTCCAAAAAATATATAAAGGAATTCCGGTGCGCTCATATCTAGCTAATCCTATGGCTATCTCTTCATTACGATTGGTCCAATCAGCTTTGATATAAGTAATATTTTGATCTTTTAAATATTCTTTCACCTTATCTCTGGCAAATGCAGTTTTTTCGTTGGTTTGGCAGGTAATGCACCAAGCCGCAGTGAAGTTAATTAAATAAGCTTGATCTTGAGCTTGTAAGTCAGACTCTATGGCTAAGCTCCATTGTTCAGCAGAGGAATCTGTAACCAGCCCGCTGGTATTTTCTGGTAGGTTGTTAAAAATCTGCACAGCCGCCAGAAGAGTTGCGAGTATTCCAATCCATTTCCATCGACCTTTAAATGTTGCAATCATCCAGATTGCAATACCAAGTATCAACCCAAGAAGCAGTAACAAAATTAGAGCATCTCCGGAGGTTTGCACCATAAAGACCCACATGAGCCAAAGGGCTGTGGCTATCATAGGAAAAGCAAAGAATTGTTTGAGTGTTTCCATCCAAGCTCCAGGCTGCGGAAGGGCGCTGATCCATTCAGGTTTTAAAGCTAACAATAAATACGGCCCTGCAAAACCTAAACCGAGTGCAAGAAAGATTGGCAGTGTTGCGAAAGAGGGCTGTAAGAGCGCATAGCCAATTGCTGCACCCATAAATGGAGCGGTGCATGGCGATGCAACCACTACGGCCAAAACGCCAGTAAAAAAGGAGCCTGAGTAGTCATTTCTGGACTGCACAGAAGATCCTAAAGTTGTTAAACCTGCAGCAAAATTAATATTTGTTAGAAGGATAAGACCAATGCCCAGCATGATGAGCGTTAGAATTCCAACCACAACTGGAGACTGCAGTTGATAACCCCAGCCGATCATAGATCCTGTAGACCTAATAATGATTAAGGCTGTAGCAATTGATAAAAATGTGGACATCACTCCACCAACAAAGGAGAGGGCGTGATTCCTAATTTTGCTATTGTCATCACCTCCCATGGAGACAAAACTTAGAACTTTAAGAGAAATAACTGGAAATACGCATGGCATCAAATTTAAAATCAAGCCACCAATCAAAGCAAACAATATTGCTTGCCACAAAGACATACTAGAAGTAGATTTCAGATCTTCTTCAATTTGAAATCCTTCACCGTTGATGCTCAAAATACCAGAAAAGAATGACACTTCATCGTTTATGACAGGAACGGTTATTTCATAGGAATTATCACCTAAGCTGACTAATTGCTGGGTGGGTGTATAAGAAAATAAATTATCTTGTCTTGGGAAAAGATATGCATCAGTTATTGGTTTAGAGGATTTAAATATTGTTTTTAAATTTTTACCCTCTAAAACACTATTAGTCTGAATAAACTCTGTTGGCAGATTTTGAATCGCCTTATCCACCAGAGGATTTGGTGTTGCAGATAATAAATCAAGAGTTAAAGAAGCTTTTTCTGGGATACAAATATCTGCACAAATTAAAAAATCAAAATCAACGCTAATTGAAGAGAGATCAGAATCAATGGCGCGAAATATTTTGAAGGGGAAAACAACATCACCCTCATAGCCAAATGTCATTAAGGGGGGATAGGGAATAGTAACTGGAGTTGGCCATTCTACATTCTCAACAATGACGCCTTGAGCAACGTTCCACTTTGCATTAAATGGACTGCCTGAGTCGCCTGGATTTTCCCAATAAGTATGCCAACCTTCCTGCATCTCCAGCCGAACACCAACATAGAAAGATTCTTGTTGGGAATCCTGCAGATTTGTGATCAAGCTCGCTTTAGCATGTCCTGTTTCAACAGGATTAGAGGCAGCCAGAGTACAAAGAAGTAGGCTGCATGCCAGGAAGAATTTTTTCATGCCTTTTATGTTAAACCATTGTTATAAAAAAGGGGGGAGCAAATGCCCCCCCGATCCAATTTAATTGAATTATTTACTACCTAAAATTTTAGGAGTTTTAATATCAATCATGCGGGGCTTTTGAGCATCTGGAATAATCTTCTCTAATTCAAGAGTTAACATTCCATTGACTAATTCAGCTCCATGCACTTCAACATTTTCTGCCAAAGTAAACTGTTGCTTGAACGCTCTTTGAGCTATGCCTTGATAGACAACCTCATTCTCTCCATTGAGCAATTCAGCTTTTGGGCCCTTATGCTCAATGGTTAATACGCCTTCTGCCAATTCAATGTTGAGGTCTTCTCGCGACAGACCAGCAACAGCAACATCAATAAAGATTTTATTTTCATCTCTCCTGATGTTATATGGCGGATAGCTTGAGGATCTTTCTGTTGTTTCAGAAAATCTCTGCAATCTATCAAACAGGCTTTCAAAACCTAACACACGAGTGGTTAGGAACGGATCGGTAAAATTAAGTACCATAATATAGTCCTCCTTAGTAGCGACTAATAGTGCATACCCAAATGGCATATGCGGTTAATAAACGTAGACCCAAATAGCATCTACAATTCTTATTTAAGTGCTTTTAAAAGAAATTCAAGGTGAACAAGAAAGAATTTATTTATCCCAGCGAGTCACAAATTTTTCTACTTCAAGCTGAGGTATATTTTTACTAGTACCAGTGGGGGTGCCAACATATAAATATCCAATCACCTCATGATCAGAGGATAAATCTAGGTACTCAACTATTTTCTTGTTAAAGGCAAATTTTCCAGTCCTCCAAATACCTGCATAGCCCTTTGCATGCAATGCTAGCAAGATATTTTCAGCTGCCGCTGCTGTAGAAAGCATTTGTTCAGTCTTTGGAACTTTTGGATGCTCATTAATTTTAGTCGCAAGAATAATTATCATTGGCGCTCTAAATGGTGCAGATTCATATTTTTCCATCTGCATAGGCGTTACATCCTCGAATTCATTTCCAGCAAGCTCAACAAACACTTTGGATAATTTTTCTAATCCTTTACCAGTCACCTCAATAAAACGAGAAGGCCTAAGCCATGCATGATCTGGAGCTCGCAAAGCTGCTTGGTAAATTTCATGCATCTCATCCTTAGACGGAATGGGACTTGATAATTCACGTGGAGAATTTCGAGTTAAGAGGTTGGTTATTGCATCCATTTTTATATTCTAATAGATGAATAATTTTTTTATAAGAAATTCTCCAATCTTTTGTCTGATCAGATTAAACTTAACTAAATACAGAACAATCATCTAAACGGATTTATATATGGAAATAACACTTTTATACACATCATTAATTACGATTCTTGCAATTTTTTTAGCATTCAGGGTTGGGATTGTAAGAGGGAAAACTAATACTCTGCTTGGAGAGGGTGACTCTTCTGAATTATTGCAATCCATTAGATCACATGGCAATTTAATAGAGCATGCTCCTTTAGCATTAATGCTTTTATTGTTGCTTGAAATGCAAGGCGTGGCAGATTGGAAACTGCACTTGCTTGGATCTTCTTTTTTTCTTCTCAGAATTCTCCATGCATATGGAGTTACCATTTCTAGAGAAAGTACTCCTTATCGGTTTGTTGGAGCATTGGGCTCCTGGGCAATGATGGTTGGAATGAGCATCTATGGAATATATGTTTATCTTGCCTAAAGCGCATGAACTTTTTACTAAAATTAAAGTCAAAATTAATATGATAGATTTAAAAAAATATTTACTCGTCTTTAGCTTAATTATAGTTACGCCTAATCTTTTAGCAGAAACAGTTGATGATCCTGAGGTTGATCTTATGGATACAGTTTGGCAACTGGTTAAAAATGGTTCTCAAAGCTCCTCCTTTGGCAGTGGGCAAGTTGTATATTTTTTATCCAGCGATGCATATCACACCCATAGAAGTAGAAAATTTCAAACCTGGGATACCTTTTCCATGGTAGATGGAAGAAACCTTGTGCGTTTGAAAAAAAATCAAAGCATTAAGATTATTGCATCCAAATTCAATGATTCGATATATGAGGTCAAACTTCTTGATGGTTTCTACAAGGGTAAAACTTATTATTTAATTGCAGATGAGCTTGAGAAAAATTTTAAACAGGAGATTAAAAATAATGACAGCATCTAAAAATATTATTAGCATTCTTTTTGCCATGTTTATGGTGAGTTGTTCCTACAGCTCATTGCGACCTGAGGTGGTTGATCGTTACGATGCGCAAATAATGCAGACGGTTATTTTTGCAACGGTTGTTTCAATTGATCGAGTGATTTTATCAGGCGATGGTGATACTGGTGCTGTGGCAGGAGCAATCATTGGTGGCGTTGCAGGTGCTTCAGTAACTGATTCTGAGACTGAATCTGATATAGCTGGAGTTTTGGGTGCCTTGGTTGGCTCTGCGGTGGGTTCAAGAATCGGAGATGCGGCAACCAGGAAGCCTGCCATCGAGTTATTGTTGGATTTGGATTCAGGCAAAACAGTTTCAATTATTCAAGAAGAAGGAGATTATAGTTTTGCTGTTGGTCAACGAGTGAAGATTATAAAAAACAAAGGCAAGTCTAGAGTCATGCCTTTGCAATGACTTCGGAAGCTTTCACACTTATATACAACAAAGCCCTGGATTTAGTTTCTAGGCGAGAGCATTCTCGTCACGAGCTTATGCAAAAGCTCAACAAACGTTTCCCTGAAACACTGCCCATTATCGAAGAAGTGCTGGATAAACTTGTACTAAATAACATTCTTAATGATGAGCGTTTTGCTGAAATGTATCTTAATTCGAGGGCTAGAAAAGGTTTTGGACCAAAAAAAATAGAGATGGAATTGTATTCTAAAAAAGTTGACTCAATGCTCATTGGCAATGCCGTTGAGGGTTATGAAAGTTGGATAGAAAATGCTGAAAATGAGCTACAAAAGAAATTTAAAGGCATCCAACCAACTGACTACAAATCGAAGATGAAGCAAAAACAATTTCTTTTTAATCGGGGATTTAGCGCCCAAATTATTGAGCGGATTTTATAAAATCACATGGTATGATTTACTCCTATGTCCTACCAGGTTTTAGCTAGAAAATATCGACCCTCTACCTTCTCTGAGGTTGTTGGACAAGAGCATATTTTAAAAGCCCTAGAAAATAGCATTAAACACAATAAACTCCATCAAGCCTATATGTTTAGCGGCACCCGAGGTGTAGGCAAAACAACAATTGCTAGAGTTTTTGCAAAATGTCTAAATTGTCAAAAAAGTGACATGCCACAAGTTGAGCCATGTAATGAATGTAACGCTTGTGAAGAAATAAAAGCTGGTCGTCACATAGAGTTTTTAGAAGTTGATGCTGCCTCAAGAACTGGTGTGGATGATATGCGGGAACTGCTAGAATCTGTTCAATACAAACCGGCAAATTCTCGGTATAAAATTTATCTCATTGATGAGGTGCACATGCTATCTAAAAGTAGTTTCAATGCTTTGTTAAAAACCTTGGAAGAGCCACCTCCTCATGTAATGTTTTTGATGGCTACAACAGAGGTGGAAAAAGTTCCAAAGACTGTCTTGTCTCGCTGCCTACAATTGAACCTTAAGATCATTCCAGAAAATCAAATTCAAGATCATATTCAGTCCTTGCTTGATCTAGAGAGTATTAAATATGACGAAGAATCGCTTGGCTTAATAGCTACCTCAGCCCAAGGATCTATCCGTGATGGATTAACACTTTTAGATCAAGCCATTGCTCATGGCAATGGAATGCTAGAGTCAGATCAGGTAAAGGCATTATTAGGAACCATTGATCAATCTTATATTATTGAACTTGTGAATCATGTGGCTGCTTCAGACGGTGATGGAGCCTATATCGCTTTAAATAAAATTACGGAACTGAATGTTGAGTACGAGCAAGTCTTGAAAATTATTATTTCAGTTTTTCATAAAATCTCATTGCATCAACAACTTGAAAATAGCGAAGATGCAGGCATTCAGCAATTAGCAAAAAGTATTGATCCTCAGATTATCCAACTGCATTATGAGATTGCTTTAAACGCTTTAAGCAAATTCCATGTACACCCACATCCAAAGCAAGCTCTTGAATTATGTATTTTGCGTATGCTTGCCTTTCAGCCTATTTCAGAGGGGGCAGCCCCAAAAAAAGAAAAAAAAAATTCTAAATTACTAGCAGAAGAGCTCTTAACTCCAAAAAAAAATGTAGTTGAAGCTGTTGAGATTCCAAGACCAGAGTCCAAGGCTGAAGAAATCTCAGTTCTTGAGGAGCCTCAGGAGAAGTCAGCCGCAAAAGAATCAAGCATTCCGTCAGAGCTTGATATGCAAAGTTGGAATTCAATATTCAATTCATTAAATCTATCCATGTTTGTGAGTCAGGTTTTTTCAGAGTTTGAGTTTGTGAGTTTTACTGATCATGTTTTAACTTTAAAAAAATCAGATGAGCTTATCAATCCAACTGAAGGATTGAAAACAGAATTCTTAGAAGCTATTTCAGCCCAATTAGGTCAAAAAATTTCGCTAATAATAGAAAGCGGAGAGGTCATGGCATCTCCTGCAGTTGTTGAAGTTGAGAGGGTACAAAACCAGCTCAATCAAGACAAAGATGCGCTGCTAGAGAATGCAGCTGTAAAAGACATTCTTGATTCATTTGGTGGAAAAATTATTGATGAATCAATTAAGAAGGTGAGCCCATGAGTAAAGATTTGCTATATGAGCTTATAGAAGCTTTAACTATTTTGCCTGGGGTTGGTAAGAAGTCTGCTCAACGCATGGCATTATTCTTACTCGATAAAAATAAAGATGGAGCTTTGCATTTAGCTCAAACTCTAGAGGAGTGCTTAGATTCTATTCAACGCTGCGAGGTATGCCGGCAATTGACGTCAGAGCCTGTCTGTAGAATTTGCAGTGATGAATCGCGGGATGCATACTGCCTTTGCGTTGTAGAGAGTCCTTCGGATGTCTTGGCTATCGAGTCTACTGGAGGCTTTAAAGGGAGATACTTTGTTTTGATGGGGCGCCTTTCGCCGATTGATGGGGTCTCACCTGATGATCTTGGCATCCCGGATTTATTGCGCCATATTCAAGGCGCAAAGATCGAGGAAGTGATTCTTGCAACTAGTTCAACCGTTGAGGGTGATGCAACAGCATCCTTTATTAATGATCATCTTGAGAGTGTTAAAGTTTCAAGAATTTCCTATGGCATTCCTATTGGAGGAGAGTTAGAGTATGTCGATGGCAACACTATTGCGCGAGCTATCCAAGGGAGGATTGTAATTTAATGTCTATTAAACCAGATGTGTGGATTAAACGAATGGCTGAATCCGAAGGGATGATTGAGCCTTTTTCTGAAAATCAGGTGCGAGTTGATGATAAGGGTGAAAAACTTATCTCATATGGAGTCTCTAGCTTTGGCTATGATGTTCGCTGCGCAAATGAGTTTAAAGTTTTCACCAACATCCACTCAGCAACCGTTGATCCAAAAGTTTTTGATGATAATAGTTTTGTTGATATAACTGCAAATGTCTGCGTCATTCCACCCAATTCTTTTGCACTTGCTAGAACAGTTGAATATTTTCGCATTCCTCGAAATGTCTTAACGATTTGCTTGGGCAAATCAACATATGCGCGATGTGGAATCATCGTCAATGTAACGCCCCTCGAGCCTGAGTGGGAGGGACATGTAACTCTAGAATTTTCAAACACCACCAATTTACCAGCAAAAATATATGCAGGTGAGGGTGTTGCTCAAATGATTTTTTTTGAATCAGATGAAGACTGTGAAGTTAGTTATAAGGACAGGGGTGGAAAATATCAGGGACAAACAGGGGTTACGCTTCCAAAAACCTAATACAGTTTTTTAAGTTCAAGCATTGTATCCCCATCTTGATCCTCATCCTCAACTTTTATAATTAAATAATCAAGATCTGGGGCTAGAAAGTAGCGCGTGGTTCTATCATCCTGCAGCCTAATTCTTTCTACAATGATGCAAGGATAGATAGTGCCATCCACCTCAAAACTTCCATTGTCGACAACCTTGTAGTTGTTTGCTTCAATTGCTCCTGTTTTCAAATCTGGTAGTAGCAATGAAAATTTTTGAAGACCTGCGATAACATTTTTTCTAATTTGTATTTGGACATTCAATGGATCAAATACGTTTTCGTTTTCTGGTAATGCTTGGCTCCAATCAAATTTCCCTTTGGAACTTAAAGTTCCTGAAGCCTGATCAAAATTTAAAGTTCTTTTGTCTGAAATCAGAGTCCACTTAACGTCCACATAATATTTAGTGGAGGTCATGAGATTATTGCTTTCTGTGAAATCTGAAATAATTTTGATCCTGCCAAGTGGAAATTTTGCATTAAATTGAATGGTTCTCTTGCCTGCTTCTTGATGAGTAATAAGCTCTCTTATTCCCTCCATTGAAAGTCGTGAATTAGTGAAAACATATTCTCCTTTATAGTCAGGAATTTCTTGTGCTGCAAGGTCGGCTGAAATTAAAAAAAATAATATTCCAAAATATTTATACATTAAAAAACTCCATATGATTTGGTCCAAAATTACTTTCATCTGCAAATTTCACTTGATCACCTTGCAGAGAGATGTATCCCTTCGCTATATCAGCAATGACCTTTGGGTAGATGGCGTGTTCAATTTTATGAATTCGATTAATTAACTTTGCCTCAGATTGAGCGGGATCTATTTTTAAAGCACCTTGCGTAATAATAGGCCCACTGTCAAGCTCATTGCTAACATAATGCACTGATATGCCGTGCATTAAATCTCCATTTTTAATTGCCTGTTGATGAGTATTTAGTCCAGGATAATCAGGCAATAAGGAGGGATGAATATTGATTAATTTTCCACTCAGAGCCTTAGTAAAATCATTTGTTAGAATTCTCATAAACCCAGCCAGCACAACCAAATCAGGTTCAATGGGAAGAATCTGCTCTAATAAAGCTAGATCAAATTCTTCTCTTGAGTTGAAATCTTGATGTTCAATCACTTTATTCATCAAATGAAATTTTTGAGCTCGCTCTAATCCTTTCACGTTAGGCTGATTAGAAATGACCAACTCTATCGAAGCAGGAATATTTCCAATTTGACAGGCTTTGGCGATGGCTTCTAAATTTGAGCCACCCCCTGAAATCAGAACAACTATTTTTTTCATGATTAATAGTATTGAATTTGCTCTTTAAGATTCCCTTTGATGATGGAACCAATTTCAAAGGTGCGTAGTTTATGGCTCGACAAGATTTTTTTTGCTTTGGATATTTCTGCTTTGTCTAAAATACAAACCATCCCAATTCCGCAATTAAATATTCTAAGCATATCTGCTTCTGATATTTTTCCTTTTTCCTGGAGCCACTGAAAAGCTTTAGGAAATTTCCACGAAGATAAATTTACATTTGCAATTAATCCACTTTTAAGAATTCGAGGAATATTTTCTGTCAAACCGCCTCCAGTTATATGTGCCATACCTTTGACATGAGTTTTTTTAATTAGTTCTAAAACTGGAGCAGGATATAAGTGTGTTGGTTTAAGCAAGATTTGCATTATTGAATTTGGCGCTTTATGTTTTTTGAGAATAGAGCGTATTAAAGAGTAACCGTTTGAATGAGGACCGCTTGACTCCACTCCCAACAATATGTGCCCAGGTTTTATCCCTTTACCATCAATCAGATCAGCTTTTTCCACAACACCAACGGAAAATCCAGCCAAATCAAAATTATTTTTTGCATAATGACCAGGCATTTCAGCTGTTTCGCCACCGAGAAGAGCGCAGTTACTTTTTTTGCATGCTTTCGCGATGCCTTTAACAATTTTTGCAGTAGATTTTGGTTCAAGTTTTGAGGCAGCAAAGTAATCTAAGAAAAACAATGGTTGTGCGCCGCAAGTAACCATATCATTAACACACATAGCAACCAGATCTTGGCCAGTGAGATGCGTTTTATTATGAGCTTGGCTCAGCGCTACTTTGGTACCAACTCCATCAGTACAACCGACCAAAACAGGATTTTTATACTTAGATCCGAGCTGAAAAAGACCAGCAAAACCTCCAATTCCACCTAAAACTCTTCGATCATGAGTTGCATTGACACTTAATTTAATTGAGTCGACCAGCTCATTACCTTTTTCAATATTTACACCGGCCTTAGCATAAGGATCTGTAGGTTTTGTTTTACTAGTCATTTACAATAAAAATATGATTCAAAAAATTAAAATCTTAATTCTGCTGAATTTTCTTATGGCTAACACTGCTTTTACCAAAGA
>QBVY01000018.1 GCA_003283765.1 SAR86 cluster bacterium AG-313-N18
GATCCCAGCTGCTCCACAATTATCAATCTCAAAAGATGGTAAATTTTGCCCTACCGGCGACATTTGCGATGTTTTTTGAGTTTTAGTTGAGTAGCTAATCTCAGTAATTAAATCATCAGACCAGTTTGATACAAGTAAAAACCCATCTGTCTCGGTATTCTCACCTTTTTGATACTCTGCTGATGAAAAATTGAAAGTTCCATATGAGCTGTTGGCACCATTTAATTTAGAGCTTTCAACCTCTTTATGATTCAAAGTCAGCCTATGATTGTCAGTAATATTAATATCAAGTCTTGCTGTCATAAATTCTTGCTCAGATTGGTTGCTAGATGTATAGCCTAATGGATCGAACCCATACTTTTCTTTGGTTATATTTCTTATTTGATCAACCTCTGCAAGGGTTATCCCTTGTTCATTTGGAAGACCTGATCCAATTGGACCATGTGTTATTGGCTTATTGATTAATGCTTCTTCGTAAGTAACATAAAAGAATGCTTTGTCTTTTATTAACGGGCCACCAAAAGCGAATCCTTCTGAAGTATCCTCTAGATCAAAGTCATATTCATCGCCATTTGACTCATCGCCCATGAATGAATCACCTCTATCATACGAAAATACCTCACCGGTGAACTCGTTTGTTCCTGACTTAGTAATGACCTCGATCACACCTCCTCTAAAACCAGAGTATTCAACAGAAGCGGGAGCAACTTTAACTGACAGTTGTTCAATCGCATTCAGAGAAATAGGACTTCTTTGTGCAGGATAACCATTATCATTGAGACCAAAATCATCATTAAATGAAGTTCCATCAACTCTTAAATCATTGGTTCTTGGATGCGCACCAGCAATAGAAATTGCCTCATAGTTATCCTCAGCGTCATCTAGAGAAACCATTGGGTTTAATCTAATAAAATCTTTAAGGTCTCTATTAACTGAAGCATTTTTTTCAATGTCATCAGCAGTAAGGGCTGTACCGAAGCCATAACCAGTATCTAAAGCTGTTCCTGCACTTGCAACGACAACAACTTCATCAATTGACTCTAAAACAAAATTTAACCTTTTGGTATCACCAACAATCAAGGTAATTCCTGCTGTAGTTTCTGAGCTATAAGCGCTAGATTGGACACTTACTTCGTATGGACCACCAGGCTTTAAACCACCAGCATTATAACGACCGTTTGAGCTAGTTGTTCTAGTCACAGTAGTATCTGTTGGGGTGTAAGTAACACTAACCGTAGCACCGCTAACTGGAGTGCCTGCACCATTTGTTACTGTACCTGTAATATCTGAAGTAAGTTCCTGACCAAATACTGGAATAGCAATTAAGGCAGCAACCATGAATAAGTTACGTATTGATTTCATAATTTCCCTCTAAAAATTAAAATAAAGACGATGGATTAATTCTATACCTGTTTTACCTTTATTAAAAGTAAGAATTAAACAACATTAAGAAAAGTCTTTTACACCTCAATTGAAGCAAACTTTGTATAATCCTGCAGGACTTCCGGAATAGCAATTGTGCTCTTTTGGTCAAAATTATTTTCAATAACTGCAATCAAGGCTCTACCTGCTGCAAGTGCTGATCCATTAAGAGTGTGGGCCAATCTTGTAGCGCCCTCTTCCTTAAATCTAATCTTAGCTCTTCTGGCTTGAAAATCAGTGCAATTTGAACAAGACGATATTTCTCTGAACGTTTCTTGGCTTGGAATCCAAACCTCTAGATCATATGTTTTAGCTGCAGAAAAACCTAGATCACCTGAACATAATTCAACTACCTGAAAAGGTAAATTTAGCTCTTTAAGAATCGTTTCTGCATGAGACGTGAGATTTTCAAGGGCCTCAAAAGACTTTTCAGGGTGACAAATCTGAACCAATTCTACTTTTTCAAATTGGTGCTGTCGTATTAATCCCTTAGTATCCTTACCATAACTTCCAGCTTCTGATCGAAAACAACTTGTATGGGCTGAAAGCATAATTGGAAATGCATTCAGATCAATAATCTGATTTCTATAAAGATTTGTTAATGGTACTTCAGCAGTTGGAATCAAGTAGTAATCATCTGTGAGCTGAAATAGATCATCAGAAAATTTTGGTAGTTGGCCGGTCGAAGTTAGAGATTCTGTGTTAGCAACCATTGGTAAATAATGTTCTGTATATCCATGCTCTTGAGCCTTATCAAGCATAAAGGCAATCAAACTGCGCTGTAATTTTGCAATTTCTCCTTTCAGCACTGCAAATCGAGAGCCAGCTAAAAGATTTGCAGATTCAGTATCAATCATTGAAGTAATATCCAAATGATCTTTGCCTTTTAATAAGGTAGGTTCACCGAACTGTCTAATTTGAATATTATTATCTTCACTCGAACCATGAGGAACAGACTCATCCGGAAGATTAGGAACATCAAGCAAAAATTCTTTCAGGCTTGATTGAATTTCAGTTAACTTGCTTGCACAAAGATCAAGCTCTGTTTTAATGGTTTCAATCTTAGTATTAAGAGCTGGATCATCCTTGCCCTCTTTTTTAAGCGATCCATATTCTTTTGACAAGGCATTGCGTTTAGCTTGAAGTTCTTCTGTTACAGTTTGAAATTTTTTTCGTTTAGCTTCTAAGCCTTCATATAAATTAATATCAAAATTGTAATTTCTTGAATCTAAATTTTTTACAATCGCATGAGGATCATCTTTTATTAAATTTGTATCAATCATATATTAAGTAGTTTTAAACAAAGAGTAAGCCAAAAAAGTTCCTATCAGACACGATGCAATTGATGCAACAACATATATCAAGGCATTTAATTCTTTACCATTGTATAGCAATTCAATTGTTTGCTGGGAGAAGGCTGACATAGTTGTAAAAGAGCCAAGAAATCCAGCAATTAAAAAAAAATAAACATTTGATTTAAAATCTGAAATATAAGCCATGGCAATACCAACGCAAAAGCAACCAATAAAATTAACGAGCATTATTCCACTTGGCAGCATTAAAATAGATGAGTGTTTCATTAAATCATTAATAAAATACCTTAGGGGTGCTCCCAAAGCTCCACCACACGCAATTAAAAAAAATTTTGTCATAGTGGGGTTAACTCTATTCCATGATCAATACCAATGGAATCTTTGTAACGAATAAGATTTAATTTGTTCGAAACAAACGAGAGTATTATTAAATCTGAGCTACTAGTTGAAATAATTTCAATAGTTTGATCATTAATGTAGTTAATCGAATAAGCCTCAGAATTTACATCTATGCCATTCATCAAAAGGTTGATAAAAAAATTATCAGCTTGATCAATATCAATAGTTTGTTTTTGATCTAAAAACACATCATGTATTTCAAGATTACCTCCCTCAATTCTGTAATTTTCTTCAAAGGGCGTTAATACATTAATTGTAACTCCTGTATCATCAAAAAGAATTTTACCTGAAGAGGTTTCGATCTTTAGATCAGATTGATGCAATGATCTCTCAACAAATGAGTAATTTTTTTTTAACTCGCTATTAAGAACGTCTGTTGAAATTGTAAATGAGTAAGCAACAACTGAAAAATGAAAAGCAAAAATTATTAAAAAAAATCTAACAATCATTTCTGCTTCGGAACTAACACCTCTCGGCTGCCATTACTACTCATTTCAGACACTAAGCCTGCCATTTCCATCGCCTCAATTATTCTTGCTGCTCGATTGTAGCCAATTCTTAGCTTTCTTTGGACGGCTGAGATTGAAGCTCTTCGAGATTCAATAACAAAGTTAACAGCCTCATCGTAAAGCTCATCATTCTCATCAGAGGAATCAGAGTTATCTACATCTGACCAACCAGGGATCGGACCTGTCTCCTGCAGCTCAGAAGTGATCTCTTCCAGATAATTTGGTTCAGATTTCTTTTTCCAGCTATCCACAACTCTATGGACCTCATCATCGCCAACGAAAGCTCCATGAACTCTTTCAGGAACACCTTGTCCCGCTGGCATGTACAACATATCGCCAGCACCAAGAAGCTGTTCTGCTCCTCCTTGGTCAAGAATGGTCCGTGAATCAATTTTAGAAGATACTTGAAAGGCAATTCTTGATGGAACATTTGCTTTGATAAGTCCAGTAATTACATCGACCGATGGACGCTGAGTAGCTAAAATAAGGTGTATCCCTGCAGCCCTTGCTTTTTGTGCAATCCTTGCAATTAAATGCTCGACCTTTTTTCCGACAATCATGATCATATCTGCAAACTCATCAACAACCACAACAATGGAAGGCAATTCTTCTAATGGCACTTCTTCATCTTCTTGGAAAGGGTCAAGAAGAGGCGTACCAGCTGCGTTAGCTTCAGCAACTTTTTGATTAAAGGCGGCTAAACCTCTAACCCCCATTTCTGACATTAATTTATATCGCCTATCCATTTCAGCTACACACCATCTGAGCCCATTAGATGCATCAGTCATATCTGTAATTACTGGAGTAAGAAGGTGAGGAATGCCTTCATAGACTGAGAGCTCAAGTATCTTAGGATCAATCATTATCAAACGCACGGCTTCAGGGTCTGATTTAAATAATAGACTCAGTAACATAGCGTTTAGGCCAACAGATTTTCCCGATCCAGTTGTGCCCGCAACTAACAAATGTGGCATCTTTGCAAGATCAACAACTATTGGTTTTCCAGCTATATCGTGACCCAGTGCCATTGATAAGGGTGAGGCAGAATTATGGAAAGTATCCGAGGACAATATTTCTGTCAGGCGAACCATTTTTCTATTTGTGTTGGGTATTTCGATACCAACAACCGACTTCCCAGGAATCACTTCAACCACCCTAACGCTCATTACAGCGAGAGATCTCGCGATATCTTGAGCAATGTTTGTAATTTTACTTGCCTTAGTACCTGGAGCAGGTTGAATTTCAAATCTAGTCACTACTGGTCCTGGAATAACAGAAACAACCTTTGCCTCAACTCCAAATTCTTGTAACTTAATTTCAAGCCTATCTGCTACCTCATCGAGTTGTTCTTTGGTTAAGGATGAGCCATCGTCTAGCACTCTATCAAGGAGATCTGTTGAAGGCATCTCTGAATTTACATTTTTATCTTTTGGCTTATAAACAGTAGATGTTGCTACTGATTCATTTTTTGGAGTCTCTACTTTTGATGCTGGTTTGGGAATTTCTTCTGGCTTAGTTTCTGGGTGAGCTAACGTTGAGGAAGATTTAGGAAGATTAAGCTCTCTTGGTTTTGCTTCTGCAACGGAGCGCTCAAGGACAGGTTCACTCTTTGGCTTCAATTTTGAAAAATCAATGGATTTAAATTTACTGAATAAGAATTTAAATAAATTATTGATTTGAGTGCCTAGCTCTAAGATAAAGTATTTAACGCCATGCCCAAGAGCATCTATAACAACCAGCCAAGAGAATGAAAAAGTTAGGGAAATTGAAGCAAGAAAGAAAATAATGATAAAGATCAAAGAACCAACCACCCCAAAAATATTTGAAAGATTGGTAAAGATCAATGCGCCTATCAAACCGCCAGATGAAGACTGGGGAAAATAATCGCCTGAATAATAAAATTCACTTAATGCTGAAAATGATGACAGCAAAACTATTGCTGAAATAATCTTAATAATTTTATGAGTTCTATCAGATGGTCGATAAAAAAATAATAGCTTGACCGCAACAAAAGAGATAACTAATAAAAATAAATATGCTCCAATTCCAGCAACTGAATATAAAGCGTCAGAAAGGTATGCTCCAAAGGGCCCACCAAGATTTTCAATAGAGCCAGAAAGTGAACTTACCGATGAAAGACTTGGATCAAGTGGAGAATAAGAAACCAGTGAAATAAAAATATATAGAACTGAGCCTAAGCAAAAAAATGCAAAAACATTTTTCAGCGTACCTGCTGAGAGATTTGATTGCTCTGGCTGTTTAGCGATGATTAACTCCTGTTTTCAATATTATATTGAGATATAGCTTATTTAGTTAGAAAAGATAACAATTTCTTTACTCTCTATCTTATAATTCGCACATGGAATATCAACATCATAAACTCATTATCTTAGGTTCAGGTCCAGCAGGTTATGCTGCGGGTATTTATGCTGCTAGAGCAGGACTTAAACCATTGCTAATTACAGGTGCAGAACAAGGTGGGCAGCTTACCACTACGACTGACGTAGAAAATTGGCCTGGTGATTCCGATGGCTTACAAGGCCCAGAGTTAATGGAAAGAATGAAAAAACATGCAGAACAGTTTGATGTGCAAATAGTTAATGATCATATAGATGAAACTCAGTTATCTGAGCAACCCTTCAAACTAGTAGGTAGTCAGAAATGGTCATGTGATTCACTCATCATTTCAACTGGAGCAAGTGCAAAATATCTCGGCTTACCCTCAGAAAAACAATTTTTAGGCAAAGGGGTTTCTGCTTGCGCTACATGCGATGGATTTTTCTATCGTAACCAGGAGGTTGCTGTAATCGGTGGTGGAAATACCGCTGCTGAAGAGGCATTGTATCTATCTCGTATTTGCTCAAAGGTTCATCTTGTTCATCGAAGGGATGAACTTAGAGCTGAAAAAATTCTTCGAGATAGAGTTGCTGAAGCAGAAAGTGAAGGCAAAATTGAGATGCATTGGAATTCTCAATTAGTCGAGGTACTTGGAGATGATAAGGGAGTTCACTCAATTCAAATAGTAACTGATGAAGAGAGTAAAAAACTTGATTTAACAGGCGTGTTTATAGCTATTGGTCATCACCCTAATACTGAAATATTTAAAGGCCAACTTGAAATGAAAAATGATTACATCACCATTAAATCAGGAACGGATGGCATGGCTACTGCTACCAGTGTACCTGGAGTCTATGCAGCAGGAGATGTTTCAGATCAAATTTATCGACAAGCTATTACCTCTGCAGGATTTGGCTGTATGGCTGCACTTGATGCTGAGAAATTTTTATCTGAGTAGTTACTGACCAGAAACCCAAAAAACCATTCCAGCAACAAACACTGTAATGAGTATTAGCGCAACTCTGGAATCAGATTTGCTGTCCTCGTTAGCTTCTTGTGATTCAAAGTATTCATCATATTTATCTGGCATAGTTATTCCCCATGTTTTAAGACCACTCTACCCTGTTGACCACCCTGCAGAATAAGATCTATCTCTTGCTGTAAATTTTCTTTTGTAACAGTTTTTATCATTGATGAAAGATCTAAATTCCATTCATCAGCAAATTTATTCCAAATACTAGTTTTAAATGCTAACGATGATTCTGCTGAATCAATACCAGAAAGCGTTATGCCTCTTAAAATAAATGGAAACACTGTTGTGTTAACTTCAATACCAGCAACATTCCCACAGCACGCAACAACACCATGAGGTGAAATTTGTGGAAGCATTTTACTCAATATACTTCCCCCAACAGTATCAATGGCAGATGAAAATAATGGTCTCTCCATAGCTTTAGCAGGAGCCTCTAAATATTCATCACGCATAATTATGTTACTTGCTCCAATAGATTTAAGAAAATCAGTCGATGTAGATTTTCCTGTTAATGCTGAAACCTCTTTGCCCAATTCAGACATTAGCATTACACCAATAGAGCCAACGCCACCAGTGGCACCTGATACTAAAACAGGCAGATCTGATTCTTGAGAAGATTCATAGATTTTTAATGCACTAGCAGCTGCTGTTAAACCAGCGGTGCCTATAGACATAGCCTCTAAACTTGTCAGAGCAGAAGGCTTTTTCACAACCCAGCCAGCTGGAACATTAATGTATTCCCCAAAACCACCTGGGGTGTTCATACCCAAGTCATAACCTGTGACTATAACTTCATCTCCCTCATTAAATGACGAAGAATTAGCGTCGGTAATGGTTCCCGCAGCATCAATTCCTGGAACAAATGGATAATTTCTTGTTACCCCTTTATTTCCTGAGGCTGACAAAGCATCTTTATAATTTAATGAAGAGTGAGATACATTTATTTGAACAAATCCAGCTGCCGGCTTTTCAAGTTCCAGCTTGGATATTGAAGCTGAAAAAACACCATCTTTCTCTTGAACAAAATATGCTGAGTATTGCATTATTATCTTGGTTTCATTCGCATGGCTGAATCAAGTCTAATTGTTTCGCCATTTAAATAAGTATTTTCAACAATATGTGCAGCCAAATTACCAAATTCAGATGGAATTCCAAACCTACGAGGAAACTGAGTTGATTCAAGCAAAGGATCTCTTACTTTTTCTGGAGCCATTTTCATTAAAGGAGTATCGAAGATTCCTGGCGCAATAGTGTTAACCCTAATTCCATGCCTTGCCAAATCTCTAGCAGCAGTTAGAGTTAAGCCAATAACACCAGCTTTTGAGGCACTATAGGCAGATTGACCAATTTGACCTTCATAGCCTGCGATGGAAGCAGTATTTATAATTACTCCTTTTTCGCCATCTTCTCCGGCTTCATTTTTATCCATAAGCTCAGCTGCTAAACGCATAACATTAAAGGTCCCAACTAAATTTAGATCAATAATAAATTTGAAATGATCCAATGGGTGAGGTGCATCTTTACCAATAATTCTTGCGCCATAACCAGTTCCAGCACAGTTGATTGCAACATGCAATTTGCCAAATGCCTCTTCAATTTTTGACATAGCATCCTTTACGGGCTGTTCTTCCATAATGTTTGTATTTACATATTTAACATTGTCAGCGCCCAGCTCATCGCAAATAGCTTTTGCATTGTCATCATTAATATCAAGAATCATGACTTTTGCACCTTGAGATACAAAGTGTCTAGTTGATGCTTCACCCAAACCTGATGCACCACCTGTAATTGCTATAACTTTATCTTTTAGTTCCATTAATTATCTCCATGTTGAACAGGAATTATACCTAGCTATTTAAAAAATGATCATATTAAAAGTGTAAAAAAATTATTGGCACAATAATTGCATTAACATTTATGTAACTTCATAAAAAAAATAGGAGAAATTATGAAAAGATTGTTTTTACTAGTGGGTATGCTTGCTATGCCCTCTTTTGCAGCAGTAACCGCAAACGTTTCTTTTGCCTCAGATTACGTCTGGAGAGGAATGACTCAAAGCGATGGTCCTGCAATTCAAGGAGGTTTTGATTTTGAAGCTGAATCTGGTTTCTATGCTGGTATCTGGGGATCAAACGTCAACTTTAACGATGGAGCTGGAAGTGAATTAGATTATTACGCAGGCTATGGGTTTTCACTAGGTAATGTTGACGTCGACATAGGATATATCGCTTTTGATTACCCTGAAAATCAGACTGGTCTTGATTTTGAAGAAATATATCTAGGTCTAAGCTTTGGAGATTTTGGATTAACATTAGCTTCTGGTCAGGATGGCGCACCAGACTATACAGAATTTTCATATGCCATAGGTCCTGTGTCTGTTGCTTACGGTGAATATGATGATTACGGTGATAACACAACCGTAAGTTATGGCTTTTCTTGTGGATCATTTGACTGCGGTATAACTGCATACGACTTTAGTGATGGGGGATATGGTGCAGACGAAGACGGTATCTTCTTTTCAATTTCAGCAAGCCTTTAAAGCATGAAATTAATTGTAGCTATTATCAAGCCATTTAAACTTCAAGAAGTGCGTCAAGCCCTTATTGATGCTGGCATAGAAGGCTTAACTCTGTCTGAAGTTAAGGGGTATGGAAGACAAAAAGGTCATACTGAACTATATCGTGGTGCTGAATATACGGTAGATACTCTGCCAAAAATTAAGCTTGAAATTCTAGTAGAAGACGAAAAGCTCAGCACAGTTACCGACACCATAACATCCGCCGCTGGTACAGGAAAAATCGGTGATGGAAAAATATTTGTAACCAACGTTGAAGATGTCATCAGAATTAGAACTGGTGAAACAGGCAACGAAGCCATTTAATTAAGGAGATTAATATGGAAGAAATAAAATTTGCATTAGATACTTTCTACGCAATTATGTCAGGAGCATTGGTCATGTGGATGGCCGCTGGATTTACTATGCTTGAAGCAGGTTTAGTTCAAAAGAAAGATGTTTCTGAAATCGTTACTAAAAATCTTGGCTTATTCTCAATTGCATGTGTTATGTACCTTGTATGTGGTTTTGCTTTGATGTATCCAGCAGACGCTGTATTTGCTATCGCTGGCGGACTTGATGAAGCAGGTGAAGCAATCTCATATGGGATTTTTCCAGCCATTGCAACATCTTGGGGTTTAAGTGCTGACATGCCTCTTGAAGAAATAGGTATGGCATATGGAATGGACTATTCTCAACAAGCCGATTTCTTTTTTCAGGTTGTTTTTGTTGCCACCGCCATGTCAATTGTTTCAGGAGCAGTTGCGGGAAGAATGAAGTTAATACCTTTCTTTATCTTCACAGTGATACTAACTGCCTTCATATATCCTGTTCAAGGATACTGGAATTGGGGTGGCGGCTTCTTAAACGTTCTTGGTTACTCAGATTATGCAGGCTCAGGAACAGTTCATCTTCTCGGCGCAGCTGCAGCACTTGGAGTTGTAACTTTGCTTGGTGCAAGAAATGGCAAATATGGTGCTGATGGTTCCATCAACCCTATGCCTGGATCAAATATTCCTTTAGCAGCATTAGGTGTTCTAATTCTTTGGTTGGGTTGGTTTGGTTTTAATGGTGGCTCAGAACTTGTTATCAGTGATGAAGCAAGTGCAATAGCTGTTAGCCAGGTATTTTTAAATACTAATATGGCGGCAGCTGGTGGAGTCATAGGAGCATTGGTACTGAGTCTAGTAATGACTGGAAAAAGCGATGTGACTATGGTTATTAATGGTGCTATCGCAGGTTTAGTTGCAATAACTGCTGGACCAAGTGCTCCAAGCGGTGGGGAATCTGTAATTATTGGATTTCTAGGCGGTCTATTAGTTTACGCATCTATCCTATTCTTTGATTCTAAACTTAAAGTTGATGATCCTGTTGGAGCAATTTCTGCTCACGGGATTGTAGGCATCTTTGGTGTAATGGTTGTTCCATTCACTAATCCAGATGCAACATTCTTGATTCAGCTGGTAGGTGTTATTTCAATTGCTGGTTTTGGTTTCATGGCTAGCTATGGAGCTGTTTACTTAATCAATATGATTACACCTATAAGAGCAACTGATGAAGAGCAAGCGCTTGGGCTTGACGCATCAGAAATAGGAGTTGAAGCTTACCCAGAGTTTAAATAAGAAACTCATTATCATAGCCGTCAATATTTGTTGGCGGCTATTAGTTGCATCAAAAGAGTGCAAATAAAATAAGATTCTTTTAAAACCCTCCCTAAAAGTATCAAATAACCCATTATAAATTGGCATAATAATTGCATGTATTTATATACATTATTTTTATATGGGGTAAAAGAATGAAGCTAATATCAGCAATTATAAAGCCATTTAAGCTAGAGGAAGTTCGTCAAGCTCTTCTTGATTTTGGCGTAGAAGGCTTAACCATTACCGAAGTAAAAGGCTTCGGAAGACAAAAAGGCCATACTGAATTATATCGCGGTGCAGAGTACACGATAGATACCCTCCCCAAAATTAAATTAGAAATCATTGCTGATACAGATAAAGTCTCAGAGATAGTTGATGTCATTTCTAAATCTGCAAATACAGAGAAAATTGGTGATGGAAAAATCTTCATTACCAATGTTGAAGAAGTTATAAGAATTAGAACTGGTGAAACAGGCAGTGATGCCATTTAACAAGGAGAAAAAATGAAATTATTTAATTACTGTCTTATTACACTTGCCTCTCTTTTGTCTCCGACTGTTCTCTCATCAGAGATCAATTCAGGAGATACAGCATGGATACTGACTGCCACTGCTTTGGTCTTATTTATGACCCTTCCTGGATTAGCCCTGTTCTACGGTGGTCTTGTTAGATCGCAAAATGTTTTGTCTGTGCTAATGCAATGTTTTGCAATTTGCTGCATCGTTTCTGTGATTTGGGTCCTTTATGGATATAGCCTAGCTTTTACAGGTAATGGTTCTATTATTGGAGGAACCGATGCTCTTTTCTTATCGAATTTAACAAGAGATTCAGCCTCGGGGACTTTGCCTGAAAGCTTATTTATTGTATTCCAAATGACATTTGCAGTCATAACACCGGCTTTAGTTGTTGGTGCATTTGCTGAGAGAATGAAGTTTAGTGCTATGTGCATTTTTACTGTTCTATGGGTAACTTTAGTATATTTACCTGCATGCCATATGGTTTGGGGTGGTGGTTATCTCGGAAGTATCGGGGTCATTGATTTTGCTGGTGGGTTGGTAGTTCATGCCACCTGTGGAGTTGGTGCTTTGGTTGCTGCTATGACGCTTGGGCCTAGAAAGGGCTTTCCTAGTGGATCGTTAGTACCGCATAACAGACCCATGGTTGTTATGGGAGCTGCAATGCTTTGGGTTGGATGGTTTGGCTTTAATGGTGGAAGTGCTGTTGCTGCTGATTCAAGTGCTGCGATGGCCATTCTTGTTACTCATATCAGTGCTGCAGTTGGAGCTTTGACTTGGATGACGGTTGAATGGATTAAAACAGGAAAACCAACAGTTATTGGAATCGCAACTGGAATGGTAGCAGGTCTAGCAACTATTACACCTGCTTCTGGGACAGTTGGTCCTCAAGGGGCATTACTCATTGGTTTATTAGCTGGTTTTATATGCTTTTATGCAACCCAAATGATCAAAGGATACTTCAGAATTGATGATTCATTGGATGTTTTTCCCGTCCATGGCGTTGGAGGTATTCTAGGTATTTTAATGTTAGCTTTTGTGGGTAAACAAGAAGGATTTCTTGGGGCTGGAGCAGCAGGATTTGATCCTACTGTCTTTGAACAATTCATGATTCAATTTCAAGGTGTTTTAGTTATTTGCCTGTGGACTTTAGTTTTTTCTTGGATTGCTTTAAAAATTACCTCTATGATGACAAATTTAAGAGTTGGCGATGAAGGTGAGCATGAAGGTTTGGACTTAACCGAGCATAATGAAAGTGGATATCACACAAGTTAAATTTATTGTAATTTTTTAATAACGGGATTGGCGTATTGCTCTAATAATTTAGAGCAAGCGCCACTCTCCAACATTTTCATTCTATCTCTAAGTATTTTTTCAGCATGCTCAATATCTTTCATAGAGTAGTTATCTTGATTCTGCCAATCTAAACCCAATAAATTACAAGCAGCAAAATTAGTTGCATGAGGCTTATACATTGAAATAATCGAGTCTGATATCTTATCCGCGATGGTTTGATAGTTATCTTGTTCTTCAAATCTCAAAGGCCCTGAAAGATTAATGTTTACATCCCCTTTAAATCCAGTAATTCCATTTGCAATACTTTTAAGATCCTCATCTTTCCCTTTCACATATGTACTATTCGACTCGGACGAATATAACTCTTTTGCTTTTAATTGATCATTGGGATCATATTCATAAGAGATAGATACAGGCACCACTTTTAAAGAATTAAAATAATTTGAAGCAGATTGATTTTTTCTTTGAGTTAAGTGAATCATTTTTAAAAGTGCAGGATCTGTTTTATCTATTCCATCTTTTGCTCTCCCCTGCTTTTGAGCAATCCAAATAGAGTCATTGTTTTGAAAAATGCTTTGATGAATGAATTGTGAAGCTAGTGACAAACCAGAGTAAATTTCTTTTTTAGTTCCGCCTGATCTCTGAATAATAAAACTTTTATTTAATCGAAAAAGATCTGAGGCCCATGTTTCTTCCATAAGATTATTACCAACAGCAATATTAAATGTTTTAAAGCCTGATTGATGAAGATTCAAAGCAAGCAAAGCTGCATCCAGAGATATATCTCTATGATTAGAAATATATAGATAACTGTCATGCTGATTTAAGTGCTGCAGCCCATTAACAGAAAAAGTTGAGATAGATTCTTGAACAACTTTCTCCATTAAGCCTTTAAAAACTTGTTGATAATCATCAATGGTATGAATTGTTTTGACTCTAGAAATGAGTCTTTGCTTTACAAAAAACTTTATAAAAGGAACTTTTGAAATAGCGCCTGGAAATTGCAATCCAATTAAGGCTTTTAAAACTGAGGGATTAGAAGTCAGCGACTCAAGAACCTGAGCTACTTCAGAATCTGCATAAGGTCTAATATCTTGAAATGGGTCCATAGCATTAAGCTAAAAGTTGAATCATTACTCCAGCAGCAACAGCTGAACCAATGACTCCAGCAACATTAGGGCCCATAGCATGCATTAGTAGAAAATTTTGAGAATCATTTTCTAAACCCACTTTGTTAACTACTCTTGCTGCCATAGGAACTGCAGATACACCAGCAGCGCCTATTAGGGGATTAATTTTATTTGCACTTAAAATATTCATCAGCTTAGCCATTAAAATACCTGAAGCTGTTCCTATAGAAAAAGCTACAATTCCAAGAGAAAGGATTCCAAGAGTTTCAGGAGTTAGGAATTGATCTGCTGCAAGCTTTGATCCAACAGCTAAGCCTAGAAAAATAGTAACTATATTAATGAGTGAATTTTGAACAACCTCACTCAGTCTTTCCACCACTAAAGACTCTCTCATAAGGTTTCCAAAACAAAACATTCCGATTAAGGGAGCTGCGCTTGGAAGCATTAGACCAACAAGAAAAACTAAAATGATTGGAAAAATGATTTTTTCTTTTTGAGATATCTCTCTTAACTGAACCATACGAATAATTCTTTCCTTAGGAGTGGTTAGAAGTCTCATGATTGGAGGTTGGATTAATGGCACTAATGCCATGTAAGAATATGCTGCTACTGCAATTGCGCCGAGGAGTTCTGGGGCTAATATAGATGAAACATAAATTGCAGTTGGACCATCCGCTCCTCCGATAATACCAGTTGCAGCTGCTTGTTTAAGCGTGAAGGAAACTACTCCAAACTTGTTTAAAATCAAAGCTCCAATGACTGTTGCAAAAATACCAAATTGAGCAGCAGCTCCTAGGATTAATGTTTTAGGATTAGCAAGCATTGGCCCAAAATCAGTCATGGCCCCTACACCCATAAAAATTACCAAGGGTGCAACACCTGAACCGATAGCTACAGAATAAAAAGTATTTAAAATACCAGCCTTATATCCCAGCTCTGCTGCATATTCATTTAGCAGCCACAACTGTGAATGGGAAGCTGTTTTCAAGAATGAAGATAAAGACTCAGCCTCACCCATCCCAATTAAAGAAAGCGCTCCAGTTAATTCTTCAGGATTTGAAAAATAGATTAACTTCTCTATTGGGCTAAGTGCTAGACCAATTTCAGGAATGTTGGTAAGAATTGCACCAAAACCAATAGGCAACAACAATAAAGGTTCAAATTTTTTACTGATGGCCAAATAAAGTATCACCAACCCTACTACCAGCATAATAGATTGACCTGATGTTAAGCTAAAAATCCCTAAATTTGAGAATATGGCTTCAAGATTCATTAGCTTATAATTTCAAACAAAGGAGTGCCTGGTTTCACGCTATCCCCTGGTTTTACAAATATGTTTCCAATAACTCCAGCAGAAGGAGCTTTAATTTCTGTTTCCATTTTCATTGCTTCTAAAATTAAAATGGTTGAGTCTGCATCGACAGATTCTCCTTCTGAAATAATTACTCTAAATATATTCCCGCCCAATGGAGCCGCAACCACTTCGCCAGTGCTGGCTTGAACAGACGGAGTGGGTATAACTTGATTAACCTGCGATCCATCATTGATTGCGACAGAGTTATCTGCTTTCAAGGTTACAGAATATTCCTGATCATCCACAGTCACTAGATAGGAAGAATCAGTCAATTCAACAATATCTATGGGCTCAGGCTCAAAATAATCAGGATTATCAGCATTTTCTAGAAAGTTGAGTCCAATTTCTGGAAACATTGCGTAGATAAGAATATTTTCAACCGATGCATCAGTTGTAATATTTTTTTTATCAAGCACCTGCTTGAACTCATCTTCTACTGATTGATAATTATCAGTCAGCACATCAGCAGGCCTGCATGTAATTACTGCGCTATCACCAATACCCTCTTGTTGTAAGTCTTTATTGACCGGTGCTGGAGTTGCTCCATATTCTCCTTTAAGCAAAGATTTAACTTCATTTGTCACAGTTGAATATCTTGAACCAGAAAGTATGTTTATGACTGACTGAGTCCCAACAATTTGAGATGTGGGAGTTACTAATGGAATGTAACCTAAGTCTTCTCTAACTTTTGGAATCTCACTAATTACCTCATCAAACCTATCGATAGAATCCTGGGCTTTGAGCTGATTCTCAAGATTCGTTAACATTCCACCTGGAACTTGCGAGGCTAAAATACGAGCATCAACCCCTCTCAACGAACCTTCAAAGTTTTTATATTTTTTTCTTACTTTTTGAAAATGTTCAGCAATTGGAGTTAATTTGTCCAAATCTAGACCAGTGTCTCTGTTGGTGCCATCAAGGATACCAATTAATGTTTCGGTTGGTGTGTGGCCATATGTCATGCTCATTGAGGAAATAGAAGTATCAATGTTATCTAGACCTGCCTCAATTGCTTTTACACCTGTTGCAACAGACATACCTGTAGTTGCATGGCAGTGCATATGAATTGGAATTTCAAGCTCATCTTTTAATCTTGAAACTAATTCAAACGCCACATAAGGCTTGAGCAATCCAGCCATGTCTTTGATAGCTAAAGAATGGGCACCCATATCTTGAATATTTTTAGCAAGATCAACCCAAAGATCAATTGTATGCACAGGGCTGGTTGTATATGAAATAGTACCTTGTGCATGACCATCAACTCCAATCACTGCTTGCAAAGCTTGATGCATATTTCTCGGATCATTTAATGCATCGAATACTCTGAATACATCAACTCCATTTTCTTTAGAGCACTCTACGAATTTGTTTACAACATCGTCAGCATAGTGTTTATAGCCTAATAAATTCTGCCCTCTCAAAAGCATCTGTTGGGGAGTATTAGGCATCATAGATTTTATTTTTCTAATCCTCTCCCATGGGTCTTCGCCCAGATATCTAATACACGAATCAAAGATTGCGCCACCCCATGATTCAACTGACCAAAAGCCTACATCATCAAGATTTTTTAAAGCTGCTTCCATATCATGGTATCTAAACCTAGTTGCCAATAGGGATTGATGAGCATCCCTTAAAACAACCTCTGTCACTCCAATTTTCTTAGATTCGCTCATGACCGGATACCTCCGAGAAGTTCTTTAATTATTTTATGATGTGAATCATTTTTAATAGTTACTGATAACTCTGAGGTATTTTCCACGGGTGATGACGAAAACAGAATTCTTAATAGGTTTACTGAAATGATTAGCAAAAGCAGAAAACTAAAAACAACGACCATGCCGCTGTATAGCAGGTTCATTCCCTCTTGCATTAAGATATCTTGCTCAGTCATATTTAACAATATTTTACCTACAATCGTTTAATAGATCTTAGTGATTTTACACCAATCTAAGTACAATAATGAAATGTCTGTTCATCCATATCTAAAGCATGCGGGTATAGCTATTTCTGCTCATAGAGGTGGCAGTATTGAGGCCCCAGAAAATACCCTAGAATCATTTGAGTATGCATTGGAACTTGGCTCTTCATACATAGAAACAGATGTACAATTATCTGCTGATGGAATACCTTTCATTTTCCATGACGATGACCTGCTTAGGTTGCTGGGAAAAGACTTACTTTTTAATACCCTTCACAGCGAAGAAATTAATCAATTAAGATTATTTGATTCGTATCAGATCCCAACGCTAGAAGCTGCATTAAAAAAATTTCCAAATGCTTTTTTTCAGATTGATGTAAAAACAGATGAAGTTGCAATACCAACCATGGAAGTCATAAAAGACTTAGGTGCATTTAATAGAATATGTATAGCAAGTTTCAGCAGTAAGAGATTGAAATTAGTAAAAGAACATTATCCTGAAACATGCCTTTCAATGGGACCAATTGAAGTATTAAAACTTCTTTTATCAAGCTTTGGGCTTTATAAAAAAACAATTCAAGGAGATTGTCTGCAAATTCCTATATATCAATATGGCATTAAGCTAGTGACAAAAAGATTTGTAAAATTTGTTCAAAGTTTAGGTTTGAAAATACATGTATGGACAATTAACGATGAGGAGACAATGCAAGAACTAATCAATCTTGGCGTAAATGGAATTATTACAGACAAACCTAAACTTTTAAAAGAAGTATTATCTAGAAGTTAACTGCTGGCTTCTCAGCAACAATTCTCCAATTCAAATCAGCAATCTTAGCCTTTTCTGCGTCAGTCCATGACTGTCCTCCCGTTTGCAATAAGTCTAGTGATTCTTCAACCCATGCAGGCATTAATTTTATGCGTTGTAAAAATCTAATAACTTTTCTTACGCGCCAAATTAAATTTCTTTTCTGCTCGCAAATTGGCCATGCAGGACTTTTAGATGGAGCAGATAAGATGATTTTAAAGCCAGCTCTTTCCAATGCATTACAAACGTCAGCTGGATACATTGATTGAGTAGCAGCCAATGTAGGTAAATAATTTTTATGAAGGCTAGCATGCTCTTCATTGGCCCAATCAAAGTATGGGGAAAGCAAGTACTCTGAGCAAGCATACCTAGATCCCGGCTTCAAAACTCTAAACATTTCCTGAGCACAGTCATCTAATTCTTCTTTTTTAAAAAAAGGCCATACGGCTTGTATTGAAAAGCAACCATCAAAACTTTCTGCATCATAATCTAAAGGCTCATGATGATCTCCTACCTTAAAATGAAGACGATGAGTCATTTGAGTTTCATTTGCCCAATCCTCAGCATTTTCAATTTGATTGGGATCGATGTTGTAGCCTGATACCTCCCCACCAGTAAGTGACGCTAAATAATGAGCAATCCTTCCTCTACCACAGCCCATATCCAAAAGATGTGATGATGCTGGATTGCTTAAATTAAGATTGTCTAAAAGATCCTGTTCACAAAGCAACTGATTGCCGTAAAGTCCCTGCGTATCATCTAGTTGCGGAGGTATGTATAGTTTCTCTAAATCAAAAACTGAAAGCATATTATTTAAAACTTTGTAATAGGCTGCGACAGCCTTTGTCTCATCCGCAGTTTCAGTTTTTTCACCATCTTGCATACGTTGAAAAAATTTATACGCATCGATGCATGCTTGCTTATCTTCTTTTGATAAAGTGATTAGCCGCTTAATACCAATAAATGAAGTTTTAATCCTGTACCAATTCATAAAAGAAATCATACACCCAAACATTAATCAGGCATGCATATTTAATTTTATTAAGTTCTAACAAGAGTTATATTTATCAACTTCTTTAAAAATAATTTTGATGTCTTCTAATGAGAGTGGATCCCTACTCTTAAAAATTTCAGATATTTTATAAAAAGGGCTTAACAGAAGAATTTCTTGATGAGCTTGATTAACAACAGTGTTAATATAATTTAAGTACTCAGGTGTTGTTTCTCCCTCTTGTCTTTCTCTAAGTTTGGGGAAGGAATCTTGGAGTATTTGAGCTAACTTTTCCATTAACTTTGCAAGAATTTTGAAAAAATTTTTCTCGCAAACATATACATTGGAATGATGACACATGAAGTGATGAGAATTTCTAACCAAGTATCAAATTGAAGAAAGTTTCTAATAAAACCAGCTAAAAATAAACTAACTAAACCCAGTAAACTATATAAAATAATTGAATTACGACTGAGAAGATTCATAGTTACTTTTAACTTTTACAAGGATTAAAGCGCCCATGATAAACAGTGCTGCAATAGGTATCAAGCCATATCTTGTATCTTGAAAAAAAGTAACAAAAATTGCTACTAAGGCTGGACCCATAAATGCTCCAGCACGACCAAACATATTATAAAAACCAAAGTATTCACCAGATTCGTCCTGTGGAATTAGAGTTGCATAATAACTTCTTGAAATCGATTGAATGCCACCTTGAATAGCCCCAACCATTGAAGCAAGAATATAAAACTCGATTGCATTCGAAAGAAAAGCAGAATATGCGATCACTATAAGATACAAGGAGATTGTAAAGAGCAAAGTATTTTTATCACCAAACCTATAAGCAAATTTTGACCACAATAGAGTTGTCGGAAAAGCAACAAATTGAACCAATATAAGCGCAATAATTACATCACTGCTTGGCAAGCCTAAATTAAGAGCAAAATCTGCTGCCATTGCCATGATTGTATGAACGCCATCTATGTATAAAAAGAAAGCAAGCAAAAAGATAAATACATTTTTCTTAGTGGAAACTGTTTTCAGGGTGTTGAAAACTTTTAAATAAGCAAGTTTAAAATGAGATCCAGGCAAACTAACCCCTTTATCTTGAATCTTCAATAGAATTGGAATTAAGAATAAAGTCCACCAAAGCGAAACACTTAAGAAAGACCATCTAACAGCATCGGCTACGGAAGAAAGTCCAAAAAATTCTGGCTTGATTGTCATGGCAGCATTTATAAGAAATAATAAACCGCCTCCTAGATAACCAAATGCAAACCCATAGCTGGATATTCTAGCGATATTACTCTCATCAGAAACTTGAACGAGCATCTTATCGTACAAGGTATTACCTGCTGCAAAACAATAATTAGCAATACCAAAAAATATCAAAGCCTGAAGCCACGAACCTGCAGGAATAAAATACAAAACTGCAACTGAAATAATCGATATTGCACCAAACCCAGTGAAAAGAATCTTAGTAGTTCTGGAAACATCTGTAATTGCACCAATGAATGGAGAAGTAAATAACAGTACTAAATTAGAGATTGTTAAACCCCAACCAAGATAAGCAGTTTTAACTTCAGCCTCTAGACCAGATGCCCAAAAGTCATTAAAAAAAATTGGGAAAAATGCTGCAATTACAGTTGTTGCAAATGCAGAATTACCTCCATCATAAAGAATCCAGGCTTTTGCCTCTGCTGAAAGTTTAGATTTGCTCATACCAACATTGATTGTTGTCTAGAGATTTTTTAACTAAACCTCTATAAATCAAACAATTTAAATGGCCAAGAGATTCACCTGTTGCCATAATTAAGTTGCTATCATCTATCTCTCTTTTGAAGAGAACATCAAAAACATCCACTGCTCTTTTTGGAGAAGTTAGAACAGCATGAAGTTTTTCTAAAGATTGCTCGTGATGATTAATTAGTGCATTAAGTCTTTTATGGGCACCAATAAATGGTCTTCCATGAGCAGGCAAAACCAATACGTCTTCAGGCAACTGTTCAATGAGCTTGTGGCAAGAAGAAATCCAATCCTCTACTGGGTTAGCATCAGGCTCTGTCGGAAAAGTTCCAACATGAGAACTAATAGTTGGAAGAAGTTGATCGCCACTAATAAACATGTTTAATTCTTTAGAAAAGAAACATAGATGCTCCATTGTGTGTCCACGACCCTCTATCGCAAGCCAATCGATGCCATTGATGTTTATGACATCACCCTCTTTTAATCGATTATATGATTGGGGTAAGGGATGAATGATAGAACCAAAAAAACCAAATCTCTCTGTAAAAGATTTAATCTGCTCCTCTGTCATTCCAGCTTGAGTGTAAAAATCAATTGCATCATGTGGAACACTATCCCCAGTGTCAGCTGATAGCATTCGACATTGGAGATAATCAGTTCTGCTCATGCTAAATGTTGTGTTATATTTTTTTACAAACCAACCTGCCATGCCAATATGGTCAGGATGCATGTGAGTGACAACCACATCTCTTATCGAAAGGTTTTCGCTATCAATTAAATTAACCCATGCATTTTTAGTGTCATCAAGATGCATCCCTGTATCCACTAAAGTTAGGTTATCTTGTGTGCCTAAACCCCAAAGGTTGATATGGTTCAATGACATCGGCAATGGCATTCTGATCCAACGCACATGCTCATTAATTGCATGCAGACTTCCAGATTTTGGGACTACATCAAGCGGAAAAGTTAATCTTGTTTCTGAATTCATTGTTGATTATAGAAATGCTAGATGGTTATACTGAATGTATGAGTGAAGATACACAAACGATAAAAAGCTTAGGAATATTTGTTTTAGGCATTGGTGGCTTGATTTTTTTTCTAGGCATTGTAGCTTATTTATTTAACTCTTAGCTTTCCAGGGTTTGCACCTCGACGCAGAGCTTTTAAAAATGAATTAGCCTCCACAGGTTCTGCTACATCATTATTACGGATATATTCGCTACTCCAAAACTCTTTCCAAGATGGAAATAGGTCATGAAAAAATCCCTCATAATTTTCCTGATCTGGCCAACGCATCTTCTTATCACCAAGAGGGGGTTTGTTTAAATCAGTGGCATACCAATACATTGGAAGCCTTTTTTTAAAAAGCCATCTTCCATCAACTCTGTTATATGAATCCCAATATAGCATTTGCATGATAACCCATTCAGTCTCAGTCTCATGTTCATTTTTAGAATAAACCAAGCCTATGGCTGAATCAGGTGACTCAAAATCTATGATGTGATTTCCTATGTGATGTGAAGTGCCAGCGAATTGATCTCTAAAAGTCGCATCTGCCCATTTCTTTAGCGCTTGTCGACCAGCCTCCTCTTTTCCGACTCTCACATCAGGGACAAATAAATTTACATGCATATCTAAATCACGCATATCTAAGGTTACTGAGTATTTAGCTGCAAGTTGCCTAATCTCATCTAAAGACTCTAATCGATCTAGCCTTTCTTCAATACCCATGAGTTTAACCAGGAGGCCATGAAAGAGGTCTTCCGCTAATAAGATGTAAGTGAAGATGAAAAACACTCTGTCCAGCCTTAGCTCCATTATTTGTAACAAGTCTAAAGGTTTCATCCAACCCAAGATCTCGAGCAACTTCTCCTGCAATCCACATTAAATGACCAAGCAAAGCTTTGTCCTCTTCAGTTGCATCTGAAAGCTTTGGAATCGGTTTTTTCGGGATGATTAATAAATGTGTTGGGGCCTGGGGATTAATATCCTTAAAGACAAGAGAAAGATCGTCCTCGAAAATAATATCTGCAGGAATTTCTTTATTAATAATTTTAGTAAAAAGCGTGTCCATAAATCTAAATAAGAAATCGAATTAATCTAAACCCTACATAAAATACACCAGTAGAAATTCCTAAAGCCAAAACAATCAGAAGTAAGTCTCTTAGAGATTTTAGAAATTTACCTTCTGGAGAATTT
>QBVY01000019.1 GCA_003283765.1 SAR86 cluster bacterium AG-313-N18
AGGCAGATATTAAATCTGGATACAGGATCAAGTTAGGTGGAATGGTTAAGAATGGATCAATCAAAAGAGATGGAACAATCATTAGATTTCTAGTCACAGATTTTATAAAAGAAGTTCCAGTAACCTTTGAGGGAGTTCCGCCTGATTTATTTAAAGAGGACAGCGGAGTCGTCATCCTTGGGTATTTTTTAAATGGCATGTTTGAAGCAGAAGAAATTTTTGCTAAACATGATGAGAATTATATGCCCCCTGAGCTGGCTATAGATGAAGCAAAAGTATGATTGGGGAGATTGCACATTTTCTATCCCTTTCAGCTGTTTTGTTGCTAAGCCTTGTATTGATTTTTAATCTAGCATTCTTTTTTACCAAAATTCATCCAAATCAATTAATCCTCTCAATGAGGTTATTTAACCAAGCCTGCTGGCTAGTTTTTATTTCATTTGGCATTTATGTTTATCTCGCCATAAGCGATGATTTTTCAATAGCATATATAGCTAGCCACTCAAACTCTCAATTACCTATTTTCTATAAGGTAACTTCAATATGGAGTGCGCATGAAGGTTCGATGTTTCTTTGGATAGTATTTTTAACAGCTTGGAGCATCCTATTCATAAATTCGCTTGATAAAAGTCACCCTTTGAAAAAATTAACCTTGTTAATGTTGAGTGTAATTATTTTAGGCTTTTTGCTATTTTTGCTATTAACATCTAACCCCTTTGAGAGAATTATGCCATTTGGAGCTCTTGAAGGCGCAGATATAAATCCAGTTTTGCAAGATCCAGCCTTAGCCATACATCCGCCAATGCTTTATTTGGGGTATGTAGGGTTTGTGATTTCCTTTAGTTTTATTACGGCATATTTGCTGAATGGTGATTTTGAATTGAAATGGGAGCAAGATATTAGAAATTGGTCTTTTGTTGCGTGGATTTTTCTTACCATTGGCATCACTCTCGGGAGTTGGTGGGCTTACTATGAATTGGGCTGGGGAGGATATTGGTTTTGGGATCCTGTAGAAAATGTCGCCCTGATGCCATGGCTCGCTGCAACAGCATTTATGCATTCATTATTTGCAGCTTCAAAATCAAATGTACTTAAAACTTGGACCATGTTTTTAGGAATTTTAATTTTTGCCTTAAGTTTGTTTGGGGCATTTATTGTGAGATCTGGAATCATTGATAGCGTCCATTCATTTGCCAATGATCCGGAAAGAGGATTATATCTTTTAAGTTTTTCAGGCCTCATTACATTGCTCGCACTGACAATTTTTGCTTATCGTCTACCTGCTTTGAATTCTTCAAAATTAGTTGTCACGGGCTCAAAGGAATCATTTCTTTCGATGAATAATATATTGATGATTACTAGTATTTTTTCTATTTTTCTTGGGGTTACCTATCCATTGATAATCGAGTCTATCAGTGGGGAAAAAGTCAGCATCGGCCCCCCATATTACAATACAATTTTTGCTCCATTAATCCTTATAGCCGCTGCATTTATTATGATTTCAGTTGATGCATTATGGCAGCGCTCGATGCCTTTAAAAGCATTGCTGATCACCATCTTTGCTCCAACAATGCTATCTCTGCTATCTTTATATCTAATATGGCAAGTTACAAATATTTTTTCTATTCTTGCATATATAGGAATTTTTTCTGGCTCATTGATTCTTTGCAGCTATCTAACAAGGACCATTAATAATTTTTTTAACAAAAAAATTTATTAACAAAGGCAGCGCAATTGCGCACATAGGTTTGGGCTTATTATTTTTTGCAGTATCAATGAATAGCATTCTTAGCTATGAGAAGAATTTAAATCTTGCGCCTGGTCAATCTATATCAATAAACGATTCAGTACGAGAGTTTTCTTTTAACGACATTCGAGTTTTTAAAGCTTCCAATCATGATGTTATTTCTGCTCAGGTTTCATTGTTGCAGGATGGAAGAGAAATATCTTTAAACCCGCAAAAAAGAAAATATGCTACAAGAGGCCAGATTACGTCTGAATCTGCCATTCATGCATCCGTGCTTAAAGACACATATTTAACAATTGGTGATCAGCTAGATAATGGTACCTGGACATTTTCATTAAAGATTAATTATTTTATTAAGTGGATTTGGTTCTCAGCCGCTTTAATGGTACTCGGAATGTTGCTTACAATTTTTAAGAAGAAAGCATCATGAATCAGTCACTTAGATTTTTGATAGTAATACTTCCAATCCTAGTTCTAGTTTTCTTTGCGAAGGTGCTTTTAGTTGATGAGGATATTAAATTTTCTAATTTCGAGTCCAAAAATTTTCCATCATTTGAGCTGAATGATTTGAATGGAGACCCAGTAAATACTGAGTCTTTAGATGGAATCAAACTTATCAATGTATGGGCAAGTTGGTGTATCACCTGTCTTGTCGAACATCCTTTTTTAACTCAGTTGGCTGAGAAAAATATTCAAATTATCGGCTTAAATTATAAAGATTCAGATTCTAAGGCAAATGCTTGGCTTCAAAGACACGGCAACCCTTACTTGTTTTCAATATATGACCCGAGAGGTGACTTAGCATTTGATCTTGGGGTTACTGGTGCGCCTGAGTCATATCTAATTGTGAATAATCAAGTTGTAGGACATATCCAGGGTGAATTGAATCAAACCAAATGGGAAACGATTTTTCTTCCTTTAATCACAAAAGCTAAGCAAGGATCATGATGATTAGAAAATGCCTCACGCTATTTTCTTTTTTTATCCTTTCCACTTATGCATATAATCAGATGGTATATGAATTTGAAGATTCTATGCAGGAGAAAAGATTCTACTCATTGATTTCAGAGATCAGATGTCCAAAATGTACAAGTGGAAGCATCGCTAGTTCTGATGTACCGGTTTCTCGAGATTTAAAAAATAAGGTTTATGAATTAATTCTTGATGGCTCAACTGATACAGAAATTAAAAAATATGTCTCAGAAAGGTTTGGTAGTTTTTCAAATTATAGGCCCGCGCTAGAAGGCTCTAATTACTTTTTGTGGTTTGGACCATTTATATTCCTTGCCTTAATGTTAATAATATTTTTTATAAAGCGAAGAGTTTAATGTTAATTATTATCGCTGTTTCAGTCATTTTATTATTACCTATAATTTCTTATCTCCTGCAACCACTGTCAAATCAAAAATCTATTGTATTTTTGATTTCATTCTTAATTTTTGGAGGATTTATTTTAAATTTTCTCTCATCCAACTCTTTAATAGGCTCATGGGTTCAAGTTACACAATCAGAATCAATTTATAAAACTATTTCAAGCAACAAAGAATTTGATAGCTCTTATATTGTGCAGTATTTAGAAAACACATCATCAGAAGATGATTCTTTTATGCTTGGAGTTCAAGTTTTTTATAAGGCTCTAGAAGTTCGATCATTTAATTCTGCAGAGAGCATTCTTAAGACCTTGAATTCACAGTTTATTTCAGAGGCTTTTCAAGTTCCAATCTTTAATCTATTGGCTGACTTGAGAGACGAAAAATACCCAGACCTTGCAAACTCATCACTTCTTATAAGCATCGAAAATCCTTCAAATTGTAGCTTGCAGTCGTTGCAATTTTTTGTGTCTATTCCTGGCGGACCTGAGGTAAATATAGCCACTAAAGAAATCATTTCCCCAGATATTAATCAACTTTTTAGATTAGATAAAACAAATTCTTTGGTGAGAGGTTTTGATATTACTTCAGCTTTTTTGCAGCAAGAAATGATTAAGGTTGAAGCTCTAGCTCAATGCAATAACGCAGCTTTTCAAGCCTTCAAATCGCTTGATCTGAAGTACTCAAAAGATAATCAAGATGAGCTATTTTTTTATGCGAACGAATGGTTAAAAAAGGAACAATAGTTTAAAATGGGTAAAGGATATATTTAATGCAGCTCAAACACATTAAACTGGCTGGATTCAAAAGTTTCGTGGATCCCACGAGGATATCTTTCCCTACAAATATGGTTGCAGTTGTCGGCCCAAATGGATGCGGTAAATCTAATGTTATTGATGCTGTTAGATGGGTTCTTGGAGAGTTATCTGCAAAGAACTTACGAGGGGAGTCCATGTCCGATGTTATTTTTAATGGTTCAGATTTAAGGAAGCCATCTGGTCAATGCAGCATTGAACTTTTATTTGACAATTCAATGGGCAAATTAGGTGGTGAGTTCGCTAAATATAATGAAATTTCAATAAAAAGAATGATGACCAGGGATGGACAGTCGCATTACTCAATGAATAACACACGATGCAGGCGTAAAGATGTTCAGGATATTTTTCTTGGTACCGGTCTTGGACCAAGAAGCTACGCCATTATTGAGCAGGGCATGGTATCAAAAATAGTAAGTGCAAAACCCGAGGAAATGAGGGTTTTTATAGAAGAAGCAGCCGGAATTTCAAAATACAAGGAAAGAAGAAAAGAAACAGAGCAAAGAATTAAAAAAACTAAAGAAAATTTATCTAGAGTCAAAGATATTAGGGATGAAATTCAAAGGCTCATTAACCGCCTGCAAAACCAAGCCAAAGCAGCTGAAAAGTATAAAAAGCTTCAAGTTGAAGAAAAAGAACTCAAATTAAAAATTTCAATTTTAAATACTTTAAGCGCTAAAGCTAAAAAAGATTCCTTAAGTTCAAAAATTTCTCAGTTAAGCAACCAGGTTAGTGTTAAATCTGCAGAAGTGAATACTCATCAAGCATCTATCGATCAAATCAAAACAGAGCATGCTTCTGTCTTGTCTGCATTTGAAGTTGCTCAAAAGAATTTTTATACCATTGGTTCAGAGATAGCTAGATATGAAACCAATCTTCAAAACATCAATAAGGCTATTCTCGGATACGAAGAAGGTTTATCTAGAGCAAAAGATCGCTATGCCGAAGCCCTAGATAATGAATCAAGCATAGAAAATCTAAGCCCAAAAGAAAAAGCAATGAAATTATTGGATGCTATTTCAGAGGGACTGAAAGATTTTGGTCCCAGCGCAGATTCTATTCGCAGCAAAGCAGCTGAGCTTAAAGATTTATTAACAAATATTCTGAAAATTACTTCAGCGCAATCTAAGAATATAACTAATGAATATTTGCTTAGACAAAATGAAATTTCTGAGCAATTAGGCCAAGCAAAAGAAAATAAATTGAAGGCAGAAAATGATTTATCAGCACTGGTTGAAAAAAGCTCTACTGCAGAATCAGAATTAAATTCAATTCGCCAAAAACAATCTGTTGTTGATGCTTCTATTCAAGACGTTGAAAATAAAAAATCTATTGCTGCTTTAGATCTTCGCTCTTTAGAAGAAAAACTCAATAATTTAAAACTTGATCTAAGAACATTTGAGGTGAATTTGGATAATGCTTCAGAGACATTAAAAAAAGCTGGAATTTCAATTGCTGATCTTAATCTTGGAGATTATGAAGCAATGGATCTTTCGGATCTAGAATCATCATTGGCATCAACTCAGTCTTCTATTATTTCCTTAGGAGCTATTAACTTGGCAGCCCCAGATGAGATTGCTGAGGAATCCAAGCGCATAGATGAACTTGACTCTCAGTTGGAGGATTTAAATGAAGCCTTGGATAAACTACAAAGCGCTATTAAAAAAATAGATGTTGAATCTAAGATGAAGTTTGATGAAAGTTTTAATGCTGTAAATTCCAAAATACAGGAGATTTTTCCTAAACTATTTGGTGGAGGTAAAGCTGCTCTTCAACTAATAGATGGAGATTCTTTTAATTCGGGAATCACACTAGCTGCTCAACCACCTGGTAAAAAAAATGCGACCATCTCGCAACTTTCTGGCGGAGAAAAAGCCATGACCGCGCTTTCCTTGGTATTTGCATTATTTGAACTAAACCCAGCTCCATTCTGTATGTTAGATGAGGTTGATGCACCTTTAGATGATATAAATGCTACAAGGTTTGTAGCTATGGTTGAAGAAATGTCTGATAGAGTCCAGTTTATATTTATTACCCATAATAAAATCTCCATGGAAAAAAGCGATCATTTGATGGGAGTCACCATGCAGGAGGCAGGAGTTTCTCGTGTGGTTTCAGTTGACGTGAAAGAAGCGCTTAAGTTAGCTGCTTCATAGGATGCCAAGCAACATACAAATTATCTTAGTAGCTGGGGCTGCAGTTCTCTTTCTGGTAATTTTGTACCTTTTTTTTAGACCATTATTCACTCGAAAATTACTTCAAAATTCCATTGATGATTCTCAATCTATGCTTTTTGAAGGAGAGTTAGAGCAAGGAACCTTAGAATTTCAAGATTATGATAACTTAATCCAGGAGCAGGAATTAATTATTCTATATTTAGTATCTATGGACAAATCAAACTTTGATATGAATCAAGTTCTCACTTTGTTAAAAAATTTAGATGCTAAATATGCTGATGGTTTTTTTAGTTACAAAGATTTAAGTGGTAAGGAGCTTTACAGAATTGCGAGTGGCATAAATCCCGGTCTTCTTGAGACAGGCACTGAGACGCATGTGCTTTTGATGGCTTTAGATTTATATCAAGCTAATGATCCCATTAAAGCATTTGAAATAATGCTTGAGTCTGCTTCAAGTATTTCAGAGAAACTGCATGCCAGTATTTGTGATTCAGCAAAAGCACCTCTAAGCAAGCAAATGATTGAGCACTTAAAATCAAAAGCTCAAGAAATTAGTCATCTTAACTCTATAAAAAATATATCTGCATAATGAATAAGTTAAGCCATCGATATACTACTATTCTGAAAACAATTCGCTCCCATGATTATGAGTATTATATTCTTGATGATCCCTCAATATCTGATCAACAGTACGATGAGTTATTTCGGGAGTTAAAACAAATTGAGTCCAAACATCCAGATTGGATTACTCCCGAATCTCCATCACAAAGAGTTGGAATCAAACCTGAAAATGATTTTGCTACTTTTAGACATTTTCAACAAATGCTCTCGCTCGCTAATGCCTTTAATGCAGAAGATTTAAAAAATTTTAATGATCGAATTCTTAAAAATTTAGGCACAGACAAGCAAATAGATTATTTTTGTGAGCCTAAGATGGATGGCGCTGCAGTTTCTTTGATTTACGAGAAGGGCATTCTTACCAAAGGAGTAACAAGAGGAGATGGAACTATAGGGGAGGATATTACATCTAATATTAGAACGATTAGATCTATTCCACTTACACTAAAAGAATCTGAAAGTTCATTTCCAGATTTGCTTGAGGTAAGGGGCGAAGTGTTTATAAGAAAGTCTGACTTTGATGCTTTAAACCAAAGAGCTAACAAAAATGGCGAGAAAGTATTTGCAAATCCTAGAAATGCTGCAGCTGGCAGTTTAAGGCAATTAGACCCTGCAATTACTAGCGGAAGGCCATTAGCTTTTTTTGCCCATGGCATAGGATTATGCCAGGGAAAAGAATTTATTGATTTACAAGAAATATTTTCAGTTTTTTTATCATGGGGGCTACCAGTTAATAGTCTAAATAAATTAGCTGTCTCTGTGGATGAATGCCTTAAGTATTTTCAGGAAATCGAATCTTCTAGAGACAATATTCCATTTGAGATTGATGGTGTTGTATTTAAAGTTAATGAGTTAACTTTTCAAAAACAACTTGGACAAATAGCTAGATCACCTAGGTGGGCTATCGCACATAAATTTCCAGCTGAAGAAGCTTTAACAGAAATTGAAAATATAGAATTTCAAGTTGGCAGAACTGGTATTTTGACTCCTGTTGCAAAACTTAAAACAGTTAATGTAGGTGGTGTAAATGTTAGTAATTGCACTCTTCACAATCTTGATGAACTAAAAAGATTGGACCCTAGAGTCGGGGATGTTGCGGTAATCAAGCGGGCAGGAGACGTAATTCCTAAAATGGTTAGGGTTATACCAAAAAAGAAAAATCGTGCAAATGCAGTTGAGGCTCCCCAAAAATGTCCATGCTGCCACTCACCAATAGTGTTAAATTATCAGTCTGAGTGGACGGTTATTGATTCAAGCAAATCTAAACCAGTAAAGAAATTTGCAAGTAAGTATGAAGCTCAAAAATTTCTAGAAACAAATCAGTCAATTAGCTTAAATATATCAGAAGAACAACTGGATACTCCTTTTATTAAATGCTCAGGTGGGAACAACTGCCCAGAGATTTTTCAAGGCAAATTCACTCATTTCGTTGCAAAAAAGGCAATGGACATTGATGGGCTTGGTCAAGAAATATTGTTTGCATTGATTAATAAAAAATTTATAAAAGATTTTGCTGATATTTATTCTCTAAAAGAGCATCGAGCTGAGCTTGAAAAGTTAGAAAGATTTGGAGAGAAGTCTGTTGATAACCTAATAAAATCTATAGACAAGTCAGTATCAGTTGAATTGTATAAGTTAGTTTTTTCTCTAGGTATTGAGGAGGTTGGTGAAACAACCGCAAGAAATCTGGCTAATGTTTTTGGTAGTATGGAAGCTATACAAAAATCTTCATTTGAAGATTTAATCGCGGTTCCTGACATAGGACCAAGAGTAGCAGCCAAGATTTCAGATTATTTTTGTGATGATGAAAATACAGCATCATTAGAAACATTGCTGCCATGTTTGCACATAATCAACCCAGATATCAAAACTTCTAATAAAGATATGAAGTTTTTCGGTTTACAGATTGCAATTACTGGAAAAATAGCACCAATGTCTCGCGATGAAGTAAAAAACTTATTGATGTCAGAGGGCGCAAAAGTTACAAGCTCCATTTCAAAAAAAACAGATTATTTGATTGCTGGTGAAAATGCTGGTTCAAAACTTGAAAAAGCAAAAACTCTTGGTGTTAGAATTGTTGATGCTGTCGATATAAATACTTTTGTAGATGATCCAAAAAAATTCATATAGCTTCTTAATTATATTCACGCTGGTTCTTTCTTCATGCGTAAGCTCGCCTCCAGAAAGGCCAGATAACATTTGTAAAATTTTCCAAGAAAAGAGAAGTTGGTATAAAGCCGCAATTAAATCAGAAAAAAGATGGAAACTTCCCCCTTATGTTCTAATGGCATTCATTCACCAAGAATCAAGCTTTCAAGCCAAGATAAAACCAGAGAGAACAAAGTTATTAGGAGTCATTCCGTGGCTTAGACCATCTTCATCTGTTGGCTATTCGCAGGCTTTAAAAAATACTTGGCAAGATTACAAGGATGAAACTGGAAACTCTAGAGCTAAAAGAACAAATTTTAGTGATTCAGCTGATTTTGTAGGATGGTATGCAAGCAAAGGCTTCTATCAAGGCTTTTCAGCGACAGACGCTCGGTCACTTTATCTTGCATATCATGAGGGTTACACAGGATTTAAAAAGAAAACCTATAGAAAGAAACAATGGTTAATTAGGGTTGCCGATAGAGTTCAGGTAAGATCCAATATGTATCAAGAGCAATACTGGGGATGCGCAAAAGAACTTAAGAAAAAAAGGTTTTTCTTTTTTTAGGACTAAACCTCCTTTAAAGTTAAGCCTTGTGAAGATGCCTCTTCTCTATATGACTCTCCTGCAAGAATAGATTTGTTAGAATCCCCGGTAAGATATTTTTTACTTACTCTGATCAAATCTTCAATTGAGCAATTAATAACTCGTTGTCTCATTTCTAGTCGTTCTTTGGTTGAGATATTCTCTAGATTAAAATTAAAGTCATTTTTTGCTTCACCAACAGGTGAAAGAGGCTTATCAATAGATGATACAACTCCCAGAATTGCTTCTTCAAGATGTTGATTGGTAATCGATGTTTTCGACCATTCGACAGCTTCCTTAAATGCAACAAAGGTTTCTGTGCACTTTGGATCTCTGTAAGAAAAGAATTTGAAAGTATTGGTTGAAGTATCATTTATTGCACCTGCTCCATATGCCCCACCTTTTTCACGAATTGCTGTGTGCAGAAAGCCATTCCTTAAGACAGTTGCCAAAACAGAAAGTGCAGGTGCATCAGGATGTTCTCTTGGTACTCCTTGAAATGCTTCAGCGCAATAACATACTTGTGATCCTGTAATCCATCCTATCTGCTCAGTTGCTGGTTTTGTAAGAGATTGCTCAGCTTTGGATTGAATATTTGTAAATTCCATAGATTTTTCTTGTAGAGCATTTGGAGAGCATGCTGTAAAAACCTTGTACGGATTGTGAAAAACTTTTGAATGAATGCTTTTTAAGGTATCAATTAATTCATTCGCATCAGTAATCTCTTTGATTTTTGAGATAGCTGCTTTGGACTGATTCAGCATTCGCAGCCCAGACATTTGAAATGCTGTTGCTGAAAATGTATTTAAGCTACTTGCAGCTGAATTCATGGCTAAAAAATGACCATTTTGATTCAATGATTCTTCATTTCGAGCAATGAAAATATTAAATAAATCCAAGATTCTGTTTTTTTCATCAAACCTCGCATTTTCTAGGGTATTGAAGACAAGTTTTTCCATTGCATCGAAATTATCTTCTAAAGATTTAGAAGAAATGCTTAAGAAAAGTTTTCCAGGCTCATCCTGACTATTCGTATGCAGTTTAAAGGTAGCATTAATACCACCGGTAATGCTTGATTGAAGAGCTTGAACTTCTTCATAGGAGCTTTTACGAAGACCGACTTCAGTGAGAATAAAAGTATATAAAGATGAAAATAATAATTCTTGAGATGAAAGATTTTTGCATGGAAATAAAAAATCAGAGTACATCAGACCGTTAGTTCCAACCTCGTAAACCGATCTATTATTTTTTAGAAAGGAAGCAGATGCATACTCTCGCTTCAAGGGTATATCTTGTATAGTAACTTTAGGTAAGATTTCGACATCATCAACAGCTTCCTGTCTAGCTTTCAATGCTTCGGCAAGATCATTGATTTCTTCTATATCTCTATCAGTCAAAACTTCCTCTTTACTTTTAAGTGTTGATGCGAAGAAATTTTCTAAGTTCTCATTAAATTTTGGATCCGGTTTCAATTCATAGTTAAGTCTATGTTGATTCTTTATTAAGCTGGTTGATATCAATTCTTCTAAGTAACCTTTTTGGGATATTAAAGTTTTTAGTTTTGTAAAGTTTGCGTCTAAATCTAACATTGAAATAGGATCGTCATGATGTATACATGCATTCATACATCCAAGCATTAATTGCAATCCATACGGCATTCCTCCTCCAGATACCTCTCTTTGGCCAATCTCTAATTGGTGAAGAGAGGAGTTGATTAAATCTTGGGGTACGCCATCTTTTACAAGTTTCTGAAGTGTGCTTAAAATTAATTCTTCAACTTCAATAGCCTTATCTGGTCCAACTCCTTCCAAGCCAGCCATAAATACAATTTCTTTATTACTAGGCTCAATTCCCAAGAATGGAGAGGGAGATTTTCCTATCTTTGAAAGCTCTAAAGCCTTTCTAAGGGGCGATGCAGAGTTATCAAGCAAAATATTTGATAGAAAATAGTTTTCTAATAAATTCAGAGGATCATGACTATTGCCAAGTAACCAGCTGATAACGACATGATGATTTGATTCATCGCCTGGAAGTGGTTGATAGGTACCACTGGCCTGCACTGGACTGGTAAATATTTTTGCAGGATTGATTGTGAGTTGCTCTGAGGCAGGCGTAAATTTTTGGAAGACATTTTCTTCTAGATGATCGTGGATTTCATCTATGGGTACATTACCAAAAGTAAAAAAAGTAGCATTGCTTGGATGATAGTGTTTTTGATGGAAGGCTACTAAATCTGCATGCGTTAAATCAATAATTTTTTCAGGATCACCGCCACTATTATGATGATATGTAGTTTCTTCAAAAAGATATTTAGACATTCCATGCCATAGTTGATCTGTTGGAGAACTCATTGCTCCCTTCATTTCATTAAACACAACCCCTTTAATTTCTAATTTATTTTCATTATCAATTTCTAGTCGATGACCTTCTTGAGAAAAATCAAGCGGATCTAGTCTTGGAAAGAAAGCTGAATCAACATAAACATCTAATAAATTATTAAAGTCTTTATTATTTTGAGTTGCAAAGGGATAGGCAGTCCAGTCACTTGAGGTAAATGCATTCATAAATGAATTAAGTGATCGCCTAATCATCATAAAAAATGGATCTCGTACTGGATATTTCTTCGAGCCGCATAGGGATGTGTGTTCTAAGATGTGAGCCACGCCTGTAGAATCTTCTGGTATGGTTCGAAAAGCAACCATGAAAACTTTTTCATCATTGTCAGCATCTAGATGGATATGTTGAGTGTTAAATTTTGAATGCTTGTAAACTTGTGCATTTACATCCAATAATTCAATTTTTTTAGATTCTTTTAGCTCAAACATGGTTTATTAAATAAATAAATGCATTATATTAGTCATATTATTGATAGATTACTATTACCTATGACACTTAAAAGAAACTTTTTAATTTTCACTGTTATAACTTTTTTAGCAGCTTGCACCTCTACACCATTTACAGAGTTAAACAGTCGAGATAATTTTCAACTGGAAGAAGAAACAAGTTTTAAAATCCAATTGAATAAAGACCTTTTACCTGTTGAGATGGACCCAATTTTAATTGAAAATCTTGGAGATGCCGCAAAGGAATATCTGAAAGGAGTAGGGCATCAATTTTCCCAAGATGCGTCCATCACAATAGATGTGAGTGTTACGACAAAAGAAAAAATTAAATATGATGATTTCCGTTTTTATGGCTATCCAATGTATAGAAGCTATCTTTATGAACCAGATAGAATTAACACTGTTCCAGAATTTTTTCTACGAATATCTGTAAGGGATGAAGAATCAGACAAAACTCTATGGACTGGGCTTACCAAATGGCGAAAAGGTTCAAGCTACGCCCCAACTGATATACCTTCTGCAGAGATGTTGGTAGAAAATCTGCTAGTTAATCTTTAAATCTAAGTGGCTCAACAGCCAAAGCTATCCCAGAGGATATAGGGCTTGGTGAGTTATTAATTAGAGATGCCACATACTCTCCCAGTATAGGCCCCAAACTAAAGCCTCGTGAGCCAAGACCACCAATTGCATAAATATTTTCTTCAATCTTCCCTGCTAGCGGCAATCTGTCTTTGCTGCCCACTCTATAATTAGCTTTCATCACCATACTGTCTAAACCCTCAAGAGTAATATCAAAGTTTTTATTTGTTCTCTTTATAAGCTCATGTCCGGCTTCCAAACAAACATCCATATTTTCAAATTCTCTTTCATGTGTAGAGCCAATCCAAGTTATCTCATTCACCTTGGGTAAAATATAACCGGCTGAGTTAATCGGAAGATCTAAATCAATTGGCTGATCACCTTTTAAACCAACTAGCTGACCTTTTGAAATTTTCAGACCTGATAAATATTTCTCTAAACTTGGACCATTTGCAATAATCAATTCATCAAAACCAGATTTTTTTTCTTGATTGATAAACTGAATATCTATCTTGGATTTGTTTTTAAACCAATTTTCAAAACAATGATTGTAAGAAACTTTTATGTTTGGATGAGTAATCATCTCCTTACAAATCAATTTTGGAAATAAGTAACCACCTTCTTTAACCAATAAGCCTTGGGACTCAAATCCATATAATTGCTTCATTTTTTTCTTATTTATTGTCTCAAAGAGATCTGCTCGATTTAAATTCTGCATATCTAGCATCCACTGCTCTTGATAATCATTTGAGTGAGAGAATAAAAGACCAGTTTTTCTATACGCGCTGGGTAGTTGTGTGTATATTTTCTCAGCAAAAAAATAACCTTGAGCAGTAAGAAATGAATATGGGGATTTGTTTGCTGAAAACCTTGGATACATTGCAGCGACTGGATTGCCGGATGCGCCACCAGCAATATCATTCGTAGACTCAAAAATTTCTACATTTGCTCCATTTTGTGCAGCTGCATAAGCTGCTGAGCTAGCCGCGATGCCGCTTCCAATAATGCCTATTTTTTTCTTCTTTACTTTTTCAGTACTGGCATCTGAAGCATCTAATGATTTCCTTCCAATTAGCTTGTGACGCTTCTTCCCAAAGCCTTTGACCTTATCCACCTCAAATCCAAATTTTTTTAATCCTCTTTTAACAAAACCAGCTGAAGTAAATGTACCAAAAGTTGAATTTCTTGCAGATAAAAATTTCACATATTGAAAAACAGAATCACTCCACATAGATTTATTCTTACTGGGATCAAAGCCATCCAGATACCAAGCATCAATCTTATTATTCTCAAGCCCTAGAAGATTCTTTAATCCTGATTCAACATCGTTTTGGATAAGCGTTAGTCGAATTTTTAGAGATGGAAAATAAATTCTTTGAATATCATTGTGTGAAAGATGATAATTCTTTAAAAAAATACTACAGATCTCTTCAAATTCAGGAAAATTATCAATGATCTTTAGTATCTGTTCTTTGGTCGGCAATGCCTCATCAATCGCAAGATATTCTAGGTTGCGAGAGTTTAAATTTTTATTGTTTTCAAACCAAAATTTTGCAGTAACAAAAAAATTTAGACCAAATCCAAAACCTAATTCACCGATATGGATCTGAGAACCATTTTTAATCCTTTCAAGTAGCTGGTTGGGCTCAATGAAAATATTTATAATTTCTGAGATTGCATCATCTTGAAAAAATCTATCTTGATATACCTCTGAGTAGGGAAGGCTATCTTTCCATACAACTTCTTGGCGCTTCTCTTCAAATGGATTTTTAAAACAGCTATGATGAATTGGCATTTAGGAGCAGCTTATGAAAAAAAATAGTACTTTTCTAATGATATCTATTATATGCATTCTTTTGTTAAGTTGCTCTAAAACTGACTCAGTATCAACGCCTGCCCCGGAAATAACCTTAGAGGTAGAAAAGCTTTATAAGCATTCCGAAGAGTTTACACAAAACATTTATTCTTATGAGAACGGTATTCATGCTGCAGTTGGTTATGGTATTGCTAACTCATATTTAATCGAGGGGAGCGGACTTAATATTATTATTGATGCTACTGATAGCACCTTTCAGGCTGAGAAAGTTTATTCAGAGTTCAAATTAATTAACGCTAATCCTGTAGCAGCAATTATTTATACTCATAACCATGGAGATCATACTTTAGGAGCAAAATATTTCGTTGATCAACAAGATGAAACACCTCTAGTCATAGCTCACGAATCAACCGCAAAATCTGTCGAAAAAATTTTTGGAATTTTAAATCCTATCATTTCATCGCGTTCTTCTAAAATGTTCGGGACTGCTCTTCCTGAGGGGGATGTCGTTAATGTTGGAATTGGGCCTTATTTAAGTGTAGGAAGAAGTGCTCCTGGATACATTAAGCCAAATGTAACCTTTGATAATGAATTAAAATTAAATATTGCAGGTATTGCATTTGAATTCTTTCATGCGCCTGGAGAAACTGACGATCAAATTTTTGTTTGGCTGCCTGAATATCAAGCTCTATTCCCTGGAGATAATATTTATAAAACTTTTCCAAACCTCTATACCATTAGAGGAACTTCCCATAGAGATGTTAATGCATGGATCAATAGCCTAGATATGATGATAGCTCTTGAGCCAAAGAATATATTCCCAAGTCACACATTGCCCTTTTCAGGTGATTCCGCTCTAGAGACTTTGACGATTTATCGAGACGGCATTCAATTTGTTCATGATCAAACAATCAGACTGATGAATCAGGGAATGCGTCCGGAAGAAATTATTGAAAATATAGAATTACCTTCAGCAGTTGCTGCTTCTCCATATTTGCAAGAATTCTACGGCACAGTTCGCTGGTCAGTTAAAAGCATATTTAATGGTTATCTTGGCTGGTTCTCTGGAAATATTTCAGAGCTTGACCCAACTACAACCTTTAAAAGAGCAAAATTTGTTTCTAATATGATTGGTGGTCCAGATGCATTATTTGCTCAGCTGGAAAAGGCCATTATAAATGAGGAAATGCAGTGGGCTTTGGAGTTATCAGATTTATTGTTAGCAATGGATCATCGCACATCAGAAACTACAAGATTTAGAGCTGAAGCAGCTTTTTATTTGGGAACCATGGCCTCTAATCCAAATAAAAGGAATTACTTTTTAAGCGAAGCTCAAAGACTTCTAGGGGATCAAGAATCAGTTAACATTATTCCGCCTGAAGTCTCCATGCTTGAACAGATTCCGATGGACATGTTTTTTGATGTTTTGAGGGTTAATCTGAACCCGGACAAAGTTGACCCAAATGAAATTATTACTGCTTGTTTTGAGTTCTCATCTGGTTTGAACAAAGCCATGATTTTACGAAACCAGGTCGCCCAAATTCAAGGCGTTCTACCAAGTGATTGCACGCTTAATATCAAAACCGAAGAGCGAATTTTAAAACAAGTCCTAGCAGGAATTAAAAATCCAATTGTAGAAATCGCTAATGGCAATCTAACTGTAGATAAGGATGTGCAGTTCCTTAGGCTTTTAACAGCATTTAGGCCTTAGTTGGTATATCTTTAAAAGCTAAACCTTTGTCTGCTCTTGGATCCTGAGGCAAGCCAAGAACTCTTTCAGCTATAACATTTCTTAGAATTTCATCTGTTCCACCCGCAATTCTTAAACCAGGAGCACCTAACCAAGCACCTTGAAATGAACTGACCCCATCGTTTTCATCTATCAACATTCCCGCCATATCTCCGGAGTCAATTCCAAAATTACCAATTTCTTGAAGCTTGTTTGCGCTGACTATCTTTGTAATGGATGCCTCTGGTCCAGGCGCCTCGCCTTTGGAGAGGGCAGAAATCGTTCTAAATTTTGTATATTTCAAACCATTTGCTTGGCAGAACCAGTCTGCAAGTCTCTCTCTTACTGAATCATTTTTAATTAAGGCTTCTCCAGCATCATCTTTTGTTTTAGAGAGAATTAATGCCTCTTCAATATCTGAGCCTCTTGCATCGCCAACAGCCAATCTCTCATTCATAAGCGTGGTTATGGCAACTTTCCACCCATCTCCAATCTCACCAAGGCGTTGGGAGTCAGGAATTCGAACATCATCAAAGTAAACTTCATTAAAACCCGAACCACTTCCTGCTTGCCCTGTAATTTGTTTGATAGGTTTTACAGTGATTCCTGGTGATTTCATATCAACAAAAAAGAATGTGAGCCCTTTATGTTTTGCTACATCTGGATCATGACGAACAACCAGGATGCCAAAATCGGAGTAATGCGCGCCAGAGGTCCAAACTTTCTGACCATTAATAATCCAATCATCACCATCTTTCTCGGCCTTGCTTCTTAACCCAGCAACATCTGATCCAGCTGCAGGTTCAGAAAAAAGCTGACACCAAATTTCTTTTCCTTCTGCCATTGGCGCAAGGTATCTATCTTTTTGTTCGTCAGACGCATACTGCATCATCACTGGGCCACACATGCCGAGACCAATTTCAAATATGCCTCCAGGCACATTAAATTTTGCTTCTTCTTGCCCCCATATAATTCTTTCAATCGGCGAGGCTTCAATGCCCCCATATTCTTTTGGCCAATGCAGCATCGCCCATCCAGCTTCGTATTTTTTTTGCTGCCATGCTTTGGCTACTTTAAGGTGATCATCTAATGATGAGTCACTATGCCCGCTACTTTTACTTTCTTTGAGCTCAGCATTAGCTTCTAGCCATTCTCTGCATTTAGCTCTAAATTTAGCTTGTTCTGGTGTATCGTTAAAATCCATAATTTACCCCTTTGCCAAAGTGTTTGTTTTTTCTAAGTTTGTAACCAGTTTTTCTTTCCATGTTGCCTCGGATCCAAGCAAAACTGAAAGAACTTTGGATCTCTTATAAAATAAATGACAATCATATTCCCATGTAAAGCCATTACCACCATGAGTTTGAATATTTTCTTTAGAACATAGTTGGAAAGCTTTAGTGGCACTAACCCTTGCAGTTGCTGCAGCAAGAGGAAGTTCAGCTGACTCCGAGGATAGTGCCCATGCACCATAATAACAATTTGATTTTGCAAGCGTGACAGCAATATACATATCAGCAAGCTTATGCTTTATTGCTTGATAAGATCCAATTTGCCTACCGAAAGCAAATCTTTCCATGGAATATGCTTTAGCCATATCAAGTGCAGCTTGAGATCCTCCAACTTGTTCAAACGCAAATAAAACTGCCGCTTGATCAAGCAGATGTTGAATATAGGTCCACCCCTTGCCAGATTCCCCGATTAACTTAGATGGAGTATCTTTAAACTCAACTTTAAAAAAAGCTCTTGAGGTATCAAGATTTTTTTGTTGGGTCACTGTTACTGAAGCATCGTCAAGATCTACCAATCTTAAATCGGTACCTGTGTTTGATTTAACCACTACAATCATTTGGGATGCCACGCCGGCATCTGGAACAGCAATTTTAATACCATTTATTTTTTCAGCTGTTATGGATACATTAAGATTAGATTCTGTTGCTTGATGCATATCCTCTGCTATGCCATAGGTGCCAACAACTTCTCCTGAGACTACTTTTGGCAATAATTCAGATTTAATCTCTTCGCTGCCAAACTTGATAAGGGCTTCAGTAAAAAAATAAACAGATGATGAGAAGGGGACCGGCGCAAGAGATCTTCCAAGCTCTTCAGCAATTACACAAAGCTCTAAATGGCCCAGACCTAGACCTTCATATGCCTCGGGGACCCTGATCCCAGTCCAACCAAGCTCAACAATTTTTTGCCACAGCTCTTCATCGTGCTCAAGAGCATTGTCCATGACCGCTCTCGCATTTGTAAGACCACCTTCTTTATCAAAGAATTTTTTGGCTTCATCTTGTAAAAATTTTTGGTCGTCTGAGAAATCTAAATTCATATTATTGTTATATAGTTTAAAGTTAAGGCTTATAATTCCAAGCCATATTAGAACATATAATTTAAAACAATTTAACAAACAGACTCTCATTGCAAATGAACATGAAAATCTCAGCAACTAAAGATGAAGACTCTTACATCAACAAAAGTTCTAGCGGCTTGTTTCTTGGGGTTGTTTTTGTTTTGTTATTAATTGGAATTCTTGCCTTATCTTTATGGGTCAGCGAGCTTTCTAATGCCTCTAACACCGTCAACTCTGAAGTAGAGTCCAGACTTTCAATATTAGAAGAGCAACTTCAATTAGCTGACTCAACCTCCACTGAATTTTTATCCGACATTAATTCACAACTTCAATTTCTTGATAAGGAGATCAGAAAATTATGGGACTTAAGCAATAAGCGTAACAAAGTAAATATTGCAAAACTCACTCAAGACGTCACCAAGCATTCCACTGCTTTAAAAGAGATCGCAATGACTCAAACAAATGACCAAATTAATATAAATGCTATTAAAAATGAATCTCAAAAATTAAGATTGTTAATCGATGAGCTCTCCGTAGCAAGCAAAGAAAATCTTACCGCACAGAATAAAATTGCCGAGTTAAATAAGAGCGTTTTGTTGCTTGAAGAAAATCTCCAAGCATTTGATTCATATAGAAGACAAAACAATGAAATGCTGCAAGAGATGCAATTAAAAATTTCTAGTCTTGAAACACAAACTGCGCCCTAAAATTATTTTTTTACTTTTGGGTAAAAAGTTTGGGGTTTCGTTAAAAAACAGGTATATTTTTACTAAACATTCTTCACATTGGAGGGGGAAACCATGAAGAGACTATTAAGCATACTAACTATTGCTGCTTTTGTAGCAACACCTAACATTTCTATCGCTCAAGATTCTGCGCTTGTTCTTGAGGAAGTTGTAGTTACAGCAACTAAAAAAGAAGAAAATGTTCAGGATATCGCGCAAACTGTAAATGCAGTTACTGGCGGCACACTGGATGATTATCAAATCAGAGATCTTAGTGAATTAGCTCAGGTTGTATCTGGTGTTGAATTCACACAAATTGATCCTAGAAGATCTACCATTATCATGCGTGGTCAAAAGATGGACCCTGACGGTGGAAATGATCAACCGATTCAAGGGTACATTGATGAAGTTCCGCTCCGAGCCGGCGAAATGTTCCTTCAAATGTACGATACTGAGAGAGTTGAAATATTAAAAGGTGCTCAAGGCACCCTTCAAGGAGTAGTGAGTTCAGGTGGTGCTGTCCAAATCTATACTCGATCTGCACAAGTGGGCAGTGGCCAAAGAAATGGTTATGTGAAAACAACCTGGGCAGACAACATGACTTCAATAATAGAAGCTGCAAGTGACCTCCATTTCTCAGACACACTATCCATGAGGGTTGCTGGTGTCATGAATAACAATGATGGCAAACAAGTCAGAAATATTAGAACGAATGTGAATGAGTCTCACAGCTATGACTCAGGCAGAATAAGTCTATCGTGGGAGCCTAGCGAAAACTTGTCAGTCAGATTCAAGTACCAAAACATGGAAGTAAACTCTATATATCCGCAACCTGTTGCAGGTACCAATGGAGCATTTCCTTTTGATGCATATGGACTTACCTTTGCTACTATAGGCGCACCAAATCCTGGTATCTTTCCTACAGTAACTGTTGATTATCCAGGTGCCGTTAACGCATTTGTTTCCTCGTTTGCTTCTATCGCTGGCGCAGCAGCAGCTGGAAATTTTGCATTCTTACACAGACCAAGTTATTCAGATATTCCTGCTGAAGGACTAAAACCCGAAGATGGCGTTGCTCTGCATTATCAAAATCCAAGACAAAACACGAGCGCTGAGATTCATAACTTAATGATTGATTATGATATGGGAAGTCATGCATTGGCTATTAGATATTCAGATTCTGAAAGTGATTCTATGGGGCTTATTGATAGAGACTATGCAGGAGCCTATACCTACGGATATCCTCAAGAAGTTAGAACTAACACAGGAATTGAAACAATTGAAATGCGAATCTCTAATCAAGATAACGATAAGCTTGAATATACTCTTGGATTTTTCTCTAGAGACTCACAAACATATACTGATGCTGATCTAGACGTATCCATGGGTAATTATATGGTTGCTCCTCATCTTTTTAAACCACTTGTTGGCTTTGATTACAAAACACCTAATCAAGCATGTTTAGCTGAAAGGGCAAGCCCGGGTTTATTTGCTGCTAAGCCAAATGTCTTAACATGTATGGGTATTCCATTAGATAATAAGACAGAAGCTTGGTTTGCTAACTTTAAATATAACTTATCTGAAAAAACATTTATTCAATTCGGTATAAGAGAGCAAGAAATGACTGGCTACAGAGCTCAGAATCTTTATTTACCAGTTACCGCTCTTTATCCAGCGACTGCAGGTGGCGGAATGACAATTCCAAGAATTCCAGCAAATTTGCAAAATTCAGACAACGATTCAACCACTGGCGGATTTAAAATTGGCCATTATTTAAATGATGATGTTTTACTTTATGTTTCTACAGAAAGTGGTTATAGAAGTCCCGGAGCTACTATCTCTCCTGTGCCAATTGACCCATCTCTTATTACATTTGAAGAGGAAGAAAGTGATATGACTGAGATTGGTATGAAAGGTACTTTCATGGATGGAAGATTGAGATTAAATGCGGCTTACTATGATTATACATTTGATGGGTATCAAACTAAGTGGGACAATGTAACAGCATTATCTGGCGGTGTTACTACTCAAGTCCAAGGCGGCATCTTTAACAATAATGATGCATCCATATCAGGCTTAGATTTAGAGTATGCATATGTTGTGAATGCTGATCTTACCTTGGGTGGAAGCTACACATCTACAGATAGTGAGTATGATGCCGGCTCTATAGGTTATGCTAATGATCCTTCATATTCAGGAAGTACAGCTGCAACTAGAGATGTCAGCGGTCAACGTGTTAATGATGATGCTGAGTCATCTCTCACTTTCTATCTAGATCACACCGTGCCGGCATACTGGGGTGGTGAGAGATACACAAGATACAATGTTAGCTGGAGAGATGAACGCACAAGCGCTATCAATCCAGAGCTCAAAATTAAAGCTCTTTATCTTGCAAATATTATTGTTGGATGGAGATCTTCTGATGGCGTATGGGATGCA
>QBVY01000020.1 GCA_003283765.1 SAR86 cluster bacterium AG-313-N18
TCCCAAGCAAAGAAATGATTAGGTTAAATGGAGATTTTAGAGCGAAAGATATAGATACGAATGTTTTATCTTTCCCAGCAGAGAAAGAGTTTCAAAAAATTTCAGGTGAGCTTGGAGATATCGCAATAAGCATGCCCTTCATACAAAATGAGTCACAGAGCTTGAATCGAGGCCTAGACGATCATATGATGCATCTATTAGCTCATGGAATACTTCATTTACTAGGTTTTGATCATCATAAAGATAACGATGCCAATAGAATGGAGGCTCAAGAGATTAAATACCTAGAGTTTTTTAAAATAGCTAACCCCTACTGAATATGATTAATCAAGATACAGACAAAGACCAACCTCCGTCGAGTTTCTTCAATAAAATAAAACGTTTTTTTACGATTAAGCCATCAAGCTTAGATGATGTATCTGTGCTTCTAGAAGACGCACTTAGTGCAAGACTAATAGATAAAGAGGCTCAATTTATTGCAGAAAGAGCAATTAGATTGGGCGATACAACTGTAAAAGAAATCATGGTACCAAGGGTTGAGATGGTCATACTTGCACCTGAAGAGGATCCCATGGGGATGATTGCTAGAATAATTGATTCTGGGCATTCTAGGTATCCTGTTCTTGGGCCGGCTAAAAATGAAGTCCAAGGGATATTACTTGCTAAAGATCTCCTTCCTATTATTAACAAAGACTTAGAGGACTTTGATCTCAGCAATCTCATAAGACAAATTAAAGTTGTGCCAGAATCAAAGAAAGCTGACTCATTACTTGAAGAATTTAAAAAGGACCGTTCTCACATGGCCGTAGTAATTGATGAATATGGAACAATATCCGGGTTAGTTACCATTGAAGACATCTTGGAAGAGCTTGTCGGTGAAATAGAAGATGAGCATGATTCAGATGATGAGGACCTAATTCAAGTAAGTGAATACGAATATATAGCTGATGCAACACTGGAACTATCAGAGTTTGAAGCTAAATTTAACAAAAGTTTTAATGGGATGGACGCAGAAACTTTAGCAGGATTATTTATTAATAAATTAGGATTCCTTCCCAAAGTTGGCGATAAAATTGAACTAGATAATATGATTCTAGCAGTCACAGCTGCCGACAAAAGAAAAATAAAAAAAATTGGCATCACTATTAAAACAAATACATAAAACCCCCTTAATTCAATACATATTTCTAGGATTTATTGGTGCACTTTCTACCCTCGCCTTTAGTCCATTTGATATTAAGTTAGTTATTCCATTAACCCTTACAGCACTTATTTATTATGTTGTTAATTCAACAAGTTTTGTTCATGCCATGAAGCTTACTCTTTCCTGGGGAATGGGATATTGGATAAGCGGTACTGGTTGGTTAATAGTAAGTATTTACTATTATGGAAACACACACATTATAATATCTATTTCAATAATAATATTAATGGGCATATTATTATCAGCAGTATTTATTGCCCCTTTTGCGGCTATAAAATTTATAAGATTTAAACCTAATATCTTTATTCACAGTCTTATTATTTCAAGCTGTTTGATGTTGCTTGAGCTAGCACGCTTTTTATTATTAGGCGGCTTCCCATGGCTGTTACCTGGGCTAGTATTTTTGGATACCTATGGCGAGAATTTAATACCTAATATTGGGGTATATGGAGCTTCATATATTATTTATTTTTTTTCATCATTTCTTGCATTAAGCATAGTTAAGAATAAGAGGAGTCTTTTATTCACTGGATTAATCTTCTTGGCCATTTTCTTGCCATATCAAAACAATCACCATGAAACTTATGAAGAAAGTTTAAATCTTTCTATTATCCAGCCATCATTAGATCCGTTTGATAAATATAAGCCTGGATCAGAGGCAGGCATCGAAGATATTTTAATAGATTTAACAAATCAGAACTTAGCTAAAGATTTAATAATTTGGCCAGAATCACCCTTGCCCTATTTAATTTCAAATCCAAGAATGGAAAAGCTACTTGCAAGGATTGAAGAGGGACCAGCAGTTTTATCTGGATCATGGATATATAAAAATAACAGTCTATATAACTCAATGACTATTTTTGGAACTGATCAAAACTACTTAAAAAGACACCTTGTACCTTTTGGTGAATATGTGCCTTTTGAAAAGATCTTAAGGGGATTAATTGATTTTTTTAATATGCCCATGTCATCTTTAAGTAATGGAAGCTCTAATCAAGACCTTCTGGAGTTTAAAGATTTTAAAATCTTAGGAATGATATGTTTTGATATTGCCTTTCCTTTAAGCTATATAAAAGAGATAAGAGAGTCTGATTTTATAGTAAATATAAGTAATGATACATGGTTTGGAAGCTCGTATGGACCATATCAACATCTTCAGATAGTTAGAGCGCGTGCTCTAGAGTCTAACAAATGGATTGCAAGAGGAACATCAGATGGAATATCGACAATAGTTGATAATAAAGGAACAATTGTTGATTATTTAAAAAAAGGTAATAGCAACTTTTTAAATGGAAAAATATATAAAACTTCTTCATCTAGTTTTTTCTATTCTTACGGGTACCTTCTAGCGCCAATCATATCGCTTATTGTGCTAATCAGCGTTCTTGTATTAAGATTTAGAATATGAAGCTTCTTGTATTAATCTTGGCCCAGATTATATCTATATCATTATTTGCAGACTATTCAATTAATATAAGTATTTCTGAGCAAAGACTCTATTTACTGAGCAATGAAAGTATTATTAGAAGTTACCCTATATCTAGTTCAGATTATGGAGAAGGCCAGATAGAGAACTCCTTAAAGACGCCACTCGGTAAGCATGAGGTAAAAACAAAAATTGGAACAAATGTTCCTAAGTATCAATTTTTTGTTAGCCGAGAACATATTCCTCAAGAAGTTAATGTTATCCACGAGCCGTTTGATTCCCCTGATGACTTTATTACAACTCGAATTATGTGGCTTACAGGCCTAACAGAAGGCTTTAACAAAGGTGGAAACGTTGATTCGTTTAACAGATACATATACATACATGGAACCCATGAGGAGGGACTAATAGGAAAAAAGGCATCACATGGATGCATCCGGATGTTAAATCATGACGTTTTAGAGCTTTTTAAGATAATTCCAGTAAAAACAACTGTAAATATTTATTTATAAGCCCAAAACCTTATACACCGCCCATATTAGCGTTTTTAAAGCTTAATAACTCCGATCTATCCTCTGGAGCAGGGGCTTCACCAAATGCACCTGATTCATCTGCTAGTTTTTTTAGTAATGGAGCAGGTTTCCAGAAATGCGCATCTAATTCAGAGAAACCATTCATTTTATTTATAACTTCCGATAAACCTAGTTGATTTGCATAGAACATTGGTCCGCCTCTCCAGATTGGAAATCCATAACCATTTATATAGACAATATCCATATCACCAGACCTCTGGGCTACGCCTTCTTCTAAAATCCTCGCACCTTCATTTACAAGGGCTAAAATACATCTATCTATAATTTCTTGATCAGATATTTCTCTTCTTTCAATATTATTCTGCTCAGATATCTCTTTGTATATAGCCTCATTTTCTGGAGCAGGATTGGGAGCTCTAGATCCCTCTGAATAGTTGTAGAAACCTTTGGAGGTTTTTTGGCCAAACCTATCTTGCTCACATAAGGCATCAGAGATTTTATTTGCTAATGGGGTTTCCATATCTGCTAATTTTCTAGCTCTCCACCCAAGATCTAAACCAACTAAATCCATCATCCTGAATGGTCCCATGCTCATACCAAATGATTCAAGCGCGCTATCAACTTGATTGGGCAGTGCTCCTTCAAGAAGCAGCATATTTGCTTGGTATGTATACCCAGCTAGCATCCTATTTCCTATGAACCCAGGTGCATTAAGTGAGACAACAGCTGCCTTACCCATCTTCTTTCCAATAGACATTACGGTTGCCATGGTTTCGTTAGATGAATCTTTTCCCCTAACAACTTCTAGCAATCTCATAACATTTGCTGGACTAAAAAAGTGAGTACCTACTACTTTACCAGGACTATTAGTAGAGGCTGCAATTGCATCTATGTCGAGACCTGAGGTATTTGATGCAAGGATGGCATGGTCCTTTGTAACAGCATCCAGACTCTTAAAGATTCCTTGTTTTAACTCAAGATTTTCATATACAGCTTCCACTGCAATATCTACATTTGCCAAATCTTCATATGATAGAGTTGGAGTAATCAGACCCAAAACCATATCTTTTTGTTCAGGAGTCATTCTCCCTCTATCAACCATCATTTGATAATTTCTTTCTATTACTCCCATGCCTCTTTCTAGATTTTTTTCATCTTGATCTAGCACTAATACAGGAATGCCTGCATTAGCAAAATTCATTGCGATACCACCACCCATTGTTCCTGACCCAACAATACCAGCAGAGCTAATTGGCAGTAGGGGAGTATCTTTGGGAATATCAGAAATTTTTGATGCGGCACGCTCACCAAAGAAAATATGGATCATGGCTTCACGTTGAGGATTCATTAAGCACTCTAGAAAATACTCAGACTCCTTTTTCATACCAACATCAAAATCATCCTCATTAATTGCAGCTTCTACGCAAGATATAATTTGACCAGGGGCAAATTGACCTCTTCTAGTCTTTGCTGCCAGTGCTTTAGCTTCTGCAAGAACGTTATCATCACCTCTGGCTTCAAGAACCTTTTCATTTTTATCTCTTACTTTGGGATGCTCTTCTAAACTAATTTTCTCTTGAAGGAACGCAATAGCGTCATCTATAAGTGAATTTTCTGAAATTGCATCTATAACGCCCTGTTGTAATGCCTTTTTAGCTGACATAGGCGTACCAGCAAGCATCATTTTTAGAGCTTGCGATGGTCCGATGAGCCTTGGAAGCCTTTGTGTGCCGCCTGCGCCTGGTAACAAGCCCAAATTTACCTCAGGAAGACCAACAATTGCTTTTTCAGTACCCATTCTATAGTTGCATACAAGCGCTGTTTCTAAGCCACCGCCTAGAGCTGTACCATTTATAGCAGCTAAAACAGGTTTTTTGCTAAATTCAATATCTTTTAATGCTGTGTGAAGGTCTGGTCCATCAGACTTTTGGCCAAATTCAGAGATATCCGCTCCAGCAATAAAAGACCTTCCAGCTCCAGTAAGGATAATCCCTTCAATTGCGTCATCTTCATTCGCTTTTGCAATATATTCTGCTAGACCGGCTCTAACACCACTACTAAGGGGATTAACAGGCGGATTATCTACCTCTAAAATAGCAATATTTCCATTTACTGTGTAATTAACTTTGCCTTTTAACTCATTTGTCATAATTATCTCTAGATTAAAAAATTAATCTGAAATTATATATATTTTTAGAGCTTTAGGCTCAAATATGTTGATTCTTAGTGATTTTCTTATAAAAATAAATATTATTTATATATTAAAATAATTTAAATATATTTATCATTTCTATTGATATATGATTATAAATATATATAATGATGTTTACCAACACTTCTCTCCCCCTATGATTTGTTGGTAATTCTCTGGAATTATGGAGGGCTCCGGCCCTCCACCTCTATTAAGGTTATTATGAAAGCACAGTTAGTTGAAAAAGTTGAATTGGTTACTTTAGTCTCTATATTTATTTCTTCTGTTTACGCTATTTCTCCCTTAGTGTAATATTCAAAGGATGAAAAATCTTTTTATCCTCACAATATTAATTTTCTCATCAAGTACATTTGCTTGCTCTGATTTGCTAAATAGTAATCTAAGAGTTTTAGATTCAGACGATGAACAAAACTTATGTAAATATTCAGGGAACGTCGTACTAGTTGTTAATGTTGCAAGTAGATGCGGTTACACACCTCAATATGCAGCCCTTCAAAGGGTTTATACTAAATACAAAGATGATGGGTTTGTGGTTATAGGGATCCCATCAAGGGATTTCAAGCAAGAGTTTTCTGAGGAAGCAAAAGTTGCAGAATTCTGCAGCACAGAATACGGAGTTGACTTTCCAATGTTTGCTACTGCAAAGGTGAAAGGTCAGAACGCTCACCCTTTTTATAAAAAACTTATTGCTGAGTCAGGCAAAGAGCCTAGATGGAATTTTGCAAAATATTTAATTGGTCGAGACGGCAAAGTTATCGATCATTACAAATCCAGAGTAACGCCAGAATCTGAAAAATTAATTTCTGCTATTACAGCGGTGCTTTAGTCTTTTCCCACAATTACTTTCTGCGGTTTGCAGTTAGCAAATATTCCATTATCTAAAACTCCCGGAATTATATTAATCCTTTGCTCTAAGTCTAACGGGTTTTCAATTGCTAAATCTTTTATATCTAAAATCTGATTACCTTGATCAGTTAAAAAATCTTTTCTTAGTTCAGGTAGCCCTCCAATCTTTACAATTTCTCGAGCGACATAGCTCCTGCTTTTTATCATTACCTCTACTGGAAGAGGGAAATTGCCTAACGTTTTAACTAGTTTTGATTCATCAACAATACAAACAAATTCATTTGATGCCGATGCAACCAATTTCTCTCTAGTATGCGCTCCACCCCCGCCTTTTATTAGATTGTGAGAACCATCTACTTCATCAGCCCCATCTACATATACAAGAATTTCATTTACATCATTTAATTCAAACACCTCAATTCCACATTTTTCTAATAATTGTGTAGATGCTTCTGAGCTAGATACTGCGCCTTTAAAAATATGCTTAATTTTTGCGAGCTCATCAATAAAATAATTGACCGTTGATCCGGTGCCAACTCCGATAATTGAATTCGTATCAATTTTAGGCTTTAAGTAATCTATGGCTTCAATTGAAGCATTTAATTTTGAATTGCTCATTATGGGTATAATACTTAAATTATTATGCGACTTAAAATAAAAAAATCAGACTCATATAAATTTTCTAAAAAATATCTAGATTTAATTCCTAAATCTAGCGTATACGATGTTGCAGATAAAACACCTGTTACATTCGCTACTAACTTATCAAGCAAATTAAAAAATGATGTTTTTTTAAAACGTGAAGACATGCAACCAATTTTTTCTTTTAAGATCAGAGGTGCATACAACAAGATTGCAAATTTAAATCAACAGCAGCAAAAGAGGGGAGTTATAACAGCATCTGCTGGAAATCATGCGCAGGGAGTTGCAAACGCATGTAAAAAATTAAAGATCCCCTGTTTTATAGTAATGCCAGTCACTGCCCCTGAGATAAAAGTAAAGTCTGTGAAAAGATTTGGTTCTAAAGTTTTACTGCATGGAGATAATTTTGATCAAGCCTCCAAAAAAGCGAGACAAATGGCAAAAGAACAAAGGCTTGAATTTATTGAAGCATTCGATGATCCATTAACCATAGCTGGACAGGGTACAGTTGGAAAAGAGATCTTGGATGAGCATAGTGACCTAGATGTTATTTTTGTGCCAGTTGGTGGAGGGGGTCTTTTAGCAGGTATAAGCGCATGGGTGGCTCAAACACAAACAAAGACAAAAATTTATGGTGTAGAGGTTGAGGACTCGGCATGTTTGGTTGAGGCAATCAAGGCAGATAAAAGGGTTAGGTTACGAGAGGTTGGATTATTTGCAGATGGAGTCGCAGTTGAGCGCATTGGCAAACACAACTTTGATGTTATTAAAGAGTGCGTTGATGGGGTGATTACTGTGAGTATTGATGAGTTATGTGCTGCAGTAAAAGATATTTTTGAAGACACAAGAGTTCTCTCTGAGCCAGCTGGAGCTCTTGCCTTAGCAGGACTTAAAAAATATGCTACAAAAATTTCAAATAAACGTTTATTAGCTATTAGCAGTGGAGCAAATGTTAATTTTGAAAGACTGAGCTATATAGTTGAGAGATCAGAAGTTGGAGAAAATAGAGAAAAACTACTTAGCATTAAAATTCCAGAAAAGCCTGGAAGTTTTTTAAAGCTTTGCAAAGTCTTTGGTCGATCTCAGATTACCGAGTTTAACTATAGATTTGCCAGCAAAATAGATGCTCACGTTCTTGTGGGAATAAAAACTGAAAACGAAGACGCATTCAAAGAAATAAAAAGTAAGCTTTCAAAGAGTAAGTTTAAATTTAGCGATCTAACAAAAAATCAAATTTCTAATGACCATCTACGACATATGGTAGGAGGACATAAGAGCATTATTTCAGAAAGAGACTCTGAGAGATTGTATAGATGTCAATTTCCAGTAAGGCCAGGAGCATTGATGGGGTTCTTGAAAGATTTCGGCTCAAAATGGAACATTTCTTTATTTCATTATAGAAATCTTGGAGCTGCATTTGCCAATGTATTAGTTGGCATAGAAGATAAAAATAAGTCTAAGGATGCCCTAGAAAAGCATCTAAAATCCTTGGATTATAGCTTTGTTGAGGAAACAGATAACACTGCTTACAAAGAGTTCTTAAGATAATGATCAAAGAATTTGAAATTTTTATTCCTGATGAAAAAATTGAACTTTTAAATAGAAAGATTGATTTAACTAGATGGCCTGACGAAATTAATGACGAAAAATGGACGCTAGGTGCAAAAAAGTCATATTTGCAAGAAGCAGTTGAAACCTGGAGAAACAGTTTTGATTGGAGGAAGCATGAAACAAAGCTAAATGAAGCTGGTAGTTTTAAATATAAAACCGAATCAGGGCTTGAGCTCCACTACTTACATAAAAAATCAGGTTCAAAAAATGCAATTCCATTATTGCTTACACATGGTTGGCCAGGAAGTGTTCAAGAATTTCTTAAGATTATCCCTTTACTAATCAATGGCAAGCATGGAATAGAATTTGATGTAGTCTGTCCAGCTATTCCGGGTTATGGGTTTTCAGACAAACCCAGCGAGCAAGGAATGAATTCTCAAGAGGTTGCCAAACTTGAAAATGAGCTAATGCTTTCTTTAGGATACAAAAAATACATTGCTCAAGGGGGTGATTGGGGTTCAATGATAACTAAATGGATAGCAGAACTTTTTCCAGAAAACTGTATAGGCATTCATTTAAATTTAGTTATAGCCTTTCCACCCGATGGACAAGATCCAATGGATGGAGTTTTGCCTGAAGAAGCTGAAGGAATGAAAAATATAGAAAAATATCAAGCAACAGGATATGGATATTTTGCAATTCAAAGCACAAAGCCACAAACAGTTGGTTATGGTTTAAACGATTCTCCTGTTGGCTTGGCCGCCTGGATTATTGAGAAATTTCATGGTTGGACGGAGGATAATACAGATAAACTTGTTGTTTCTCTGGATGAGATTCTAGCCATCGTATCTCTCTACTGGTATACAGAATCCATTACTTCCTCAGCAAGATTTTATTATGAGAATGGTCCGTTAGGATTTACATTCAATCCAGTATCTCAGCCCATGGCTGGAGCTATTTTCAAAAATGAAATCGCTAGACCGCCAAAAGTTTGGGCAGAAAAAATCTATAATATTGTCCAATGGAATCAATATCCAGGCGGGCATTTCGCTGCATTGGAGAACCCAGAGATTCTTTCAGATGATATTTTTAGCTTTGCTGAAAAATTAGAAATTTAAAAAATAAATTCTCCTATCAAGAAAATTTTTTACTTTGTTGTTCAGAAAAAACAATATCTAGTTTTATATCATGCGATTCATAGATAGAGTCATCGATAAATTGAAAATCATAAATTAAGCCAATCAGCAGGGGTCTATTATTTCTTTCAATGACAGATTCCAAAAATCTGTCATAGTAACCCCCACCATATCCAAGCCTATAGCCGTTTTTATCCACACCAACTGTGGGAATAATAATGACCTCATGATCAATTGGTTTTACTTTGTCCCCGTCTGTTGGCTCGAAAATATTATATTTATTTTTTCTGAGTTTCTTAAAATCTTTGGGAGCAATTAAACTCATTGAATGATTTGGCTCAACTTTTGGAAAGGTCGTTAAGAGATTTTTTTTCAATCTTATGTTGGTAAGGGTTGCTAGATCGACCTCATTATTTACAGAAAAGTAACTTCCTAGAGTTGTGATAGCTCTTAAGTTTAATCCTAAGTCAGCATTTCTAAGAATTTTTTTTGAGAGGTTTGAGACTTCGGATAACCCTAAAGTATTTCTTTTTTGGAGGATAGATTGTCTATATGTCGTTTTCACATTTGTGTTAACTTAAAACCAATTCACCGCTACTCATCGTTACCTGAACCGAAAGCTCAGGTGGTGAAGCTCATACTGCATCAGGCTTCCCTCAATGGTAATGCACAACAACAGCAGTGGAAAATCACCTTTAAATATATTATCGGTTCAAAGAATCTCGATAAGTTGGCGAATGAACCAGTCAATCTCATTATAAATCAGTTGATATTAAAAAGAGAAGACTATTTTAATTAAGGGATTGCTCGATCTTTGAAATAAGATCATTTAGGTTTTTTTCTTCTCCCTTCGAGAGGGCGGTACCTTCTTGAGGAAGTTGACTTTTAAAAGCTAAATCTAGGCTTGTCAAAATTAATGCATTTGATTTATCTGGGATTGAATCTATTTGCTCATTTAATATTTCAGCTGCTTTGATTAATCCTTCTTTGTCTTTTGGGGGGCAAGCAATTGATATCTTTTTGCCCATAATCATTAGTTCTAAAACTTCTTTATTGCTCATGCGATTTAATAACTTTTGTTAGCTTTGAATTAACCTTTTCAAGCTTTTTGATTTCATTCGCTTGAGCAAGTTTATTTTTTTTCCATTCTCTTTCTTTTTTAATATAGGCATCAATAATACCTTTTTGCTCATCAAATCTTTTTATGAGCTTTTCAGTGCTTTTGATTAAATTATTGATAGAACTTTTTGAATCGTCACTCATATGAATATACTTAGTTTAAGTCTTAGTATGTAAATAGGGAAGTTTGAAAAAGAAAAGAGTAGAATGAGCACATGAAAAATAGATATTCAGAAAGAAGAAATAAATTGGGTTCAATGTTGCCTAAAAACTCTGCGGTTGTGATCGCAGGCGCTTCAACACAATACAGAAATGCAGACTCATCTCATGCTTTTAGGCAAGATAGCAATTTTTGGTATCTAAGTGGCTTTAATGAAGCTGAATCAACATTAGTGCTTTTAGTTAATGAAAAAAATAACGTTCAATCTGTTGCTTTTGTTCCTGAGAAAGATGAATTAAAAGAAATTTGGGATGGTTACCGAGCTGGGCCAGAAGGCGCTATGAAGGATCATGGCTTTGATCTTGCTTTCAACAATACTGAAATTGATCAAAGATTGCCTGACTTATTGGCTGGCCATAACCAGGTTTTTTATCCTGTTGGAAAGAGCAAGACATTGGATGCTGACATTATTGAATGGATTAAATCTGCTAAATCAAAAGATAGGCACAGTTCAGCCATTGATATTGCTGATGCATCATCCAAAGTTGGCAATCAAAGACTTATCAAGGATGAAGATGAAATCAAAATAATGAAAAAGGCTTGTCAAATCTCTGCTGAGGCTCATGTTGAGGCGATGAAATTTGTAAAGCCAGGAATGACAGAGCAAGAGATGGAGGCATTTTATCAGTATGAATTCTCGAAAAGAGGAGGGCGTTTTTCTGCCTACACGCCCATCGTAGCTGGCGGTGAAAATGCTTGCGTTCTTCACTATGTAGAAAACTCAAAACTACTAGAAGATGGCGAGTTGCTTCTGGTTGATGCTGGATGTGAATTTGAATTATATGCCTCAGATATTACTAGAACCTATCCAATTAACGGTAAGTTTACCGCTCCCCAACTTGCTATTTATGAAGTTGTTTTAGAGGCTCAATTGAAAAGTATTGAAGCAATTTCTACAAATAATAACGTTATGGATGCGCAAATAATTTCAGAAAAGGTAATTACTCAGGGGCTAATTGATCTTGGAATATTGCAGGGTTCAATGGAAGAACTTCATGCTGCTGGAGCTTTCAAGGACTTTTATATGCATAAAATAGGCCATTGGTTGGGCATAGATGTTCATGATGCTGGTGACTACATGGAAGATGGTGATTACATGAATTTCAAGCCTGGAATGGTTACCACGGTCGAGCCTGGCATCTATATTTCATCATCTGCAGAGGTTGAAGATAAGTGGAAAGGAATAGGCATTAGAATTGAAGATGATATTTTAGTGACCGCTGAGGGCAATGAAAATCTCACTGCTTTTGTTCCTTCTGATCCTAAAGAGATTGAAGCATTAATGGCTTAAAATTTTTATGTCTCAATCTGTATTGATTTCTGGTGGAGGGATTGTAGGATCCTTTCTAGGTCTTGAGCTTGAGGCAAGAGAAATACCTTTTAAGATTATTGAAAAAAAACCTTTTGCTTCTTCAGGAAACGATCACATCAGGTCTTTAACATTAAACTTAAGCGCTAGTGAAAGACTTGATTATCTCGGAGTTACAACTGCCTCTTCTGTCATTCAAAGAATGAAGATATTTGATGGTTCTGGATCTGGTAAATTATCATTTAATTGTGATGAAGCCAATATTGATTATTTGGCGAAGGTTTTTAGTTTTAATGATCTAAGAGAAGCTTTGATTAAAAAGGTTGAAAGCTCAATATTTATTGGCGATGAGATCACTTCTTTTAAATCAATGGAATCAGGCATTCAGGCCTCTCTAAGTAATGGCTCGACTTTAGAAACTAATCTTCTCGTAATTGCTGAAGGCAGAAATTCCACTCTGGCAAAGTCTATAGCGTCAGAAAATTTTTCTAAAGATTATGAACAGGTAGCTAAAACATTCTTGGTTGAAATTCCAGAATTGAATGCTCAAGAGGCGATTCAAGTGTTTCATGAAAAAGAAATTTTTGCATTAATGCCATATAAGAATGGCGCTGAGATAAATCAATTCTCAGTAGTCTGGTCTATGCCAAAAGAGCTTGCTCATGATTTAACATTAGATAATCTTTCGACTCACTTACAAAAGTTTGAAAAAAAACTGTCTTGTAAAATACAAGCAACTAGCGAATTACTCTCATTCCCCCTTTCAGCTCATCACCTTGATGAATACTGTGATCAAGGTGTTTGTGTAATCGCTGATGCAGCTCATTCCATTCATCCTTTAGCAGGCCAAGGTATTAATTTGGGTATTTCGGATGCGATTATCCTTGCTGAAGAAATTGAGCGAGCAATGAGCGCAGACAAAGATATTGGCCAATTAGCTTTTTTAAAGAAATATGAGCTTAGAAGAAAAACGCTGAATGCATCAATGATTAGGGGAGTCGATTTCCTCTTTAATCTTTTCCAACAAGATAATCCCTATTTCAGATTAGGTCGTAACTCTGGTTTGAAGGTGGTAGACAAGCTTAGCTTTTTAAAGAAAAATTTTATTTTGCATGCATCTGGCGTTCAAAAAATTTAAAAAGGTTATTTTTGATCCCAGTAAGAAACCCCTAATTCTTTCAACAGTTCAACTACTTCATGTATGGGCAAGCCCACAATATTGGAGTAACTACCATTTATTTTTTTTATAAATGCAGATCCGTAACCTTGAATTCCATAACTGCCCGCTTTATCGAACGGCTCCTGAGTTTTGCAATATTCTTTGTAATCATCTTCAGTTAACTTTGCAAACTCAACATCTGATGAAACGCTGATAGTGTGAAACTTAGCTTGCTCTTTATTTATTATCCCAACAGTCACAGCAGTTATAACTATATGAGTCTTGTCAGAGAGTTTTAGAAGCATGGCAATGGCATCAGATTCTGATTCTGGTTTCCCAAAAATCTTATCTCCTAAGACGACAATGGTATCAGCAGCAAGCACTGGAAAAAAAGGCATGTCCTCAGTTATAACCTTGCGAACACCTTCCTGACATTTCAATACTGATAATGCTCTGACATTTTCTTGAGGAGAATTAGAGCTATTAATGTTTTCATCAACCTCAATATCGATGATTTTATGTTCGACACCAACTTGCTGCAAAAGCTCAGTTCTTCGAGGCGATTTGGAGGCAAGATAGATCATCTATTACAATTTTAACAGGAGAACAATATGACCAATCAAAATAAAAGAGTAATTTTAGTAACAGGAGCTAGCAGGGGAGTAGGCAAAGGTATTGCTGAAGGAATGGCCAGAAAGGGAGATATTATTATTTGTGCCGCCAGAAGCCAAAAAAAAGGTTCAACCGTCCAACAATTTGGCTTTGAGATTCAAAGCAGTCTTGATGAAACAGTTGAAAAAATTAAGGCAAAGGGTGCAAATGGTATTGCCTATCCAATTGATCTAAACAATCAAAAAGAAATTTTAGAACTGTCTGGCTATATTAAAAAAGAGTTCGGTAGGCTAGATCTGCTTATTCATTCTGCTTGCCAGATTCATGATGATCTAGTCCAGCCTAAACCTTATTGGGAAAAATCTGTTGATCTTTGGTCTGTGATGGATGTTGGCCTTAAATCTAATTACTTGTTATCACATGCATTAACTCCTTTAATGATTGAAAGTAAAGGCAAGTTAATACTTCAAATTTCTTCTCATGGAGCCATGTGCTATATGCATGGGCCCATATATGGAGCTCAAAAAGCCGGCATAGATAAAATGGCATTTGATATGGCTTATGACCTTAAGCCTCATGATATTTGTTCATTATCTTTGTGGTCTGGAATAGTGAAAGATGAGAAGACTCAGAAGGTGAGCGAAATGCATGGGGAACAATATGCAGAGTTTTTGAAAGGTGCTGCTAGTCAAGAATATGCTGGCTTGGTGATTAACGAGCTGTATGATGATCCAAAACTCATGACATTGTCAGGAAAAACACTACTGGCTGCAGAAACTGGAAACCAATATGGAGTTGAAGATATAGATGATTGCACTCCTAAGAGCGATAGAGAAACATTAGGCGGACCTAGAGATTTTTCAGAATCAGTGGTTTATTAATTAGACTTTTTCGCCACGAGATCTCATGTCTTTGAGAACCTCATCAATGCCTTTTTTATCTATGATGCGCATACCTTTAGTAGATAGTTTCAGAGTTACGAATCTGTTCTCTGACTCAACCCAAAATTTATGTGTATGGAGGTTAGGAAAGAACTTCCTTTTAACTCGGTTATTCGCATGGGAAACATGATTGCCACTTTGTGGCATCTTCCCTGTTACTTGACATACTTTACTCATAGAAACGCGATTTTATAGGACATAGAGAGTCTTAGCAAGATAGAATTAACAAGAATGAAAAATTTATTTTTACTTAGGCATGCTAAATCTAGTTGGGATGATGCAGCACTTGGAGATTTTGATCGGCCTTTATCTAAAAGAGGAATATCCAATGTAATTCAATTGTCTGAATACATACATAAACATAGCATTTCATTTGATCTAGTTTTATCTAGTCCAAGCGAAAGAACACAATCAACTCTTGATCTAGTATTGAGTTCTTTTGATCCTATTCCAATAGTTGCTTTAAAAGAAAGCATTTATCATGCATCAGCAGCAAGCCTTTCCAAGTTAATTCAAGAGCAAGATGATGAGATAAATAATTTACTGGTTATAGGACATAATCCCGGACTACATATTCTTACAGAATTACTAACCAATGAATCCATTAGCAAGTTTCCAACCTGTGCTTTTGCAAAAATTACTTATTTTAATCATTGGAAAGATGTAGATGCTGGTATATTAACTCTCGAATCAGTAATTACTCCCAAGGAGCTCAATCATGATTGATTTGAAAGTAAAAATTCTAAATCCACTCATTGGTGATTCTATTCCATTGCCAGAATACTCTACAGAAGGTTCAGCGGGATTAGATTTAAGAGCATGCGTTGAGGAAAGTTTTAAGCTAAAACCTCAAGAGTGCAAATTAATCCCTTTAGGTTTTTCTATTTATATAGAAGATCCAACCCTGTCTGCTTTAGTAATTCCAAGATCTGGTCTTGGCTCGAAACATGGAATTGTCATGGGGAACTTAGTGGGATTAATTGATTCTGATTATCAGGGCGAGCTTAAGGTGCCACTATGGAATAGATCAACTGAAGATTTTTTAGTAAGCAGTGGCGATAGAATTGCTCAGATGATTCTTGTACCCATAAAGCAGGCTAAATTAAGAGTGGTAGAGGACTTCTCTGAAACAGAGAGAGGAAATAAAGGATTTGGTAGTTCGGGTGTTGAGTAAGAGCTTATTTGTCTTCTTCGCTTTCACCATCTGATTCAACAGAAGTTTCTGCTTCAGCATTGTCTTCAGAAGTCTCTTCTTCAGCAGCTTCTTCAACTGTCTCTTCAACTTCAGCTACCTCAGCAACAGTTTCTTCGACAACCTCTTCAACAGGAGTCTCAATTACTTCTTCTGCTACTTCTTCTACAGCAGCTTCCTCAACTTTAGCTTCAGCTTTTTTAGCTGCAGGCTTTGAGGCCCCTGATGCACCAAAACGATCTTGGAATTTCTTAACTCTTCCGCCAGAATCAAGCATCTTTTGCTTTCCGGTATAGAATGGATGACATTTAGCGCAAACGTCCAATGACAAATTATCTTTTAATGTACTCATTACAGGCAGCACGTTACCACAGCTACATGTTGTAGTTATTTCTTGATAATTGGGATGTATGTCTGTTTTCATAATAAAATCAAATTTGGATGAGCACTATACCAAATACAGTTACGTTTACAAACACATATGAGTAAATTTTTTTACAATGTGGCTATAGCTGTCCCGCTTAGACAAGCCTTTACCTATCACTCAAATAAGCAGATTATCCTTGGCACTAGGGTGGCTGTTAAATTTGGCAAAACCAATAAGCTGGGTATAGTTACAGAGGTCATCAGTGAGACCGACATTAAGACTAAACCCATTCATATGGTGTTAGATGATTTACCAATCTTTTCTAAAACTGAGCTAAAAATATTTAAATGGGCGTCTGATTATTATTTGCATCCAATAGGCGAAGTAATGAACTCCTTTTTGCCAACAAATCTCAGACAAACAAAGAATATTTTTGAGGTTGAAACGATGGAGGGTAATAAAGAAATCATAAAACAGAACTCAGAGTTTGAAACAACTCTCAATTCTGAACAGATGAAAGCTGTGAAGTTTTTGAATGAACTAAAAGGATTCATGCCAACCCTTTTACATGGAGTAACAGGCTCAGGCAAGACAGAAGTGTACATAAGATGCATTTATGAACAATTATTAAACAATAAATCAGTTTTGGTTCTAGCACCTGAAATTGCTTTAACGCCTCAACTGGAAAGCAGGGTAAGAAATCAGTTTGGAGATTTGGTTGGAATTTATCATTCTAAAATGACACCATCCGCTCGTTATAAGGCCTGGAGAAAGTTTCGAAGTGGCGAGCTTAAAGTCATTATTGGTACTAGATCTGCCGTAATGATGCCTGCACCAAAACTTGGACTTATCATTGTTGATGAAGAGCATGATGCTTCATACAAACAGCAAGAAGGCTTTAAATTTTCTGCAAGAGACATTGCAATCAAGAGAGCGCAGATAATCAAAATCCCAATTATCCTAGGCTCGGCAACGCCATCTCTAAGAACACTTAAACTGGTTGAAGAAAAAAAATTTCAAACTATTAGCTTAACTAAGAGAGTTACCCAAAAAAGCCCGCCAAAATTTTCTATCCTCGATATTAATGAGGTGAAGTTAGTAAGTGGCTTAGCTCCTCAGGCAATAGAAGCCATTAGTCAAACCTTAATGCAAAAAAAACAAGCCATGATATTCATCAATCGACGAGGCTTTGCACCTCAATTTATATGCTCTTATTGTGACTGGAAAGCTATGTGTAATAGTTGTGATTCAAGCTTAGTATTTCATCATCAAGCCGCCCGATTAATTTGTCATCGCTGTGATTCAGCTTTTGGTGTTCCCACTCACTGTCCAAGTTGCTCCAAAGCTCAACTTTCATTTCTTGGCACAGGCACAGAACAACTTGAGGAAACATTAAAAGAACTTTTTCCTAAGACTTCAATTCATAGAATGGACCGAGACTCAACAACAAAAGCCGGTTCCTTAGAAACAATTCTCTCGGAAATAAATAATTCCGATACAGGCATTCTGATAGGCACACAAATGTTAATCAAAGGACATGATTTTTCAAATTTAGAGTTAGTTGTAACTGTGGATGTAGATCAAGGCATCACAAGCTTAAACTCATCTGCAGTAGAAGAAATGGGGCAGCAACTCATTCAGGTTGCTGGAAGAGCGGGACGCTCAGATGGTAATGCAATAGTCTTGGTTCAATCAAGGTATGTGAATGATCAAAATTTATTACAACTAAAGAGCGGGGATTATTTAAACTTTGCCAAATCTTTGATGGAGCAACGTCAAGCAACCAATCAACCCCCATATACTTTTGAAGCCACTATTAAAGCCACATCTCCTAAAGCTCAAACTAATATAGAAATGTTAACTTATGCAAAGCAATTTATAGACTCTAGCAAATGCGTGCTTATCGGTCCCATTCCAGCAATGCAATCTAAGGTTAGGGGCTCTTATCATCATCACTTACTTATTCAGGCTAAAACAAGAACCGGCTTAAACAAACTTTTAGTTCATTTATCAGATTGTCTTTCTAAAGATAAAAGTAATATCTCCAAGAAGGTTCGCTGGAGTATAAATGTTGATCCGCTAGAGTTTTAAATATTAAAAGCTTGACCCACCAATTCTTCTGATAGGCTCCAAAGCTTATGAGCTTCTTCAAGATTCTTTGAGTAATTAGAAGATTTATGTATTTTTGAATCAACAAAGTATTCACCCGTTACCCCATCATCTTGCTTGGTTGCAAGATAGATTATACTTTCTGCTCCTTTTAATGGTGATCTAAAGAAGGGCCTTAGAATTAATCTTAGGGGTTTGCTATACCAGGCTTTATTTTGGCTGCCAAGTGAAGTATTTACACCACCAGGATGAATAGCATTTACTGAAATATTATCTGTAGATAGTTTAATTGCTAGGTATCTTGTAAAAAGTAAGTTTGCAAGTTTTGATTGTCCGTAGGGTCTTAAGCCTTGCCCAAAATTATTTTTAAAATTTATATCATCCCATTGGATTTCATTTACAAATGAATGAGCGGCAGATGAGACATTTATAATCCTTGATTCATTTTCACCTTTTAATTTATTTAGAAGTAGATTTGTTAAAAGAAAATATCCAAGATGATTTACTGCAAATGTATTTTCAATGCCTTCACTGTTTTCATGATATGAAGTATTTACAACACCAGCATTATTGATGAGCACATCGATATCTCCACACAAATGATTAATCTCATCGGCACATTGTTTAATGGAGTCTTGATTTGAAAAGTCACAATAAACTGATTGAACATGTGTATCTGGGGATAGGGCTTTAATTTCAGCAAGCAGTTCATTTGCAAGATCTTGATTTCGATAAGTAAACAATAGATTAGGGTTTTCTTTTGACAGCTCAATTGCTGCAGCTTTACCTATACCATTTGTTGCTCCCGAAATAACAACTGTTTTATTTTTTAGATTCCACATTAGATAGTTATTTGAATTACTTGACCTGGATAAATGCTTTTGTTGTTTAAATTATTCCAATTGATAATTTCATCAATGGTAACACCAAAACGAATAGCAATCTCTGAGATTACATCACCTTTTTGGATTTCATACTCAACAAATTTTGGTAAAGCTGCCATGAAAGTATTTGGCTTAGGTTTAATTTTAAAATAATTATGAATTCCTAAAAAAATGCTCCTGGCAATCATTCTTCTTCCTGCTTTGCCTTCTAATCTTTTTGCATCATCAGGATTAGTAATGAAGCCAGATTCAATGAGGACTGATGGAATATCAATTGATTTTAAGACCCTAAAATCTGCAAACTCTACGTTTGGTTTATGCATCTTGGTGTAGGGATCCGTTTTCAATTGCTCAAGGATTTTTTCAGCCAAGATAACGCTATTATCTATTTTGGCCTCATATGCTATTTGATAAAGGGTTCTGGCTGCATCTTCATCAAAATCTCTGACATCTAGCTTACCAATCTTTGATTTTATTTCTGGACTAGTGGTTAATTTATTTTTTGAAAGGGTGGCTGCTGTAATTGAGGAGGCTTCTTCTGACCACACATAAACAGAAGCGCCTTTTACTGATGACAATCTAAAGCCATCAGCATGAATAGAAACAAATAAATCGGCACCTAATTTTCTAGCATTTTGATACCTGTCATCTAATCCCACGTATCGATCATCAGACCTTATCATTACTGGTTTATACCCATAAGTATTTTTTAGAGTTCGCTCTAATTCTCTTGCAATTAAGAGCGTCACATCTTTTTCTAATATATTTTTGCCAACTGACCCCGGATCTCTACCGCCATGACCTGCGTCTATTGCTACAATAATATCTCTTAAGTTTGAGGAGATCTTTCTATCTCTTTTGATCTCTAGAATCAAATCAATTCGGTCTTTGTGTTTGACTTGCCAGGGTTTTTTCCAATACACAGATCCCTTTAGGTCAATCACAATTCGAACAGAGCTCCCGACTTCACTAGCTCTAATTAGTTTAATAGGAGCGAACGATTCAGATTTTAGCGGGCCATTTAGAGAAGTATTTTTTAAATCAATGACTATCCTTGATGGATCATCCAGCGCATATGAATTGATTAAAGCTACCTTATCTAGGTTGAATACTATCTTTAAGTTCCCAGACTCAAGTTCAGAAATACTATTAAAAGATACTCGATTAGCTGCTTCTGTTGACAGGGCAAGGATGCACAGAGCCCCGAGAAGAAATTTTAATTTATTCATTTTCATAGTAAGTTCTAATACTGGATTCAATATTCCTGTCCTTACATTTTATTGAGGCATGTCTTGCCTGATCGTCATGCTCTAGGTTGATTATAACGTCAACATTTCTATCTGTCTGAAGATTTTCTGGCCATTCAATAAAAATAACTTTTTGTATGTTGATCTTCCTATCAAGATTTAAAACCTCCACATCTTCAACGGAATTGATTCTATACAGATCAACATGTAACAGCAGCCTTCCATCAATTTCATACTCTTCACATAGAGTATATGAAGGACTAGTTAC
>QBVY01000021.1 GCA_003283765.1 SAR86 cluster bacterium AG-313-N18
AAGACACTTCATTGAATAAGATTAATCTGATGAAACTAGATATCCAAGGTCATGAGGTCGAAGCTCTAAAAGGAATGGGGGATATGCTAGGTATAGTAGAAGTTATTATTACTGAATTAAATTTCTATGACTTATATCTAAAATACCTTAGCTTCACTGAGCTTGAGTCTTGTTTGGCTCCTTATGGTTTTAAGTTTTATGATATTTCTCACATATCAAAGAATCCTTTAAATGGAAGAACCGATTGGGTGGATATTATCTATATAAATACCAATCTTATTAAACTATAAAAACCTTTAAATTTTTTAAGTTAATATAAACCTAAATCTTTTAATGAAAATTGGTAATACTTCAAAAAAAGATACTCTTATTGTAACTACTGCTATTGAGGAAACATGGGGTACCGATGAAGATCTCATTTTTTTAGGTGAGTGGTGCAAAAGATACCAAGCAAAAGCATTATGGTCCTCAAGGCAATATAAAACGGCTCCATACCATTGGAGGGATAGGAAGAAATTAGCTAAAGATCATGAGTATCTTAAGCAACTATATGACAAGCTCATCGATTGTATTGCCATAGACTTGAATCACTTTCATAATAAAAGTTACCCAGCAAGATTTTGGCAAATTTTAATTGGTCCTTGGCTGCTTAATTTTGTTTCTGTTATATGGGATAGGTGGGAAGTTACCAGTGAATTAGAACAGAATGAATTATCATCTTTCACATATTTATTTGATGGTGTAGATCGCAGTCCCAGTAAAGATTACTTAGACTCTGTATATAACTATTCATCTGACTTCTGGAATCATACTGTTTTTAGAGATATTTTTCTTTTTAGAAGACTGCCAAATATCTCTTTGAATTTCATTCCTTCAGATGATTCGATAAAAGATATCAATTTGGATCATCCAATGGAGACCTCGATAATTTTTAATGAAAGTATTAATATTCAATTAGGTAAAAGTAAAACTTTTACTCAAAATATCAAAAAATTATTACCATTTAAATTTTTTAAAACCATATTTTCAATTTTAAAGAAGTCGTTAATTAAGGCTTTTCACCTCTTTTTTTTAGTTTTTACAAAAATTGATAGGGAGTTTTTGATCTTTCATAGTTATTTTCCAAGACCTTTCTTAATGAAGTTATTTTTTGCGTTAAGAATATTACCTGCCCCAGATGAGCTATTTAACAAACAGGTTGACTATCCATCCATTCATTCAAGAGATTTACGTTGGTTTAAATCTTTTAAAGCAAAAAATGATTTTGAAAAATTTTTATCCATTCAAATTGAGAAGGATATTCCAATTGCTTATTTGGAAGGTTACCTAAAAATTTTACAATTAGAAAAGTTTCTTCCAAATTCAAAGATTATATTCACAGCTAATGCTCATTTTCATAATGAAATATTTAAACTATGGTCAGCGAAAAATGCTATTGAAAGAAATGCTCAACTTATCATTTCGGCTCATGGTGGAGCTTTATATCCTTTATATAGTGTATTTGATCATCAGGAGAAAATAGCTGATAAAAGAGTGATATGGGGTAAGCCATGGACATCAAATCAAATAACTCTTCCTCCTAATAAGTTGAGCTATAAAATAAAAAAATATAATTCAACCGGAACAGTTCTATTTATAGAGTATGATCTACAACGATATACCCATCGTGCTGTCGCTATGCCATTTGGACCTCTACTTGTTGAGGCAATAGACATAAATTTTCAGTTTATAAATTCCTTAAGCCCCGAAGTGCGTGAATCTTTTAAGGTAAGGCCAAAATATCAAGGGCAACATTGTATTCATCAACGATATTATGACAGGTTTGGTAAATCAATATTTTCGCAAAATAATTCACTTCTGGAACAAATAGGAGAATCTAGACTTGTGATTTCAACATACCCTCAAACAGCATTTTCTGAGTCGATTTTTTCTGGGGTGCCTACTATGTTATTTTACAAAGAAGAATATTTTGAGGTCCAGCCTATTTATGACGAACTTATTAGCTTAATGAAAGAATGTAATATAATTCATACTCATCCCGCGAAAGCCGCAGAGCATGTTAACTCAATCTACAATAATCCTATGGAATGGTGGGAGAGTAGTGCTACTATTAAAGCAAGAGAACTATTTTATGATCTTTGTATGTCAAGTTCATCAAATCCATACGCAGCGTGGGTAAACTTCTTCAATGAACAAAAAAAATAAAAAAGGTATTTTGAATTGGATATTTTAAAGGTTGGTATTGCAGGCTTTGGCATTGTCGGAAAAAGAAGGCTCGAATGTTTACAAGCTGAAGATCGAATAAGGGTTGTTGCTGTTTGCGATGTAGATCCAGCGCAATTTATCGGTTTGAGCAAAGATATAAAATCTTACTCTGATCATCTAGCATTACTTGAAGAAGATTTGGACATTCTCTTTGTTTGTTTACCAAATAATATTGCTGCAGAGGTTACCGGGTATGGTCTTAAAAATGATCTACATGTATTTTGTGAAAAACCCCCAGGAAGAGATATGCATGATATTGAAGAGGTTATTAATATAGAACAATCTAAACCTCACCTTAAGTTAATGTATGGTTTTAATCATCGTTATCATGAATCAGTGATTGATGCGCTTGAGATTATTAATTCAAATGATTTGGGAAGAATTATCAATATGAGGGCAGTATACGGGAAGTCTCAGTTGGTTACTTTTAACCAGCCAATTTGGAGATCTCAAAGAAAAATAGCAGGTGGTGGAGTTTTGCTTGATCAAGGTATTCACATGGTAGATTTAATGAGATTATTTGGAGGAAATTTTACTCAGGTGCATAGCTTTATTTCAAATAATTTCTGGAATTATGATGTAGAGGACAATGCATATGCATTAATGAAAACTGATGATGGAGTTGTAGGAATATTGCATTCTTCTGCAACTCAATGGAGGCATAGATTTCATTTAGATATTAATTTAGAAAAAGGCAGTCTTATCTTGGGAGGAATTCTTTCAGGCTCAAAAAGTTATGGAGCTGAAACGCTAACTGAAGTAATAGCTGATCCAGATAATGATGTTGGTGATCCGAGAGAAAAAATTACTAGATATAATTCAGATCCCTCCTGGGCTTCCGAAGTGAACTATTTTCTTAACTGTATCAGAAATAAATATCCTATTGAAAAAGGATCCTCAGATGACGCATTTAAAACAATGCAGCTTCTTTATAGGATTTATTATGCAGATGATCTCTGGAGAGATACTTATTCGATTAGTAATCCAGACTAAACCTGGGCCTCTTTCAGATTTGAGGCACAAAAAGTTATACAATAGATTAAAACTTATATCTGCATGCAATGACTAATTTCTACAAACCTTATTACGATAAGTACTCTAAATTAATTTTTTCTTCTGAGATTGAATCTAAGTTAGGTGAGTTTCAAAGCCTGGCTCTTGATGTGAAAAAAAATAATAGTCAAATCCTATTAGCTGGTAATGGTGCTAGTGCGTCTATTGCCGATCATGGCGCTGTAGATTTCACCAAGCAGGCAGGAATAAAGGCGCGTACATTTAACCAATCAAATCTTATTACTTGCTTATCCAATGATCATGGTTTTGAGAATTGGTTATTAAAAGCTTTGAATTTTTATGCTACTCACTCAGATTTATTAGTATTAATTAGTGTTAGCGGCGAATCAGAAAATGTAGTTCTTGCTGCTCAAGAAGCCAAAAGGATGGACATCCCTGTTGTTACATTTTCTGGAAGGGATATAAATAATACATTAAAAAAGAATGGAGACTTAAATTTTTGGGTGGATAGTCATGCATATAATATTGTTGAATGCATTCATATGATTTGGATAACATCTGTTATAGATGCAATCATTGGTAAAGCAGAATATGAGGTTTCCTAGGTAAGGAAACAAGTCTGTAGTTATAAATATTAGTTACAATTCTAAAATTAGAATTATGAAAACTTTTCAGATATGGGACTTTCCAAAGCAATCAAGCATAGATCATTCAGAAGATTTAGTGCTTTGGAATTCTTATAGCGATCAACCCAATATTACTTCAATTCCTAGAATTGTTGATGAAAATGAACACGTTCTTAAAGAAAAATTCTTATCATTGCTTTATGAAATATCTGGATTGACTAACAATAAAATCTCACTTTTTGATTCTTTAAAGTCAAAAAATTTAATGAATTTTTGGTGGATAACGAATCTTTCAGAGAAATGTAACTTCAGCAAGTCTCCAGATATGGATAATATTGTTAAAATGCTGGCTTTTGAAATTTATTTTGAACAACATTCATGTGAAACATTGGAGCTTCATTCTGACAATAAATATCTAGTTTTAGCTTTTAAAGGATGGTGTAAAGATAGGCAAATTGTTTTTAAACACATTTCTAAAAAAAAATTACCACGTTTAAAATTACATGCACCTCATCAGCTGAGAGCTATTGTGTGGTTGTCTAGGTATCTTTTTCAAAGAAAGGCTCTTTTTGGTATTAATTTAACTGAGTGGAGAAATTCAACAAGAAAAATTTCCTTTTTTTCATATTTATGTAATTTAGATCAAAACCATTTTATAAGTGGTATCCATAAATCGTCTTTCTGGGGAAATTTAACCAAAAACTTGACGGATTTAAATATTCAAACTAATTGGCTTCACATATATGTTGAAAATGAATTGATTCCAGATCCTGCATTAGCAGCAAAAACAATTCAAGATTTTTCTAATAATAACCCTAATGAGCTCCATGTTACCCTAGATACATTTACAAACTTTAAACTTGTTGTAACTATCATTAGAGATTGGATAGGTTTTCAGGCAATCGGAATTAAATATTTTTCAATCTTTAAAAATGCAAATCCTTATTATAAATTGCTTATTCAAGATTGGAAAAAAACTTTTTTTGGAGTAGATGGCATCAAAAGTCTTTTAATGCATCATCAATTTATAGAGTCACAAAGAATTATACCTAAACAAAATTTAGGCCTATATCTTCAAGAATATCAGACATGGGAATCCTCGCTTCTTTTTTCATGGAAAAAATATCTGCACAAAAATATCATTGGATTGCCTCATTCTACAGTGAGATTTTGGGATCTGAGATATTTTAATGATCCAAGATGTTTTAATAGCGATCCTGAAAATAATATGCCTACTCCAGATAAAATATTACTTAATGGACCCTTACAAAAAAAAATCTACGATAAAGGGCTGCTGCCTGGCGTAGATCTGATTGAGGCAGAGGCATTAAGATTTATGCATTTAAACAATCAGCTTATTAAGCCAAAAAAAAAGACGTTTAATGATGATGCCTTGAAAATATTGTTACTAGGTGATTACCTCCCAGAAAATACTATTGAGCTGGTAAATATGATTAAGGAATGCTCTATGGAGTTAAGTACAAACTTAGAAATAATATTTAAATCTCATCCAGTTTCGAGCATACCTGATAATTTATTTGAAGACTTGTCAATAAGTTTTTCTACCGATTCTGTTGATGAACTTCTCCCATTATGCGATGTTGCAATCGCCTCTAACGTAACCACAGCAGCTTTAGATGCTCATCTTAAAAGAATCCCGGTAATATGCATATATAATCCATGTAAACTAAATCTAAGCCCTTTAAAAGAAATTAATAGCAATTTATTTGCCTCGAGCTCATCGGAGCTTAAAGAAAAAATAATTTCAGTTCAGGAGAATGTTAATTTTCAGTTTACAAGGCCAGATGAAGCTTTTAATTTAGACCCATCGCTTTCGATGTGGTTAAATTTAATTAAAAAGTATTTATAAAAATATTTAGAGGTGAGAAAGTGATACTTGAAAAAAAATTTAAAAATAAAAAAGTTATTGTAACTGGCCACACTGGATTTAAGGGTGTCTGGTTATCAACATGGCTGAATATGCTAGGTGCAGAGGTAACGGGAATTTCTCTTGATAACCTGGATGAACCTTCTCATTTCACAATTGCTAAAATAGGTAACTATGTTAATGATTTAAGAGAAGATATCAGAAATTCAAAGCAATTAGAAAAGCTAATACTGGATATTGAGCCTGATTATATTTTTCATTTAGCCGCGCAATCAATTGTAAGGAAATCGTATGATGATCCATTATGTACTTGGAGCACAAATGTAATGGGAACGATTAATGTTTTGGAATCACTGAGGAAACTTTCAAAAAAGTGCAATGCCGTAATTATTACAAGTGATAAATGCTATGACAACGTTGAGTGGGTTTGGGGATATAAGGAAACTGATGCAATGGGTGGACCAGATCCCTATAGCGCATCTAAAGGTGCAGCAGAGTTGGCAATTAAATCATATATAAAATCATACTTTCCAAGAAACTCTTCGTCTGTTCGTGTTGCTTCATCCAGAGCAGGGAATGTGATAGGAGGAGGAGATTGGGCCCCAGATCGCATTGTCCCAGATTGTGTAAGGGCTTGGTCTAAAAATAATTCAGTAGAATTAAGAAAGCCAAATGCCACGAGGCCATGGCAACATGTTTTAGAGCCCCTAAGTGGATACCTTGTCTTAGCTACTTCCTTAGATGACAATCTTGAAATTCATGGCGAATCTTTTAATTTTGGACCTCCTGCTCAGCAGAACCAGAGTGTGCTTGAATTGGTTAGCACAATGTCAGAATATTGGGATCAAGTTAAATGGACAGATATTTCTGACAAGGAAAGCGGACCTTATGAATCAGGCTTATTAAAATTAAATTGCGATAAGGCTCTATCATTATTGAATTGGACAGCTGTTATGGGTTTTAACGATACTGTTCGAATGACAGCTGAGTGGTACAGATCTTATTATAAGGATGATACAGACATGATGGAAGTTACAAAAACTCAAATTCAATCATATGTACTTGCTGCAAAAGACTCTGGGTTAGATTGGGCTCAATGATTTTAGATTCAATTTCAGAGACTCCTATAAAAAATATTTCCTTAGATGGAGGGAATGTAAAGCATGCACTTAAGTCCTCTGAAAAAAGTTACAATGGATTCGGAGAAGCATATTTTTCATTTTTAAATAAAGGCGCAGTTAAGGCATGGAAGCTTCATACTAAGATGACGATGAATTTGATAGTACCTATCGGAAATGTAAAATTTGTTTTCTTTGATCCTGATAAAGGTATCTTTTTAGACAAAACAATAGGTGAAATTTGTTACTCTAGAATAACAGTTCCCCCTGGCATTTGGTTTGGTTTTAAAAGTGAATCAGAATCCCAAAGCTTGATTTTAAATATTGCAAATATTTTGCATGATCCTGATGAGGTCAAGAAAAAAGCTATTGATGAAATAAACTATAATTGGTAACTAGCATGAAAGTAATAATATTAGCAGGTGGTTTTGGTACGCGGATTTCAGAATATACAGATGTTATTCCAAAGCCAATGATTCAAATAGGTGGAAGACCAATTCTTTGGCACATTATGAACAGTTATGCTCATTTTGGTCATAAAGATTTTTATGTTGCATTGGGGTACAAGTCAGAAGTCATCAAAGATTATTTTCTCAATTATAGTTCATTAAATTCTGATTTTTCAGTTAATCTCAAAACGGGTGTAATCACGTCACATAATTCTGATGCAGAAGATTGGAATATTACTTTGGTTGATACTGGATCAAACTCGATGACAGGCGGTAGAGTCAAAAGAATGAAATCGTTCATCGGAGATGAAACTTTCATGTTAACTTATGGAGACGGCGTATCAGATATTGATATTGATGAACTATTAAAATTTCATACTAATCATGGAAAAATGGTATCTATTTCTGCAGTTAGACCTGCAGCTAGGTTTGGAGAGCTTGAAATTGAAGATTCAATCGTTAAATCCTTTCAAGAAAAACCACAGCTTCAGCAAGGATGGATAAATGGCGGATACTTTGTAGCTGAACCAACCTTTTTTGATTTGATAGATGGAGATGACACAATGCTTGAAAGGGAGCCGCTAGAACAAGCAGCTACTCAAAAACAACTGATGGCTTATAAGCATGATGGTTTTTGGCATTGTATGGATACCAAAAGAGATCATGATCTTTTAGAATCTTTGTGCTTAGATGGCGCTCCCTGGATAAGATAAACTCAATATGAGGATTCTGATTACCGGAGCTTCGGGTTTTTTAGGAAGTAGCATAGTTATTGGATTGAATGACCCAAAATATGCATTACATGTCATATCCCGTTCATCAAGTAAACTATTTTCTCAAGAGAATATTTATAAATTTAATCAAATTGATCTTAGTTCACATCAGGATCTTACAGAAGTTTGTAAAGATGTTGATGTCATAATTCATGCAGCTGGTATGAATGCTAATGATTCAACCAAAGATCCTTCAAAAGCTAACTTTTTTAATGGAACTGTAACTTCAAATCTTTTAAATCATGCAATAGATTCAAAAGTAAAAAGGTTCATCTTTCTGTCAACAGCACATGTTTATAAAAGTCCGCTAGATGGAATGATTCAAGAAACTGATCAATTAACAAATCCTCATCCATATGCAACTTCTCATGTATTTGGTGAAAATGTAGTTTTAGAAGCTTCAAAAAATTCATTGATTGATGGCTTGGTGCTAAGGATATCTAATGTCTTTGGAAGTCCTGAAATTGAAAATAGTAATTGCTGGGATCTTTTTATAAATAATTTATGTATGCAAGCATTTATACAACATGAACTAAAAATAACTGGTAATCCTTTTCAAGAGAGGGACTTTATTGCTAAATCAGATCTCATTTCTGTACTAATTGATTTGATAAACTATCCTTATTCATATTCTCCGAATCATATTGTTAACATTGGATCAGGAGTTTCTTACTCATTAATTGATATGGCAAATTTGATAAAAGATGAATATGAAAAAATGTATAAATTCAATATAAATATATCAACTAATACTGATATCAAGTATGGAAAATATAAAGAATTACTCTTTTCTTCCAAACTAGATCATTTTTTTAACATAAAGATGCCCAACTCATCAATTTATGAGTTGGGGAATCTTTTACATTTTTGCGAATCAAAATTTGGTAAATGATTAGCAAGATTCAACAGAGTTTTGACAGGAACTTGATTTCAATAATCATGCCAACTTTTCAACATGGCCATTGTATAAATAAATCTATTAAATCAGTTATCAGTCAAACTCATAAAGATTGGGAGCTTTTGATCGTAGATAATTATTCTGTCGACAATACCGAAAAAGTTGTAAATGGATTTGATGATCCAAGAATTATTTATTTTAAATATTCAAATAATGGGATTATTGCGGCTTCTAGAAACTATGGGATTTCTCAAGCTTCAGGATCTTGGGTTGCATTTTTAGACTCTGATGATTGGTGGGCGCCTACTAAACTTGAGAGGTCAATTTTTGAGGGTTTAAAAAGTGATTCTGATATTATTTATCATGATTTATTTCTTGTAAAGAGTAATAGTCAAAAGCTTTTCATTTCCAAGGCTAAAGGCAGAAAAATGAAGGGTAAGATTTATGAAAATCTCTTAAATTATGGAAATGCACTGCTAAACTCAAGTGTAGTTGTAAAAAAAGAAGTTATTATCAAGGTTGGATGTATATCTGAAGAGAAAGATAAAGTCTCTTGGGAGGATTTTGATTACTGGCTTAGAATTTCTAAAATCACTAACAAATTTTTATATATTAATGAGCCATTAGGTTATTACTGGATTGGTGGTGGAAATATTTCTTCTCCAGATAACGTTATTAGAAATACAACATCAATTGCAAAATATTATGAAAATTTTTTTAATACTAATTCAGGCAAACCTTTTTGGTTTAGTAACGGAAGAGGAAAAGCTTTCTTGGAAACAAGGATGTACAATGAATCAATCTATGAATTTCAGTCCATTGATAAGAGTTCAATTAAATTCATTAACTTGATAAAAGTTAAGCTAAGAATTCTTCAAATTTATATTATGAAAATTATAGAAAAACTTAACTCCTAGATTTAAAAAAATAGGGTTTATATTAATATTAAATTATTATGATTGAATATCTTTTATCGAAAGAGAAAATTACCACATATTTTCTTGCATTCTTTTTCGCATCCTTTCTAACGCAAGCCCCCATTAGTAACCTTTCTGTGAACTATGTATTTATTTTAGTGCCATTATTCATTATTTTTAAAAACAGACATATCAAGACTCCTGATATTGATTTTCAAATAGCTTTCATAATTTACACATCTATATTTGTTGTTGCTGCTCTTATTCAAACTGAGTATTGGCCAGACATTTTGAGGAAGCTTGGGAGTTATCTAATTTTTATGACAGCATTTATTTTTACATTTATTAATGTAACAGATCGAATGTTAGTTGCTTTCAAGCTAGCTGTTGTTCTATATGTTTCATATATGACAATGGGGAATGTTTTAGAATTCAGATCATTCGGTTTAACTGAATTAGGCGCTGCTGCTAAGAATCAAGTCGGGAATCAGCGATATGGGTTTTTATATATCTTCGCCTTTTGGATAACCCTTTTTTTTAAATCTCAATATCGACTGCTAGAGCTTGCAAAATTTCCCTTAGCACTACTTATTTTCTTAGGAATATTGCTGACTTTCTCACGCGCATCCATTGTTGGCTTGATTGGAAGTGCTTTATTTTTTATATATGTACTCTTTGGTTCATACATAAAGGTTACTCTTAAGAGCAGCCTTGTTTTTATTCTTTTCTTTATATTAATTTTCTTAGCATTAATCAATTCAAGCGCATACGAATATATTGAACTGCCAGTTGAGTTTTTTCTTGATGAATTATTCTCTCTTCGTTCAAAGGATGGATCAATGACTTTTGATATTGCCAATCCAGAATCTTCAGAGGGATTTAGAATTTTTTTAATACAAACAATTATTTCCTATATTGGATCCTGGCCATTAACTGGATCAGGATTTATGGGAATTTGGATTTTATTTGAAGATAGAGTTGGTTCTGCTCATGGTCAATTTAATGATGTGTTATTTAGAACTGGAATTATTGGTTTATTTGTTTATTTATTTCTTCTCTATAGATTAGGAAAATTTTTATTAAATAATCATATGGGTCTATGTATGGGTTTTATAGGAATAATCGTATATGGATTATTCCACGAAACCTTTAAATTATCTCACGGTGCCTTTGTCTTGGCGTTTTTATTTGGTCTATATGCGACGCATAAGAGAGAAAAAATTAACACATGATAATTGGTATAGATGCCTCCAGAAGCAGATCGGGAGGCGCAATCTCTCATATTAAAGGTATTCTTATAACACTCGATCCTAATATTCATAACATTACAGAAGTTCATATATGGGCTCCATTACATCTCCTGAGTCAGCTTGAAGATAGAAAATGGCTTATAAAGCATTCCCCAAAAAAAATTAATAAAAGCATATTCTGGCAGTTATTCTGGCAATTATTAGAATTTAAGCAGGAGCTTTTAGAGTGTAAATGCGATCTTCTTTTTAAAACCACTACAAGTTCTGTAACTAATTTTTCTCCCAGTATTGTTCTAAGTCAAGATATGCTGCCATTTGAGCCAAGAGAAATGAAAAGGTTTGGATGGACCATCGGAAGGTTGCGTCTCATTTTATTAAGGCTGATCTATAAAAAAGTAATAAATCATTCATCGGGAATGATTTTTCTAACTGAATATGCATCTCAAAGAATTCAAGAAACTATTGGCCCTCAGGAAAATACAATTGTTATTCCTCACGGAGTAGATAATATTTTTCGAAAAGAAAAATATCTGAATTCAAACCGTTTTCCAAGTAATGACCTAAAGTGTATTTATGTTTCTGCAGCTGCACCATATAAGCATCAATGGAAGGTTTTAGAAGCCATATCTATTTTACGAAATAAAAATATTAATATATCAATTACTTTTGTTGGTGGCGGTTCTGGAAGATCAAAAAAAAGACTTGAAAAAGCTATAAATAAATTTGATTCTCTGAGGCTATTTGTGAAACAGCTTCCTTTTCTAGAGCCTGATGAAGTGAGTGCAGAAATCATTAAATCTGACATATTCATTTTTGCTTCAAGCTGTGAGAATTTACCAATAACCTTGCTTGAGGGCATGTCATCAGGATTGGCTATCGCCTCATCAAATTATGGTCCTATGCCAGAGGTCCTGAAAGATGGGGGCACTTATTTCGATCCAGAACACCCAGATTCAATAGCTTCAAGCATTGAATTACTTATAAATGATAAATACTTAAGATCAAAAAGTATTCATGCCTCAACTAGTATTTCTAAAAATTTCTCTTGGGAGAATTGCTCAAGAAATACATTCAGTTTCTTGAGCAGTTTTTCTAAATGAATGCGCGAACGGATTTTGTTCCTTATACTTTATTCTTTTGAATAGTTCCCGCATTTGATAACATGGCATCATGACAATATTTAAAAATAAAAAGTTACTTATCACTGGTGGTACTGGTTCATTTGGTAATGCGGTCTTGAAAAGATTGCTTGATTCAGATTTAGAGGAAATCAGAATATTGAGTAGAGATGAAAAAAAGCAAGATGATCAGCGAAAAAAATATAATAGCCCTAAATTAAAATTTTATATTGGTGATGTTCGAGACCATGAATCTGTTCTAAATGCTGTAAGGGGTGTAAATTATATATTTCATGCAGCCGCACTAAAGCAAGTGCCTTCATGTGAATTTCATCCACTTGAAGCTGTAAAGACTAATATTCTGGGAACAGAAAATGTTTTAGAAGCAGCTATCTCGAGTAATGTAGAAAAAGTAATTTGTCTTAGTACAGATAAAGCTGTATATCCTATTAATGCAATGGGCATCTCAAAAGCTATGATGGAGAAAGTTATAGTTGCCAAATCTCGAGCTAGTGATTCTACAGTAATTTGTACCACAAGATATGGAAATGTTATGGCATCAAGGGGTTCTGTTATACCGCTTTTTGTAAATCAGATTTTAAAAGATATGCCTATCTCTGTTACAGACGGTGAAATGACAAGATTTATGATGACTCTTGAAGATGCTGTAGATTTAGTTTTATTTGCATTTGAAAGTGGTAATCCAGGAGAAATATATGTACAAAAAGCCCCTGCAGCAACAATAACAGTTTTAACAAAAGCACTTACAGAGCTTATGTCAAAGTCAGATTACCCTATTAATATTATAGGAACCAGACATGGCGAGAAGTTATATGAAACTTTGTTAAGTAGAGAGGAAATGGTTGCAGCAAAAGATTTAGGAAATTACTTTTGTGTTCCCCCAGATATGAGAGACTTGAATTATGAAAGATTTATGGATCAAGGCGAGATTAAAATATCTTCAACGGAGGATTATAATTCACATAATACCAATCGATTGGATGTAAAATCTATGAAAGACCTATTATTAAAACTGGAATTTATGCAAAAAGTTATTCGAGGTGAATTCGTCGATCCAGAAGAATAGTATGCAGATTTTAATTACTGGATCTAAAGGATTTATTGGTCAAAACCTTGTCACAGAATTATTACATTCGACCTCGTATAAAGTCGATACATTTAATAGAGAGGATGACATCTCCTTATTGGAATCTAAAATTACTCAAGCTGATGCTATCTTTCACCTAGCTGGTGAAAATAGGCCGATTGACGAACTAGAATTTGAACGCTGCAATTATCAACTTACAAAAACAATTTGTAAGATTGTAGAGAAGGTTAATAAAAAAATACCAATTATTTTCTCTTCCAGCACTCAGGCTGATGAGAATAATTTATACGGAAAAAGTAAACTGGCTGCTGAGAATGTTTTACTTGAGCTTGCAAAAAATGTAGGAAGTTATGTAACAATCTATAGGCTACCAGGTGTTTTTGGTAAATGGTCTAAACCAAACTATAATTCAGTTGTAGCCACATTTTGTTATAACATTGCAAATCAACTTCCTATCAAAATTGATGAGCCTAATAAGCTGCTTAAATTGGTATATATTGATGATGTTATAAAAAGCTTTATTCAAATCCTTACTTCAAAAGATAAAACTCAAAAACTCGGACAAGTTGAGCCAGCATATTCGATTACAATTCAAGAATTAGCCATCCAAGTTCAGCTTTTTTATGATTCAAGACAAAGCCTTGTAACTGAAAGAGTTGGCGCTGATTTAACTAGAGCATTATATGCAACATATCTGAGCTTTCTTTCTCCCAATCAATTTACTTATGAGATTCCATCTTTTCCTGATCAAAGAGGGCTGTTTGCAGAGGTTCTTAAGACTTATGATTCCGGACAATTTTCATTTTTTACAACTCTACCTGGAATTACCAGAGGTCAGCATTTCCATCATTCTAAATCTGAAAAATTCATAATTATCAAAGGAAAAGCTCGATTTAGATTTAGACACCTATTAACAAATGAAAGATTTGAAATACTGGCAACAAGTGATAATTTAAAAATTATAGAAACAATTCCAGGTTGGGTTCATGATATAACTAATGTTGGCGAAAATGAAATGATAGCTATGTTATGGGCAAATGAGATTTTTGATCGAAATCAGCCAGATACAATTTCAAGCGAGGTTTAATGTGAAAAAATTAAAAGTAATGACGATTGTGGGTACTCGTCCCGAAATTATTCGACTTTCTAGAGTTATATTCTCTCTAGATGAATACTGTGATCATATTCTAGTTCATACAGGACAAAATTATGACTATGAATTAAATGAGATTTTTTTTAAGGATTTGGGAATAAGAAAACCTAATTATTTTCTTGAATCAGCGAAGGGTAATGCAGCACAAACAATTGGAAATATCATACCAGCTGTTGATAGCCTTCTAGAAAAAGAAATGCCAGAAGCTGTATTGGTCTTGGGCGATACTAATAGTTGCCTTTCCATCATTCCGGCAAAAATTAAACATATACCTACATTTCATATGGAAGCAGGAAATAGATGTTTTGATATGAGGGTCCCGGAAGAAATTAATAGAAGAATTGTGGATCACACAGCAGATGTCAATCTAACATACAGCTCTATCGCTCGTGAATATCTTTTAGCTGAGGGATTGCCAGCCGATCTTGTAATTAAGACTGGCAGCCCGATGAATGAAGTCTTGGAATTCTATAAAGAGGGTATTTATAATTCGAAAATAATGAATAAACTGAAATTGTCAAAAAATAAGTTTTTTGTTATTAGCGCTCACAGACAGGAAAACATAGATTCTAAAAAAAATTTTAGAGAATTAATACTTACTTTGAATAAACTAAGCTCAAAATATAAACTACCAATTATAGTTTCCACTCATCCAAGAACAAGAAAGAAAATCTCAAAGGAAAAAATAAAACTTAACAAATATGTAAACTTAGTTAAACCTCTTGGTTTTAAGGATTATGTCAATCTTCAATTAAATGCCAGAGTAACACTTTCTGACAGTGGGACTATAAATGAAGAGGCTTCTATATTAAATTTTCCAGCTCTGAATATTAGAGAGGCGCATGAAAGACCTGAGGGTATGGAGGAGGCTTCTGTAATGATGGTTGGTCTTGAGTTTGAAAGAATTGATCAAGCTATAAGTATTTTAGAGAATCAACCATCAGGAAAAAAAAGACTTTTAAGAAAAGTCTCAGATTATGATATGCCAAATGTTTCTGAGAAAGTTGTAAGGATTATTCATAGCTATACTGACTATGTTCAAAGGGTAGTTTGGAAAAACTATTAGATAATTTTTTGAAAATTTTAATCGTCAGTCAGTATTTTTGGCCTGAAAATTTTAGAATTAATGATTTTGTACCTGAGCTTATAAAAAAAGGCCATCAGGTAAAGATTTTAACTGGTAAGCCAAATTATCCATCTGGTAAATTTTTCTCTGAATTTACTAAAAACCCAAATTTATATTCCAACTTTCAAGGCGCTGAGATACATAGGGTCCCAATAATTTCACGCGGTAGAAAGTCTATTCAATTATTACTAAATTATTTAAGTTTTGTTATCTCGGCCTCCTTGGTCGGTCCTTGGAAGCTTAGAAATTTTACACCAGACGTAATCTTTGTTTATGAACCATCTCCAGTTACTGTAGGTATTCCAGCTGTATTAATTGGCAAATTAAAAAAATCGCCAGTAATTTTTTGGGCTCTTGATTTATGGCCGGAGACCTTACAAGCAGTTGGTGGAGTTCGTTCAAAATCTTTATTGTGGACTATTGAAAAAGTGGTACGTTTTATATACAACAACTGCTCATTGGTTTTAGGCCAATCTAAAAGCTTTGTAAAAAATATTCGATTCCATTGTGACTATCCTGAGAGAGTCAAATATTTTCCAAGTTGGGCAGAAAAATTGCACACTGTTAAAAATCCATCTGAGCTAGTTTATGCTAATGAAATTCAAAGAAATGATGAGTGTTTTAATATTCTTTTTGCAGGAAATATAGCAGATGCCCAGGATATGCCTGCAGTTCTAAACGCAGCTTCACTACTTCGTGATAATCATCTTATTAAGTGGATTATTGTTGGAGATGGAAGAAGATTTAATTGGTTAAAATCTGAGGTGAAATCAAGAGAGTTGGAAGAAAATATTATGATTCTTGGCAGATTCCCACTCGACAGAATGCCATCATTTTTTGCTCACGCAGATGCATTGCTTGTATCATTAAAAAAAGATCCAGTTTTTAGTTTAACTATTCCTGCAAAACTCCAAACGTATTTAATGACAGGAAAACCCATTCTTGGAATGCTTGATGGAGAAGGTTCAAGGATTATTGAAGAATCAAATTCAGGCATATCATGCCCAGCTTCTAATTCAAAAAGTTTAGCAGCAGCAGTTCTTAAGATGTCTTTCCTTTCACAAAAAGAAAAAGACCAACTGGGTCAAAATGGTATTGACTACTCAAGAAAGGAATTTGATCGAGGAATATTAATGAATAGACTGGAAGAATTTTTTATGTTGGCTGTAAAGAATTACAATAAAAAATAATGTCTAAAATGAAAATAACAATCATAGGCGCAGGTTTTGTTGGTATGTCACTAGCAGTACTGTTATCACAGAAACATAATGTTAGCGTTCTTGATATTGATGAGAGAAAAGTAGAAAAAATTAACACAAAACAATCTACGATTGATGATCCAGATATTGCAGAGGTATTAAGAACAAAAAATTTAAATCTAAATGCCACTAGCAGAGCTGATGAGGCTCTTGTAGATTCAAATTTAGTTTTCATCGCTACTCCTACAAACTTCGATGAGTCATTAAATTTTTTTGACACCTCAAATGTTGAAAGTGCAATCAAGCAATCCCTTGAGATGAGTAATCCTAAATCTCTTTTAATTATCAAATCAACAGTTCCCATTGGCTTTACTGAGTCACAGCATTTGAAGCATAAATCTTCGCGAATAATCTTTTCACCAGAATTTTTGAGAGAGGGTATGGCTCTTCATGATAATTTGTATCCATCCAGAATAATAATTGGAGGAAAAAAAAATAAAGCAAACAAGATGTTTGCAAAAATGATGATAGATGCTGCAATTAATAAAAAGTTTGATATTTTGTATATGAGTTCAACTGAGGCTGAGGCAGTGAAATTGTTCTCAAATACTTTTTTGGCAATGAGAGTAGCGTTTTTTAATGAGCTTGATAGTTTTTCAATGGAAAATAATATTAACCCCGTTAATGTTATAAAAGGAATTTCAACAGATCCTAGAATTGGAGATTATTATAATAACCCCTCTTTTGGTTATGGTGGCTATTGTTTACCAAAAGACACCAGGCAGCTTTTATCACATTATCAAGATGTCCCTCAGAGCTTAATAAGTGCAATAATTAAATCAAATACAAATAGAAAAGACTATTTAATAACTAAAATTAAAGCTCTAAGACCATCAACAATAGGAGTTTATCGTTTAATAATGAAAGAGGGATCAAACAATTTCAGAGAATCTGCAATTCTTTCATTAATTTCTAAGTTTCAAGAAGACAAACTTAAAATTATCATATTTGAACCAGTTATAGGGGAGAATACTTTCGAAGGAATTCCAGTAATAAACAAATTAGAAAATTTTATACATCAATCAGATTTGATAATTGCAAATAGACTAAGCAGCGATCTGAAGAATTGTCAGGATAAAGTTTTTACACGTGATATATTTGCAAGGGATATATGATAGAAATAATAAATTTAAGTAAAGATAAACCATATAAAATCTTTAAAAATTTTTATGATTCTGCATTAATTGAAAACCAAAAATCAATTGAAGCAATCTCTATTGCTTCATTTAATCCGAGAAAAAATGAAGTTGAATCACGTTTTGTAAACTTAAAATATATAATTAACAATGAGTGGACCTTTTTCAGTAATTATGAGTCTCCAAAGGCCATGGATTTTTCAAGCCACAGTCAAATTTCTGCATTGCTTTATTGGAAGCGTCTTAATTTACAAATTAGATTAAAATCAAAAATTTATAAATCATCAAAGTCATTTTCTGATAATCACTTTAAAAATAGGTCTATCGAAAAAAATGCATTAGCAATAAGCTCCTTTCAATCTAAAGAGACTCCTTCTTATGTTGATGTAGAAGATTCTTATCATAAAACTCTCAAGAAAATAAACATTCAAACAGCGAGGCCTGAATATTGGGGAGGTTTTTCATTTATTCCATATTATTTTGAATTTTGGCAAGGCCATGAAAATAGATTGAATAAAAGACATGTTTTTGAACAGCAAGACGATAAATGGATAGAGCGCATTCTTCAGCCATGATGATGTTTTCTTTTTATGAATAATGCTTTAAAATCCTCATCAATGTTACATCACATAACAACCCATCTCTCAAATCAAGCAAATTTTGATTAATACCCCTTTCAGTATCCAAGGCTTTTAGTATCGTGTTGAAAAAAAAATTGACGACACCTATAAATAACAAAATCTATGCAAAAGAGGTCATGTTAATTGGTGCTGATGGTGAGAAAATAGGATTAATAGCTCTTGATGAGGCTTTGGAAGAGGCTCAGAAAAAAAATCTTGATCTAGTCCAAGTTTCTTCTTCTGATGCTCAGCCATTAGTATGTAAGCTTCTAGATTTTGGTAAATTTCAATTTGAAAAGAAAAAAAGTGTTGGCGGCATAAAAAAACCAAAAAAACAATCTTTAAAAGAGATTAAGTTTCGTCCTACCACTGATATTGGAGACTATAATATTAAATTAAAAAAGATAAAAAGCTTTATTAATGATGGAGATAAGACTAAAATCAGCGTTCGATTTAGAGGAAGAGAAATACTAAACAGTAATTTAGGCCTCGATCTTTTAAATCGTCTGAGAGATGACCTGCAAGATATTGCTCAGGTTGATCAAGAACCTTCTCTCGAAGGAAGGCAGCTATTGATGATTCTCTCGAAAATTAGAAAGAGATAA
>QBVY01000022.1 GCA_003283765.1 SAR86 cluster bacterium AG-313-N18
AAACATTGTAAAAAAAGCAACGAGATAAATTATGAAGTTGCTCGATAGGTTGATATTGAAGTCATTCCTTAAAATTCTTATAGGCTCAGTTTCACTTAAGATTTTTATATAGGGAGATGCTGTTGCAAATATTACAAAAGCGGCTGTAATGAAGCCAAGAACTACTGGTCGAGATGACGGCGGCGGCAAATCAGTATTAATAATTCCTTGTAAAGTAGAGAGCAAAAGATGCTGCAGCCCATAACCAAAAATCAATCCCAGTGACGAAGCAAAGATAGCAACTAGAGTTAGCTGCATAGTTTGGTGCCCTAAAATAAATAACTTTGAGGCTCCAAAGACTTTCATTAATGAGGTATGAAGAAGGTTTCTGCTTGCATATCTTCTTACCGCCATCATGGATGCAATAACAGAAATAATAATAGTGAAAAGGCTAGCTAAGTTAAAAAAAGTTGTTGAATTAGCTATATCTTCTCCAAGATTATCTCCCACGTCTAATGCGTTTTGCACTCTTATATTGGCAGGTATTTCTTCTAATAACTTTTCAAAAGTCTCAAGATTGTCTTCACTGCCTGAAAAAAGTTTCCTATAGACAACTCTGCTTCCGGTTTGAATCACCCCCATTGCATCAACATCAACTATATTCACAATCGCGACAGGATAAAAACCTACAAAGCTAGAGTTTCTATCAGGATAATCCTCAATAATGCCCTCAACAATAAAATTTTTATTACCAATAGAAACTTTATCCAGCTCCATTAACTCTAAAGTTTCAGATAATTTTTTCTCTATCCAGATATTGCCAGGCATGGGTGAGCCAGAATGCTTAATTTTAGCTCCCTGAAAATTAACAATCTTTAATTCGCCTCTTAATGGATATGATTCAGTTACAGCTTTAATAGATGCAAGCAGATTATCGTCTTCTGTTATTACCATGCTTAAAAATGTTGACATCTCAGCAGAATCAAGATCATTTGCTGCAGCTAAGTCCAAATATTTAGAATCTATTTTAGAAGCTGATCGCAAAACAAGATCTGCACCTAGAATACTTGAAGCCTGCATTTGCATAGAGGACTGAAGCCTGTCACCCAAAAATCCAACACTTGAAATAGATGTGACAGCTAACACAATTGATAAAAATAATATTAACAAGTCGCCACTAAAAACTTCAGACCAAAATTTCTTTAAGCCATATAAAAAACCCATACTCACAACAATTGTCCTTCTGAGAGTTCGTAAACTTCATCGCATTTTTCTGCTAAAGACAAATCATGAGTTACTAGAACTAGGGTTGTTTGAATTAGTTCATTTAGTGAAAAAATAAGATCGGTGATAGAGCTTGAGCTCTTTTTGTCCAAATTACCTGTTGGCTCATCAGCAAACAAAATTTTTGGCTTGTTAACAATGGATCTTGCTATAGCAACTCGCTGCTTTTCACCGCCACTTAGTTGAGTCGCAAAATGCTTTGCCCTGTTTGAGAGCCCGACTTGCTTTAGAGCCTCGTAAGCCTTCTCTGCTGAGAGCGGATCTCCGGAAATTTCAAGCGGTAACATGACGTTATCTAGAGCTGTCAATCTTGGCATCAAATGGAAAGATTGAAATACAAAACCGACATCCTTGCCTCTAATTTGAGCTCTCTTATCTTCATCAAGGCTTGTAATTTGAGATCCCAGCAACCTAACAGTTCCAGCAGTCGGCAAATCAAGCCCAGCCATTATAGCCAAAAGTGTAGTTTTTCCAGAGCCGGATGGCCCAACCAAAGATACTGGTTTACCCTGTTCAACAGATAAATTTATATCCTTAACTATTGTCAAAAGGCCCTCTGGACTGTTAACTTCTTTTGTGATGTTCTTAACTTCTAAAATTAAATTGTTCAAAATATCCTTAGGTTTGCTTTTAGGTATTCTACTGGCACTTTCTTCGTCAGTAAATTCATCAACTCAATTCAATAAAAATGAATACGTTGCTGTTGTTTTAGGAGATAGTTTAAGTGCTGGTTATGGTGTAAAAATTCAAGAGTCTTGGCCATCTATCCTTCAAAATAACTTAAATTCCAAGGGCGTAAATATAAAAGTTATAAATGCTGGAATCAGTGGCGATACAACATCTGGAGGTCTGTACAGACTCCCTAAATTATTGAAAGAGCATAAACCAAAATTAGTAATCTTAGAGCTTGGCGGTAATGATGGCTTGAGAGGAATGTCAATCAAGAAAGTAATTAAAAAAAATTTAGATGAGATGATAAGAATGTCGCTAGATGAAGGATCCAAAGTCGCGCTAATTGGAGTGGAGCTTCCTCCTAATTATGGAGCAAGATACACAGATAATTTTAAAAATATGTATGAGGATTTAGCGACTCAATATAATTTAACCCTTGTACAAGGCTCAATAAAGGAAATGGTCTCGTTAAGCCTTATGCAGGCAGATGGCATTCATCCAAATGTCAAAGGACACCTGCAAATAGAAGAAGAAGTGAGAAGTAAGATCTTAAGTTTATTGGATTAGATAATTATTGACTAAAGTCTCTAAAATTCTTAAATATCAGTTTTTTTTGAGTTGATCGTATTGGATTGATATCAATACCACCTCTTCTTAAGAATTTTCCATACACCGTTAAATCATCAATTTTAAAATCATTTCTTAATGATATAAAAATAGATTCGATGCAGGCTTCATGAAAATCACCCTTATTTCTGTATGATTTTAATAATTTAATTAACTTTTTCGAGTCTATTGAATCAGAGCCAGAATGGATATAAACATTTCCCCAGTCAGGTTGGGAGGTTACAGGGCATATAGATCTGAAACCTTGAAAATGAGCAACCCTGTTCCTTGGCACTTTATTTTTAAATCTTGAAACAAGAGTGGAGTTAGGAGCATCATCAAATCTATTTAGTTTCCTAACAGATACTTGGGAGTTTAAAAGCTTGCCTAAATCTCTCTCGATTAATTTATATGCTCTAGTCGGGTTATTAAATTTTTTATTATAAAAAGATGCTAAGTAGAGTTTCAAAGACTTAGATTCAACAGTATGCGCAGAGTGCATAGAGATTTTTATTTCCAATGCCTCGATCACTGGAAGATTATTAGAATTTAAATATGAGAATTCATAAGCATTCCAATAATCCAATCCAAAACATTCAGTTAAGTTCTGATTTTGTCGAGGAATAGAGTCTAAAAAATCTGGGAAGTAAGAATCAAGTTTTGGAATGGATTGTTGTCCTAGATATTTAATCTTCACTGACGAGTTCCAATCCCTCTATGAAGAAGAAATAAACATGCTGAAGCTAAGATAACAATAAAAAAAATGATCATTGCTAATGCAAATGGAATAGATACATCACTTACTCCTAACATGCCCTCCCTAAATGTATTTACAACATATAACATTGGATTTGCCATAGAGATATTTCTCCAAATATCTGGAAGTATGTTGATAGAATAAAATACCCCTCCTAAATAAATTAAGGGCGTTAATACAAAAGTAGGAATGATGGAAATATCATCAAAACTATCTGCGAAAATAGCATTAATAAAACCCATTAATGAAAATAATATAGCGGTTAAAAATAAAACGGAAATTGTAAGCAATGGATTAACGATAGTAAAAGATGGATAAAAGAAAAGACTGACACAAAAGACTATACATCCAATCAAAACACCTCGAGAAACTCCACCCATAATAAAGCCAGCCAATATGGCCCAATTTGGCATTGGAGATACAAGCAATTCTTCAATGGATTTTTGAAATTTAACAGAGTAAAAAGAAGAAACAACATTTGCATATGAGTTTGTGATAACAGACATCATGATTAGCCCGGGTATCATAAATTGAATATAATCGAGTCCATCCATGGTTCCGATTCTTGGTCCAATCAAGGATCCAAAGATTACAAAATACAACGACATAGTAACGGCTGGTGGCACTAATGTTTGCACCCAAATCCTTAAATAGCGTTTAATCTCTTTTCTGATAAGAGTGATCAAAGAAATTAGTATTTCATTTCTTCTTGTCATCTTTAATTCTTTTTAACCATTTCAATAAACATTTCTTCTAACCTATTTGATTCATTTCGCATCGAGGACACATTTATACCAAGAGCTGATAATTTATCAAAGAGATGATTGATAGATTGATCTTTTTTGATTGCAACACTTAAAGTTGTTGAATCTTTGAGAGTAATTGGGTAATCAGGAATAGAGGGGGGTTGATCCAGAGGTTTATCTATATCTAATACAAATCCTTGAACATCCAGTCGACTTAAAAGATCTTTCATAGAGGTATTTTCAACTAGCTCGCCATGATCAATAATAGCTATGTTCTTACATAGTTGCTCTGCTTCTTCCAAGTAATGAGTAGTTAAAATAATAGTAGTGCCTTGTGCATTAATCTCTTTTAAGAACTCCCACATCTCTCGTCTGAGCTCTATATCAACTCCAGCTGTAGGTTCATCAAGTATTAAGAGCTTTGGTTCATGAATTAATGCCTTTGCAATCATTAGCCTGCGCTTAAATCCCCCGGATAATGTTCTAGCTTGCTCATTACGCTTTTCCCAGAGACCAAGACGTTTGAGAGTTATCTCAGTTTTTTGCTTAGAATCTTTTAACGGAATGCCGTAAAAGCCTGCCTGAGTAGTGACAATATCAATAACTTTCTCAAAATTATTAAAATTTATTTCTTGTGAAACAACGCCAAGTAAACGCTTCGCTTCTGCAAAATCATCATCTGTATCAATATCAAAAATTTTGACTTTACCACCAGTCTTTGTCACCAACGAGGCAATGATTCCAATTGTAGATGACTTTCCAGCTCCATTTGGTCCAAGCAATGCAAAGAAATCTCCCTCTTTTACGGAAAGATTAATTCCCTTTAGGGCAACAACATCTGAATCATATGTTTTTTTAAGATCAGTAATCTCAAGAGCAAATTGACTCATGCGCCCTCTTCTTCTAATCCATCAACGAAAACTGATAACAATAAACCTATAAGAAGGCCCACCCAAGCACTGTAAAAAGTGATAAAAAATGCAATAAGAAGAGCTGTTGCCATTTCAGAATTCTTTTTTGGAATTGCCATGGCGACATAAGCACAGGCAAATCCAGTTAAGATTAAAGTTAAGGTAAGAGCCATTACCATCAATGGCTGCATAAGAGTTACAAAAGGTAGGGTAAAGTACAAAAAAGGTATGCCCATTAAATAATAAGAACCAATTCCATCAAAGATTGATGGCATGTGTTTATGCCCCTTTTTCCATTGCTCGGCTACAACAACATGAACCCCGGTCCATAGTGCTCCTTGAGTTGGAAAAAAGGGATTAATTAATGAAGCTAATAGATTTCTAATTCCAACAGAAAGGTGTGATCTATTGAGATCAATAGGTAGCTTCTCATCATCTCTGTGTTTTTGAGCGTCTTTTAAGACTTCTGTTGCAGTAACCAGATCACCAAAAAGAAGCATATATCCAATGATCACCAACGGCAATGCATCAATATACATCTGCAATGAAGGCAGTCCGATATAAAACGGAGAAGTTTTTTCAACCAAGCTCATGATTGCTGGAATTTTAAAACCCCACTCAATATTAAAAGTTAATTCACCTAGAAAGTAAGCTACTAAACCAGCAACTACAAATCCCGGCAATAATCCCAATGAACCAATAACTTCAAACAATTTATTCTTAGCAGCTATTCTTTTAAATGGATTAGAAAAAGTAGTAATAACACAAAGAACAATTGCTACTGTCATAGAAACAGGCTGCAAAAGATATGCATCAAAATCTTCAAAAAATACTTGGTAAAATGCTGCCAAGGCCGCTCCTAGAATAATTCCAGCTTTTAATCCGTTTGGTATTTTTTCAACCAACAATTTACCCCAACCAGTTAAGCCAAGAATTAAAATTAAAGCTGTAAATTCGAAGCACATTGCTGCCATGAATTGAAAGGCTTCTGGATTATATCTACATACACCATCGACACAAATATTTGATCCTTCAGTAGGAACGCCATAATAACCAGCTGCTGCCAATGCTCCCATTACAATAGGAACTGCAGGAGTAACCCATCCAGGTGCCATAGGCTCACCAAAGATTAAAGGTCCAGCTGATATAAAAGTTCCTGCGACCATGCTTAGAGCTACAGCTTCTTCAAAGTTTAAGCCAAGTTTCATAGCTAAAGGGGCTGCTGCAAAAGCTGTGGCCCCTGAAATTACAAGACCTTGAAGAAATTCTGGTGCCCTAAATTTAATATGAATAAATGGAATTCTTAGGGTAAATGGTCCCCATTTGATTCCAGTGTTTTGTGAAGTATTAATTGTATTCATTTCGAAAGTTCTGACATCCCCTCTTCAAGTCCTTTTAAAGTTAATGGAAACATTCTGTTATCCATCAGTTCTCTAATAATACATAAAGAAGAAGTATAGTCCCAATGGTCATCTGGAACTGGGTTCAGCCATGCCACTCTATCAAAATGCTCGCACAAACGTTTGATGGTTGCACCACCAGGTTCTTCATTCCAGTGCTCAATACTTCCTCCTGCATTAGTAATTTCATAGGGAGCCATGGTGGCATCACCTACAAAAATTACCTTATAGTCAGCACTGTATTTATTAATAATATCTTGAACCAAGAATCTCTCTTGAGTTCTCCTTCGATTATCTTCCCAAACAGACTCATAAACACAGTTATGGAAATAGAAATATTTCAAATGCTTAAATTCCGTCTTAAGAGCTGAGAAGAGTTCTTCACATAATTTAATATATGGATCCATCGATCCGCCAACATCAAAAAAGATTAAAACCTTCACGTGATTTGTTCTTTCAGGAATCATATTGATATCTAAGATTCCTGCATTTCTAGCGGTAGATTTAATTGTGCCATCCATATCCAACTCATAGTCTGTGCTTTGGCGTGCGAACTTTCTTAATCTTCTTAGAGCAACTTTAATATTTCTAGTTCCTATCTCAACTGAATCATCTAGGTTTTGAAACTGCCTTTGCTCCCAAACTTTAACCGCTTTTTTTTGACCACCCTCACCACCTACTCTAACACCCTCCGGATTTTGACCATTGTTACCAAACGGAGAAGTACCATTTGTTCCAATCCACTTATTTCCCCCTTCATGTCTTTCTTTTTGCTCTTCAAGTCTTTTTTTAAATTCTTCTAGGAGTTTTTCCAAGCCGCCCAAAGATTGTATTTTTTTTAATTCTTCAGGATCTAACTCTTTTTCAAATGCTTTACGTAACCAATCTTCTGGAATTAAAGCTTCAAATATATCCTCCAATGTTTCTATGCCTTTAAAATATATTTCAAAAGCTCTATCAAACTTATCGTAATTTTTTTCGTCTTTTACAAGAATAGTCCTTGATAGAAAATAAAAATCTTCCATATCAGCAAAAGCAAGGTTTTTCTCAAGTGCGCCTAATAAATCTAGCAATTCCCTTAATGTGCATGGAACACCAGACGATCGGACGGTATGAAATAGATTAATAAGCATTTATTTTGCTTGATCTCTCCTGGACATAAATGCGAGTCTTTCAAGGAGCTGAACATCCTGCTCATTTTTAAGCAATGCTCCATATAAAGGTGGTATCGCTTTGGAGGTATCAGCATTCTTTAGAATTTCATCTGGGAGTTCATCGGACATAAGAAGTTTTAACCAATCAATTAATTCAGAGGTTGAGGGTTTTTTCTTCATTCCTGGAATCTTTCTAACATCAAAAAATAAATCTAGAGCATCTTTTACAAGCGCTTTCTTTATTTTGGGATAATGGACTTTAACAATTCCCTCCATTGTTGGGCGATCTGGAAATTGGATATAATGGAAAAAACATCTTCTAAGAAAGGCGTCTGGAAGTTCTTTTTCATTGTTAGAAGTGATAATTATTAATGGTCTTTTTTTTGCTTTGATAGTCTCGCCTGTTTCATAACAGTAAAATTCCATGCGATCGAGTTCTTGCAATAAATCATTTGGAAATTCAATATCTGCTTTGTCTATCTCATCAATAAGTAAAACAACTTGTTTATCTGATTCAAAAGCTTCCCATAGCTTTCCTTTTTTAATGTAATTTTTAATATCTTTAACTCTTTCATCACCTAACTGCGAATCTCTGAGTCTAGTCACAGCATCATATTCATAAAGTCCCTGAGATGCTTTGGTCGTTGATTTTACGTGCCATTCAATCAAATCCATTCCGAGTGATTCAGCCACTTCGATTGCTAGCAATGTTTTTCCAGTTCCAGGCTCCCCTTTGATAATAAGAGGTCTCTCCAATGCTATAGTTGCGTTAACAGCCATACTGAGATCTTCAGTTGACACATAATTTTTTGTACCAGTAAATTTCATTTGGTTTCCTTTTATAATTACGAAGAAATTTTTTCTTCTGATTTTAAGATTTTTGCGAGCTGTCTGCTAGTGGCAACTAGGTTTCCACTCATATCCCAGATATTACAATCTTGTTCAAAATATCCATTACTGATGTCTTTTGCAATACCATCGATAAATAATAGATTTGTTTTGGGAAGCTGACGAATATTACATGTGAGTGTAAGTGTAGGAACCCAACCCAAGGGACCATATTTATTTTGGACAACAGGCGGCAAAATATCTGCCAGATATGAAAGAACGAAAGTATCAGCAACGCCTCCTTGCAGTTCCAAATATGCAGAACAACGAGCTTCAGCTGCATCTGTAGAAATCTCTCTGTCCCACCATGCATGATCCGGATGAACTGACATATTTAATTGTTGAATAAACGAAGGTGTTGAGCCTAATTTAAAATTCTCATAATTCATTACTTTAAAATCATCTTGCTGAACTGAATTGATTATTTCAGGCATAGGAGTTTCAAGCCCAGAATGACCTTTCATGTACTGAAAATCAGAGCATATAGAAGAATACAAGCATGTAATTTTATTGTTCTGTATCAATTTTACTTGCCCCATTGAAGATCCTTTTGACCTTCTCACTACTTCAACATGCAACTCAGCTGGCTCAGGTTCAGTTCTGTCTAAATAATATATATTTGAATTAATGGCGCTTGGATGAGGGAGAACTTCTGTCATGGCTTTATTCATTAAGGCCAGAAGATACCCTCCATGAGGTGTATTACCAACAAAATATTTTGGGTCAGGCGTAAATGAAAAAACAGTATCAGAAACTTTCGTCAGATCTAAAGCTGCTTGAAATTGTTCAAATTGGTTCATATTGATAGATAATTACATCATTATTGTAATTGATAGAAATTAAAAATGGCTGGATTTATAGACATTGCTTGTAATTTTACACATGAATCTTTTAAGCATAATTTAGATGAAGTAATAAATAATGCAGAGCAAAAAGGCGTGGAGAAATTTGTTTTGCTTTGTGCAAGTTTAGCTGACCTTAATTCTATTAAAGCGATCCAAAATAATACGCCGGAAAAATACTTTATATCAGCAGGCATTCATCCCCATCATGCAACTGAAATACTTGACATAAATTATAATGATCTCCTTACAAAGTTATGCTCAATCAAGCCAAATGTAATTGGAGAGACTGGATTGGATTATTTTAGAAATATTTCTCCACCAGATGTTCAAAGAAAATCCTTCAAAATGCATATAGAAATTGCCAAGGAACTGAGCCTGCCTCTTTATCTTCATCAAAGGGATTCACATGAAGATTTCATAAATATCATAAGAGAAAATCAAAATAACTTTCCTAAATTTGTAGTGCATTGCTTTACTGGCTCACAAGAAGAATTAAATGATTATTTGGATCTAGGTGCATATATCGGTCTTACTGGTTGGATCTGTGATGCAAAGAGAAATGTTGAACTACGTAAATCTATTAAAAATATTCCTCTTGATAGGATGATGATAGAAACTGACTGTCCATATCTTATTCCTAAAAACCTTCCGGATAAGCCTAAAAAAAATATCAATGAGCCTAAATACCTTCCTCATATTGCAAATGAGATAGCTGGGCTTATGGATATTGAAGTGGAAGAATTAAAATTAGCAACACACAATAATGCCATTAAATTTTTTAGCTAAAGCAAGACCTATCTAGATTATATTTAGTACAGATTTCATCATTATTTGCTCCCGCTTTCACAGAAGAATGTTTGATCTGCGAGTTTGTATCTGAGAATCTAGGTGCGGGGGCTGGTTGAATGACACCATCTACTTCGATAAATGAATTTCTAGCTTTCATGTGATGATGGTCCGGCGCCTCAGACAAGCTAAGCACTGGTGCAACACATGCATCAGATCCATCAAAAATATCTGCCCATTCATCACGAGTCTTTTCCTTTATCTTGTCTCCGATGATGGCTTTAAGCTCTGGCCATAATTCTTTATTGTGCTGATCTTGAAATTTTGGATCTGAAATTTCCAGTTTTTCTAAAAGGACTGAATAAAATTGTGGTTCAATTGAGCCAACTGCAAGAAATTTTTTATCAGCACATTCATAGGTATCATAAAAATGTGCAGCTCCGTCAAGCAAATTGGACTCTCTTTCCTCTAACCAAAAACCAGAAGCCTTAAAAGCATAAAACATTGACATCAGCACAGAGGCACCGTCAACCATTGCTGCATCTACAACCTGCCCTTTTCCACCTTGTTTAATATTAAGCAAAGCGGAAACGATTCCTAAGGCCAGAAACATGCCGCCTCCGCCAAAGTCACCAACCAAATTCAAGGGAGGTGGTGGAGTTTGTCCTTTTCTTCCCATTGACTCAAGAGCGCCAGTCAATGCAATATAATTTATATCATGGCCAGCAGTTTTAGCTAATGGACCTTCTTGCCCCCAACCTGTCATCCTGCCATAAACAAGATTTGGGTTTATCTTTAAACATTCATCAGGGCCCAATCCTAACCGCTCCATAACACCTGGTCTAAAACCCTCAATCAATCCATCTACTCTTTGCAGAAGTTTTTTAATCTCAGCAATGGTTTCTGTATTTTTTAAATCTGCTGTCAATGATGATTTAGACCTATGCTGAAAATCAATTGTGTTGCCATGACCATGTTGTGAAGATCTATCAATTCTAATAACTTCAGCTCCTAAATCAGCCAGAATCATTCCACAGAAGGGTCCAGGACCAATGCCAGCAAATTCTACAAGAGTAATTCCATTCAAAGGTCCAGCCATCTATAACTCCTGTGTTGAAAAAGCATTAAAAAATTTCAGTAGAAATGGTAACAAAGTTAATGATGCAAAAAAAGAAACTATCAAGGCAAAGGCTGTAAATAGGCCAAATAGAACTGTCGGTGTGAAATTTGATAGAGCAAAAATAGAAAATCCTGCTGCTATTGTTATTGCTGTATAAAAAACAGCTCTTCCTACTGAGTCATGGGAGTTGAGGACTCTTTGATCGTTGGTTATATTTTTGTTTTCAACCTCGGTTTTATACCTATAAAGATAATGAATTGTATTATCTACAGCCATGCCAACACTTATTGCAGCTACAGTAATTGTCATGATATCTAATGGAATACTTAAAATTCCCAATAAGCCCAACACAGAACCTGCTGTTATTAAATTTGGAATTAGTGCAATTAATGTTATTTTTATTGATCTAAAAATCATCAGTAACATTAAACCAATTGCAGCGAAAACCAATCCCAAAGATTTAATCTGTGATGAAAATAAAGATTGGAGCATATTGTTATATAGAACAGCTAAGCCGGTAACCTGAAATTGATCTTTTTCTAGGTTAAATTTATTAACTAGATCATAGTTAATTTTTTTAAGTAACTCATTTCTATTTAATGTTTCGGCAGATTCAAGCACTCTAGCAGATATCCTTACTTTTGAATCATCTTGGTTTATATAAGAATAGAGTAAGGTTTCTTTTATATCTTCTGGTAATACTGATCGCAATAAGGCTAACTCTAGATCATTTAAGTCATTATCATCATTAATCATTCTAGCTAATTTTATTCCGCTAGCCACGCTCAAAACCTTACCCATTTCGGGAATATCATCTAAGTAGTCATGGATTTCTTCAAGCTTACCTATAGTTGATGCGTTCCACCAATAGCCAGATGCATCGCTTGATTCATCTTCGAATAAGTCATCTTCAAATAAGTCGTCTCCATCAAATTCTGATTCATCAAAAATTTCTTCAGGTGGTTGATCAATCATAATATCTAACGTTGCGGTGCCGCCTAATTCTTGATCTAGCAACAACATACCCTGATATATTTCTGTTTCAGGGGAAAAATAATCTATGAATCTGTTTTCAACCTCAAGTTTTGAAATTCCATAAATCATAGAAACAGCAACAATAAGAAAAAAGACACTAATCTGCTTTCCTTTATTTATCGTAAACATACCCAATCTCATAGGTATTTTATTTATGAATTCTTGTGAATGAGTAGTTGTTGATTTAATTGCAAGTTTCATGGCGCTTGGCAAAAAGGTAAATGTAAAAATAAACGCAAAAAACATTCCAACTGACATCATCTTGCCAAATTCAATAACAGGTTTTATGTCACCCATAATCAATGAAAGAAAAGCTATCGCAGTAGTTAGTGCTGCTAATAAACAAGGCATAAGCATTTGATTTAGGGTCTTATAAATAGCTTCATCAACAGAATCTGTATCACGTGAGATCTCAGTAAACCTAACCAGTATATGAACAGTTAATGAAATAGTTAGAATCAACAAAAGAGCAATAAAATTAGAAGAAATAACGCTTATCTTCCAATCCATTAATCCAAGAACGCTGGCTGTAAAAGCTGTTGTAACAAATGCATTGCCTAGTGGAAGAATTACAAACCAAATATTTTGAAAAAATATATACAGCATTAAACAGAAAACTATCGCAACACCTCCACCAAAAATAGCTAAATCTGATTTAATAAAACTCATCATGTCTGTGGCTATCATAGATGCACCACCTAAAAATAATTTTCCTTTATCACTATTTTCTTTTAGAACCTGTCTAACTTTAGCTATTAAATCTGCTCGTTGAATTGCTTCTTCATCATTGATCTGAGAAATCTGCTGATTAATTCCTCGAAGGTCTGCATTCTGAGTGGATGAAAGACCGTTTAAACCTAGTAAGTTGTATCTTTTATTAATTAAATCTCTATACAAAGGGTTTTCACGCAAAGTAATCTGTATAGCAGTGGTATTGCCAGAGGGGCTAATAATAAGTTCTGAGTAAACTGGGTTATTTAAGATTTCTTCTTTGGCAGAATTAAGATCGATACCCTCAGTTTCAAGAGTTTTTAGATTATCCATCAAATCAGCAAGTGGGACTTTTGGCTGGAAAAAGATTGGAGCATCCAGAATGGTTAAAACAGAATCAACGGTGGGAAGTTTTTCAAGCGCAGTATCAAGATTTTTTATAGTTTCTAAAGATTCAGATGAAAATAAATCAGATTCTGGAGTAAAGGTAATAATTAAGAAATCTGAGTTGCCAAATATTTCACCCGTTTCTCTATAAATTTTGAAGGCTTCATCCCCTTCTATAACCAAAGCATCAGATGATGCATCAAGCTTAAAGTTCTTAAGACCGATTGCAGCTGAGAAGAAAACAGCAACTATAAAAACCATTACAACCAGTGGTTTTTTTAAAATAAATTGGAAAATCTTCTTCATACTAAAATTATTTTTTAGAACAATCTGGTGATTCTAATATCACTGGATTATTTTTAAATTCATCAATTGTAAATGCTTGAATTGATAATGCATGAATTTTATTCATCACATTATTTAATGCGGAGTATACAGCTTGATGCCTCTGAACTTTTGACATGTCATTAAAATTTTCTGAAACAATAACAAGTTTAAAGTGAGATTCAGAATCAGGAGGAACATTATGCATAGAGCTTTCATTCTCTAAGAATAAATGTTCGACAACAAATTCTCTATTTAGGCATTCAATAATACTCTCATAGATAATCATATTTAGACACCCTCCATATTCAGCAAGTATTTTTTGTTATGAACACCTAATGCAAATTGCCCAACAGATTGGTCTTGCTTGATCACTCTATGACATGGAATAAACAGAGGTATTGGGTTCAATTTGCATGCGGTACCTACTGCTCTTGAAGCACTTGGCAAACCAATTTCTTTTGCTATCGCTAAATATGACGCTGTTTTTCCTCGCGGTATAGAGCATAAAGCATCCCAAACTAATAATTGAAAATCTGTACCCTGAAGATCAATTGGCGGCAGAGATTTCAGACCCTTTAAAGAAAAAAAACCATTTATACTTTTTTGTAATTTTAGGTCACTTGGATGCCTAGATTGATTTCGACCGAGAAAGGATAGTTTTCTGAGCCCTTTGTCGCTATAAAAAGCATCGAAGGAGCCAATGGGCGATGAAACGCTTTTAATAAACATTGATATATTTTAGCATTTGAGTTCGATAAAAAATCTTATATTAAATAATTTAAAATTGGTGCGGCATCCGAGATTCGAACTCGGACCATCTGCTTGGAAGGCAGATATACTAGCCATTATACTAATGCCGCTGATGAAGAGATCGTATATTACACCATCTTTGTATTAATCTTAAGAGAATTAAATGCTCTTTTAGATTTTCATAAACATTTTTATTCAATTAGTTTAAGATTAACCATGATATTTGATTTCCATCATCTCAAGAAAGCAAACATTAACTTCTTCTCTCATGGGGTAAGAGTGATCAAAGTATCAATAATTCTGATTGCACTTGGCATCATAGGAATCATCCACGCACTCTTCCCATTTATTTTTATTGAAACTGTTAGTAATGGAGTAAAGAAAATTGCCGACGAAATGTCTCACTTTTAGACTACAAAACTTTATATTGACGATAAGTCTTAGAAGATTGACAGATTGATTGCTCTAATAACAATCCTTGAATTTCTTTGCTAACCTCTAATGCCTGCCATGATTCTACAAAATCTCGCCTAGAATCAAGAGATAAAAATATATTGGTCCATTTAAACTTATTATTCATGCCTTCTTGTTCAGAATAAAGTACGTCAACAGGTGAATTATTTTTTATCAGAGCGTCCGTAAATTGCTCAAGTACAAGCTTCATTGTTGCGTAATTAAATCCATCAATATATTCACACTCTAATATTTCGGAAATGACAGGAGAATCAGAATTTATTTGATTGGTCAGCCTTAAGGAGTTATTTGAAACAGTAAAACCGTTACAATTCGCGATTTCATTAAAACTCAAGGTAGCGAGAGTAAGATTGAATCTATCCAAAGAAGTGGCCTCACTATGTTTTAATAAAAGATCAAAAAATTGGGTTTCTGTTGACTCTTCTTTAACTGGAAATAAAAAATATAATTCTTCTGAATTATCTCTCATTTTTTCAAAACTACTTATAAACCTTGGAATGAATCGTTCCACAGAATTAAGCGTTTGTCCCTCTACTAACTTACAATTTAATGACGATTCTTTAAATGAATATTCTGGTTTTATAAAATTACTTAATTCTAAATTAGAATTTTTAGAATTACCGCCACAACTCGCAAGAATGACAAGGCAAATAAATTTAATATGGGATTTCAACTTAGATCTAAAATATTTAAATAATGAGATAATAATATTATGAAAAATTACACATGCATACCAATTATATCTTTGTGCGTTTTATTAATGACCTCAACAGAGGTATATGGATATAAATATGGACTTGGCTCGTGTCTAGATCAAGATCAAGAACAAAGAATCTGGCCCTCTATTAAAAAAGAAAATTTAGATGGTTTTATATTTTTAGGAGATAACGTTTATGGTGATCTGCCAAGTGGAAAACTATTGAAGATGCAAAAAGCCTATCAAATGCAAAAAAAAAGATTGCCTAGATGGCTTATGGATGAAAAGGAAATTCTAGCTATATGGGATGATCATGATTTTGGTCTTAATGATGGAGGCGGAGATTATCTTTATAAAAAAGACGCGGAAAAAATGTTTTTAAACTTTTGGAATATTCCTCAATCAGATCTAAGAAGAAATAGAGAAGGTATTTATTTTAAACAAACGAAACAAATCGAAGGCACTGAAGTTGAGATAATTGGTTTAGATACAAGATACTTCAGGTCAAAGCTCAAAGGGAAGAAAAATGCATATGAACAAAATTATGATTCTGCAGCAACTATTCTTGGTCAAGATCAATGGACTTGGTTAGAAGCATCAATTTCTAATTCCACCGCAGATGTAATTGTAATTCTTTCGTCCATTCAAATTTTAGCTACTAATCACCCTTATGAAAAATGGGATAATTTTCCCCTTGAGCGAAAAAGATTGCTTCAAATAATAGCTCGTGCTTCAAAAGAGAAAACCATTATCGCTGTAACGGGTGATAGACATAAATCCGGTATCTACCAAGATGAAAATTTTCTTGAAATTACAGCCTCTTCTCTTAATAAGTCTGCTTCAAAAGGAAAGGAAACTGATCCATTATTAATTGGAAAAATATATCCAATAATAAACTACGGAATCCTAGATATTGAACCTAATAAAAATAAAATTACTGTCTCAATTCATGATAAAAATGGACAAGAGCTAAATTCAAAAACAATTAACATCCATTGATAAAGATAGTATTGTTTAATATTCACAATATTCAAAAATAATAATATGAAAAAAATTGCCTTAATCCTCTTTTTATCAGTATCTAATCTCATAATTGCGGATACACTTTTGCATGTTGGAAACCTTATAGACACTAATAGTGGGGATATTACTAAAGCCGTAACGATTAGGGTCATTGGTAATGAAATATCAGAAGTTACCAAAGGTTATGCAAATCCCAACAAAAATGATCAGGTAATAAATTTAAAGCAATCATTTGTTTTACCAGGATTTATGGATATGCATGTGCATTTAGCACAAGAGTATGTTCCAAAAGCAGAAAGAGAATCCAAAATTGAACCTGAGTACAGAGCACTATTTGCTGCAAATGCTGCCTCTAAAACTCTAATGGCTGGGTTTACATCTGTTAGAAATCTCGGTGATGGCGGCATGGAAACTATTTCATTAAGAGAGGCAATTAGAAAAGGTTTGGCTATTGGTCCAAGAATATTTACATCAGGCAAAACTATCGCTACTACTGGTGGTCATGGAGACCCAACTAACGGTATGCCAAAGGATAATTATTCACCTCCCACTCCTGAGGAGGGTGTTATCGATAGTCCTGAAGAAGCTATTAAAGCTGTCAGACAGAGATATAAAGATGGTACAGACGGAATAAAGATTACTGCAACTGGAGGCGTTTTAAGTGTGGCTAAATCAGGTGAAAATCCGCAATTTACAAATGCGGAACTCATTGCCATTATTGCTACAGCAAATGATTATGGATTGTGGACAGCTGCTCATGCTCATGGAAAAGAAGGCATGAAGAGAGCTGTTATTGCAGGTATTAATTCAATAGAACATGGGACTTATATGGATCAAGAAGTTATGGATTTGATGAAAGCAAGAGGTACCTACTATGTTCCAACTATAATGGCAGGTGATTGGGTTGCAAAAAAAGCCAAGATTCCAAATTTCTTTCCAGCACTTGTAAAGCCTAAAGCAGAAAAAATCGGTCCGCAAATTCAATCAACCTTTGCTAAGGCATATAAAGCTGGTGTAAAAATTGCATTTGGTACAGATTCAGGCGTCTCAGCTCATGGTGATAATTGGCAAGAGTTTATTCTCATGACAGGTGCAGGCATGTCTAATAAAGACGCATTAAAAAGTGCAACAATTGAAACCGCCAAGTTGCTAAGGGTAGAAGATAAATTAGGTCAAATAAAACCCGGAATGCTTGCAGATATTATTGCTGTTCAAAACAATCCAATTGAGGATATATCAACAGTTAAGAACGTAAGTTTTGTGATGAAAGATGGGGTCATTTATAAGCAGAATTCATAAAAATGAATAATAAGCCTAAGATAATTATCTTGGGAGCTGGCATGAGTGGAATAGCTTGTGCACTTAGTCTTCATGATAAGTTTAATGTACAGATTTTTGAAAAATCAAAAGGTGTAGGCGGAAGACTTTGCGCTAAAAATACTCGTCAAGGATTATTTCATTATGGAGCGCAATATTGCACTGCTCAATCGAGCGCTTTTCAAAATTTTTTAATAGAAAATGGTGCTAAATATTTTTTAGGATCATCTTTTGACATGAAGACTAATTCTTGTATTCACACTCAAAATTTCTTAGTTGGAGTTAATGGCATGCATTCTCTACTTAAAAATTATAACAAGATTTTAAGTATGCACTTTAATCACAGAGTGATAAGGGTAGATGAGAGAGAAAAATTAGTGCATTTTGAATCGGGGCAGACAGAGTCATATGACATAGTCATTTCAAGCCTCCCTCTTCCTCAAGCACAAGAAATATTCGAGACTGAAATAGTTCATGATGCAACATTCGATCCGTGCATATCAGTGGGCATGATTTTTAGTGGACAAACTAATAATGAACACAATGCATATAAAAATATTAATCAAGATATTTCATGGCTTAGCTCAAGTAAATTTTATAAT
>QBVY01000023.1 GCA_003283765.1 SAR86 cluster bacterium AG-313-N18
ATGCTGAAAAAAGAGTCAGATTGGATCTTTTGTTTTCAGCTTTAATACAAAAGTATGAACTTGAGGTAAAAGAGGATGATTTAAATGATTTTATCAATGAAGAGGCAGAAAAATACAAGGACGGTGAACAATTTAGGGCTTGGATTCAAAGTCAGCCCCAGCAGCTTGATCAGTACAGAATGGTAATTTTAGAAAACTTGCTCATTGAAAAATTAGATTCTGCCCTTAAATCTAAAACAAAGGTGATAAAATTTTCAGAACTAGCAAATAAATAAACTATGGAAAAAATAAATTCTGGCTTGGTCCCGATGGTTGTAGAGCAAACTCCGAGAGGGGAACGTGCTTTTGATATATATTCTCGACTTTTAAAAGAAAGAATTATATTTTTGTCTGGCCCTATAGACGATTATATTTCTAATTTGGTCGTCGCTCAGCTTCTGTTTTTAGAGTCAGAAAATCCTGAAAAAGATATTAGCATATATATTAACTCTCCTGGCGGAGTAATTTCTTCGGGTCTCGCTATATACGATACCATGCAATTTATTGCTCCTGAGGTCTCAACATTGTGCATTGGTCAGGCAGCAAGCATGGGGTCACTTTTGCTTGCTGGTGGAGAAAAAGGTAAGAGGTTTGCACTAACAAATTCCCGAATCATGATCCATCAACCGCTTGGTGGCTTCCAAGGCCAGGCTTCTGACTTTGAAATCCATGCAAAAGAAATGCTTTTGGTTAAACAAAAGGTTAATGAGATACTTGCCAAGCATACTGGTAAAACTTTAAAGAAAGTTGAACAAGACACTGATAGAGATAATTTTTTGAATGCTAAAGAAGCTAAGACCTATGGCATAATCGATGAAATATTAGATAGCAGACCGAGTGCTAATGGAAAATAAGGACAACAATAAACTATCTTGCACTTTCTGTGGTAAAGGCCAAGAAGAGGTGCGTAAGCTTATTGCTGGACCTAGTGTTTATATTTGTGACGAGTGTGTTGACCTGTGTAATGACATTATAGAAGAGGAAGTCAAAGCTGAAGATGAAGAGGTTTTAGATGTTTTGCCATCTCCTCTAGAAATATTTAAGCAACTTGATGACTATGTCATTGGGCAAGAAAAAGCCAAAAAAACGCTTTCGGTTGCTGTTTACAATCACTACAAACGTTTGAGATCCAATGCCAAGAAAGATGAAATAGAGCTTCAAAAAAGTAATGTTTTATTACTTGGACCAACCGGTAGCGGCAAAACACTTTTGGCGCAAACCTTGGCAAGAGTACTAAATGTTCCATTTACTATTGCGGACGCAACAACTTTAACTGAAGCTGGATATGTTGGTGAGGATGTCGAAAATATTATTCAGAAGCTTCTGCAAAAATGTGACTATGATCCTGATAAAGCGGCTCTTGGGATTGTCTATATTGATGAAATCGATAAGATTGCACGTAAATCAGATAATCCCTCTATTACTAGAGATGTATCTGGTGAAGGCGTTCAACAAGCTTTGCTTAAATTAATAGAAGGAACAGTTGCTTCAATCCCTCCTCAAGGCGGAAGAAAACATCCACAACAAGAATTTATTCAGATTGATACCTCTAATATATTATTTATTTGTGGTGGAGCTTTTTCTGGGATTGATGAAGTTATCAAGCATAGAACAGATAAATCCGGCATTGGATTTGGTGCTGCTGTTAAAGATACTCAGTCATCTGTAGCTTCAATTGTAGAAACCCTAGAACCAGAAGACTTGGTTAAATTTGGCTTAATTCCAGAATTTGTTGGTAGATTGCCAGTTATCTCCACTTTACATGAGTTAGATGAGGATGCCTTGGTAAGAATCCTTCAAGAGCCCAAAAACGCATTAGTAAACCAATACAAATACTTATTTGATATTGACGAAGTTGAATTAGATTTCCGAACTGAAGCTTTGCTTGAGATCGCCAAAAAAGCTCTTCAAAGAAAAACAGGTGCAAGAGGTTTGCGGTCAATAATGGAAGAGCTCTTAATGGATACAATGTTTGAGCTCCCTAACGTTGATTTAGAAAAAGTAATCGTGGATGAGAATTCTGTCTTGCATTCAACAGATCCAATCAAGGTATACAAATCTCCTAAGAAAAAATCCTCTTCTGCCGGTTGAATTTAATTAATTCTCCCTCATTATATTTATATGGCTACTATTAAATATGATCTTCCGCTTATTCCTCTAAGAGATGTCGTAGTATTTCCAGGCGTAGTCTCAACTTTATTTGTTGGCAGGAATAAATCAATCAATGCCCTAAATGCTGCCATGGGTGGTGAAAAGAAAATTATTTTAGCTGCCCAAAAAGATGGATCTCTGGACGCACCTTTGTTTGATGATTTGTTCAAGGTTGCAACTATTGCGAATATCTTGCAATTAATAAAATTGCCTGATGGAACTGTAAAAGTTTTGGTTGAAGGCTCGCATAGAGCTCAAATGGATTCATTGGAGTCAGATTCAAAGTTTTCTAAAGTTAGAGTTAGCCTGATTACTGAGTCTGCTATTGACCCTAAAGACGCAGAAAATTTAGCAAGATTTATTAAAGCTAAGTTCCATGACTTTATTAAAATCACGAAGAAAATTGCTCCAGAGGTTTTGGCATCAATAGATGCTTTGGATGATTTATCAAGAATTATTGATTCAATAGCTGGTCATTTGCCGATGGAAATTAAGCAAAAGCAAGAAATTCTTGAGACAGCCGATTTCCAGTTAAGGGCTGAGATTTTAATAGCTTACATAGAGTCTCAATTAGATGTAGTGGACGTCGATAAAAGAATTCGAAATAGAGTAAAAGGACAGATGGAAAAGTCCCAACGTGAATACTACTTAAATGAGCAAATCAAAGCTGCCCAAAAAGAGCTAGGTGATATCAGTGAAGAGGGCGATGAAATCTCCCAATTAGAGAAAGATATTACCAAGGCTGGTATGTCCAAAGAGGCATTAAAAAAAGCGAACAATGAATTTACTAAGTTCAAGCAGATGTCTCCTATGTCTGCAGAGGCATCAGTTGTTCGCTCCTACTTGGATTGGTTGACGGGCATTCCCTGGAAGAAAAGAAGCAAGGTTAAATCAAACCTAAATTCAGCAATAGAGATTCTTAATGAAGACCACTTTGGCTTAGATGAAGTAAAGGAAAGGATTCTAGAATATTTAGCAGTTCAGCAAAGAGTTAAAAAATTAAAAGCCCCGGTTTTGTGCTTGGTGGGTCCTCCAGGAGTTGGAAAAACTTCTCTTGGAAAATCTATCGCGAGGGCTACCAATAGAAAATTTGCCAGAATGTCATTAGGCGGAGTTAGGGATGAGGCTGAAATTAGAGGGCATCGAAGAACCTATATCGGATCTATGCCAGGAAAAATTATTCAAAAGCTTTCAAAAGTTGAAGTCAAGAATCCATTATTTCTATTAGATGAGATTGATAAAATGGGTATGGATCACCGCGGAGATCCTGCATCAGCCCTCTTGGAGGTATTAGACCCAGAGCAAAACAATACATTTTCAGATCATTATTTAGAGGTAGATTTTGATCTTTCTGAGGTAATGTTTGTATGCACTGCTAACAGCTTAAACATTCCTGGTCCGTTGCTTGATCGCATGGAAATTATTCGGTTGCCTGGTTACATAGAAGATGAAAAATTAAATATAGCAAAACAATATTTAATACCTAAACAGCTTGAGAGAAATGGACTGGATCAAAAAGAAGTTAAGCTCAGTGATAAATCTATATTGGATATAGTTCGTCACTATACAAGAGAGGCTGGTGTAAGGGGCCTTGAAAGGCAGATTGCAAAGATTTTTAGAAAGTCCGTTAAGGAAAGAGTTCTTGCAGATCCTAAGAAAATTAAATCATCAATAAACATTACTCCAAAAAATCTAGAAAAGTATTGTGGTGTACCTAAATTTAAATTTGGCGAAGCTGATATTGAAGACATTGTAGGTAAAGTTGCAGGTCTGGCATGGACTGAAGTTGGAGGCGAGTTATTAACTATTGAATCTTCATATGTTCCAGGTAAAGGTCAAGTGATCAAAACTGGATCTTTGGGTGAAGTGATGCAGGAATCCATTCAAGCTGCTTTAACGGTCGTGAGATCTAGATCAGAAAAGTTAGGCATTCCTGCAAATTTTTACGAAAAATTTGATGTTCATATTCACGTGCCCGATGGTGCTACCCCAAAAGATGGACCTAGCGCCGGAGTAGGAATGTGCACAGCCATGATTTCAGTTTTCACAGGAATACCTGTGAGGTCAGATACTGCCATGACAGGTGAAATTACCTTACATGGCCAAGTCACAAAAATTGGTGGTCTAAAGGAAAAGTTATTAGCTGCTAAACGCGGCGGTATAAAGAGGGTTATTATCCCTGAAGATAATGCTGCTGATTTGAGGGAAATACCATCCCAGATTACTCATGCATTAGAAATTCTCCCAGTTCGATGGGTTGATGAGGCCATCACTCAAGCTCTTACTGCCGAACCAAAACCAATCAAAAAAAGAAGAAATTCTAAAAGTCTTAGCAAACCTAAATCATCCGGTGCCAGAGCAAGTTCCAGAAAACCCCATTAGAATAGGTTTTAAAGCTTGACATTTCTTCTGGGATAGCTTTTCATAGACTTAGGTACATTAATTAACCAGAGGAGAATTCAATGAATAAATCAGACTTAGTAGATGCAGTTGCTTCATCAGCAGACGTTACCAAAGCTTCAGCTGGAAGAGCTGTTGATGCGGTTTTAGATTCAATCGGTGATGCGTTAGGTAAAGGCGATACAGTTTCGCTTGTAGGTTTTGGAACTTTTTCAGTAAGACATAGAGCTGCTAGAGAAGGAAGAAATCCACAAACAGGTGCTTCAATGCATATTGCAGCGTCAAAAGTTCCAGGCTTTAAAGCTGGTAAAGGACTGAAAGATAAAGTTAAAAACTCTTAATTAACTTTAGATTTAAAGGTCTTAAAAAAAAGGGTGCATAAGCACCCTTTTTTTATGTATGATTGTTAGCTTTTAAAGAGGATGAAGTTCAAATGTTAGAGTCACTAAGAAACTTTCTGTCAGGTAAACGAGTTATAGTTATTACAGCTCTTCTTGCAATTCCATTTGTTTTTTTGGGCTCACAGTCTTTTGGAACAATTTCTGCAACTTATGGAACTGTGAATGGTGAGCCTGTATCTCAGATGGATGTGAATCTTGCAACCAATCAAATCTCTCAAAGGCTAAAGTCTATTTATGGCGAAGATTTCTCTTTAGATGATTTGGATGAAGAGGTTTCTGTTGGGTTGATCAAAAATGAAATAATTAATCAAAAAACCCTTCTTTCTCACGCTAGAGAGCTTGGCTTGTTCGTTTCCGAGAAAACTGCAAAAAAAGAAGTTATAAATATTGATACCTTTCAAGGTGAAAATGGTTTTGATCAGATGCTTTTTGAATCCACAATCAGGGCAAATGGCTGGACTCCTGAAGAGTATATTGAGCTTGTAAGGGAGACCTTATCATTAGATAAATTGATCTCAGCTTTGGGAGTTGCTTCTTTTCCGATTGATACTGAAATAGAAGACCTAGTCTCTATGCTTGAAACCTCAAGAGACATAGACTTTATTAAAGTAGATAAAAATACACTGGTCAGTCAACAAGAAGCTAGTCTCGAAGAAGGACAGCAATTTTATGATAACAATCCTTTTCTATTTCTTTCGAAAGAGCAGCGAGACTTTTCTTATCTTTTGCTCACCTACGAAGCTTATAAAAAACAAGTTGAGGTTCCTGAAGATTATATTAATGAGGCCTATTCAGATTATTTAAGTAATGTTCAGGGACAAATGCAAAATCGACTTTCCCATCTCATGATTGATAAATCTAATTATGAAAGCGCATCCCTAGCTTATGAAGCAATTGACTCTATTTACAAAAGCATTCAATCAAAAGAAATTTCTTTTGAAGATGCTGTCTCTAAATCCAGCGAGGATCTGGCCTCAAAAGATGCTGGTGGTGATTTAGGCTTATCATCTGGCGATGCATTCCCAGAAGAGTTTGAAAGAGCAATATTATCAATGGAGCTAAACTCTACTAGTTCAATAATAGAGCTTGAGGACTCATTGCATATTTTAAAATTAACTGAAGTTATTAAACCTCAAATTAAAACAAAAGCAGAAATGTCTCAGGAGTTATTAAATGAGCTTGTTGATGCTGAGGCATTAGCTTTGATGCAAGATGATTTTATAGAATTAGAATCATTGGTGCTTGAGGGAGTGACTTTAAATGCTTTAGCTGATTCAATTGATGCTTCAATTCAAGTTACTGGCCTACAGGACATTGAAGGCATTAAATTAAATGGGTTTTCTAATATCACATCCTCAGAATTATTCGATCCTTCTATACTGCCTAATAAAATTGAAATCTTTGAAGGTGATGAAAGTTATGCTTTTGTAATGATGACTCAAACACTTCAGCCAACTGTGCAGTCTTTTGGGAATGTTGCTGACTTAGCAATTCAAGAAGTGCGCAATGAAAAAGCTAACATGATCATCAATGATTTTATTGAAGATGTAGAGGGTGTTATTGATGGAGAGAACCTATTACCAAATCTAAATGCCTTTTCAAAAGAAAGCTACAAGGGTGTTAAAAGATTTTCTTCATTGCTTCCATCTGAGATTATTAATTCAATATTTGAATCACCTATAGCCACATTGGTTGCAAATGAAGCTTTTAATGGGGATCGTTATTGGGCTAAATCTTCAAATGAGTCTTTCCCATTAACTGAAGAGCTTTCTGAGTCAGTAGAGCAGTATCAAGGTTTTTATAATGAAAGTTTGACGCAGCAATTTTCAGGGTTTATTGATCGAGCTTTTAAAGAAGGTCAAATAGTTCGTTTAGAAAATCTTACCTCTAATTAATCAATATACTCTTCTAAGGACATGGCGGCTGTATTAAAGCCTCCATCCACATAGGTAATTTCACCCGTGACTCCGCTGGCAAGATCTGAGCATAAAAAAGCCGCAACGTTTCCTACCTCTAGAGTTGTAACAACTCTTCTTAAAGGAGCTCTGTTTGCATAATTGGTTAACATTTTTCTGAAGTTTTTTACTCCCATTGCGGCCAGGGTTTTAATGGGCCCAGCTGATATTGCATTAACTCTTATTCCATCTGGCCCCATAGCAGCGGCAAGAAATCTTGTATTTGCTTCCAAGCTTGCCTTAGCAAGGCCCATAACATTGTAATTTGGCAGAGATTGCATAGACCCTAAATAGGTCAAAGTTAAGAGAGCTGAATTTTCATTTAGCATTGGTTTTGCTCCTTTAGCCATAGCAGTAAAACTATACGAACTAATATCATGAGCAATTTGAAAACCCTCTCTTGTTGCAGCATCCACAAAATTACCCTCTAGTTCATTTGCTGGGGCAAAGCCAATAGAATGAACAAAGCCATCAAATGACTTCCATTTTTTTGAGAGCTCCTGGTACATATTTGCAATGCTATCATCTGATGCAACATCACACTCAAATAATAAATTAGAGCCAAGTTCTGCTGCAATCTTTTCTACATTTCCTTTTAATCTTTCGCTTTGATATGTGAAAGCTAACTCAGCTCCTTGAGCATGCATTGCTTGAGCAATGCCAGCAGCTATAGAGTGTTTATTAGCAAGCCCAGCTATAAGAATTTTTTTATTTTTTAACATTATATTATTTTTTTCCTTGTGCCTATTTTTCAATTTGCATTATATATGACTTAAGTAAGCATTTATAAATCAAACTATTGGAATTGGTAAAAAAAAAATCAATTGCGTTATATGCTTGTTTCTTATGATGAAACAAGCATATAATCATTGTACGCACGTGTTGTGAATCTTCTCGTGTATTTTTAAAACTTAGGAGTATTTTAAAATGATTGATTTAAATAAATATTTATTCAGTGCTTTTGCAATAATCTCTTTATCGGTTCCTTTAGCAATTGCTCAAGATTCTGATGATGATGTTGAAGAAGTCATTGTAACTGGATCAAGGATTATTGATCCTAACATTATTAGCTCATCCCAAATCGCAGTCGTTGATGGGGAAGACATAATAAATGCGGGTGTAACTAGGGTTGAGGATTATCTTAATGATATGCCTCAGATTTCTCCTGGCCAATCCATCACTAATTCTAATGGTTCTAATGGTACTGCTACTGTTAACCTGAGAAACCTTGGCTGTTCAAGAACATTGGTTCTTATGAATGGAAGAAGAATGGTTCCGGGAACAACAGGCGGTGGAAACTGTGCTGACCTTAATACTATTCCAACATTACTTTTAGACAAGGTTGAAGTTCTAACTGGTGGCGCATCTTCTGTATACGGTTCAGATGCGGTTGCCGGTGTTGTTAACTTTGTTTTAGATGATGAGTTTGTTGGCTTCAAAGCTGCTTATTCACATGGATTTTATAATCATGAAAATGATAATAGTTCTCTGAGGGAATTGGTTAAAAGTTATGGCTATGCGCAAGCTCCAAGCGACGTGCAAACTGGAGATACTGGTAAGTTCTCTATTGCATTTGGTGGCGAGATTGATGGTGGCAGAGGTCACGTTACAGCATTTATGGAGCACACTGATACTAAACCTATACTCCAAGGTGACTTTGATATTAGTGCTTGTGCCTTAAGTGGTGGTACAACTCGATGCGGTGGTTCATCAACAATTCCTCCAGGAAGATGGGCTGACTTTGGTGGTTATGGCTCTGCTGGGTTTGTTAATATAGATCCATCAGTTGAACGTTTAGACCTTAAAGTTTCTGGAAATGATTTCGTTCCAAGAGATGGTCAAACATACAACTACAACCCAACTAACTTCTTCCAAAGACCTGATGACAGATTAAATGTAGGTTTCTTTGGTAAATATGAAATTACCGATAATGCAGAGGTTTATTTAGACTTCACTGCTATGAAATCTGAGTCTAATGCTCAGATAGCATATTCAGGAACATTTGGTAACATAACTCACTTGCCATGTTATAACGGCTTGTTGTCTGCACAACAATACAAAGTGGCATGTAGTGACTGGACAGGAATGGGTGGTTCTCATGCACCTGATTTTGCAACAGGAGCTGAAGCTTTATCTTATATAAATAGCTTAGATGCTTCAGTAGCCGCTGGAACAATTATTGATTATAGAGCTCCATTGTATTCATTGAAGAGAAATGTTGAGGGTAATCCAAGACAAGGAATTCAAATGTACAAAAGCTACAACACAACCATTGGTTTGAGAGGTGATATCAATGATGATTGGTCATACGATGTCTACTATCAAAACTCAGCAGTTAATTATGCTAACGAATACAGAAATGACCTTTCTGTAACTGCGATTAATCGAGCTGTAAATGTTATTAATGTTGCAGGAGTTCCGACTTGTGTTGCTAAGCTTCAAGGAATCGATGCAAACTGTGTTCCATACAACCTCTTTCAAGGTGGATTACCTGGTGATCAGGGTATCCAAGGTGTAATCGATGGCGGACAAACTGCGCAAGATTATTTAGCTAAATCAACATTTATCAATGGTGATGGAAAACAAAAAATTCTTTCAGGTTATATTACCGGTGATACAGGATTTACTATTCCGGGTGCTCCTGGTTCAGTATCTTTGGTAGCTGGTTTTGAAACTAAAGAGCTAGATACTGACTTTAGACCTGACACTCCTACACTTCAGGGTGATAGATCTGGTTCAGGTGGAGCTACATTACCTATTGGTGGTATGTATGACGTAGACGAGTTCTTTTTTGAGTTAGGTATTCCGGTAACAGCTGACCTAAGTGTTGATGCAGGATTTAGAACTGCTGAGTACTCAACAGGTGCTGAAACTGACTCTAGCAAAATTGGAGCATATTGGACTGTTAACGACAGCGTGTCATTAAGAGCCTCATTCCAGACTGCGCAGAGACATGCGAATATTTCTGAACTGTATTCAGCTGTTAGCGATGGCCTTGTGGACTTAGACAATGATCCTTGTTCAATTCAGCAGAATGGTACTCCAGCTACAGCAACTCAAGCTCAGTGTGCTGCAACAGGATTGCCAGCAAATCTTTACAACACTGATCTTAATTCACCAGCTGACCAGTACAACGTTAAAGGCGGCGGTAATCCTAAGGTTGCGCCGGAAGAATCAGAGTCATTAACTGTTGGTGCAGTTATTACTCCTGAATCAGTGCCTGGCTTAACTTTAACAGTTGATTACTTCGATATCACAGTGGAAGATGGAATTGGTACTGTAAGTGCTAAAACTGCTCTTGATAAATGTGTATCAACTGGAAGTGCGCAGTATTGTGGACTCATTAATAGAATGCCTGGAACAGGTTCATTGTGGTTATCAGGTGGATATATTTCACAGCAGCTTACAAACATTGGTGAGGAAACAACCAGTGGTGTTGATGTGATTTTTGATTACTCATTTGAAACTTCATACGGACCAGTTGAGGTTCAAGGTGTTACTACGTTCTTAGATACTTATGACATTACAGAGCTTCCAGGCGCATCACCAATTGCATGTTCTGGAAACTGGGGTGGCTCATGTGGCAAGAATCCTTTGCCTGAAACTTCTGGTAAATATAAGGCAACACTATCTACTGAATGGGATACTGATGTATCACTTGGCTTGAGATACCTTGGCGAAACAACAGACCTTAATTCAAATAAAATTGATTTTGATGCTACAACATACATAGATGTAACTCTTCAGCATATGCCTACAGAGAATCTAGTTGTAACATTTGGTATCAACAATTTATTTGATGAAGAGCCTGGTTACACATCTGATGCTGGAACAGCACCAGGTAACGGTAATACTTTCCCAGGTTACTTTGACGCCTTTGGTCAATACATTTTCTTAAATTTGACACTTCAATACTAAGAAAAGTAAAAAAATTAAAAAGGGGTGCAATAGCACCCCTTTTTTTATGCAAATCATTAAATTTCTAATTTCACTAAAAATTTGACATATTGTTACAAAATGGCAACAATTACGGGAACTAACAAACTTTTAGGGAGTTTATATGTCTAAATTATTTAAATTTTCTTTGGTTGCAGTCCTTTCTTTAGGTCTAATACCAAATACTTCATTTGCTCAGGAAGCTGAAGATGATGTTGAAGAGGTTATCGTAACTGGTTCCAAAATTAAGAAATCAGTCTTTGATAGTTCAAAGCCTTTAGAAATCATTTCTGATGCTGCCATTGAGAGGACAGGTCTTAACAACATTGGTGATATCTTACAAAGCATTTCATCTAATGATGGTAATGGTATTCGACCAGTTACAACTGCTACAAACGGTGGAGATGGTTCTAATGAAATATCATTAAGAAATCTTGGAGCTGGCAGAACATTGGTTCTAGTGGATGGAAGAAGATGGGTCACAGACCTATTCGGTCAAGTTGATATGAATACTATTCCAGCTTCTATTATCCAAAGAGTAGAGATACTTAAAGATGGCGCTTCATCAATTTACGGTTCAGATGCCGTTGCTGGTGTTATCAACATCATTACAAAGAAAGACTATGATGGTTTTGAAATGCGAGCTTTCACTGGTGAATATGATGCTGGCTATGGAAAGCAAGATTCTGTTAGCATGCAATTCGGAAGCACATCTGAAAAGTCTTCTAGCATTCTTAGCCTTTCATTTGCAGCACAGGAAGAAATCATGGCTGGACAAATACCAAGAGCAAATCAGCCTTATTATGGTTGTTCTAATGTTCCTAACAGTGGTACGGGTCCTCAAAACTCCCCAACAAACTTAGGACCAAGCCCTGAACAAAATTCAGGCTATGGAAACTTTGCTCCGGCAAGTGATAGTTTTGTTTGTGGATCATCTTTCCCTGCGTATGGTAGATATTTCACTTTAGGAACTTATTTAGAGCCTGGCAAATCAGGAGCTTCAGTTGATGACTTTATACCATGGTCAAATGCTGGACGTTATAACTATGCACCTGTTAACCATGTACAAAATCCTATCGATCAATATTCTGTATATGGATATTCTGATTATGATATTTCAGATGACTTAACAGCCTATGTGCAAGTTAACTATACAAAATCTAGACGTGATAACCAATTAGCTCAGGTTCCAATGACTGCTTATGGTGGAGCTGGGCCTCAGTGGCAATTGAACAATGGTAGATTTGCTACAGCTGGTGGTTATTTTAATGTCATGAATAAAGATACATCATTTGGTTTTAGATCCATTGCTATTGGTCCAAGAATTTATGAGTACGACTATGATATTTTTGGTCTTAGATTAGGATTAGATGGCAGCTTCGATATGGGTGGAAACACTTACAATTGGAGTGCTGGTGTGCAACTTAATGATGCGCAATATGACAGTAAACTAAAGAATTTTGTAGACCTTGGAAGCTTGGGCTTAGCTGTTGGAGATTCATTTAGGGATCCTATAAGCGGAGCTTTAACATGTGGTACTGTTGATGCACCAATTGCACAATGTACACCATTTAATATCTTTGGCGGCCCAGACTTAGGTTTAGGTGCTGGCAGAATTTCACAAGCAGAATACAATGCTATGGTTGACTATGTAGGATATGATGGCACTCAAAATTCAGCTTTTGACAGCGACAACTACTGGTTAGAAATTTCTGGCCCATTATTTGAAATGCCTTATGGCACAGCCTTCTTTGCTGCTGGTTTTGAAAAAAGAGCATCTGGTTTTGTTGATACACCAGATTCATTGATTACCTCAGGTAAATCATCTACAAACTATAGAGAGGCTACTTCAGGTAAAACTTCTGTTGAAGAGTTCTTCGTCGAAATTAATATTCCTCTTTTAGAGGGTGTAGTCGGGGCGCAAGAGCTCGAGGTCACACTTTCTGCAAGAACATCAGATTACTCTGCTAATGGTATGGTTGGATCTGCTGCTAATAGCAATGATCCAGGCAGCCCATCAACAAGTGAAATTGGCATCCGATGGAGACCAATTGATGATGTGCTAGTTAGAGCTACTATGGGTGAAACTTTCAGAGCTCCTACAGTAGGAAACTTGTATCAAGGTGGTGGTGAATCATTCCCACAGGCTACTGACCCATGTAATACGGATCAGTTCCCTACTCAAACTGCTGGAACTCAAGCTAATTGTTTAGCTGCCGGCGTGCCTGCAGGTGGTGCTGAGCAACCAACAACTCAAATTAGAGCATTTGTTGGTGGTAACCCATTCTTACTTCCTGAAGAGGGTGAAAATGCAACCGTTGGTATTGTATATACACCAAGTCAAATTGAGAACTTGAGTATGAGTATTGATTTCTGGGAAATTGAGTTAGAGAATATCTTTAATTCAATTGGCGTTGGGACAGTGCTTAATAGATGTTATGTTGAGTCTACTCAGCAAGATAACAACTTCTGTTCATTTGTAACTAGAACTGGTAACGGTGGCCTTCAAACTGTTAGAACTTCTCAGGTTAACTCTGCGCTTCAAAATGTTTCAGGTGTAGACTTTGTAATTAACTACTCATTCGATGTTGAAAACTATGGTTCATTTACCACAGGTTTTGACATGGTTTATTATACGAAAGATGAGTTTGCACAGGGTGCAGATTCAACTCCTTCTGAGTCATTCGGCTGGTATGATGGTGGCGCAGACTTCAGATGGAGAGCAAATGCTTCTATCTTGTGGGAGTATAATGACTTTACAACATCACTTAACTTCAGATTCTTAGATGACAACAAAGATGATTGTTGGTTATCTACATACTATGGTTTGAACGACGACTGTTCTAACCCTGATGATGCGAATAACTTTGGAGATTATGGTTACAATCAAATGGAAGTTGAGTATTACACAGACTTACAAGTTGATTACCAATATAGTGATTCAATTAGTGTGTTTGTTGGAGCAAGAAACCTATTTGGTGAAGAGCCTCCAGTTGCATACGACGCATTTGCCCAAAACTTTGACTTTGCTTGGGATTTACCAGGCGGAGCCTTTGTTTATGGTGGATTTAAAATCTCACTATAAAAGAGCATAAACTAATTAAAAGGCCGGTTTACCGGCCTTTTTTTTATATATAATACTTGCATGAAAACTAAACACTTTTTTATCTTATTAGCATTTGTCATAGTTGGTTGTAGCAAATCTGTTTCACCGGTTGATTCCTCAATTGAAACAGGAGTGTTCCATTTCGGAAATGGATCCGAGCCCCAAGGAATTGATCCTCACATTGTTACAGGAGTGCCTGAGCATCATATTTTAATTTCTCTATGTGAAGGTTTAACAATCCCCAATCTAAATACTGGCGGTAATCTTCCTGGAGCTGCTGAATCATGGACAGTAAGTGATGATGGTAAAGAATATATATTTAGTTTAAATAAGAATGGAAAATGGTCTAATGGAGATCCAGTAACTGCTGATGACTTTGTGTGGTCTTGGATGAGAATATTAACTGCAAGTCTGGGCTCTCAATATCCTGATATGCTTTATTACTTGGAAGGCGCGGAAGAATATCATACTGGGATAATCATTAATTTTGATGAGGTTGGCGTAAAAGCAGTTGATAAATATACTTTAAAAGTTAATTTAAAGAATCCAACTCCTTTTTTTATTGGCATGTTAAGTCATTACAGCACTTGGCCTGTTCACAAAGACACGGTCTTAAAACATGGTGCAATAGATGATAGAAACGGCCAATGGACCAGACCTGGTAATTTTGTTTGTAATGGACCATTTCAATTAAAATCTTGGGAGTTAAATAATAAAATTGTTGTAGAAAAGAATCCTAACTATTGGGATTCTGAAAAAGTAAGTTTAAATGAAATGCATTTTTATCCAGTTTCTAATGTAATGACCGAAGATAGAATGTTTAGAGCTGGACAGTTGCATGTAACCTCTACATTGCCATCACAAAAATGTCCAATTTATATTGAAGAAAATAATCCTGATTTAAGAATTGATCCATACATGGGTCAATATTTCTATCGATTGAATACTGACAACCCATCTTTAAAGGATGTAA
>QBVY01000024.1 GCA_003283765.1 SAR86 cluster bacterium AG-313-N18
GCTTTAGTTTTGATGGTCTTTGGAATTGTTGGTTGTGCTACAACTCCACCACCTGACCCATCAAAGGATTTTAAAGCAACTGCTGCTGCTCCAGACTTAGAACAATTCATTGATGAAGGTAATTGTTGGGCTGGATGTAAACGTAATTTAATTTTTTCCTGTGATTCAATGGCAACACTCAAAGAAGCAAAATCTTGTGCAATCAATAAGTGTGTTGCTCATTATCAGTACCTAAAAGATTCTCCATTTTGGACAGATAAAAGCAAAGATGCAGTTTGTATAGCTGAAGATACTTCGAGCTATAGCAACATTTTTGAAAGGTATTTAATACATGGTCCAATGCTTAAAGTTGTATCTGAAGCACATAAACGCTTTTCAACTGTATATTATGATGCTAGAAATAAAAATTTAAAATTATATGCAGGTCCAAAAAGACAAGCTCAGTTAGATGTTTTGGAAGCAAATAGAAAGGCATATCAAGAAGCTAGGAAAAGGGAATTGATAGCAAAAAAAGCAAGTCAAAAGAGACTTGAGGAAGCTAAAAAACGAAAAGCTGAAGCAGACAGAAAGAAACTCCAAGAACAGAAAGAAGAATTTATGGCTTACATTGAGACGCTAAAGAACAATTGTAAGACCTATGGCTTTACTGCTGATGATGCCATTGCCACTTGCGTTCAAAGAGAGATTAATCTTGAGAGAGATAGGGTTCAAGCACAACAAATAGCCAAACAAAATCAACCAATTATCCAACAAGTCCAACCAAGCTATAGAAACTCTGGACCAAACTACGATGCTTTAAGTAGCATGGGGAGCTGTCTCCAAACTGAAGGAAGCTTTGCAGCTTGTTCAAATGCTTGGCAAGGCTATACACCTCCTAAAAAGACTGTGACTAAGTGCAGATATGATGCCTTTGGGAATACCATTAGAGGAACTTGTACAACTCAATGAAACAAACCCTTGCTTTAATTTTGATGGTCTTTGGACTCGAATAGAGTTATATTTTTATTATAAGAAATTAACAGTATTAAATTTATGAAGAAACAAATAATATCTTTCGCACTCTTGTTTTGTATATTAGCCGGTTGCTCAGTTAATCAACAAGCATTAAATTATTCTAATTCACTTGAGTCTAAATCCGATATGCAACTTTGCATAGATAACGCATTGCTAGGAACTAATGACGCTTACTACAATTATATTAACAACGAAATTGTAAGCAGAAATGTTGATTGCAGTATTTACTCAGAACAAGTGTCTACGGCAAGAGCAGCAGGTCAATCTACCCAAACAGCCGTTATGACAGTAGTCTTAGTTCTTTCAGCGTTATTTGGTTTTGCATCAGGTGCAAGTGGCTGATAACTAAGCAGAGATATTAAAAATCCTAGAGGAGGCGTTAGAGGAATTATTCCAAATAAGAAGGATTACTAGTAAACATCGTTATTTGGCTGAAAATGTTCGACTACTAGATATATATAGGTGGGGGGCTATGGCGTTCCTGCCCTTCCCCTTCAAAGGATATGACTACAAACTGACTACATTTTGCGGCGACTTTGACTACATCTGAGAAATAAATTCAATTAATTTTGACCTAATATCTGACTACATATTTTAATGATATGACTACAATATTGGTCTTAGATGCCCTGAGAAGCCCTATTTAAAGAGCTTCACAAGAAATTGGCATCCCGTAGGGGAGTCGAACCCCTGTTGCCGAGATGAAAACCCGGTGTCCTAGGCCTCTAGACGAACGGGACTAGATTGCGGCAATTATAAAAGCTAAAAAGCTACTTGAAAAGGTTTAAACAGTTATTTAATTCTCTTATTTACAGCTTTTAAAAAGCCTCTGAGGAAGTTACCTTCCATCTGATCTGGGTAGAGCCTGCGAAACATTCTTTCCATTCTAGTCATGATCTGTTTTGGGTTCTTAGGATCCACAAGATCCAAAGCTGCAACTGTTTCATTAAAGTGATTGATAAGGTTGTTTAATTCTTTAGATGTATATTCTGGAAAATCTTGCCAAGACTCTACAGAACTATTTTGTGCGGCTTGATATAGCTCATAACAAACTACCTGAGTAGACATAGCAATATTTAAAACTGGATACTCAGGGTGCGCTGGGATAATTAAATGTTTATTTGCCATTTGTAACTCCTCATTAGTCAGCCCCCTATCCTCTCGACCAAATAATATTGAAACTTCAATTTCATTTGTAACCAATTCTTGTATTTCTGATGCGGCGTCATTAGCAGTAAGAGTTGGCCATTCAATTGTTCGATCTCTTGCCGATGTGGCATAGATAACTTTTGAGCTTTTTACAGCCTCCTGTATTGAAGTAAAGATTTTTGCATTGTCTAATACGTCGGTTGCGTTCCCAGCCAGCGCAGTTGCTTCTTGATGTGGAAATTTCTTTGGATTTATTAAGACTAAGTTAGTTAAACCCATATTTTTCATCGCACGAGCAACTGAGCCAATGTTTCCTGGGTGAGAAGTCTCAACCAAAACTATTTGTACATATCGATTAATCGGATTCATATAACTATTATCGTCATTTCCAGTACAATATGCGACATGTCAAAGCCCGCATTACTAAACGTCGCTATTATTGCTGCAAATATTGGAGCAGCTGAACTCGAATTTGCTGTCAAAAAAGTTCACAAGCTCAATGTTATGAAAAAGGGGCCAACTGATTATGTGACTGAGGTTGATAGAAGAGTTGAGGAAATAGTCTTTGAGAAAATTAAAGAATATTATCCTGATGATAATTTCTTAGGAGAAGAATCTGGGCATGAGGTCAACACATCTGAAACGACTTGGATTCTTGACCCCATCGATGGCACAACAAACTTTATTCATGGCTACCCTCAATACTGCATTTCACTTGCTTGTGTTGTTAAAGGTCAAACACAGCATGCAGTTATTATTGATCCTACTCGCAGAGAAGAATTCAGTGCATCCAGGGGAAAAGGCGCAGAGTTAAATGGAGAAAGAATAAGAGTTAGTACTAGAAATGGTTTAAAGGATTCTCTTATAGGAAATACTTCTCATGTTAACGACACACAGGACTATTCCTTTGAGAATATTGCAACCTTCAGAGCTCTATATAAACACAGTTTAACCATTAGAAGATCTGGTTGCTCAGCATTAGATCTGGCCTATGTAGCTGCAGGAAGACTGGATGGATTCTGGGCTAATGGCCTTGGAGTTTGGGATATTGCTGCAGGTATGCTAATTGCAGAAGAAGCTGGAGCATTAACAAGTGATTTTTTAGGCAATCCTGATTACAAGAAAAGCGATCATTATCTGTGCGCTACTCCAAAATGCTTTAAACAAATGCTTGAAGCTATCAAACCAAATTTCAAAGCCCATTAGGGCATATCGTCAAACTCTGCACCCTCTGGCTCCGGAATAGCCAAATCATCTTGTGTTAGTGACATTCCGAGCAGCATATTAGCAACAACATATATAGATGAGTAGGTTCCAATAAGCACTCCAATAATTAGTGCCTGACTAAAACCTTTAATCATATCCCCGCCAAAGAAAAACAGCGCCAGCAATACTAGCAAAGTTGTCAAAGATGTAATTAATGTTCTAGAGAGAGTCTGATTAATAGATCGATTAACAATTTCATGAGGTTCAAACCCCCTCTCGCCTCTAAAATTTTCTCTAATCCTGTCAGAGACAACAATCGTATCATTCAAAGAATACCCGATCACAGCAAGCAGAGCCGCTAAAACAGTCAAATCAAAGTCCCACGAAAATAATGAGAACAAGCCAAAAATAATTATGACGTCATGTGCAAGGGCTGCTACTGCACCGAGCGCAAACTTATATTGAAATCTAAATGCAACATAAAGCAAAATCATTCCTAGGGCTACGAGCATCCCAAGGCCACCTTGATCTCTGAGCTCAGTGCCTATCTGAGGTCCAACAAATTCAATTCTTTTAAGCTCTGTTGATGGATCATCAGCCTGCAAAAATTTATAGATTACATCGCCCAGCTGACTGTTGCCATTTTTATCAGCAACTTTAATTAAAACATCGGCATTTGAACCAAAATTTACAACCTGAAAATCGTCAAATCCATTATTAGTCATCAGATCTCTAATTTCTATAAGATCAGCAGCCTCTTCATAAGAGACCTCTATAAGAGTCCCGCCACTGAAATCTAAGCCTAAATTAAGGCCTTTAAAACCCAGTGAGCCAATAGACAAAACCAATAATACTAAAGAAGCTATCGTTGCATACCTTCGATAGCTCATGAATGGAATATTAAAGTTCATTAGACTCTTAGCTCCTTAATATTTTTATTTCCATACATTAAATTAACAATAGCTCTCGTTCCCAGGATGGCAGTAAACATAGAAGTTAAAATACCAATCGATAGAGTGATCGCAAATCCTTTTACAGGACCTGTCCCAATTGCGTAAAGTACTATCGATGCTATCAATGTTGTGACATTTGCATCAACAATAGTTACAAACGCTCTAGAGAAACCCTCTTGAATCGCAGTTTGGGGATCTTTACCATCTTTGAGCTCTTCTCTGATCCTAGAAAAGATTAATACATTGGCATCAACAGCCATACCTATGGTAAGGACTATGCCTGCAATTCCAGGAAGCGTCAGTGTTGCCCCTAACAGAGACATAAATCCTGTAATCAAAACAACATTCGCAAAAAGAGCAATATTTGCAGCAAACCCGAACCAGCGGTAGTAAAAAAGCATAAAGCCAATAACGGAAAGTAATCCAATGATGATTGATCGAACTCCTAATTGAATATTTTCTTTTCCAAGGCTTGGTCCAACCGTTCTTTCTTCAACAAATTTCATAGGAGCTGCCAATGCTCCAGCTCTAAGAAGTAAGGCTAGCTCGCTTGCTTCTTGGGGTGAGCCTACTCCTGTAATTCTAAATGCAGTCCCTAGAACGGCTTGAACAGTCGCAAGGCTGATAATCTCTTTTTCAATATACGAGGTCTGTTCAATAACATCATTGCCATCTGCATCTTGAGTAAGAACTGATTGATTTTTCTGCTCAACGAAAAGAACACCTAAACGTCTTCCAATATTTCCATTGGTCGCTTTTTGCATGGCACGTCCGCCTTGCATGTCTAAAGTAATATTCACTTGGGCAAATCCACTCTCATCAAAACCAGAGCTTGCATTAGTTACTCGTTCCCCAGCAACAATAATATTTTTTTCTAAAAAAGCTGAGCCCATTCGCTCATCCTGCCAATCAAACTCCTCTTTTCTTAATCTTGATGTGGTTGATGAAGCTTCAAGCCTGAATTCTAAATTAGCAGTTTTTCCAATGATCTTCTTGGCGGCGGTGGTATCTTGAACACCAGGTAACTGAACAACGATCCTGCTGCTGCCTTGTCGTTGAACAATTGGCTCACTGACCCCAAGTTCATTTACCCTATTTCTTAACGTCATAAGGTTTTGGCCCACAGCGTAATCTCTTATCTCTTTTATTGCAGGCTGAGAATATGCAAGCTCAACAAGGTTTCTAACAGAATTTGTTGTTAAATCATAAAGAGGAGTTCCAAGTGGGGTAACATTATCTGCATTGAAAATTCTTAGCGCTTTGTTGTAATCTTCATCACTGGCAAAAGAAAATACTAAATCCTTGTCATCTTTTCTAGAACTTTCAACATTTATACGATCATCCCTAAATTTCTTTCTGTACTGATTCAACAGTGATTCAAGGCGGTTATCTAGAGCGCTATCTATATCAACCTCTAAAAGAAAATGCACCCCACCAGATAAATCTAAGCCTAGTTTCAATGGCCCACCACCGATATTTCTAAGCCATTGAGGCGTAGATGGTTCAAGGTTTAATGCAACAACCGCTTCATCTAAAAGGATTTTCTGCAAAGCTGCTTTACCAGCAAGCTGATCATCAAAAGAATTAAACCTTGCAATGATGTTATTGTCTTTCAGTCCAACTGACTCAACGCCAGTAGATTGGTCTTCTAATATGTCTTGGACTTGATTTAATAAAATCTGATCGGCAGATTTACCTGAGTCGGTATATGCAATCTGAATTGCTGGCTTGGCGGGATATAAATTTGGTAAAGAATAGATGACACCAATAGACAACACTATCAATATAAATGTGTACGTCCAGATTGAGAATCTATTCATGATATTTTTTTAGTCAATTGAAGCGATGGTACCTTTTGGCAAAGTATTTGCGATAGCAGTTTTTTGGAGTTTAAAAGTAATATTTTCACTCACTTCAATAGAAACATAAGGGCCTTTGATTTCCTTAATACGCCCAATGATTCCTCCTGCGGCAACCACTTCGTCGCCTTTCTCAAGGCCGTCCATCATTTCTTGCAAAGCCTTCATACGCTTTTGCTGAGGTCGAATGGTCATAAAATACATAAGGGCTAGAAAACCTATAAAAAAAACAATGATAGGATCCGGTAACCACCATGGTAATTGTTGCTGTGTTTCGTTCATGTAATCTCCCTAGATTAAATGCTTAGGTACGTCTAAATGCCGCTTATTATAGAAGTCTTTTATGAACTTGGCGAATGAATCTGATTCAATAGATAGACGAATTTCATTCATGAGACTTTGGTAATAGTAGATATTATGAAAACTATTCAATATTGAGCCCAACATTTCATTGGTTTTATCAAGATGATTTAAATATGCTTGCGAGTAATTTTTACAAACCTTGCATCCACAGTTAGGATCGATGGGGTCATCTGAGTTTTTGCTTGGTGCATTTCTAATGTTTAAAACACCATATGATGTGATGAGTTGACCATTTCGAGCATTTCTCGTGGGCAAGACACAATCAAACATGTCTATTCCGTAAAACACTGCCTCTACTATGTCCTCAGGCTTGCCTACTCCCATGAGATAATGAGGTTTAGATGCTGGTAAATGAGGCGCAAGGTGTTTCAATATCCTGGTTTTATCTTCCTTGGGCTCACCCACACTCAATCCACCAACTGCAATTCCATCAAAGTCGATATCCACCAATCCTTTGAGTGATTGGATGCGAAGATCCTCATGCATACCACCCTGAACAATTCCAAATAAAGCAGAGTCGGATTTATGGGCATCACGAGATCTTTTAGCCCACCGTAGAGATAATTCCATAGAGGTTTTAGCTTGCTGATGCTCAGAAGGATATGGAGTGCACTCATCTAGAACCATCACAATGTCTGAGCCAAGATTTTCTTGGATCTGCATGGAATCTTCTGGGCTCATAAAGCATTTCTTTCCATCATATGGAGATTGAAAGCTTACTCCCTCCTCTGTAATTTTTGCCAGGTCGCCAAGGCTCCAAACTTGAAAACCACCTGAATCCGTGAGAATGGGTTTATCCCAATTAGCAAACTTATGCAGTCCGCCTAAATTTTTAACTAGCTCATCTCCGGGTCTCAGCATGAGATGATAGGTATTCCCCAGGATGATTTCAGAACCTGTTTCTTCCAAGTTCTCAACTTCTAGTGCCTTCACTGTTCCATTTGTGCCTACTGGCATAAAAGCAGGCGTTTGCACTTTTCCCCTTGGAAAATCTAACTCTCCTCGCCTGGCATAACCAGAGGTAGCAGAAACATTAAACTTCATAATATTTCAAAAGCATGGCATCGCCATAAGATAAAAATCTATATTCTTCCTCTGCTGCTGTTTTATAGATGTCCATCATTTTCTCATACCCAATAAAAGCAGCAACTAGCATAAGTAAGGAAGATTTTGGTAAGTGGAAATTAGTAATCATATGATCAACCACTTTAAACTTATAGCCAGGATAAATAAATAAAGAAGTTTCGCCTTTAAATGCCGACGGCTCATCCTGAAAGGCTGTTTCAATTGCTCTAACTGATGTTGTTCCAACAGCAATAATTTTACCCTTGTTCGCTTTGACCCTTTTAACCTGATCAATCAAATCAGAGTTAACCTCAACCAGCTCTTTATGAATCACATGATCTTCAATATGATCTGTTTTTACTGGTTGAAAAGTCCCCGCTCCTACGTGTAAATTTACATAGCCAAACTCTACGCCTTTATTCTGAAGGGAATTGAGGAGCTCCTGATCAAAGTGCATGCCAGCAGTAGGTGCCGCAACAGATGCTTTTTGATTGGGATCAGCATAAATGGTTTCATACCTTTCTTCATCTAACTTTTCTGCTTCTCTATTCATGTAGGGTGGCAATGGAATTTGGCCATATTGTTCAAATAAAGATTTGGGATCGTCAGACCAATTTAAAATAAAGAAATTTTCTTGCCGGCCCTCAACAGTGGCTAAGAATCTTTGACCTTGAAATGAAAACACTAGTTCCGCTCCGTCTGTTGGGCTCCTGGATGACCTAATTTGAGTTAAAGTCTGATTATCAGATAAAAACCTCTCAAGCAGGATTTCTATTTTTCCACCAGTAGCTTTCTCTCCATATAACCGAGCTGGAATTACAGAAGTTTTATTTAAAATCAAAAGATCTCCCTTATTTATATAGTTTCCAATATCTTTAAAAACTTGATGCTGAATAGATTCAATGGCAACCAGTAACTTTGAATCAGTTCTTTTTGAGGGCGGATATTGAGCAATAAGATGCTCAGGAAGATCATAATTGAATTTATCTGTTTTCATGAGAGGTGCTAATTCTAAAAGATGTTGAACTCAGCTACAATGATCGCCGTGCCCCATTGGCGGAATTGGTAGACGCGCGCGATTCAAAATCGCGTTCCTTCGGGAGTACCTGTTCGACTCAGGTATGGGGCACCAAATTTCTTAATATTAATAACTACAATCGGTATTCAAGATTGAAAAAAGATAGTTTCTTGTTGTGCTTGCATCTTGCCAGCTGTCGGTTGTAGAAATCAGGTCAAGACAACCAAGTTTGTCTGCATTAATTGGGACGCCTTTAAATAAGGTATCGTTGTTACCGCTAAAGAACACCGGTCGATTGGGCAAAGTGGAATTTGGCAAGGATCTAAAATTACCAACTCCATCATTAATTGCAATATGCGCACCATGAAAGCTAGTTCGAAAATCTCTTGTTGAATGAACGATATCAAGAGCTCCATCTAAGTTCATATCTCGAATGTAGATATTGCTCTCACCATGATGATCGGCTGCTCTTTCTTGGTTAGTAAAACGCGCATCGGTTTCATCTACCAAATTTCCAGCACCATCATTTATTAAGATTTGGACATAAGCGCCCTCATAATATGGATTAGCTCTAGTTATTCCCACTGCAACATCCATAAGACCATCATTATTTAAATCTCCTTTTACGGCATGATTATATTTGGTTTCATTGATACCAAATGGACCAGCTGGCATAGGTATCTTTTTCCAGTTTTGAATCTCTTTGGTGCCATTGCTCAGCAAAGTAAAGCCTTCCTCTGGATTTTGATCATAATTCCATCTGTCATTGAAGTTCCAAAAAATAATATCGTCAAACCCATCATTATTTAAATCTGCTAGCAAGCTACTCATGGGGCTTCCATATTTGTAATTCCAATCTAGATTAAGATATGGGTGAATGGTAAATCTGCCTTCCCCATCATTGACCAACAACATGTTGCAAGCAAAAAGATCAATGTCGCCATCACCATCTGGGTCTCCACCACTTGCATCATGGGCAAATCTGCATAATTGCCCCATGCCATTATTTTCATCATTTATGTTTGCTGAGCTTACCTCAAACCTACCCAATGAATTTGATAACAACAAAAAATGTGGATAAGGATCAATACCCCATCTCTTATCCTGCTCAACAGATAGCCCCATAGATCCAGCAAAGACATCATCTATGCCATCACCATTTAGATCATCGACAACTAACCTATATGCAAAGGGATGCGTTGGAGCTTCTGATGTAGCGTAAAGATTTAAATCTTCTGTAAATCCACCATTTTGATCATTCAAATAAATATTGATGGGTCCATAAATCTTTTTACTTTGATCTATGGTGTGGGGGAAAATAGCCCATGCAACAACAACATCTTCAAAACCATCGCCATTAAAATCACCAGTTGCAATATTGTGAGCATCTTGGCCAAACAATTCATTCTCATATGTAACACAATCATTTTCTGTTGGGTAACAGACTGTTGCCGAATATCTATCTGTGATTTCTATTCCTCCAAACCCAATATCATGAGCACTAAAATATAAAGAGCTAAGATATGAAATATTGCTTGGCTCGGGATTCGGAATAAATTCAGTTTTGCTTCTTGTAACATTAAATGCGAAATTCTGCGAACCAGCACATTCAGGTTTAACGGTGGTGTTAGCAGTTCGAACACCAAATGAAAAATCCTTGCTTGCACCATAAATTATGGGCGCTCTAAAATTAAAATTTAAGTCATCTGAGGTGCTCAACCATAATAAATCTGGGCCTAAAATCTCAAATTTACAACCCTCAATGCTTGGGACAACTTGAATTGAAACTCTCTCATAGCTTTCAACTGTTGAAGGCAATCCATTAAGTGAGAAAGTTAAAAGATTGACTTGAGGTGGCGAACTGCCACCACCTCCCCCACATCCAATAATAAAAAATACGCAAAATAAATATGCAATGAAATTTCTTGAAATTTTTTTATTGTGTTTAAATATCATCTTTACAACCCTCTCTATTGTATTACTTGGCTAAAAAAATGCGCAATATAAATACATATAATCGAATAGTCATTAAGATAGGTTCAGCTGTTCTTTCAGCTTCCAATGGAATGGTTAATCATAAAATTCTAGCTGCAATCAGCGAGGATATAGCCTGGCTTTTAAAAAATGATAAAGAGGTGTTAATCGTGTCTTCTGGTGCTATAGCTTTGGGAAGGAAAAAAATAAAATTACCAAAAAATTTAAGTCTAGCCGAATCACAAGCCTTGGCTGCTCATGGACAGATAGAATTAATGTCAGCATGGAAGAAACATCTAAACAAATTCTCTATTCCAATTGGCCAAATTCTCTTAACTCCAAGAGATACAGAGCTAAAACTTTCATCAAGAAATGCCAAACAAACTGTAAGTAAATTATTAGAAGCCAGATGCTTGCCAATCGTCAATGAAAATGACAGCACTGCAACTGATGAAATAAAATTTGGTGATAATGACCTTTTGGCAGCAAAAGTAGCCAAACTTATAGGCGCAGATCTTCTTATTGTTTTATCAACAGTTGACGGACTCTACACCTCTGCTGAAGATGTACAAACAAAAAAACTTGGTTCTCTTATAAAAGAGGTTAACAATATAACTTCTAAAGTTAAAAAGATGGCAGGTCATGCTAGCGAAATGGGGAAAGGTGGGATGATTTCAAAGATTGAAGCAGCTGAAATTTGTTTAAAAAATAAATGTGCAATGGTTATTTCTTCTGGAGCGAATAAAAAACCAATTAGAGGCATTAGCAATAGAGCCAAAGGGACATGGTTTATAAAAAAATGAATATAGAGCTTTCCACTTTACTAACTGAAATGGCTCAGAAAGCTAGAAGTGCTGGCGAGATATTGAATACTGCGACCAGCAATCAAAAAAATAAATTTTTTAAGTATGCTATTTCAGCAATTCAAGATGACACTGATTTAATTCTTACTGCCAATCAAGTTGATATTAAAGCAGCAAAGGATAATCGGAAAGATGCGGCTTTTGTCGATCGCTTGGCTTTAGACGAGCTAAGGCTGCAGGGAATATGTGATACCTTGGATGAAATAAGATCATTCGAGGATCCAGTTGGCAAAGTACTTGCTTCATGGAGCAGACCTAATGGTTTGAAAATCTCAAGGGTTGCTACCCCTCTTGGCGTTATAGGCTTAATTTTTGAAAGCCGTCCCAATGTTGCTGCTGATGCTGGAGGTTTATGCTTAAAATCCGGCAATGCAGTGATCTTAAGAAGTGGTAAAGACGGGCTGAGATCAGCCCAAGCCATTGTTAACTCTTTACAAAATGCATTGATAAGTGCGGACCTGCCTAAAGAATGCATACAAATAGTTCCTTCTGAGGATAGGAAAGCAGCAACCATGATGTTAGAGGGGATCAATGGTGCCATAGACGTCATTGTTCCAAGAGGTGGAAAAAGCCTTGTTTCTGAAGTTGAAAAATCTGCCAAAGTGCCTGTCTTTGGCCACCTAGAAGGTATTTGTCATATTTATGTAGACGAAGATGCTGATCAAGAAAAAGCTATATCGGTATGCTTAAATGCAAAGATGCGTAGAACTGGTATTTGTGGCGCTGTAGAGACGATATTGGTTAACGAAAATATTGTTTCGCTGTTTATGCCAAAGCTTATAGCTGCTCTAGCAGACGCAGAATGTGAAGTACGATGCTGCGAAAAGACAATCGAGTTTGACAACAGGGCTGTGCCCGCATCAATTGATGATTGGTCTACAGAGTACCTCGCTCCAATTGTCAGTATAAAATCTGTTGCGAGCATTAATGATGCGGTTGATCATATTAAAAAATATGGAACTGGACATACAGAGTCAATTATTAGCGAAAATCAAAATGCGCAATCTAAATTTACAAGTTCGATAGACAGTGCAATTGTCATGATCAACACATCTACACAATTTGCTGATGGCGGTGAATTTGGCCTCGGTGGGGAAATTGGAATCGCTACAGGCAAATTCCATGCCAGAGGTCCAGTAGGAATTAATCAACTAACTAGTTTCAAATATATTGTTAGTGGAAACGGTCAAATCAGAGATTAATTTATAAACATTGTAGTATAGCTACACAAAAAAAATGCTTTAGATGCTTTAGATAAAGCAAAAAAATATATTATTGACAAATCCAGGCTCAATATATTTAATCTACTACATAACTGCTTTGCCTTTATCTTGATTAATCTGGGCACAGATTTCTCTTACACATATTGGACGCTCAGTAAAATAATTAAAAAATTTTGCAATTGAGCTATGGACAATATAAATAAATTATTTCTTTCTATAACCCTAGTATTATTCCTTGCCGCATGTGGCGGCGGCGGAGGCGGCGGAGGAGGCTCTGATTACTCTCCCCCACCATCAAATGCAGCTCCAACTATTAATAACAGTTCAACCGACTATACAACTCAAGAAAATCAAACTTCAGGCTTCATGGTGAACGCCTCTGATGCTGATGGAAACCCCCTATCATATTCATTATCTGGTACTGACTCCTCGAGTATGTCCATCAGCACATCGGGTGTCGTGGCTTTTGCCTCTGCTCCTGACTTTGAGAATCCTTCCGACGATAATAAAGATAATGTTTATTCATTTAATGTAAATGTCAGCGACGGAACATTAAGCACATCTCAGGGTTTTACCATTACTGTTACCAATGACACATCAGATGATGTGGTTTCAGTTTCCTTCGATGGGGTAGTTATAAGATCAGGTTATGTGCAAAGTGCCAACGTTTGTGTCGAGGCAGAAGCTGGAGGAGTGTGTGCAGGTTCAGGCTCAACAACAACTTCAAACTCTGATGGGACATTTAATCTTACGCAAGACTTTACTGGTGCATTAGTAACAAATGAAGGTTTTGATATTACAACCAATCAAACCTACCCTTCAACAAATATCATGTATCTGACCAACCCCTCAAACAGCGGTATTAATGTTATTTCCCCATTGAGCAACCTTGCACATGTAAATCCAAATGTGGATTTATCTATTCTTAAAACAAAACTTAACATCGATTCAGGTTTTACTATTGAGTCAACAGACCCACTAAGCAATCTTGCAAATG
>QBVY01000025.1 GCA_003283765.1 SAR86 cluster bacterium AG-313-N18
TAGTGATTCTTGTACCTTGTGGTGATGTTCTTTTGTGGAAACATCAAGATTTGTTTTTATCACAATGTCTTTGTTCATAACCCCTATTAAGATAGCCTCATAGATCTTTGTGACTTTGTTTATTTTTAACTGAGTATGAAAATGTCTTAAAAATTTTTTATTTTTTGAAATCAAAAGACAACCAGAAGTTGATTTGTCTATACGATGGCAGAGATCGATTTCTAATGATGGGAATGAGGCTCTAGCAATATCAATCAAACCAAATTGATTATTTGTTCCAGAATGAACACTCAGTTCAGGATCTTTATTCACGATAATGTAGTCATCATTTTCATCAATTATTGATGTTTTAAATTCTTCAATTCTGGAAGGTGGAATCTTTAAATGAGACATATCATTTTTAAAGTTAATTAAATATGGAGGAATTCTTATCTCATCATAAAGCTGCAATTTATATGTAGGCTTTATTCGGCCAGAGTTAACCCTAATCTCACCTTTTCGAATCATGCTATAGATTTTTGATTTAGGAAGAGATTTATAAATGTTAAATAAATAATTATCAATCCGTCTTCCTGAGTGATCCTTATCTATTTTTAGATTTTTCGCATTCATTAAGGTAGAATACTCGAAATTGTTAGTTTATAAATTAATAGCTACCATTAAAAAGCTTATTGCATAATGCGCTAAGCACTAATATAAGAATGCTGCAGTGCAGCATATAAAGAGAAAGTTAAAAAGCACAAGGTGCTAAAAGAATAAAACAAGTTTTAAAAGCTCCATATAGAATATTGGAGTAAGTTAAAAGAGCTCCACGGGATAAGACTCTAATAACTCAAAAGGCACAAGTGCTATTCACTTTCTCTGTACCGGAGAAAAAAATGAAAAGAATTCTAATTAATTGCTCATATTCAGATGAGCTCCGCGTGGCCTTAGTCGATGGCGCTAAGTTATTTGACTTAGATAATGAGTTTAATGCTCAATCACTTTTAAAAGGAAGTATATTCAAGGCAACTGTTTCAAGAGTTGAGACAAGTTTGGATGCAGCTTTTGTTAATTTTGGCAGTGAAAGACATGGTTTTTTACCCCTAAAAGAATTATCAAATGAATACTTTACAAAGGATGCTGATGGAAAAAGGAATTGTTCACTCAAAGAAGGTGATGAAATCCTTATTCAAGTTTTAAAAGAAGAGCGAGGAACTAAGGGTGCCGCCCTATCAAACCAAATCTCGCTTGCGGGACGATTTATAGTTTTAATTCCAAATTCTGAAAAATCTGGTGGTGTTTCAAGAAGAATATCAGGAGAGGAAAGAGACGAAATTAAGAATGCTTTAAATTCATTACAAATTCCTGAAGGCATGAGCGTAATAGTCAGAACAGCTGGACTAGGAAGATCTTCTGAAGAATTAAAATGGGATTTAGATTATTTAATGAACCTGTGGAGTCAAATAAATTCAACTGTGACTGAAGCTCCAAGCCCTAGTCTAATTTATAAAGATGATAAATTAATTTTAAGAGTATTTAGAGATTATTTTAGAGATGATATAGAAGAAATTCTTATAGATGACGAGAATGTTCACTCAGAAGCATTAGATTTTGCAATGTCGGTGATACCAGATCATGCAGATAAAGTTATTTACTATAATGAAGACATTCCTTTATTTAATAGATATCAGATAGAAAGCCAAATTGAATTGGCTTTTCAGAGAGAAATATCATTACCCTCTGGTGGATCTATAGTAATTGACCCTACAGAAGCAATGGTTTCAATAGACGTTAATTCAGCTCGTTCAACCAAAGGAAAAGATATAGAATCAACAGCTTTTGCTACAAACATGGAGGCAGCTAAAGAAGTTGCTCGACAACTTAGACTAAGAGATTTAGGTGGCCTTATTGTTATCGATTTTATTGATATGCAAGATGAAAAACATCAACAAAAAGTTGAAAATACCTTTAGATCAGCGGTTCAATCTGACAGAGCTCGAATACAAATAGCTGGAATATCGAGATTTGGATTATTGGAATTATCCAGACAGCGCCTAAGACCTTCATTGGAAGAAACCTATGATATACAGCATGTTCAGGTACGTGGTACTCGTTCTTTAGGCCAGTCAATCTTAAGAATAATTGGTGAAGATGCCGCTAAAGAAAATACTGGTGAAATTCATGTATATGTTCCTGCTGATGTTTCAAGCTATCTTTTAAATGAGAAAAGAAGAGACATAATCGCTATAGAGAATAGCTATCAAGTAAATATTTTGGTTATAGCAGATCCATACAAGTCTAGACCATACTATAAAGTTGCAAGAGTTAAAGCTGCTGCTGGTAAAAAACCATTTTCATATGATATGACTCCAAACAGTCCAGAACCATCTATGGACTGGCGAGATGTAAATTCAAATAAAAAATCATTGAAGCCCTTGGTTAAGGTGTCAGTTCCGCCAAGAATGCCGAAGAAAAAAAATAAAAATGGCTTCTTTGCATTTCTTAAGTCAGTTTTAACTTTTTCTATTTTGAAATCAAAAAAGAATAAGAATACTAAAAATAAAAGATCTAGAAACTATAAAAAAGGACAACCAAGAGTTAATAGAAATAGTAGAAATGATAAAGGGCATAATAATCGAGGCAAAAAGCAAAATAACAAAAGCCAAGAAACTAATACAAAAAGAAGTCAGGCAAAAAAATCTACAAAACCGGTTGTAATTCCTCCAAAGAAAAATACCCAGACGGACAACAAAGCAGCTAAAACGAATAAAGCTAAAGATTCGTTCAAAGATAAAGATGGTAATAAGTCAAATGTTGATACTTCACTGTCTTCAACATCAGCGCCCAAGCCAGAACCGACTCCTGCACCTACGCCAGCTCCAACTCCTGCGCCTACGCCAGCTCCAACTCCTGCGCCTACGCCAGCACCTAAACCAACTAGGGCTTTAAACGACCCTCGGTATAAGAGCGAATAAGCCGTCCAGAAATTGATGCATCAGGTGGAATAATTGGCAATTCATTAATATTAAACCACCTTGCATCCTCAAGCTCATTATCGTTTAAAACTATATTTCCCGATTTATATTTACAAAAATAACCCAGCATTAATTGAGCAGGAAATGGCCATGACTGCGAGGAATGATATTCAATCTCTGAGACATTAACATTTACTTCCTCTTTTACCTCTCGAATTAAGGCTTCTTCAGCATTTTCTCCAGCTTCAATAAAACCGGCAAGGGTGCTATACATATTCGGTGGGAAGAATTTGCTTCTTCCTAACAATATTTGATCCTCGTCATGTATTAAAGTGATAATGCACGGAGATATTGTGGGGTATTTAGGGCTAGAATTACACTCGCACTCAAATGCACCCTCCATGTCATTATACAAATTGCTTTTTCCACAAATACTACAAAAGCCATTACTGGTAATCCATGTTTGAAGTATTGATGCGCGCGAGGCCAGCAAGAAACTAGATTGATCTAAAAAACCTAATATTTGTCTTAAATCAACAAAGTTTATAGACTCAGGATTCATAAACAGACCTAAAATATTTTCATCTTTATTAACATTTAATACATAGAAATAGCAATCATCTATTAGCGCTATTGATAAATATGGTTTTTTATGATTTTTTAGATTTAAATCTTTTAGAGCAAAACTATAAGTATTTTCGCTTTGATCGTATAAAATCTTACTATCGCAAAATATAATTAACTTTGAATCTTCTTTGAATGACTCATGGAGCTCTCTTATTAATTTCATGTGAATTAGGATTTAAATATGATAAATAACTTATACAAAATGTTTCTAGGTGACTCGCCTAACTGGTACAAAAATACCATCATAGCTTTTTTAGTAATTAATCCTATTACTTTATTAATTATAAACTCCATGGGCTTAAATGGTAGCTTCATCGTCGGCTGGATGATTTTATTGGAATTTATATTCACCCTTGCACTTGCTCTTAAATGCTACCCACTTCAACCCGGAGGATTGATTGCAATACAAGCGTTATTTCTTGGACTAACCAATCCCTACTCCCTACTGCATGAAATCGAACATAACTTAGAGGTTATTTTATTATTGGTATTTATGGTTGCTGGCATTTATTTTATGAAAAATTTAATGTTAACAATTTTTACAAAACTGCTGCTTACCATTCATTCAAAAACAAAATTATCATTAATGTTTTGTTTTGTTTCTGCATTCTTATCAGCTTTTTTGGATGCTCTAACCGTAACTGCAGTATTGATAGCTGTTGCAGTTGGTTTTTATAGAATATTCCATCTTGCCAATTCTGGATTAGCTTTCTCGACCTCAGCTCATGATTATCAAGATGATAGCTCCCTATCTGAAGCTGGTATTGAAGATTTGGAGAACTTCAAAGCGTTTCTTAGAGACTTAATTATGCATGGTGTTGTTGGAACAGCTTTGGGTGGTGTTTGTACTATTGTTGGAGAACCGCAAAACCTTCTCATTGCAAATGTTGCAGGTTGGGAGTTTATTGAATTTATAATTAAAATGGCTCCAATTACCGTTCCAGTTTTTATAGCAGGAATGATCACCTGCTTTGCAATTGAAAAATTCCATATCTTCGGTTTTGGCAATCACCTCCCTTTGCGGATAAAAAATATATTCCATGAATTTAATGATTATGAGATTGCCCAAAGCACTGATGAAAGCAGACTAGAGCTTTATATTGAGATGCTTGTAGGTATTTTTTTAATAATAGCTTTAGCGCTTCATTTGGCAGCGGTGGGAATCATTGGTTTAGGCGTAATTATTCTTTTAACATCGTTTAAAGGCATTACTCACGAGCATGACCTTGGTGATGCATTTAAAGAAGCTCTTCCCTTCACAGCATTATTAGTTGTTTTCTTTGGAGTAGTAAGCGTTATAGCAGATCAGCAATTATTTACTCCAATTATTACTTTCGTTTTAGCTCAAGATGCAAGCAATCAAGCTCCAATATTCTTTGTTGCCAACGGAGTGTTATCTGCAATAAGTGATAATGTTTTTGTTGCAACAATTTATATAAATGAAATTAAAGATGCATTAGATATGAATATTATCTCTAGAGATCAATTTGATAAGCTGGCAATAGCAATTAATACAGGGACAAATATTCCAAGTATTGCCACCCCCAATGGTCAAGCAGCCTTTTTATTTCTCTTAACATCATCTTTGGCACCACTTATAAATCTTTCATACATGAGAATGGTTTTAATGGCCCTGCCATATACTATTGTTTTGAGTATTGTTGGATTTATATCAGTGGTTATTAATTTATAGTCATATGTCGCTAAGTCATAGATTCTGCATTGCGCCAATGATGCAATGCACTGATATACATGATCGATTTTTATTTCGTCTAATAACAAAAAAGGCTTTTTTGTATACAGAAATGGTTACTACTGGAGCAATCATTCATGGTGGATGCCTTGATCAATTAAATTTTAATAACGAAATTGAACATCCGATTGCGGTTCAACTCGGCGGATCTGATCCCAGTGATCTAGCTGAATGTACAAAAATATGTAGCTCTCTTGGATATGATGAAATTAATTTAAATATAGGCTGTCCATCTGAAAGAGTTCAAAAAGGTTCTTTTGGAGCCTGCTTAATGCTAGAGCCTGAATTAGTGAAAGACTGTATTGAAGCAATGCAAGAAGTAACAACAACGCCAATCACTGTTAAGTGCAGGATAGGAGTTAACGAGAGAGACGACATAGATTTTTTAAATAATTTTGTATCGAAAATAGTTAATCCAAAACTCAAAACAATTATTGTGCATGCAAGGGTGGCAATGTTGAAGGGTCTTACACCAAGACAAAATAGGCAAATTCCTCCATTAAAATATGGAAATGTTTATCAGCTAAAAAAAGAATTTCCAGAATTGGAAGTGGTTATCAATGGTGGAATCAAAGATGTAGAAGATTCCATTGAACATTTAGAACAAGTAGATGGAGTTATGCTTGGTCGCAGCCCATATGACAGCCCAATGATTGTTAGCAATGTCGATTCTACAATTTTTAATGAAGTAGACATTGGCGAAAATAGAAAATCCATATTGAATAAGTATTTGCAATATTGCTTGCTGCAATCAGATTTAGGGCATCCCCTCTCCAGAACTCTTAAACATATCTTTGGTTTAAATCGAGGATTAAAGAATGCGAAAGCATACAGGTTGTTAATTCTTGAAACAATGCAAAAGGATAATTTAGAAGTAACTCAACAAGATTTAATATCAATGGTATAAATATCAATCAAGCAAAAAATCGTCCATATCATCCACAAAATCATCTACTTGATCTTCACCATTGCTTGATTCGAAAGCCTGATATTGTATATAAGAGTCTCGAATAAATGAATATCTATCTCCAATAATTAAGGTTTCAACTTCCAAATATCTTGCCCGAGTCTCTAAAGCATCTAAGGCTGTAATGCCAATCCTTAGATCGGTTTCTTCAATTGCAAATGTTCCACTCAGCACTGAACTAACACTTCTACCAGCTAATCCTCGAGGTGTAGATGGTCCATATATAGGAATCATCAAAAATGGCCCTGGGCCAACCCCCCATGAACCCAAGGTTTGACCAAAATCCTCATCATGTCTTTCTAAACCAAAGCGTGAACCAACATCAATAAATCCACCTAATCCTAAGGTAGAATTAATTAGAAATCGAGAAAAATCATTTACTGCCAGCAGAGGTCTGCCTTGCAATAATTGATTGGCAGTATTGTCAAGCTCATTTAAATTTCTAAAAAAATTACTAATCCCAGTTTCTATAAAATTAGGTGTAATAGATGTATATAGTTCAGCCGTTGGTTTGGCTAAATTATCATCAAGAAACTCATTAAAGGCCCAAATTTTTCTATTGTATTCTTCGAAAGGATCATCTACGGCAAAAGTATTTATACTTAGAAGAAGCATTAAACAAGCTGAGATAAGTTTTTGGTATTTCATCATGTAACCTTAATAAGTTCATTATAAAGTGGCTCAAAAAAAGTTGAGAATTTATTTGGATTAAAGTTAGCCAAATCTTTAGTTCTAGGAATAGAGCCTAAAACTTTTAATCCAATTGCATCTTCAAGATTGATTGAGGGAAATTCCAAAATTTGTTCATCGGAATTTGGATAGATTGAATAAGACATATTATCAATCAGTCCAAGCATTGGTATTTTAAGTTTTTCGAACATTGCCTTTGATTTAAGGGTATCTTGAACAGCCAATTTACTTTGGGAAGTAACCAAGAGAACTTGATTGGGCTTAATTTCTGATGCTACCGTAAGGTATGCATCGCCAGTGCCGGGAGGCATATCAATAAATAAATAATCTAGATCGCCCCATTGTGTTAAGTCCTTGAGTTGCTTGATTGCACCACTCAGCATAGGCCCTCTCCACATTGCAGCTTTATCTTTATCAAGAATAAATCCCATGCTATTTAAAAAAATATTATTAACTTTAATTGGCATAAAAGATTTTTGTCCATCTATAGTTTTAACCTCTGGTTTAGAATCTAAGACATCAAATAGGATGTGCTGATTGGGTCCATAAATATCCGCATCAAGAATCCCAACTTTAAAATCTTTAGCAAAATAGGATGCTAAATTTGCGCAAATAGTTGATTTGCCAACACCACCTTTCGCTGAAGCTACGGCAATTATTTGTTTGATACCCATTGATATAATGTTTTGTCTTATAATACTCGATTAGTAGTTATATTGGGTCTTTGAAATTAATAAAACAAGAAAAATAATCGTAACAAATGCTCTTCCATATGCGAATGGAGATATTCATGTCGGACATATTTTAGAGCATATTCAAACGGATATTTGGTCTCGTGTTATGAGATTAACAAATAACGAGGTGTTGACCTTTTGTGCAGATGATGCCCATGGTGCGCCAATAATGATGAAAGCCGATGAATTGAGCATTGAGCCTACCGCATTTATAGATGAAATAAAAAAAAATCATCTAGAATCATTGGCTAAATTTGGTATTGAATATACTAATTATCACTCTACACATTCGAAAGAAAATGAAGTTCTTGTTTCTGAAATATACCTTGACGCAAAATCCTCAGGATATATCTACAAAAAAGAAATTGAACAATGTTTTGATGAGCAGAAGCAAATGTTCTTGGCAGACAGATATGTTGTTGGGGAATGCCCTAAATGTTCGGCAATGAATCAGTATGGAGATGGATGCGAAGAATGTGGATCTACCTACTCAGCTACAGACCTCATCAATCCAAAATCATCTTTATCTGGTACTAAACCAATTACAAAAATTTCTGAGCACATATTTTTTGATCTTGAAAAATCAAAAGACGAACTGGTAAATTTCCTAGAAAATTCATCAATACAAAAACCAATAGTTGGAAAGTTATCAGAATGGCTTGATGGCGATTTAAAAAGCTGGGATATCTCAAGGGATGCGCCATATTTTGGATTTCAAATACCCGATGAAACTGAAAAATATTTTTATGTTTGGGTTGATGCGCCTATTGGTTATATGGCATCAGCTGCAAATTGGGCCAATAAAAACTCGCAGTCACTAGAAAATTTATGGGGCAAGGATTCAGATTACGAAATACATCATTTTATTGGCAAAGATATTACATATTTTCATGGACTATTTTGGCCTGCTCTATTAATGAAATCAAAATATAAACTTCCAGACAGTATTCATGTGCATGGTTTTGTCACTGTTAATGGAGAAAAGATGTCTAAATCAAAAGGTACATTTATCACAGCTGATCAATTTGCTGATGCATGTGATCCAGAGTTATTAAGGTATTATTTTGCAAGTAAATTGAATTCTAAAATTGAAGACTTAGATTTAAACCTTGAGGATTTGGCTCAAAAAATTAATTCAGATTTAGTTGGCAAATTTTCAAATATTTTTAGCCGTTCAGCACCTTTTATTTCAAAAAATAATAACCGTCTAAGTAAAAAAGTTCACCATGAACATCTATTACATTGCGACCAAAATATTAAAAGAATATTACAGCATTATGAAAACAAGGAATTCTCTAAAGCAATCAAGTTAATTATGGAGATCGCTGATGATACTAATAAATATATTAATGAGCATGCTCCTTGGAAGCTTGATCAATCTCAAGCACTTACAGTCGCGACAACAGCAATTAATGTATTTAAAAATTTATGTATCTTACTATCACCTGTTACCCCGGAACTATGTAAGAAAATGCTATCAATGTTAAAGATTGATAATCAAAATATTGAGAACTTAAAAACTGAATTAACGGATACTGAAATAAATGGATTTGAACCTATTCTCGCAAGGGTGAAACCATTAAACATTCAAGATTTTTATAAAAAGGAAGAAGAAATGAACGAAGAAGATAATAATATTATTCAAATAGATGACTTTATGAAAGTCGATCTAAGGGTTGCTAAAGTTGAAGAAGCTGCCCATGTAGAAGGTGCAGATAAATTGCTTGCTATCAAATTAAACTTAGGTGACTTGGGAATAAAAAATGTATTTGCAGGAATTAAATCAGCATATGAGCCCGCTGATCTAGAAGGCAAATTAGTTGTTATGGTCTATAACCTGGCTCCAAGAAAGATGAAATTTGGTGTTTCTGAAGGTATGATTTTGGCTGCAAGTGATTCAGAGGGTGGTATTTTTGTATTATCTCCTGATACAGGAGCTCAACCAGGACAAAAAATTAAATGAAAATTGAAACAGATATATTAGTTATTGGTGCTGGTCCAGTCGGACTATTCACAGTATTTGAAGCAGGCTTGTTAGGGCTAAAGTGCACATTGATTGATAACTTAGATAAAGTCGGAGGCCAATGCTCTGAACTTTACCCAGAAAAACCAATCTATGATATTCCTGGTGTGCCTTCTCAAACTGCACAAGAGCATGTCGATGCTTTGATAGAACAAATTAAACCTTTTGAATATGGCCTTCATCTTTCCCAAAGAGTTGAGTCAATTGAAATTCATTCAGCTGTTGACGAAATTACAACTTGGATGATCAAAACAAATGAGGGTATTGAATGTATTACTAAAAATATCTTTATCGCAGCTGGTGCTGGCTCTTTTGAACCAAGGAGACCTCCCAATATAGAAGATCCAGATAAATTTTTAGGTAATGGAGTTAGTTATTCTGTGAAGTCAAAGGACCTCTACAAAGATAAAAATCTATTTATTTTTGGTGGCGGTGACTCTGCTCTTGATTGGACAGTGGAACTAGCCAAAATATCAAAATCATTAAATTTAATTCATCGTAGAGATCAATTTAGAGGTGCTCAACACACCGAAGCGCAAATGAGAGACTTGGTAAAAAGTGGAGATGTTAATCTTCTAACACCTTTTCAAATTGAAGCAATTATTGGGGATAAAAAAGTTACAGGGGTTACTCTAAAAAACTTTGATACCAAAGAGTCCGTAACGCATGAGGCTGATGAGCTTTTATTTTTATTTGGCTTAAATAAGAAATTAGGACCAATTCTTGAATGGGAGCTTGAGCTGGCATCTAAAAAAATTGCTGTGAATACAGAAGATTTTCAAACAAATAGAGATGGTATTTTTGCAGTTGGAGACATAAATGACTATCCTGGCAAACTTGATTTAATACTATGTGGTTTTCACGAAACAACTTTGGCTGTTCAAAAAGCTTTTCAAAGAGTTTTTCCTGGTGAGAGAGTTCCTTTTGGTTACACGACTTCAAACACGAAACTACAAAAGAAATTAGGGGTTGTTGATTAATCTAAATGAGTAATCTTATTGAGCTTATCAACGCTGAGTTGCCTCAATATCAATGTGGAAGATGCGAGACTCCAGGGTGTCGACCGTATGCCGAGGAAATTGCTAAAGGCTCTCCTCATAATAGATGCGTGCCAGGCGGCCAAGAAACTTCAAACAAAATTTCAGAACTGATAAATAAAGATATCTTATTACTAGATCAGGAATATGGTCCAGAACTTAAAACTCAAGTAGCTAATATTATCGAGGAAGATTGTATTGGGTGCACTAAATGTATTGATGCATGCCCTGTTGATGCAATAACTGGCGCAGCAAATCTAATGCATAATGTCATAAATGATTTATGTACTGGATGTGAATTATGCATTGAACCCTGTCCAGTTGATTGCATAGAATTGATTGAGGTTGATCAGGATCAATCATTAGCGGCTAGAAATCATTCTGAATATTTCTTTGATCTTAAACTTGAACTAAAACAACGAAAAAATAAAAAGAAGAAGATGAACAAAAGCATTGCAGAAAACTTAGATCTTGCAGAATTAATAAATCAAAAATTAGGAAATAGAAATATCAACAAGCAAGAATCAATTAAAAAATTACAATTGGAGATGCTTGATTCTCAGAAAAGTGAGAAATATATCTGCGCATCAGATTTAGAAGAATTAAAAAATCAATTATAAATTTCTATTATTTAGTGCCTGATAAATTGAAATTGAACGTTCTTGAGATTCAACCATTAAATTTTTAACTCTGTTTGCAATATCTCGGAGCGCTTGTTCAATTTCAACATCATCTCTTTTTAAATAATCTTTAGTTAAGCCTATAACCCCACCTGAGTTAATTAAAGTATCTGGAATAAAGACTATTCCTTTTTCAAGCAGATTTTCAGCAATAGATGCATCTAGCAATTGATTATTCGCACCCCCAGCAATAATTTTACATTTAAGATTGTTGATTGAATCTTTTGTAAATATTGCTCCTACTGCGCAAGGTGAAAATAAGTCACATTCAACAGAGAATGAGTCATCAACACAAGTAATATTGCGATTATCAATATCACTTAATTTCGATCTATCTATATCTGAAATAAATACATGCGCACCTGAACTGGCTAAATATTCAGAAAGTCTTCTTCCTACGCTACCAGCTCCCTGTATTGCAATTTTCTTACCTACAAGATTCTCGGAAAAATATGTTTGAATTGCTTGCTCAATAGCGTAAAACAAGCCTTTAGCTGTGAATGGACCTGGATCAACATTATCAAAGACATACTCACTATGCTCTCTAATAAAAATAATATCTTCAAGAGTAATTCCAATATCTTCTGCTGAAATGTATGTTCCATTTAAACGATTAAGAAACGAGGCAAAAGATTTAAGAAGATTATTAGATTTATTTCCTTGTTTAAAAATTACAGCTTTTCCGCCTCCAAATGGAATGCCTGCTACATTATTTTTATCAGTCATGCCTTTAGACAGACGCAACACATCATTCAAACCATCTTCAAACGAATCATATTGTCTGTATCTACACCCACCTATAGCAGGGCCCTCTTTGGTACTATGAATTGCAATTAAAGATTTTAATTGTGTTTCTTGATCTTCATAATAATAAACTTTTTCATGATTGAACTCATGGTGAGATGAAATATCTACTCCATTAAAATTTATATCTGTAATGTCTTTAAAAATCATATATGAACGAGTTTTTTCGTTTATATTATACGTGCATATTAAAGGGCTCAAATGTTAAAAGAAAGGTTTAGAAAGTTTTTACCGGTCGTTGTTGATCTTGAAACAGGAGGCTTTAACTATAAAAATAATGCCATTCTTGAAATTGCTATCCAGCTCATTGATGAAAGTGATTCAATGTTAATTTTAGGTGAATCTCATAGATTTCATATAAAACCCTTTGAAGGACTTATTGTTGATTCTGATGCTTTAGAATTTCTTAAGTTAGATTTAAATCATCCATTAAGAATGGCGGTTGATGAAAAATTTGCACTTGAGGAAATATTCAAAATTATTAACAAGCAAAGAAGCAAATTTGAGTGCTCAAGAGCAATTCTAGTTGGTCATAATGCATTTTTTGATCACAGCTTTCTTTTGGAAGCTTGTAACAGAAATAATATTAAAAAATCTCCGTTTCACCCCTTTTCATTAATTGATACTGTCAGTCTTGGCGTTCTAGCAACCAAGCAAACAGTATTAGCTAGGATTTGCAAAGAGCTAGATATCGCTTATGACAATGAAGAGGCGCATAGCGCTGCTTACGACGCAATGGTTACCGCAGAGGTATTTTGCAAAATAATAAACGATTTTGATTTCAGGTAAGTCTTATAAAGAAATTGAATCTCCGACTTCCCTGCAAACAGCTGGCATTAAATCTATTTGTTTATAAGATTCCTTGATACTCAGTAGATAACTTA
>QBVY01000026.1 GCA_003283765.1 SAR86 cluster bacterium AG-313-N18
ACTTTACATTTAATTGTTCGCGTGCCGCATAGACTGCCACCAAGAAAAGGGCAACTATTTCAATCAACTCTAACCAACTTAGTAAGCTGGCATCTGGCAGCCCAAAAACAATCAGGCATGCACTCATAAAGTAGATCAAAATAATAAATCCAAAGATTTGATAGAGCTTTGCTGAAGGGCTTTTATAAGCTTTATATCCAAAGATTATTAGAGGTAGCGACCAAATAAATATACCTATCAAAGGAGTCCCCACTAATAGTCCTTGTGATAAATGCGTTATTAGCAATGCACACATCAATATTAGGAAGCTTTTTCTAAGATTCATTTTAATTTTAGTATTAGTTCAGCCATCCTAGCTCCGGTTGCAAGAGCTATTTCCTTCTCATCTGAAGTTAAGTCTCCCTGTTTGGAATTGGCTACATGGGATGGCCCATAAGGAGTTCCACCACTTTTAGTTTTATTTAGCCCAGGGATAGAGTAGGGCGAGCCAACAAACACCATACCTTGATGGAGCATATAAGTCATAAGATTAAATAAAGTAATCTCTTGACCACCATGTTGAGATCCTGTTGAGGTGAAAACACAACCAGGTTTATTTTCTAATTCATGGTTTGACCAAATATCTCCAGTTGAATCTAGAAAATATTTCAGCGGTGCTGCCATGGAGCCAAATCTAGTTGGCGAACCAAGCGCTAAGCCAGAGCAATGAATAAGATCCTCTTTGGTGCAATAAATCTCACCTTCACTAGGCATGCTCGGCTCAACGGCTTCAGCTAAAGTTGAAACTTTTGGCACAGTTCTAATCTTGACTTCAAGACCCTTTTTCTCTGCGCCATCGGCCAGAGCATGAGCCAGATTCCTCACAGCTCCTGTCGCTGAATAAAATAAGATTAGAAGATATTTTTGATGCATAATAGTTTCCTTTTGCAATACTATAAAACATGAAATTTAAATTACCATTAACTTTGTTTTGTCTTTTTCTAGTTTCTTGTGAAAAGGGCGATGTAGAAATTTTTGATTCAAGACCAATCTTTTCATCCAGCCTCAGTGGAAAGTGGGTCTTGGTGAATTATTGGGCAGATTGGTGCCCTCCATGCATCAAAGAAATTCCTGAAATAGTTTCTTTTTCAAAAAAGTATCCTGAGGTTGAGGTTTTTGCATTTAATTTTGATCGACTCGAAGCTGAGGATTTGAGACCTCAAATCAAAAAATTTGGTATTAAATACCCATCAATCATCACTCATCCAAAAACTGTGTGGGGTATTCAAACACCCAAAACACTTCCAGCGACATATTTTATTTCTCCAGAGGGAGAGGTTGTTTTTACCAGCTTAAAACCCCAAGATGAGGCGAGTTTGTCTTTAATATACGAAGACTTACAAAATGGAGCTTAAATAACCGTCTTGAATTAAAGACTCTGGGTTCACTTTATTTCCATCAAAATAAACGGTCCAATGCAGATGTGGCCCTGTAACTCGACCGGTGGCTCCCACCAAACCTATCTCGCTAGATTGCTCAATTAAATCACCGAGCTTTACTTTTATTCCGCTCATATGTGCATAGGAAGAAAATAGACCATGCCCATGGTCCAGGATTAAAGTTAAACCAGTATAAAAATAATCACCAACTAAAACTACCTTGCCTTTCAGGGGAGCAACAATGGGGGTCCCAACACTTCCGCGGAGGTCTAATGCCAGATGAGCTGATCTAGGCAGCCCATTAACAAATCTTTGCTTGCCAAATGGCGAGGTTACAATTCCTGGTACTGGAGCGATAAAATTAAAAGACGGAGTAATCTCTGTTGTAGAATTGCTTAAAGCTGTTTTAATTTCAATAGCCTCTTTGTTTGCTCTAGCTTGATCTTCTTTGTTTAAAGTAACTTTGCTTTCATCAGCAATAGTAATTCTTGATTCTCCAAAGTTCACCCAATTTACTTTCACATTTACATGATGTCTGGTAATCACAAGATCTTGCTTTACAAAAGGGAGGCTTACCAATTGTTTTGTTCCTGAAGAGGTTTTAAAGGTTAAGACATCAGATTTTTCTTGAGCTGCTGCTGGAATCGGTATGATTTCTCCGCTTTGACCTTGAAATAAATCATTTGCAAAAGTTTGAGTGCCCATCAAAGCCAACATAGCTAGAAGCTTGGACGTCTTAATCTTTTTTTGAAACATTTGAATTAAACCCTCCATCTGCAAGACGGGTAGTTACATTATCACCAACATTAAGATCTTTTGAGGATTTTAAGGCTTGCCCATTCTCATTCATCACTATTGCATAACCCCTGTCAAGAACAGCCAAAGGACTTATTGCTTTAAGATTAGAATTAATACTCGCTAACATCAATTTTTTCTTATCAATTAAATTCTTTATTTGTGAATTCAATGAGTTGAGATTATTTTTTAGGCGATCTTCATGTTTGCCAAATTTTTGCAATGCGCTTGATTGATAAATTTGAGTAGCAGCCAATTGGAAATTTTGTTTGGCACCACTCACGATGTTTTGCATGACATTTGCAAGACGAATCTCAACATTGTCAAGAGATTGAGATTGCTCCTTTAGCATGGTGAGTGGATTTTTTAAATTTTGTGAGGCAAGAAGGATTGTCTGAGATTTCTCAGTTAACCTTGCTTGCACTAAATAACCAAGGGTTGTTTTCCATTCTTCCAGCCTGTCTTCGAGTTGAAAATAATACTCTGTAACCAGTTCAGCGGCTGCTGTTGGGGTTGGGGCCCTGAGATCTGCAACAAAATCTGTGATCGTGAAATCAATCTCGTGGCCAACACCCGAAATGATGGGCAGAGGAAAATCAAATATTTCTCTAGCTAAGCTTTCATTATTAAACGCCCATAAGTCTTCAATTGATCCACCGCCTCGGCATATCAAAATTACATCAAAAGCATTTTCAGGATTTAGGTTGTTGTAGTTTAAAGTTTTTTGCAAAGCCTCAATCACTGTCTTTGGAGCAGTATCGCCCTGAACTGTAGCAGGAATTAGAGACACTTGACTGATAGGAGCTCGCCTTTGAATGGTCGTCAGGACATCTTGAAATGCTGCGGTAGATTCAGAAGTGATGACTCCAATGTGTTTGGGTTGAGAAGGAATGTGTTTTTTAGTTTCTTGAGTAAAAAGACCTTCTGCATCTAATTTTTTCTTGAGCTCTTCAAATTGATGCATTAGATTACCAGCTCCTGCAGGCTGCATTGAGCTAACAATTAATTGATAATCTCCGCGCGGAGCATAGAGACTGACCTGACCTTTTAAAATACATTGATCACCATTTTGTGGATCAAAGTTCAACCTTAAATTTTGATTTCTAAACATGGCACATCGGATAGCGCCATCTTCATCTTTTAAAGTAAAGTAGATGTGCCCAGAAGAAGGGCGCGCTATGTTTGAAATTTCTCCCAGAACAGACACGCCTCTAAATTGATTTTCTAAAAGTTTTTTTGCCTGTTGGTTCAGTTGCCCAACAGAGATAATTTTATCTCCTTGTTCTACAATGTCAGCACACATAAACGAAGTATATATTGATGTCATCACAATTAAAGTCAGCACAGAATTTTTTTATCCTGTGTCTTGGAGGCAGTCTCATAGGATTGGCTCCCTTGTTTGTAAGGTGGAGCGAGCTATCTCCCTCTTGGAACTTATGCTATCGAATGTTCTTAGCTCTGCCATTTTTAGCGCTTATAAATTTTTATTACAATGGCTCTCAAGCATTTAAGTTAAAAAGTCGAAGGCATTTATTGCTGGTGCTTATTGCCTCACTCGCATTTGCAGGCGATATGAGTTCTTGGCATTGGAGCTTGCAGTTCACCTCAGTGGCCAATGCAACTATTTTTGTAAACACTGCATCGATTTACATGGTGATCTTTGCTGTCTTAGTATTCAAAGAATCCATTTCTAGACAATTTATTTTGTCTTTTGTTCTAACTTTCGTTGGAGTGATTGGGCTCATATATTTCTCAAATATTAAAACTGAGGGAGCTCTAATGGGAGATGGCATTGCATTGATGGCAGCATTTTTATATGCCACTTATTTATTGATTATTTCTCGGTTAGGTGAAGAGAGCTCCATTAATATAATTTTCTACACAACACTGTTCACTGGAATGTTTGGATTGGTGTTTGCTTTGTTTGAATCAAGAGATTTTTTGCCTAGCTCCTCAGCTCAATTTTATAATTTATTAGCTATGGCTATTTTGTGCCAAGTCGGAGGCCAGTTTTTTATTACATACAGTTTGCCAAAGATTAAAGCTTCCTTAGGATCTATTGGCTTGCTAATGCAACCAATCATTGCAACTATTTTTGGAGCTATAGTATTTTATGAATACCTCAATTTCATCCAATTAAGTTTTGTCATCCTTGCCTTGCTTGGTATATATTTTGCTAGATTAGAGATTAAACCCACAATGGAGTTAAAACATGAAGCCCAAAACTAAAGCACAAGAGCTAGGCTTTCTTTCAAGAGATTATGCTGTCGCAAAAGATAAAAAAAATTGGTTAGCTCTCTTCGACGAAGATGCCATAGTGCAGGATCCAATTGGTAAAAGCCCGTTGGACCCAGAGGGTAATGGTCACCAAGGGATTACCGCAATTGAAAAGTTTTATGACACAGTCATCGCCAATGGCAACATAGAATTTAATATCTTAGAGTCGATTCCATGCGCAGATGAGTGTGCTAATTATGCAGAGATAGTGAACGTTGTTGGAGATGTCAAAATAGAAACTAAAATGATTGTAATTTATCGTGTAAATTCAAGTGATAAAATAGTATCATTACGGGCCTTTTGGGATTACCAAAATATGGAAGATCAACTTAAGGCTTTATTTTAAATATTGGGTGATTAGCTCAGTTGGGAGAGCATCTCGTTTACACCGAGAGGGTCGGCAGTTCGAGCCTGTCATCACCCACCAATCAAATAGGTCTCTAAGCCCCATAAACAGAGGGTTTATGAGTCCTTGCAGTTTCACTAACCCAAAAGACTTAATCAGCTCCTAACGAAGGAATGCGGTCTAGAATTGGCACGGATTTGGCACGAGATTACTTTCTCACATAACTTCAAATAACTCAGAAAAACACCTAAAATCTTAGGTATGAAAAAATTACTTCTTATAACTCTGATAATTCCATTTATCTCATTGAGAAAAGCGCTACTGTCGAGTGGTTTCGAACAGTGATTTAAATTAATATGAATCACAGCAGTCTTCAAAACCTTTTTAAAAAATCTTTGGGGGGTATTTTAGAGCATTCTCAGATTACAGACTTAGTTTCAGATTATTTGGCAATAGAAAAAATGTGGTCAAAATTTTTTGACAAGATGAAAAGTATAAATTTAGTAATCGTCGCAGAAGCGCCACTAAGTAAAGACCAATATATCCTTAACAAGGACTCCAATGACACCGATTTTCTGCCTAAAAGAACCCTAAAGAAATGTATAAGTGCTTATAACAAAAATATTGATACTAGCAAGAGAGAGAAAACTGATCTTATGAGAGATTTAGGAATCATAATTATAGAAGCATACCCATTTTCATTAAATCCTAGTAAGCATAAAAAAAACTTCAAGAACCTTAAATCAGGTCAATTAAAGAATCTTTTCAAAGAAGCACGCTCATGGCATCTTGATAAGAAACTCGAAACCATACAAACAAAGAGCACGCCTGAAACAGTATTCGCATTCAGATATGGTAGGAATAAAGATGTAATAGATTTAATTGATGCTGATTTAAACTTTGTCAGACTAAGCAAAAAAGTTGCATTTGGACCGATAGATGAGGATAAGTTAGTTAATATTTTCGCTAATTTTAATTAACCATTACCATATAAAACCCTGAAGTTACTGTTTTTCATTCAGTTAAGAGTTTTAAACCATGCTGACTTATAAGTGGAGGAGTCATCAAAAATACCATCTTCATTTTGTCCAATCGTTCCTTCTGCATCGATTTTTACCAAGACACTATCAGCGCCATCAAAAGCATCAAATTCATTAAGTTCCCATGCTTCCATCTCATTTATGATATTTGGTGCATCGCCATCTAGTTCTAATAACTTAAATAAATCATAGTATCCGTCAGCATCCTCGAATGACATCAACGTTCTGTTGCTTGCTAATACAATTTCACTTTCATTGGGAAAGTTGCAGCACCAACCCTCTGTATATTCTATATACACATCAGTTAAATCCTTAGGAACAACAATTTCACTCCAGAACTCATATCCATCATCTTCTTTTTCGTATACCCGATAGATTGAATATTCACCAGTAAATGAATCACTATCAGCACTTTCCATAGAAAAATAACCCTTTCCTGAAATTTCACCTATATATTCATGAGGGCTATTTTCGTAATCTGGATCTAACTCTTCAGACCATAATTTTATCTCATCGCTCATTTATCATCTCCTAAATTAATATGATTTATAATAAGTCATAATGACAAAAAAATTAAATCACTTTTCGAAAACATTCAATCACTACTAATTCTTACGAACGAAGAGATTACATGGGATTGATATGTGTGATAGATACCATTGGAGATGATTACAGAACTTGCCGATTAAGAGGCGATCAATTCTTTGGAAAAATTATTGAACACCCTGAGGACTAATTAGCGCCTTCTTCAAATTCCAGATTTTAAAAAATTTTACGCATGAAGGGTCTTAGCGAATCTGGGTGAGTCCGTCTTCAAACCTCCCCCTATATCTATATCTTTAAGAATCTAGCTCCACTGAAAATGCCACTTATCTCTTCCTGACGTTCTAACCTTAGTACTCTTGTTTACAGTAAAGTTATATTTCATATTAGGTCTATCATTATAGATATATGTTACTTTCCAGGTTGATCCAAAACCCTTGTGCTCAAGTCCAACAACTGAGCAAGTTGGAGGGGGTAGTACCACTGGTCTATTTGATCGCTTAAGTGCTTTGAGTGCAGCTCCACCAATCAATAGGTCTTTGAAAAGCCCCATTAGTTAAAACTTCCTTTTGCTTTATATTCGCTGGATACCTCACACACCTTAAGGTCAGCTTTATGCTCTTTCACCCAGCAAATAACCTTATCAGCTTTGTGCTCTCTATTTACATAGCACCACTTCGCATCATCTCTCTTTGCTTTGTGCTCCTTATCTGTAATCCAGTATTTTAGATCGGCTTTATGCTCTTTGACTTCACATATCTTAAGATCAGCCTTGTGCTCTTTATCAGTAACAAAAATTATACTCATATTTTACCTGTATTTTTTTGATACATTTATTATAGTAAGGTAATACAAATAAAGTCCACAGAGCAACTTCTATGAAACAAAATCTTAGCGACACAAGAAAACAAGGCTGGCTGACGCTGATCTCACTGGTCATAATTGCCTTTGCAGTATCCATTGGTTTCAGCCCACTATTCGAGTTTATAGGTGATGGCATTGCATCAAGAGTGATCGGGTCTTCATTCGGCGCAATTTTTGTGATTATCTTGACAATGTTTCTGCTTAACAAACAAACAGAGATAGAGCAAGAATCTAAAAAAAGTGAAAGAGTCTTTGATGAAAAGGTAAAAATTTATCAAGAAATTTTAGATATAACCAAGGACATGCTCTTAGATGGGAAGTTAACACCAGAAGAGATTAATAGACTGCCTTTTCCTCTCATTAGATTGCAAATGCTTGCAGATGATAAGGTGATAGAATCATTTCAAAAAGTTTTTAATAAGCTCAATGAGGTCTACGGAGAAGAGGATGGCGATATAGTCGCAATTAAAGATGAGCAAAGGGATGAAATTTATCAATTACTTTCAGATTTTTCTGGAGAATGTAGAAAAGACTTACAGATATCAGACGTAGAGATTGATCCTTCTATTAAAGAAAAGACTGCTTCAACAATTTCTAACTCTGGAAAGAAGTCAAAAGACTATTCAAGGTATTCATTTGATGGGATGGAACTTCCAAAAAATGGATATGTGTATGCAGTGATTGAAAACTATGTTTCTCAAAATCCAGGCATAACATTGGATCAATTCCCGCAAAAAGTTATTGAAAGGAACTTCAATGGCAGAAAAAACATATACGAAGTATGGAAAACCTATGATGAAGCTATCAAGCTGTATCAGGATAAAGGTTACAAGAGATTCTATGTTACCAAAAGAGGCGGTGATTATATAAATGATAAAGATATGGTTATAAAACTTGCGGATGCAGAAATTTGTATAAGCAATCAATGGGATTTAGATGGTGTTGAGAAATTTATAGAGCATATGAAAACGATAGGCATAAGAATAGAGTAAGTCTTGTCAAAGTTCACCAAAGAGACATACGTAACTCGAAATTTTCAAAAAATTTCTGGTAAAAGATGGGAGCTGTATGTCATAACAAGGGTCATACATTTATTGAATGATCCAGACATAGAGTATGTTTGTCAGCAATATATTAATCCTCCTCAAAATAAAGATTATTACCTAGCGGATTTAGCCTTTCCCTCGTTGAAGCTTTATTTAGAAATTGATGAGGGGCAACATGACAGCAAAATGCATCAAAGCTCAGATTTAAAGAGAGACGCAGAGATTCTTGAGGCAACTGATTGGATATGCAAACGAATTCCAGTCTTTGTTAAAAAAGGGTCTTCTAAAATTGATAAGAGCCTCGAAGCTCTAAATAAAGAAGTAGATGATTTTGTTTCGTATGTCAAACAAAAAAAACAAGATATGGTTAACGCTGGCCATAACATTTCATGGAATTATGAACAGAAGTTTTCACCAAATACGTTTATTGCTAAAGAAAAAATTAACGTAAGTGATAACGTAGCTTTATTAAATCATCGTGATGTTTTGCGTTTGTTTGGCTATAAAAAAGGTCATTACCAAAGAGCTGTTTGGACTATCAAAAAGACAAATCAAATGGTTTGGTTCCCCAAGCTTTATCCAAACTCAGATTGGGTGAATAGCTTTGATGATAAGTCAGGTTATATTCTTCAATTCAGAAAAGATAACAATCCTCATCCAATGCCCGAGGAGGGAGATCCAGACCGCATAGTTTTTGCTCATCAAAAAAATATTTTTGGGCAAACTGTCTATAAATTTTTTGGTATTTTCAGAGTTGATTTAACTAAGACAGACCCTATTCATCATTATTTCAAAAGGATAAATACACGCCTCGATTTATCAAGGTATTCAGCAAATTAACAGGCTCACAGATATAATTATTTAACAGTCTTAAGATTGATATCGATTTTAAGCGAGTGAAAGTAATTATTACTTACCAGCGAAGACAACCTAGAAATTCAAAGGAAATTTGGCACGGATTTGGCACAGCAGATATTTGTCGTGACAATAGATTTACTTTGATTAGATAGAGTTATTTGTATGCATAGAGATACAGGCAAATAGGCTTGTAAGCTCAGTCGAGATAACATCCTGTTTACACCGAGAGGGTCGGCAGTTCGAGCCTGTCATCACCCACCAATCAGACAAAAAAAAGCCCAGAAAAAATCTGGGCTTTTTTATTTAAGCTATTAACTTAGTCGTTATCACTAACGGCAGCAACATATATTGCTAAACCAAATGCGATTTTGTTTAAGAAGTCAGCTAAGTTATAGATAAGGTTAGCATTTGCCATATCAGGATTTGCTCCCATACCTAAGTAATAACCAATTGGATATATAGCCCAACCGACAGTCACAATCAAACGAATTGTGCTAAATGCCTGTTGTGCAGCTACGTTACCGCTTGATGCATTTAACTTACCTGCTTCTCCAGAGAAGACCTCATAAATTATATACAACCAAGCCGCCATTCCAATTACAAAACAAATCATTGCATTAGAGCCTGTTTCACCCATAAATCCAGCTATTAGCATAACAAGTGATGCTCCTAATAGTCTCCAGAAAACGCCTGAACCAACATTAGTACAGACCTTTAAGATCAAATAGAACTCAATAATTTGAAGTGGAACGGTAATTAGCCAATCTATGTACCTATATACGGTTGGAGATGTACCAGTATCAACCCATACGCCTCTCATATATAAATAGTGCCAAAACGCCACACCAGTAACTAATCCAGCTACTGACAATGATGTTTTCCATTTACCTTGAACAACATCTCTTTCTGCAAAAAAGAATACTGTAGCTGCAAGCATTGCTGCAGTTACAAGCCAGAAAGAAATTCCTGTGAGATCACTGGTTGCAAGATCAGTAGTTGCAGCAAAAGTCGGCATACTGGTCAAACCAATGAGAGCAAAGAAATATTTCATAATAACTCCATTTTTTATTATTTTTAACTCTCCCCCATGGACAGTTCATTTAGCATAACAAAATTTCAACTTTTGAGTAAAATTATTGCTAAAATTTTTATTCATTAAATTTGACAAAAGAATTGCTTAAAGGTACACAAAAAAAAGTTGCAGAAAAATTCAAAAAAGCTATCATTCACAAGCGTTCGCGGTCCGGTAGTTCAATCTGGTTAGAACGCCGCCCTGTCACGGCGGAGGTTGCGAGTTCGAGTCTCGTCCGGATCGCCATTTGAATAAAATATGAGCAGCCAAATAGCACTTATACTTCTCAATCTTTTGATTGCTGGGGTCATCTTTAGCCATCTTGCTTTAACTACACCTGTAATTTTTAAAACTCTTGATGAGGATGCAGCTTCAAGGTTCCTCCGTACAATTTTTCCAAGGTACTATCTCCTGCTATTTTTATTATCATTGCCTGCCATTTTGATTCTTTATTTCCAAGACTCATCACTAAGCTGGTGGTTGGGTATTAATATAACTGCTCATGCTTTTATTGGTTTGGCTGGTATTCCTATTACCAATGCAGCGAAAGACAGAGGCTGGGATAAAATATTTTCTTTTTCACATGGTGTGAGCGTCTATTGCACCATCGTAATTTTTGCACTTAGCATTATTCAGTTTTTTTTATTAATCGATTAAATTTTCTTTTGCATAAAAAATTAAATCTTGAAACCAAGCTATGCGAGCAGTGCAATCGATCATTTGCTTGGAGAAAAAAGTGGGAGCGATCTTGGGATGAGATTAAATTTTGTAGTAAAAAATGCAAAGCTGACTCAAAAAAAAATTAAACAAATACTTGAACTTAATGGTTTCAACACCATATTGATTTCAAAGGGGATAAACAACTATGGCTAGACCAAAAACAAAATCTTTTCAAACGGAAACCAAGCAGCTTTTGCAGTTGATGATTCATTCATTGTATTCAAACAAAGAAATTTTTCTTAGAGAGCTTGTGTCTAACTCCTCTGATGCACTTGATAAGCTTAGATTTAATGCCATAGAAAACTCAAAGTTACTTGAGGGAGACGCTGACCTAAAAATTAATATCAGTTTGAATTCACAAAATAATACGGTGACCATCTCAGACAATGGGATCGGTATGGTGGAAGAAGAAATTATTGAAAATATTGGAACCATTGCCAAATCTGGTACCGCTCAATTTTTATCAGAAATGACTGGCGACAAAAAAAAGGATTCTAATCTTATAGGTCAATTTGGAGTAGGGTTTTACTCTGTATTCATGGTGGCTGAAAAAGTATCAGTTCACTCCAGGTCAGCAAATGCAACCTCCGATGAGGCAGTCATGTGGGAAAGCACTGGAGAGGACACCTATCAGCTATCAAAGATTCCAAAAGAAGATCGAGGCACCAAGATCACTATCTATCTCAATGAAGAAAATAAAGAGTTTTCCGAATTGATGCGAGTCAAGTTTTTGCTGCAAAAATATTCTCAATATATTAACTTCCCTTTAATTTTAAACCCTGAAGAGGGCGAGCCAGAAACCATTAATGATTCAGAGGCCATTTGGTTAAAATCAAAGAGATCTGTAAAAGCAGATGAGTATAAAGAGTTTTATAAGTTCATTTCTTATGATTCAAATGATCCCTTAACTTGGATGCATAATAAGGTTGAGGGCAAGCAAGAATATTCAAGTTTACTTTTTATTCCTGAAAAATCTCCATACGATCTTTGGAACAGAGATACTCCAAGAGGAATTAAGTTGTTTATTCAGAGAGTATTCATTATGGATGATGCTGCTCATTTCCTTCCTTTATATCTTCGTTTTGTTAAAGGAGTGGTTGACTCCAGCGATTTACCTCTAAATGTTTCTAGAGAGTTACTTCAAGACCATCCTTTGGTTGATTCAATTAAAAAAGGTTTAAGTAAAAGAGTGCTCGATACCCTGAAAAAAATGCAGAAAGATCAACCGGAAGATTATCAGAAATTTTGGAAGGAGTTTGGTCTTGTTATTAAAGAAGGACCCGCTGAAGATTATGAAAACTCAGAATCTATAGCTGAGCTTTTTTTGTTTGCCAGCACCGCATCTGATGAAAATAAAGTTGACACAACCCTTGACCAATACATTGAGCGGATGGATGGTGATGATGAAAAGATTTATTACTCTATTGCAGATACTTATGAGGCCGCGGTTAACTCTCCCCATATTGAGCATTTAAAAGCTAATGGAACGGAGGTTTTGCTTTTAACTGACAGAATCGATGAGTGGCTTATGTCTACTCTTATGCAATTTAAAGGTAAAACCTTAATCAATGTTGCTAAAGAAGAATTAGAGGAAGGAGCAAACAAACCTAGGGTTACAAAAGAAAAGCAGGAAATTATTGACAAGATGAAAAAATCTT
>QBVY01000027.1 GCA_003283765.1 SAR86 cluster bacterium AG-313-N18
CAAGACACTTAGGTAAAAAATATAAATTAATACCCCCATAACAAGGCTGCCCTCTCTTCCTGATCTGGGATTCTCTTTGCCAAAAACAAAACTAAGTACCAGCAAAGCAATAAGCATAATCGGGATGCTGGCATTCCATTGATTCTGAATAAAATTGGATTGATTTTTATAATCTAGCAATTTTGAAAGAGTGAATGGTTTATTTGACGTCTCTCCAACGCCAATAGAATGAATCAACTCTTTAAATGAGGCATCTATTTTATTAGAGCTATTTAGGTCTGGGTAAATAGATCCATTTTGGAAATTTAAAACCATATCATTACCTTGATTTGATATTTCCAGTATCTCAGCCTTAATCATTGACAGGGATGGATCATCTTGAACAAAAAATGTTACGCCAGTCATTTGCGAGCCATCATAAGATTTAAAATGAAGATAACTTCCAGCTTCACCAAGATTAACCACTCAGCGTGCAACGGTTATTCCAATGGGGAAGGATAATCAACCCTTGCGACCTGCTATTAGCTGGCTAGATCAGAGACAAGTAAAAACTAAGCCTAAATTAGGCAAAGTAGAATCAGTTCTCATGAGCCTAATTAGAGCTAAGCCACTTGTAGATTTAATGCATGCAGAGGCTGAAGCTAATTGGATTGAGCAAAATGAGCCTGAGATCTGGAAGCAGGTTCATAAATTCTTGCTTCTATCTGGATATCATAATTACAAACTCACTGGTCAATACAATGATGCTATCGCTAGCACTGTTGGGTTCGTGCCATTTGAATATAAGACTCAACAATGGGCAGAGCAAAAAGATTGGAAGTGGCGAGCTATGCCCATTCGTCCAGAAATGTTACCAGAGGTTTTACCAGCAGGATCAGTGCTGGGGAAAATTACTGAAGCTGCAGCTGAAGAAACTGGGATTCCTCAGGGACTCCCATTGATTGCCAGTGGCTCAGATAAGGCCTGTGAGGTTTTAGGAACTGGCTGCATCGATAATGAAACGGGTAGCTTGAGCTATGGGAGTCTAGCTACTCTCAATATCACTTCTGATAAATACCTTGAAGCTATTCCTTTTTATCCTGCATATCCTGGCATCATACCCAACACTTTCAACATTGAAATGATGGTCCAACGCGGATATTGGATGGTGAGCTGGTTTAAAAAAGAGTTTGGACTGCAAGAAGAACAATTAGCAGCCAATCAAAACCTTCAGCCAGAAGTGTTGTTTGATACATTGCTAACCAAAGTTCCAGCTGGTTCTGATGGGTTAATGCTTCAGCCTTATTGGTCACCTTCAAATGGTGATGGACCAGAAACTCGAGGCGCGATAATTGGCTTTAATGAAGATCATACAAGGGCGCATCTTTACCGAGCAATGATCGAAGGGCTGACTTATGCCTTAAGGGAAAGCAAAGAACTTTTAGAAAAGCGAAGCAAGAAAACCATTTCTCGGTTGGTTGTTTCTGGCGGTGGATCTCAAAGTGACGAGGTAATGCAAATCACCGCAGATATTTTTGGCATGACCGTCTTTCGTCCACATACCTTTGAAACCTCTTCGTTGGGAGCTGCTATTGCAAGCGCTGTTGGGATTGGTTTGTATCCAGATTTCTCCTCTGCGGTTAATAAGATGACACATCAAGGTGATAGATTTGATCCCATAGATGCCAATCAAGAAATTTATAATGACCTTTATCATAAAGTCTATAAAAAGATGTATGGCAATCTCAAGCCGAGCTATGAGGCAATAAGGCTAATTACAAGCAGATCTTAAATTTAATCTTAAATGATATTTTCTTGACTTAGAGTTAACTTTAACTGTTAGACTTACCTCTTAATTTTTTGTGGGAGAAAAAAATGCCAGAGATGTCACTTTATGGTTGGTTTCATACCTTTATGGGAATTTTTGCGTTGTTAAGCGGATTCTATTCTTTAGTTAAATATAAAATTATCGATTCTCAGAATACATCTGCAAAAATCTTTTTAATTTGTACATTGGTTGCAGCCGTTACTGCGCTTACTTTGTACAAGCAGGGAGGATTTGGTGTAGGTCACATGCTAGCTGTCTTGACATTGCTTGCATTAATTGTAGGTAGAGTTAATGAAAAAGGATTATTTTTTGGTTGGCTAGCTCCATATTTTCAAACTCTATGCTATACCTCGCTATTTTTGTTTCACTCTATTCCGGCAATCACAGATGGATTAAGACGACTGCCAGTAGGTGATCCCGTAATAACAACTTTGACCGACCCTCTTTTGATGGGTTTTTATGCAGCCTTTTTCTCAATATACATAGTGGTGCTGGTGATGCAGATGCTATGGATCAAGAGGGGCACTTAAGATGAGCTTATATACTATTGCCCAGGCCTCAGAGGAAGTTGATTTAACACCTTACACTCTGCGTTATTACGAGAAGGAAGGTTTGCTTCCTAATGTGACAAAAGATTCTGCTGGTCGAAGAAAATACCATGATGATGATTTGCAAAGAATTGGCTTTATTAAATGCCTAAAGGGAACCGGTATGTCCTTGAAGCAAATTAAAGAATATGGAGATCTTTACGAGCAGGGTAAAGCGAAATTTAAAGAGAGAAATGCCATGCTCGAAGAGCATCGTGAAAAGATTCTACAAGAAATAAAAACGCAAAAGAAATATCTAAAAATGGTTGAAGCCAAGATTGAAATGAAAATCTAGCTATGAACTATAGAGATTTCAAACCTTATTTAAAGATTAGCTCTTTAACACTTGGTGGCGGTGGTATTGGTCAAGTATGGGGTGAAACAACATCTGAAGAAGCAATTAAGACGGTTCATGCTGCTATAGATCATGGCATTAATCATTTTGATGTCGCGCCTATGTATGGAAAAGGTGAGGCTGAGCGAATCATTGGAAAGTCCTTAAATGGCTCGGATGCAGACGATTTATTTTTTACTACTAAGTGCCAATTAGGAACTCTCCCTGATACTGAAGTCTATGATAAGTTAAATGATTCTCTGACTAGAAGCTTGGATAACATGAAATTAGAAAAGGTGAATTTATTTTTGCTTCATTCTCAATTAATTGAAGATCACTACAAGTTGTATAAGTTTGATGAGATGCGGGCAAAAAGTGCAACTACTTTAAGTTGTTTTTTTAATGCAGCTATTCCAGCTTTTGAGCGACTGCAGAAAGAGGGAAAGATAGATCATTGGGGGATTGGTGGGCTTGGACAAGAGGAGGCAATTATTCAAGCTTTAAACCATTCTCAATCACCCAGCGCAGTTCAATGTGTTATTAATCCATTAAATTCTGCTGGAGCTATTGGCTATGTTTCAGCAGCCTTTAATCCTCTAGCAATTTTATCTGAGTGCCAACAGCTGGACATTCCAATTTTAGCAATCAGAGCAGTTCAGGCTGGAGCCTTAACCTCTTCAATGGATAGATCTCCCCATGAGTCTGGTTTTGATAAAAGTGATTTTGATGATTTTGATAAAGCCGAACCTTTTAGGGATCTTGCAATTGAGTGGGGCGAATCCCCTGCGAGTTTGGCGCACAGGTATGCTTTGAGCATTAAAGGAGTTGCGTCTGTAATCTTAGGAGTGAAAAATAGAACTGAGTTAAAAGAATGTGTTGAGGCTGAGGCAAAAGATCTTCTATCTGATAGTGAGATTCAGCAGATTGAAAATTGCCTTAAAGGTTAATATTTAAAGGAGTGGTTGATGGATACATATCAAAATAAAACAGCGTTAGTAACTGGTGCGTCAACCGGAATTGGCAGAGCCATGGCCATTGATCTTGCAGCAAAAGGAGCTGAGTTAATTTTAACCGCTCGATCTAAAGAGCAATTAGATGCTTTAGCGCAGGAGATCCAAGGAAAGGGAGGAATGGCACATGTTTTTGTTGAAGATTTGGCTCAACCGGGCTCAGGTGAAAGATTGCATCAACAAGTTCTTGCTGCAGGTCTTCATGTGGACGTATTAATTAATAATGCAGGTTATGGCAGATGGGGCCAATTTGGAGAGTTCCAAAGAGATGATTATGCAGCCATGATTCAACTAAACATAACTTCTCTAACTGATCTTTGTCATTTATTTATGCCAGCCATGGTAGAAAAAGGTGAGGGTGGAGTAATTAATATAGGTTCTTCCGCCTCATTTTTGCCAGTTCCATATGCAACTGTTTATTCCTCCACCAAAGCATATGTTTTAATGCTGTCTGAAGCTTTGCGATATGAGTATGCTGAAAGCAATGTTCGAGTGATGGTCTCATGTCCAGGAGCCACTGATTCAAATTTCAGAAATACTGCCTCAGAAAAATCATCTGATCGACTCAAGCAAAGGATTAGTAAATTGAAGGGAGAAGGCCAGGTCGGTGATACATGTGAAAGAGTATCCCAAGAAACCTTGGATGCTTTTTTACAAAATAAACACTATATAGTACCTGGCAAAGGCAATTCTAAGTTTGCATTTTTACCAAGAATTTTATCCAGAGCAAAAGTCTTAAAATTTACTGGCGATGCTTTTAAAAAACATACTGCAAGTTAGTTTTACCCGAAAGGATATTTTTTTAGTAGCATAGGAGACCATGGCTATTAAAAACCGACCAGAGTTTAAAAAATTTATTCGTAGAGTTGAAAAAAGCTCTGATGAATTTCGTGCATCTTCAACTGAAAAAAGACATTCTAAACAATATAGAACTGCTCGAGAAAACCTTGCTCATTTAGTAGATCAAGATAGTTTTTTAGAGTTTGGTCAATTTGCAGTCGCAGCCCAACGCAGTCGTCGAGACTATGAAGAGCTTCAAGATAAAACAAATGCCGACGGCATTATTACTGGATTTTGCTCCATCAATTCTGAATTAGTTGGATCAGAAAACTCTCAAGCAGTTGCAATTGTTTATGACTATTCTGTATTAGCAGGAACTCAAGGTGCGTTTCATCATCTGAAGCTGGATCGTATTTGTGATCAAGCTAAAAAGTTTGAGTTACCGATTGTAATATTTACCGAGGGAGGCGGAGGCAGACCTGGAGATACCGATGTATTGATTCAGATAGCAGGATTGCATATACCTTCTTTTTCTACTTGGGCTCAACTTACTGGCAGTTCTTTAAAAATTGCCGTAAATAATGGTTATTGCTTTGCGGGTAATGCTGCATTATTTGGTTGTTCAGATTTTAGAATTGCAACTAAGACCTCATGGATTGGTATGGCTGGTCCAGCCATGATTGAAGGTGGTGGGCTTGGAGTATTTGAGCCAACAGATATTGGTCCTGTTTCCGTGCATGAGCAGAATGGAGTCGTAGACTATGTTGCTGACAATGAAGAGGATGCAACTTTGATTGCAAAAAAACTCCTTGCTTATTTTCAAGGCCCTATCAACGAATTTTCAGTTAAGGATCAAGAAATTCTTCGTAATATCATGCCTGAGGACAGGCGTTATACCTATGAGATTCGAGATATTATCAATACAGTGGCTGATGAAGATAGCTTTTTAGAACTTAAAAAAAACTATGGTCAAAGCATTGTCACAGGTTTTATCAGGATAGAGGGACAGCCTTTTGCTCTCCTTGCAAGTGATTGTCAAAAACTTGGAGGCGCAATTGATTCAGTGTCTGCTGAAAAAGCTTCAGAGTTTATATCTATTTGTAATGATCACGATCTTTCAATTCTTGTTCTTGCCGACACTCCAGGATTCATGGTTGGCCCAGCAAGTGAGGAGGGTGGAGCCGTCAGAAGAATGGCGTCTCTATTCAAACAAGGAGCTAACATCAAGGTTCCCCTTGTAGCCATCTTTCTTCGTAAAGGATATGGATTAGGCGCACAAGCTTTAGTTGGAGGCAGCCTTCATAATCCAGTCTATACAGCAGCATGGCCAACAGGAGAATTTGGAGGCATGGGAATTGAAGGCGCGGTTAAGCTTGGATACAAAAAAGAACTAGATAGTCTTGAAGACCCTAACGAGCGTAAAGAACTTTTTGATAAGCTTGTGGCTAAAATGTATGAGGTTGGTCAAGCTATTGAGGCTGCATCTTTTCTAGAAATTGATGCTGTGATTGATCCGATAGAAACAAGAAACATCGTGCTTAAAGCTTTTCAATCTGCGCAAAGAAATTCATGAAGAAAATACTCACAGGTCTTTTGGTTATTCTCTTGGTTTTATGGATCCCATACTTTATTCAAACATATAACCTTAAAACGTTAACAGCATCTGACCTTCCTGTGGAAGGTTCTTGGGCCCCACTAAATGAAGGCAATCTGTATTACCGTTGGTATTATCCAGATGCTGAAGTTGCAAACAATGAAACAGTCGTTTTGGTGCATGGATTTTCTACTCCTCATTTTGTATGGGATGGAATGAAAGTTTTTTTATTGGATGCAGGTTACTCAGTCCTTGTTTTTGATCACTATGGTCGAGGGTACTCTGAGAGACCAAGGATTAAATACACCAAGGATGTTTTTGTTCAGTCTCTAAAAGGATTGTTAGATTCTCAAGAAATTTCTGAACAGGTACATTTGGTTGGTTACTCAATGGGCGGACCGATAGTTGGTCACTTTACCAATGAGTTTCCTGGCATGGTTAAAAGCATGTCATTGATAGCTCCAGCTGGTTTTATGGTTGAAAATCCAACTAAGGATTGGTGGATAATGAAACCTTTAATCGGAGAGTGGTTTCTAAATGTTTTTGGTTCAAGGTTGGTCTTTCAAGGTAATGAAGAGAATGATGAGCCACCTAGAGAAGACCCATTAGCTTTATCAAAAAAAGAATTTATAAAAAAAGCAGGAATACAGATGCAATACAAGGGCTTTATTCATGCTTTGCTATCAACAGCTCGTAATTTCAATTTATTTAGCACCCAGGAAATGTTTGGCAAAGTTGGGAATTTAAATAAGCCCACTCTAACTATCTGGGGAACTGATGATGGTGTTGTTCCATTTAAAGGAAGTGAAGAACTCATACTTTATATTCCTCAATCTGAGTTGCTAATATTGGAGGGAGGCAAGCATGATATTACTTATGCTGAGCCTTCATTCGTTGGTGCAGCTATTCGTGATTTTCTAATTAGCTTGGCTAAGGCTGAAGTTTAGCGATGCTTTTTTCTAACAATGCTTTTTTGCTTTCAGCATCTAAAACTTTTGCTTTTTCTTTCTCTACAACTGCAGGAGGAGCCTTGGAAGTAAATTGATCATTAGCAAGCTTAGAGTTAATAATCTTAAGGTCATTCTCCACATCTGCTAGCTCTTTTTGAAGTCGCATCATTTCTTCTTCAGGATCAATCAATCCTTCTAGTGGAATGATTAGTTTGTAACCATCCATAGTTTTTTCAATTGCTTCTGCTGGGATCTTATCACTAAATTCAATCCCATCTAATTTTGCAATTCCCGCAATCATTGCTTCATTTTTACTGATAACAGATTGCATTTCAGAGTTGAGATCATTGGAAATAATGAGATTCAGGATCTCATTTTTAATATTTTGATTTTCTGCTCTAATCGCTCTGAGTGCAGAAATAATGCTGATGATTTCATCTAATTGCTGCTCAGTTTTTTTATTGGAAGCCCGTGAATGAGCAAAGCCACTCTCAACCATAAAACCCAATTTCTCTACCTTTGCTAAATTAGCTAATTTAGAAGAAAGTTCCTCAGTAATAAATGGCATGAATGGATGCAGCAATTCAAGGATGCTATAGAAGTTTGTAATTAAATTTCCAATTAAATTATTTGTTTGGTTAGCATCTTCAGAGTTTTGGATGGCCACTTTATTGAATTCTATATACCAGTCACAGAAATTTGACCATACCAATTCATAAATCTCTGCTGAAGCTAAATCAAATCGATATTGTTTTATATGAGTTTGACAATTTTCAGCAGTTTGATGAATTTTTGAGCCCATCCAGTCGGATAAAATATTTCCTGAGCTCTCACCAGGTTTATAACTATGATTGGTAACTTGCATTTCAATAAATCTGAAAGCGTTCCAAATTTTGTTGCAGAAGTTTCTGTAACCTTTGATTCTGCCTATATCAAAATTAATGTCTCTACCTGGGGAGGCAAGAGAATAGAAAGTGTATCGCAATGCATCTGTACCATAGCTTTCAATACCTTCGGGGAATTGTTTTTTTGTTTGTTTAATAATTTTTTCTTTGAGTTGAGGTTGCATCATGCCTTCGGTTCTTTTTGCGAGGAGCTCATCTAAGGAAACACCATCAATGAGATCAATTGGATCCAGGATATTTCCTTTTGACTTAGACATCTTTTGTCCATTTTCATCTTTAATCAAGCCAGTTATGTAAACTTCTTTGAATGGAACCTCTCTCATGAAATGCTTAGTCATCATGATCATTCTTGCTACCCAAAAAAAGATAATATCAAAACCCGTTACTAAGGTTGTTGTTGGGTGAAATAGGTTTAACTTTTCATTTTTTTTAGGCCATCCCATGGTTGCAAATGTCCAAAGGCTGGATGAAAACCATGTATCTAATACATCATCTTCTTGGCGTAAAGCGCCATTAAGATTATGTTTATCTCTCACATCTTTCTCAGAAAACCCTGCATAGGGTGTATTCGATTCATCGTACCAAATTGGAATTCTATGTCCCCACCACAGCTGTCTACTTATGCACCAGTCTTGAATATTATTCATCCATTGGAAATAAGTTTTCTCCCAATTAGCAGGCACAAATTGTATTTCTTTTGACTTAACAGCCTCAATAGCTGGCTTGGCAAGAGTTTTTGCATCTACATACCATTGATCTGTTAAGAGGGGCTCAAGAATTTGATCAGATCTATCTCCATAGGGCAGAGTACTTTCATATTCCTTTGCAGATATCAGAAACTTTTCTTTTTCTAGATCTTTTAAGAGCAGTTTTCGAGCTTCAAACCTATCCATGCCATGAAATTTCTCAGGAGCTACACCAATAATTTCAACGGCTTTGTTTAGAATTGAAATTGGAGAAAAGGCACCTTCATCCCCTGTATGACATTGCAAGCTTTCATTCATGTGGAGCCCATGTCGTTTGCCCAATTCATAATCATTAAAATCATGACCAGGAGTAATCTTGACAACACCAGTTCCAAATTCTGCATCTACATAATCATCTGCAATAATAGGAATCACTCTATCGCAAAGGGGAATCTGAGCATTTTTACCTACCAGATGAGCAAACCTCTTATCATCAGGATTGACTGCTAGAGCCATATCCCCAAAAAGCGTTTCAGGTCTTGTGGTAGCAATAGTTACAAATTCATCGGTTCCCTCTAGCTGATACTTTATTTCCCAAATTTTAATTGTTAAATCTTTATTGATGACCTCAAGGTCTGATAGGGAGGTTTCTAGTACAGGATCCCAATTTACCAAGCGCTTGCCTTGATAAATTAGACCTTCTTCAAATAATTGAATAAATGCGCTTAAAACAGCGTGCTGATATTCATCATCTAATGTGAACCTCTCAGTGCTCCAATCTAGACTTGATCCTAAGCGTCTAAGTTGTGAGGTAATTTTATTACCAGAATATTTCTTCCAATTCCAAACTTCTTTTTCAAAAGCCTCTCTACCAATATCATTCTTTGACTTACCTTCAGCATTTAATCTTCTTTCGACCACCATTTCAGTAGCAATGCCAGCATGATCTGTTCCCACTTGCCACAAAGTATTTTTACCTGACATTCGATAGTATCGAATCAAGCAATCCATGATGGCATTTTGAAATCCATGCCCCATATGAAGTGTTCCAGTTACATTTGGTGGAGGAATAGCTAGTGAATAAGATTCAGACCCATCATCTGGGGTAAATAGACCGGAATCTTCCCATTCTTGATAGAGTCTTTGCTCTATCTCAGATGGGTCATATGGCTTCTTATCCATTGCCTAGAAAGATTTGAAAAGGCTTATAAATTTCCATTTAAAATTAATTCAGCCAACAGTGGAACTGGTCTGCCGGTGCCACCTTTTTTAGCACCACCATTCCAGGCACTTGCTGCAATATCCATATGAGCCCATTTAAAATCTTTTGTAAAATTAGATAGAAATGAAGCAGCATGAATAGTTCCGGCCTCTCTTCCTCCGCCAATATTTGCAAGATCTGCAAAGTTGGTTTTGGTGCAATGCGCATATTCTTCCCAAAGAGGCAGTTGCCAAGCTCTGTCACCAGATTTTTCTCCCGCTGCTAAAATTTTATCAGCAAGGGGTTGGTTATTAGCCATCACCCCAGTAGCAGGGCTACCAAGCGCAACAACCACAGCTCCAGTTAGAGTTGCCATATCAATAACATGACTAGGCTTAAATTTCTTTGAATAAGTTAATGCATCACACAGAACCAATCTACCTTCAGCATCCGTGTTTAGAATTTCGATGGTTTGACCTGACATGGAAGTAACAACATCTCCTGGTTTTGTAGCACGCGCAGATGGCATATTTTCTGCACAAACCAATAAGCCTACAACATTCACTTTAGCTTTTAGTCTAGCCAGCGTTTGCATGATCCCAAATACAGATGCAGCTCCACACATGTCCCATTTCATTTCATCCATAGCAGGACTTGGCTTAATTGAGATACCGCCAGTGTCAAATGTAATTCCTTTTCCTACTAATACGACGGGCTGCTTATCTTTTGCGCCACCCTTATATTCGATAGTCATCATCCTAGACGGCTCATCACTTCCTTTGCCAACTGACAAATATGATCCCATTTTCAATCTTTCCATATCCCTCTCATTGAGACTAGAAATTTTTAAAGCTGGAAAATCTTTTTTAAGAGCTTTGGTTTTACGCTCAATAATTCTTGGTGTGCAATGATTTGCAGGTAAATCTCCTAGATGTTTTGTGGCATTCATTCCTTCGCCAACAGCATGACCTAGCTTAACTGCAGTTCTAACTGATCTTAATTTTGCTGGGGTTAGGCCAGCAAATAAAAGAGTTCCTTTTTTTACTGTGATCGGTTTTACAGTTTTATTCTTGGTTGCATTAAAAGTGTAAGCTGAAGACTCAAATGTCCTAGCTGCTACTTCAGCAGCCCAAACATCATCAAAATCTTTTGAAGTGGTTGAACTCATCAGATATGCAAAATCCTTTGCCTTCGATGATTTAACCAAGCCCATGATTTCCTCGTAATAACGAAGAACTAAAAAGCTGGCTGCTTTAGGATCTGGCTCTTTGATTAGTAAAATATTTTTAGCTGCGACTTTGGCTGGAGCAGGAAGAAAAATAGATTTTCTAGACCCACTATTTATTTCTTTGATTGACTCTTTAACCAATGATTGAGCGCTTGCTTGAAGACCTTTAAGTTCAGTGGCAGCTGCTGTTTTTTTATTAACGGCAATAATCAACAGATCTGTCTTGACCTTCAATAGATCTGCAGAATTTACATTGTTTGCCGTTAGACTTGATAAGACTTTGTAAGCCATAAACCATACTCCTGATAAAAATTACTGATAAGATATTTATTGTAATGCATCAAGATCCTTAAAGGCATGTATAAAAAGAATATTCTTGCAATTCATTTAAATTCTCAAATTTTCAGAGGGTTTACTGCAATCTTATTTATTCTCACTGCTTTAATTTTCTCATCAAGGCTTGTTGGGTATTTTGAGCAAGCTGCATCAGGCAGTTTGAATCCAGATATTATTTTTAATGTTATTTTTCTTAGATTGCCTGATTTTCTTGCCTTATTGATCCCTTTTGCATTTTTTTTGAGCCTTTTGCTAGTTATATCTGAGCTTTATAGATCCAATGGAATTTATGCTTATTTTTCTGCAGGAGTATCTCGGTTAGGGCTTATCAAGCAAATAACCCCATTTTTTTTCATCGCTTTAATTTCATGTGCGCTGATTAGTATTTATTTAGCCCCTTATGGCAAAGCTCTGTCTAAAAGCTTAATAGCCGAGCAATCCTACGAAGATAAACTATCAATGTTACAACCTGAGACATTGGTTAATCTTGGTGAAGCTGGAAGTTATCTTCATTTTAAATCTTATGATGGCTCGCAAATGACTGGCGTAACATTTTTTGTTCAAGATGATCCATCCCTGTCAATGATTAAGGCTGAGATACTGGAAATATCAAATCAAGGTAATGATATGGTTTTAAATTTCCAAAATGGATCTATTTACCCAGACCTAAATAGCTCTAATAAAATAGATGCCTCATTTAAAGAGTTGATTCATTCTATTGGCGTTGGAGAGACGTCAAATAAACCATTCACTCTTTCAAAATTGCTAGATTATAAAAATCAATCCAATTTTATTCAGAATCAATGGAATGCCAGCATCCCGATTATGCTTATTGCTTTGCTGGTACTTAGTTTTGTTTTTGGCAAAGAGAATCCCAGATCAGGAAGAGAGGGCAGCCTTGTTATGGGGGTATTAATTTATATTTTTTACCTAAGTGTCTTG
>QBVY01000028.1 GCA_003283765.1 SAR86 cluster bacterium AG-313-N18
GCCATCCAATTTTTTCACCCAAATATGAACAAATTAAAAATCCAAGTGTTGAGCCTATATTGATAGACATATAAAAAATGGTGTAGCCAGAGTCTCTCTTATCATCTTGACCTTCATAAAGCTGACCAACGATGGTTGAAATGTTCCCTTTAAGAAGACCGGTACCCAATACAACAAAAATTAAACCCAAGAAAAATGTCTGCTCAATAGGAATAGCAAGTGTAAAATGGCCCAAAGCAATAATGAGAGCACCTATTAATACAGCTTTTTGGTGCCCTAAAATATTGTCTGCAATCCATCCTCCTGGAACAACCATAAAATAAACCATTCCAGAGTAAATACCGTAAATTGCTTGAGACTCGACTTGTGACCAACCTAGACCAGGATTAAAACCAGTAACAGCTCCTGTCATATATAGAACCAATAAAGCTCGCATTCCATAGTAGGACATGCGCTCCCACATTTCAGTTAAAAATAACGTTCTTAATCCAATTGGATGCCCAAAAAAAGTATTACTTGTATTCATATTATTTGAGTTATGATTTAGGAGAATACTATATCAAACTAATGGAAAAAACACCTTACGTTGGACCGTTTAAGAGAATCGTGGCATCAGTCTATGACTTCTTTTTGTTGCTGGGAGTCTGGTTTTTTTACTATTGATCCAAGATTCTTTGCTGAACAATTTGCATATTTTCTTACAATTATTGCTGGTTTATATTTTGTATATCTTTTTCTTTTTGCCGGATTAAATGCTGCTGAAAGAAAAAATTTAATTTTATTATTTTTACTTTTTGTAGGAGCCGCTGCTTTTTGGTCTGGCTTTGATCAATCAGCTGGCTCATTAAATATTTTTGCAAGGGACTATACGGATTTATCAATTGTAGGATATGAAATTCCTGTTGGTTGGTTGCAGTTTGCAAACCCAGTAATTGTTGTTTTATTTGCTCCAATCTTTGCTGGAATTTGGGCACAGCTAGCTAGAAAAAATTTAGATCCATCATTGCCAATAAAATTTGCAATCGGGCTTTTATTTATGGCATTGAGCTTTCTCATAATGATTGTTGCTGTAAACATAGCTCTTGAGTCATCTCCCGTAGGCATGCAATGGTTACTTTTAACATACCTGTTTCAAACATGGGGTGAATTAGCCCTATCACCAATTGGTTTGTCGGCTTTCTCTCGATACGGTCCTAAGCGTTACATGGGTCAGATGTTTGGCTTATGGTTCCTGGCCAGTGCAATTGGTGGCGTCCTTGCAGGGTTGCTTGGAGGAGAGGCTTTAGATGGAGGACTGGAGACCATATCACCAGTCTTTGAATTTATGATTCAGTATTATTTGGTTATTGCTGTTGCATTAATTGCGCTTTCTTTTGTTATAAAAACAGCAAAAGATTAAACGCTTTTAGCTGGCATGATCATTTGTCTCAACTAGAATTTGTTGATAAATTTCTTGCAATAATATCAAGTCTGCTAGAGAGATTTTCTCATCTATCTTATGAATAGTTTGATTTCTTGGCCCGAGCTCAATAACCTCTGAGCCGGATGGCGAGACCCATCTTCCATCGGAAGTTCCTCCGCCATTATCAACGATCGCTTCCTTGCCATTAATCTTTTTTAAAGCTGTTTGAATGATAGAGAGGAGCTCTGTTTTTTTTGTTAAATAAGGCTGAGCATTTAAAGTCCAATCTATTTCAAATGAACATTTTGATTTTTCTAGAACTTGAACAAATCTTTCTTTGAGTGATTCTTGGCTCGATTCTGGAGAAAACCTAAAATTAAAGAGCATGTTCAAATGTCCTGGAACAACATTTGTAGCTCCAGTTCCAGAATCAATATTTGAAATTTGAAATGATGTTGGATCGAAATGTTCATTGCCTTCATCCCAGATCATTTGATTCAGTTCATTGATAATAGGTCCCACCTCCAAAATAGGACTTAAAACCTTATGAGGATATGCAACATGACCCTGTTTGCCAATTAACTTAAGCTTTCCACTTAATGACCCTCTGCGGCCAACTCTTAAAACATCTCCAACTTTATCAGATGAGCTTGCTTCTCCGACTAAACAGTAATCAATAAATTGATTTTGATCCGTCAATGCATCCATCAAAGTATTAATTTTTCCATCAGCTGGTTCGCCTTCTTCATTGCTGGTTAACATAACCCAGATTTGAAAATTCGGGTTTGGATAATCGGCTAAAAATTTTTTTACTGATTCTATGAAGACTGCAACACTACCTTTCATATCGGCTGCTCCTCTTCCTATTAGCTCTCCCTCTACAATATTTGCCTCGAAAGGGGGTGATGTCCATTCATCTTCTGGGCCTGAGGGAACAACATCAGTATGCCCAAGATAGCAAAATACCTTTCCTGAATCGCCGTACTTGGCTAATAGCGTTTCACAATTCAGCTCAGGAATTTTCTCTATTTGAAAACCCAAGGGAATTAACTCAGCCTCTATAAGATCGAAGCAACCCCCGTCTTCAGGAGAAATTGACTTTATTTTAATGAGTGATTGAGCTAATTCTAGTGCTGACATAAGTTATTAGTTTTTATGAAGTTCTTCATTCAATTCAACAAATTTAGGATTAATTTTTGCTTCAATGGCACCAGTCTGAGAGTTCCTGATAAATAACAAATTATTGCATCCAGCAAGTTCTGAAGCTTTGATAACTGATTCAGGTTCATTATTAGAATTATACTTCGTAATTTTTGATCCCCCAGTAATATAAAGGCCTGCTTCGATAATGCAGTTATCACCAAGCGGAATGCCAAGACCAGAGTTTGCTCCTAGAAGGCAATTCTCACCAATGGATATTTTTATATCATTGCCTCCCGATAGTGTTCCCATTGTACTGCAGCCACCTCCCAAGTCTGAGTTTTTACCGATTACAACGCCAGCAGATATTCTTCCTTCTATCATTGCTGGCCCAAGCGTTCCTGCATTAAAATTTACAAAACCCTCATGCATTACTGTTGTGCCCTCACTGAGGTAAGCACCCAGTCTTACTCTGCTCGCATCTCCAATACGCACACCTGGAGGAATAATATAGTTAGTTAAACAAGGAAACTTGTCGACTGATTTGATTTCAAGTGGCCGATTATTTTTCTGTGCAGACAGAATTCTTTTATCTATGTCACCAAGCTCGATTGGCCCTTGGTTTGTCCAGGCAACATTCAGAAGAGAGTAGAATAAGTTTTCAAGATTCAATGAATTGGGTTCAAAGTGTTTATAAGATATTAGATGTAATTTTAAATATGCTTCCTCGATAGTTTGAATGGGTTGGTTTTCTAAAATCCTGCATAAAACTATGATTTTATTTTCATTAAGATTGCTAATTGCACTATTTAAACTTTCATCCTGAAGGTTAAGAGAGGCAGTATCTTTTATTTCAGCTACATTTTCACTCATCAAGGAATCCCAAATCTCATAATATTGACTGAATTCATCTTCAATATTTTTAAAGCTTATGCATGGAAAAAAGGTATCCAATGTATTACCTGAGGAACCTTTAGTTGCAATGCCAAGGCCAATTAATGGGAAATTTTTCATATAGTTATTATAGGCAGTCTTGATCTTTATTGAAGTGCCTACAGGCTCTTTAGTTTCTTTTGTAGCTGATTAGTTTTATTTTGAGAAATACATGATTTTGTTTTTTCATCAATTACTGTGAAATTATCTTCTACTTTTTCACCAAGAGTATTAATTCTAGCGGAGTCAATGCTAATTCCATGATCAAGAAATATACTGGCAATTTTAGAGAGCAAATAGGGTTGATCTAAAGTTTCTAGAGTAACCAGACTTGCATTTTTCTTGTTGGTTGGTGATACATATACTCTGGTGGGGTATTCGAAAACTTTTTTGTATTTTGTTTTTAATTTAGTGATTCCTTTGAAATTTTCAGAAGAGATTGCGAGCATAATTTTTTGTTCAATATTTTGAATATCCCTTTGAATCAAATTACCCCCAAGAATTTTATGTCTACAGATAAAAGTATTCATGGCATATTTCCCATCACGGGTTGTATGAATGTCTGAATCAATAGTCTCTAAAGAAAGTTGCTCAAACCCATTAACAGTTTTCAAAAATAAGCCCGCTTGATTAGGGGTGAAGATAAAAATCTCAATTAGGTTTTTTCTACTTTGTACAAAAACAGATGTTTCTCCATTCGAAGCAGCAACAGCTCTCGCTTGGTTTGAAAGTTGCTTTAGTTGGTATTTTGAAAAATAAGCATCTGGCAATTGATCCCATACCTGATTTAAAAATTCGTGTCCTTTTTTGATTGCATTAGCTGATGCAAACTTTCTTTCGTAGACAATTGATTTGTTAGATTCAGCTTCCTCAAGATTTAGTTTTTTTCTAGAGGACATAAAGAGCTGTTTTAACAAATCATGTTTCCATGAGTTCCACAAAGTTGGATTAGTGCCTCTTATGTCATTGATGGTAAGCATATAAATATAATTAAGCTTTTCTATGGTATTAACATTTTTAGTAAAGTTCGTAATAGTCTCAGGATCATGGACATCGGTTTTTTGCGATATCGATGACATGATTAAATGATTTTTTACAAGCCAAGATAATAGCTCGGTATCATGAAGAGAAAAATTTAACCTTTTACAAAATTTCTCAACTATCTTTTCTCCTATTTCAGAATGATCCCCACCTTTACCTTTACCAAGATCATGAAAAATTCCTGCGAGATACAAAAGCTCAATTTTAGGCAATTTGTTAACTAATTCATGTTCGATTTTTAAAGATGGATCAACTTTTCCAATTTGCATTTGTCTCATGTTTCTTACAACTTTAAAAGTATGCTCATCAACGGTATAAACGTGAAACATGTCAAATTGCATTTGACCCTCAATCAGCCCAAATTCTGGAATTAGCAATCTCATTAAACCCAATTGCTTTAGTTTTTTAAGAATAGTTGAAAGATTGGTAGATGATCTTAGGATTTGAAGAAATTGAGTTCCTGCTTCAGGTAACAAAAAATATTTAGGATCAATTTTAGGCAATGATTCCTGAATTTTTTTAATAGTTTTAAAATCTAACCCATTGATTCTTTTTAGTTTTCCAACTTGGATCAAGCTATCTAAAATTAATTCGGGATTTTTTACAAGATTAACATTCTCAGCAATGCCAATCCGGTCTTTAAAGATGTAATAGTTTTTTGTATAAGGTCTCTTCAGTATGTTTAATTGATCGTCATATGCCTGAAAAACAAACTCATTAAAATCTGATAGGGTGGATGCATGTAGAAAAAAAGTTCTCATGAATTTCTCAACAGCAGATGATTTTTTTGAGGCCTTCAGTTTAGATTTTTTTGAAAGCAATAATTGGTTCTCAAAGCTAATACGATTCGAACTACTTTCAAGGTTAATAAAATATCTTAGAACCTGCATATGGGCATAGGATTGATAAATGCTTGATACTTCTTTTTTTGAAAAAAGTTTTGCAGTTGTGCAATCTTGTAATTTTTTTAATTTAAAACAATGCTCTAAAATCCACAAAGCAGTTTGAAAATCTCGCAAGCAACCTGGTGATTCCTTGAGATCTGGCTCAAGACTAAATTCGGTAGAGTCAAAAGATTGAAACCTATTGTATTGTTCAAGCCGTTTAGCTTTAAAAAATTTAGTTTTATTCCATTTTTTTGATATTTTTTTTAAATCGTTGCTTAAGCCAGCAACTTTATTTTTTTCGCAGAAAATAATTCTATAAGAAAGATATGAGGTAAATTCCTTTAGGTCAGATTTAGTTATTTTTTCAATATCTTTAACCGTTCGAACTGAATGCCCAACTTTTACCTTCAGGGTCCAGAGCCATCCAATAAAATCTTTAATGTCTTCAATCTTTTTTGTCTTTGCATTAAATTGAATAATTGAGAGATCAATGTCGGAAGAGGGAAAGAGCTCTTTTCTTCCATAGCCTCCAAGTGCAACCAAGGCAAAATCTGTTTCAAGCTCTCTTCTTATGAACTCCTTCTTAATAATGGCATCAAATTTATTTGATCGTTTTGTAAGAAAGGACTGAATCAGTTCAGGTTTTTGGAATACGCTGTGAAAACTTTTTTTAAAGTCAAGATTGATACTTTCTAATGAGTTGCTCAAAAGGATTCTTCACTGCGCTTTGTTAAAACCTCCACGCCAGATTCAGTAACTGCAAGGGTATGCTCCCATTGAGCTGAATTTCTGCCATCCTTTGTTTCTACAGTCCATCCATCACTTAAGAGTTTGGTATATTTTGATCCCTGATTGATCATAGGCTCAATTGTAAAACACATACCCTCTTTAATTTCTAGGCCTCTGCCAGTTTTGCCATAATGCAGAACTTGGGGCTCTTCGTGATAAACCTGTCCAATTCCATGGCCACAATAATCTTCCACAACAGAGTAATGATTTTTTTCTGCATGCTCTTGAATAACTGCACCTATGTCACCTAAATGAGCTCCTGGCTTTACAACTCCAATCGCCTTATACAAACATTCTTGAGTCACTTTCACAAGCCTTTCATTATGTGGTTGAGTCTTACCAACCAAGAACATTTTTGATGTATCGCCATGCCAGCCATTGCGAATAACTGTTACATCTATATTTAAAATATCTCCATCTTTGAGTATTTTTTTATCTGATGGAATTCCATGGCAGATTACCTGGTTAACACTTGAGCAAATTGTTTTTTCAAAACCGTTATAACCCACATTCGCAGGAATAGCTTTTTGTTCATTCACTATAAAGTCATAACACCTCTTATCTAGCTCCTCAGTACTAACTCCAGGCACTACATAAGGTGTGATCATTTCTAAAACCTCAGCTGCCAATTGACCAGCGATTCTCATTTCAGATATTTGATCTTTATTTTTTAAATTTATCTTCATTTTTTTTAAAATTTTATGGACGTTGAGGACTTATCAATATAAAGTACCCTTTTAATGCCAGCGCACAATTTTAGCTCATTAAATCCTCAATTTTCACAATTTTTTACTATCTTTTTTACTCTATTTGGGAGAGTTAACTAATGTCTTTTCCAGCTATTTTAGTTCTAGAGGATGGTTCTGTCTTGGAGGGCATGGGATTCGGTGCAAAAGAGCCGGCAGTAGGTGAAATTGTTTTTAATACCTCTATGTCAGGATATCAAGAGATCATTACCGATCCATCATATGCCAAACAAATCATTGCTTTTACTCATCCCCACATTGGAAACACTGGTATTAATGATGAAGATAACGAGTCGGATGAGATCGTTGCTTCCGGCATTGTAATCAAAGATTTGCCCAGCCATTTTAGCAATTGGCGTGCAACTCAATCCCTTGAAAGTTTTTTAGAATCAAAGAAAACAATAGGAATTTCAAACATTGATACTAGGGCGTTAACAGCAAAGCTTAGAGATCATGGATCAGTAAAAGCATGCATCACTACTAATGATTCAAGCTCTTTATCAAAAGCCAATCAGGCTTTAGATAAATTTGATGGCTTAGAAGGCCTGGATCTTGCTAAAGAAGTATCAACTAAAAAATCGTTCTCATGGGATGAGGGCACTTGGCCAAACTATGAACAGACTAAAAATGAAAAGTTAATTGTTGCTGTTGATTTTGGAGTAAAGAAGAATATTTTAAGGCTCTTAAGAAAGCATGTAGGTAAAGTGCAGGTAGTAAATGCTCAAATAAGTTTTGAGGAACTGATGAGCCTAAAACCAGATGGGGTTTTCTTATCTAATGGTCCTGGAGATCCTGAGCCTTGTAATTATGCAATCGAATTAATTCAGCAACTTCTTAATATTAATATGCCAATTTTTGGAATATGTTTGGGTCATCAGTTGCTTGCTCTTTCGGGCGGATGTAAAACATATAAGATGAAGTTTGGTCATCATGGTGCCAATCATCCTGTTCAAGATCTAGAATCAAAAGTGGTATATATTACAAGTCAAAATCATGGTTTTGCAGTTGATTTATCAAGTCTCCCTGAAAATATTGAGCCCACTCATGTCTCGTTATTTGATCAAAGCTTGCAAGGTATTGCTTTTAAGGACAAGCCTGCATTTAGTTTTCAAGGGCACCCAGAGGCAAGTCCTGGACCTCATGAGTTAGAGGAGCTATTTACAAAATTTTATTCAATGATTAAAAACAATGCCAAAAAGAACTGACATTAAATCTGTTTTGATTATTGGTGCTGGACCAATAATTATAGGTCAAGCTTGTGAGTTTGATTATTCCGGAGCTCAAGCATGTAAAGCCCTGAAAGCTGAGGGTTTTAGGGTTATTTTAGTCAACTCTAACCCTGCAACAATTATGACTGACCCCTTGCTTGCGGACGCTACATACATTGAACCTATCCATTGGAAGTCAATTGAAAAAATAATTGATAAAGAGCGTCCAGATGCATTATTGCCAACCATGGGGGGGCAAACAGGCCTAAATACAGCTTTAACATTGGCAAAAGAGGGGGTATTAAAAAAATATAATGTTGAGCTAATTGGCGCATCAAGAGAGGCTATTGATAAAGCAGAAGATAGAGAACTCTTTGACAAAACCATGAAGGGTATTGGCATTGAAACTCCTAGATCTGGAATTGCGCACTCAATGGAAGAAGCCTTATCTGTTCAAAAGAGTCTAGGATTTCCATGTATTATTCGACCTTCATTTACTTTAGGTGGTTCAGGAGGAGGGGTTGCTTATAACATCCAAGAGTTCAAAGAAATTTGCGAAAAAGGTTTAGATCTTTCTCCGACAACTGAGCTGCTTATTGATGAGTCTTTGCTCGGTTGGAAGGAATATGAGCTAGAGGTTGTCAGAGATAAAAATGATAATTGCATCATTATATGCTCGATAGAAAATCTTGATCCAATGGGAGTGCATACTGGTGATTCCATTACTGTTGCACCAGCTCAGACATTAACGGATAAAGAGTATCAAATTTTACGAGACCAATCTTTTAAAATTCTGAGAGAGATTGGAGTTGAGACAGGGGGAAGTAATGTTCAGTTTGGTATTAATCCTGAAAATGGGAGAGTGATTGTAATTGAAATGAATCCTAGGGTGAGCCGCTCCTCTGCTTTAGCCTCAAAGGCAACCGGTTTTCCAATTGCCAAAGTTGCTGCGTTATTATCTGTTGGATTTACATTAGATGAATTGCAGAATGATATTACCAATGGATTAACTCCTGCATCATTCGAGCCTTCTATCGATTACATAGTTACAAAAATTCCAAAGTTTGCTTTTGAGAAATTCCCTCAGGCAAATGACAGACTTACAACTCAAATGAAATCTGTTGGCGAAGTAATGGGTATTGGAAGAACCTTTCAAGAATCTCTTCAAAAAGCACTTCAGAGCTTAGAAGAAGACTTGAATGGTTTTGAAAGGATACTAGATGATACTTCTAATCAAAATGAAACTCTTCGATATCAACTTACATTTCCTGGTTCTAGGAGAATTTTATATATTGGAGATGCAATAAGACTAGGCTGGGATGCGGACCAATTAAATCAATTAACAGGCATCGATTTTTGGTTTTTGCAACAAATAATTGATTTGGTTGATGAGGAAAACATTCTTCAGGACACAAAACTTCAGGAAATAGACTTTCATAAAATGCTTAACCTTAAACAAAAAGGTTTTGCTGACCATAGAATTGCTAAATTAACCAAATCAACTGCTCAAGATGTAAGAGATCTTAGAAAGAAATTGGGTGTTATGCCTTCTTTCAAGAGAGTGGATACTTGCGCCGCTGAATTTGCTACCGAAACTGCGTACATGTATTCAACATATGAGGGTGAGTGTGAATCTCGTCCTACGAACAATAAAAAAGTGATTGTATTGGGTAGTGGCCCAAATAGGATTGGGCAGGGCATCGAGTTTGATTATTGTTGTGTTCATGCTTCATTTGCACTACAAGAAGAAGGTTATGAATCTATCATGATTAATTGTAATCCTGAAACTGTGTCGACTGATTACGACACATCCAATAGATTATATTTCGAACCAATCACAGAGGAAAAAGTCTTAGATATTATTGATCTAGAGAGGCCTGAGGGAGTAATTATTCAATTTGGCGGTCAGACGCCTTTGAAGCTTGCTGAGACGCTATTATCAAATAATGTCACCATTCTCGGTACAGATGTAGATGCTATTGACAGATCAGAGGATAGAGAAAGATTTCAATCTCTTGCTCACCAACTCAATCTTAAACAACCTCCCAATAGCACAGTGAAGAATCTTGGAGAGGCCCTGCAGATGTCTGAGGAAATTGGATTTCCGATAGTTGTTAGACCTTCGTATGTGCTTGGTGGAAGAGCAATGGAGCTTGTTCACACACAAGCTGAGCTTGAAAAGTATCTAAAAGAAGCTGTAGAAGTCTCAGATCAAAAACCAATTTTACTTGACGGGTATTTAACTGATGCAATTGAAGTTGATGTAGACGTTATTTCTGATGGCAGCGATATTGAGATAGGAGGCATTTTGCAACATATTGAACAAGCTGGAATCCATTCCGGTGACTCCGCATGTTCTTTGCCGCCATATAGTCTATCTAAAAAAGCAATAAAAGAAATTGAAAGCCAAGCAAAGAAAATTGCAAAAGAATTAAATGTTATTGGATTAATGAATATCCATTTGCACAATCTAAAACTACTCTTAATGAATCAAATGAGACATCAGGAGGAACAGTTGATTTACAAAACTCTATGTATCTATCTCCAGACTCATCAAATCTTTGAGCTTTTCCCAGTTCAGCAGTTTTTACAGGTTTCAAATTTCCTGCAAGTAACTTTTCTATTTTTTTCTCAGCATCTTTAGAAATTTTTTCACCAGTGCCAGCAAATAACTTAATCCCATTGTCTAGATAATTATTATGTGATGCGCTAATTACTAGCCCAAACTGATTTCTTAAGGATCTTGTTAGATAAGCTACCCCAGGGGTTGGTAGTGGGCCAAGCAATCTAACATTTACCCCGGCGGCAATAAATCCGGCTTGAAGAGCTGATTCAAGCATATAACCTGAAACGCGAGTATCTTTACCGATAAGTACAGTGTCCCAGCCCATTTCCTTTAAGACTACTCCAGCTGCATGCCCTATCCTCAAACAAACTTCAGGGGTAATCTCAGATTCAACCGGACCGCGAATCCCGTCAGTACCAAATTTTATAGTCATGGAAAAAGATTATAACTCTTCTGCAGGACCCTTTATGGAAGTTTTTTTGGAAGTTTTACTTTTTGGCGTTTTTGGC
>QBVY01000029.1 GCA_003283765.1 SAR86 cluster bacterium AG-313-N18
CAAAAGGTACTCTTTCTCAACCTGCTTCATCTTCTTCAAGCTCATCTGAAGGCCTTACAGACAATATTGAAGCAAAAAGGCAAGCAGCTGCTGAAAATTTAAAAGAACAGCAGCAAAAAAGGGAAGATCAAATTAAAGAGGCCATCCGCTTAAAACAAGAACAACAACAAGCAGCAAAGAAGGTACAACAGCAAAAATCTACCATCCAACAAAAACCTCAAACAAGAGTTAATGTTAAAGATCAATTATCACGAGCAGCCAAAGATTACTCTCGAAGAGAAACTAGTTTTAACGAGGGCACCGAGCACCAATTTGCAAAACCGGCTGAATTTATCAAACGAGATGTAGAAGTTCCAGAAATGATTCAGGTTGGCGAGTTGGCCAAGCTAATGTTTATCAAGGGTGGTGAAGTCGTTAAAGTGCTTATGAGTATGGGAGTTGCGGCATCAATCAATGACTCAATAGATCAGGAAACTGGCATCTTGGTTGCTGAAGAATTAGGCCACAATGGAATTGCGTTGAATGATTCATCAGTAGAAGATGAAATCATAGGTAATATAAACTATTTAGATACTCCTAAAACCAGAGCACCAGTTATAACAGTCATGGGGCATGTTGATCATGGCAAGACAACCTTGTTAGATTTTATTCGTAAGACCAAAGTGGTTGATGGAGAGGCTGGAGGAATTACACAGCATATTGGAGCATATCAAGTACCGGTTGGCGATTCCGTAATTACTTTTATAGATACTCCTGGGCATGCAGCATTTTCCTCTATGAGAGCCAGAGGGGCTAATACTACTGACGTAGTAATCTTAGTTGTAGCCGCAAATGATGGTGTTATGCCCCAAACAGAAGAGGCTATCAATCATGCTAAAGCAGCTGGTGTTTCAATTGTTGTTGCAATTAATAAAATGGACCTACAAGGCGCAGATGTGGAAAGAATTAAAGGAGATTTAGCTGCCAAAGACTTAACTCCAGAAGACTGGGGTGGAAATATTCAGATGGTCCCAGTTTCTGCGTTGAAAGGTGATGGAGTTGATAAGCTTCTTGAAGCAGTAGTTCTTGAATCCGAGCTCTTAGAGCTTAAGGCTCACTATGATGGACAAGCTCAAGGAGTTGTTATTGAATCTGAATTAGATAAATTTAGAGGAGCTGTTGCTACATTGCTTGTTCAAAATGGCACTTTGAAGGTTGGAGATATGGTTGTTTGTGGTTCTGCAGTTGGAAAAGTAAAAAGTATTATTGGTTCTGACGGAAGCAAATTAAAATCTGCAGAACCTTCATTCGCGGTAGAGATATTAGGTCTAAGCACTGTTCCGGATGCAGGTGAAACCTTCCAAGTGGTCAAGAATGATAAAGAGGCGCGTGAAATTGCAGAATTTAGAGAGGGCAAGCTTAAAGATCGAAAAGTATTAAAACAAAGAGATGAAAGCCTTGGTAATATATTTGAATCCATGGGCCAATCTGACAAAAAGATATTAAATATTATCTTGAAATCTGATGTTGCTGGTACTTCGGAAGCAATTGTTGCAGCCTTGGCTGATATTGGAAATGATGACGCATCCATTAAAGTTGTTGCTTCAGGTGTTGGAGGGATTTCTGAATCCGATGCTAACTTAGCGCTAGCTACAGAATCAATGATTTTAGGCTTTAATGTTCGCTCAGATAATGCTGCGAAGAAGATTATTGAGGGCGAAGAAATTGTTCTGTCTTATCACAGTATTATTTATGAGTTAATCGATGAAGTTAAGGCTAGATTAAGCGGCTTACTAGATCCAATTATCAAAGAAGAGATTGTAGGAACAGCTGAGGTTCTAGAAGTATTTAATTCGCCTAAATTCGGTCAAGTTGCAGGGTGCATGGTGGTTGAGGGATCTATCTTAAAAAGCAAACCCGTGAGAGTTCTAAGGGATGACGTTGTCATTCATCAAGGTGAGCTTGATTCGCTCAGAAGATTTAAAGATGACGTTGGAGAGGTAAAATCTGGAACAGAATGTGGAGTTGGCATAAAGAACTACAAAGATATTAAACCTGGTGACAAAGTGGAAGTTTTTGATAGAAAAGAAGAGGCTCAAAGTATCTCGTAATATGTCTTCCTCGAGATTGCCGAAGATAGAAGATTTTTTAAAAAAAGAAATTTCTCAAATTATTTCTTCCCAAGTAAAAGATCCGCGTTATAAATTTCTTAACATAGTTGATGTTAAATGTTCCTCTGATCTTGGTGTAGCTAAGGTCTTCTATACCATTATCAATGGAGATATTTCTAATTCACCTGACAATAAATCTCTTGAAAAATTTGCTTCAATGGTAAGATCGAAGCTTTCAAAGTTTATGCAGATTAGAAGAGTTCCTAAACTAATTTTTAAATATGATGAAAGTCTTGAGAGATATAACAATATCGATGCATTATTAAATTCATTAGGTGATTAGCGGATTTCTCTTAGTCAATAAAGATCCTGGTATTACTTCATCTAGGGTTGTGCAAATATTAAAAAAGAAATTTAATCTTAATAAAGTAGGCCATTTGGGCACTTTAGACCCCATGGCTTCAGGGTTACTAATTATCGCAATTAACAGAGCTACTAAGTTTGCATCTCTTCTTTTGCAAAGTGAAAAGTCATATCGAGCCGAGGTTACGTTAGGTATTCAGACCGATACTGATGATGCTGAGGGTGAAATCATATCTTCCAAAGATGTAAATATAAATAAGTCTGAGGCCGAAGGAGCTTTATTAACCTTTTTAGGTGAGAGCGATCAATTGCCACCAAACTACTCAGCCTTGAAGCATAAAGGTAAGCCAATGTATAAATATGCAAGAGATGGAATTAAGATTGAAAAAGAGGCAAGAAAAATATCGATTAAGAGCATACAAAATATTGAAATAGATTTGCCTATAGTTTCATTTGATATTAAATGTTCTAAGGGCACTTATATTAGATCTATTGCTAGAGATTTAGGATTAATGCTTAATTGCGGAGCGCATTTATCAAATCTCATTAGAACAAGTCAGGAAAAATTTATGCTCTCTGATGCATGCTCAATAGATGATATCAACTTAGAAAAGTTAATATCATTGGAAAATGCTTTTGAAGATTTAGATTTTGTTCAATTAAATGAAAGAGATAGCACAGCATTTCTTCACGGTAGATCGATAAAGACAGATTTTGATCATGCTCATTTATTAAGAGTATACGATGCCAAAAATCAATTTATTGCAATTGGAAAAAATACAAGCACGGGCTTCAAACATGAATACCTTGTTTAATAAGTAAATAAGTAATAAGCTACACCATCTTAAACTTCAGATATGCGAGGTTTGAGAAGATAAAGGTGCATATCCAAGGAGAAAATAAACATGGCTTTATTAAAAGAAGAAAAGAATAAAATTGTTAAAGAGTTCCAGAACAGTAATACTGATACTGGCTCACCGGAAGTGCAAATTGCTCTTCTAACCGAAAATATAAATAAACTACAATCTCATTTTAAAATTCATAAAAAAGACCATCATTCAAGAACCGGTCTTATTAGAATGGTTAACCTAAGAAGAAAGCTTTTAGCTTATCTAAAGAGAAAAAATCCAGAAAGCTATCAAGACATCATCAAATCTCTCAAATTAAGAGGATAAATAAGGAAAATCGTGGAAGAAAATAAATTAAACACTCAATCCGTAGAGTTCGAATACGGAAATAAAACTGTCAAGATTGAAACAGGCAAAATTGCAAGACAAGCTACTTCAAGCATCATTGTTACCATTGACAACTTAGTTGTCTTAACAACTATGGTAGCCAGAAAGGAGGCAGATCCAAAGAAAGATTTCTTTCCATTGGCTGTTTTCTATCAAGAAAAATTTTATGCTGCTGGAAAAATTCCAGGTGGATATTTTAAGAGAGAAGCTCGACCAACTGAACAAGAAACATTAACTTCAAGATTAATTGATAGGCCAATCAGACCGCTATTTCCAGAAGATTTTAAAAATGAAATACAAATTTTCTGTACAGTTTTATCTTCAGATAAAAACATTAATCCTGATATAGCCTCTTTGATTGGGGCATCTGCGGCGCTGTCAATTTCAGGAGTGCCTTTCCAGGGTCCCCTCGGGGCAGCAAGGGTTGGTTTCATTGACAGTAATTATGTTTTGAACCCCTCACCTGAAGAGCTTGAAAAATCTATGTTAGATATGGTTGTCGCTGGAACTGAAGATGCTGTATTAATGGTTGAATCTGAAGCAAATGAGTTAAGTGAAGATCTTATGTTAGGGTCGGTCCTTTATGGTCATCAAGAGATGCAAAAAGTTATTAAAGCTTGCTCAGACTTAAGGGCCAAAGTAAATCCTACTCCGTGGGAGTATTCTGAAGATGAGTTAACAGCTGAATACAAAGGTAAGATTGCTAATACTTTTACAGATGAAATTGCTAGCGCTTTTAAGATTGCTGATAAATCTGATAGAGGTGATGCAATAAATACTGTAAGAGAGAAGATCAATGAAGCCCATGAGGATCTAGATGAAATGGAAAGAGGCAAACTAATGAATGCCTTTAAATTGGTTGAAAAGGACGTAGTAAGAAAAAGTATCTTATCCAATGAGCCTAGAATAGATGGAAGAGACTTGGATACTGTTAGACCAATCTATGTTGAAACAAATGTTCTGCCAAGTGTTCATGGCTCTTCTCTGTTTACTCGCGGTGAAACTCAAGCATTGGTTGCAGCAACACTTGGTTCGACAAGAGACGCTCAAAGAATTGAGGGGTTAAATGGAGAGCAATCGAATACCTTTATGCTTCATTACAATTTTCCTGCATACAGTGTAGGTGAGATTGGTATGCCCTTGGGACCAAAGCGCAGAGAGATTGGTCATGGTAACTTAGCAAAAAGAGCTATTAAGGCTGTTCTTCCAGATTCTGAAGAATTTGGTTATACCCTAAGAGTTGTCTCGGAAATTACCGAATCTAATGGCTCTAGCTCTATGGCTTCTGTATGTGGAACCTCTCTTTCTCTGATGGATGCAGGTGTACCAATAACAAATCCAGTTGCTGGAATAGCAATGGGACTTATAAAGGAAGAAAATGATTTTGCTGTTTTGACGGACATTCTCGGTGATGAAGATCATTTGGGTGATATGGACTTTAAAGTTGCTGGAACTAAAGAAGGCGTGACCGCATTGCAAATGGATATAAAAGTTCAAGGGATTACAGCTGAAATTATGGAGTCTGCTTTAGAAAAAGCAAAAAACGCAAGAATGCATATTTTGGAAAAAATGAACGAAGTAATTTCTGCTCCAAAAGAATTATCAGACAATACTCCAGCAATGAAAAAGATAACTGTACATCAAGACAAGATAAAAGAAATTATTGGTAAAGGTGGAGCTGTTATCAAGGGTATGCAGGCTGATACAGGAGCATCTGTAGATGTAAATGATGATGGTGTCGTAACTATATTTGGTGAAACACAATCAATTATGAAAGCGGCGCTTGAAATCATTGAAGGCATAATAGAAGACCCAGAGCTAGATAAAGTTTATGAAGGAAAGGTTGTCAAGATTGTAGATTTTGGTGCTTTTGTAAATATTTTGCCTGGTAAAGATGGACTGCTTCATGTTTCAGAAATTTCTTCTGAGAGGGTGGAGAATGTCTCTGATGTTCTTAGCGAAGGTGATGTCATTAAAGTCAAATTAATTGGATTTGATCGTGGAAAAATGAAATTATCTAAAAAAGCATTAGAATCATAATCACAGTAAAATAAATGATATTTATATTGCATAAGTAGCAATATTTATATCAATTATAGATAAATCTGCTAAATGTCAAATTTAGCAATTTTTTTCATACGTTTTTCTTGTCCCTAATTTCTTTTTATGGTTCTATAGGTTAACTAACCATGCAAACCATAGGGGGAAATTATGGATAATGCATTTAGAATGTTAAGCGACCTAGTTAGTAATTTAACTAGTGTCATCGTTGGTATCTTAGGACTTGGTATTGTTGGAAGCTTAGCTTTTGGCGATATGATGGGATTAGATGTAATTGGAAATATTACATCTCTAGTCGAGTCACTGGCTTCTAGCGGTGTTGTAGGACTACTTGTACTAGCAGTTCTATATAGCTTAGTTAACAGATAAGCATTGCTTAATCTATGTTAGAAAGGGTCACTAGGCCCTTTCTAACTTTTTATAAAAATGAATCTTAATAACTCTCTTGTAAAACTTACTGCTTTTTTTAATAAGTTATTAAAATTATTGCTACCACTTGTTGCAGTCTCTCTATTGCTAGGTATTATTTTTGGTCCTACCACTCCATTTATTGGAGATGTATACAAGAATGTTACAGATATCTTAAACATGCTTGGAGAAGACGCTTTATTGGTATTGGTATCCCTAATAATAATTTTGATATTTTTTAAGAAAGAATAGTTTTAAAAAGAGTGCACAATTGCAGATAATTTCCATTATCTGATCGTAAAGTATATTCCTGAAAAATTTTTGATTATGGTGGCTATGGGTGGAATTGAACCACCGACCCCAGCGTTATGAGTGCTGTGCTCTAACCATCTGAGCTACATAGCCAAGTTGTGAAATGATAAAGAACTTGATTTAGAAGTCAAACGTTAAATTTAAAGTGAATTACGTCCCCATCCATGACCAGATAATCCTTCCCTTCAAGTCTTAATTTGCCATCTCTCTTAGCGCCAGACTCTCCCTCACAGTCTATAAAGTCATCATATGAAATAACTTCAGCTTTGATAAAACCTCTTTCAAAATCAGTATGAATAACACCAGCAGCTTGAGGCGCTAATGAGTCCTTTCGAATTGTCCAAGCCCTAGATTCTTTAGGTCCTGACGTAAAGAATGTTTCAAGATTAAGCAATTTATAGCCCGCAAGTATAATTTTATTTAGCACAGGCTCATCTAATCCAAGTAACTCTAAATATTCTGTTTGTTCTTCTTCATCTAGGGTAGCTAGATCATACTCAACCTTTATAATGGCTGGGATAATATTCATATCATTCTTCTTTGCATAAGCTTCTATATCATCTAGATTATTTTTTGAATCATCATCAGATAGATTTGCAATTAAGACCATTGGTTTAGTTGAAAGCAAGTTCATGCTATTAATAAATTTTATTTCCTCATTATTGAAATTATTAAGTTTTGGTAGATTTCCATTTTCCATTAACTCTTTTAAAGATTGGATAATTTCTATGTGTTTCTTTGCATCTCCATCTCCTGATCTAATAAGTTTCTCTAACTTTTGCTCTCTCTTTTCTAGAACTTCAAGATCTGCAAAAATTAATTCAAGGTTAATAGTCTCGACGTCTTTAAGCGGGTTGATCGCACCATCTACATGCACAACATTAGCATCATCAAAGCATCTAACCACATGAAGAAGGGCATTCATTTCTCTAATGTTGGATAGAAATGCATTTCCTAAGCCTTCCCCTTTAGAAGCTCCTTTTACAAGCCCAGCGATGTCTACAAAGCTCATTGTTGTTGGAATGACTTTTTCAGAATTTACAATATTATTTATGTTATCTAGTCTTTTATCAGGAACATTAACTATTCCAAGATTAGGCTCAATTGTGCAAAATGGAAAATTTTCAGCTGGAATAGCAGATTTTGTGATTGCATTGAATAAGGTTGATTTTCCTACGTTAGGCAAGCCCAAAATGCCGCATTTAAATCCCATCTTTATTCAGTATGAAGTTTTAGTTGAGCATTCTGGATATCATTATTACTTAAGAGCTCAATGATGGTATTAAATCTATAAAAGCTTTTTAGTATTGAATCTTTTTCAACGGGTTTAAATTTACCTAAAACCCAGTTTGTAACATCAACCTTGTTTCCGGGATGCCCAATTCCTACTCTTAATCGGATAAAAGATTTTCCTGAATGGGATATGATACTTCTCAGCCCATTATGACCACCGTGACCTCCACCTATTTTTAATTTGAGACTACCGATAGGTAAGTCCAAATCATCATGAACAACAATTATTTGCTCTAGACTAAAGTTATTAGTTTTTATAATTTTATTAATTGAAAGGCCAGATTCATTTACGTAGTGATCTGGATATGCCCATAGAATTTTTTCATCATTAGATGTAGCAAGTGTAGCTTCAATTTTCTTCTTTGATTTAAGAGATAGATCAAAATCTTTAGCAATACTTTTTATCCAATCTTTTCCTACGTTATGACGAGTTCCATTATACTTGATGCCAGGATTACCTAAACCAATGATGCAGATGTTAGGCACAGATATTACGAACCTTAATCACTAGATTCTGCGTCTTCTGAAGATTCATCACCAGAATCATCCTGTTCTGTAGATGCTTCCTCTCCCTCGGCTTCTTCACCTTCTTCGCCTTCAGGAACAATTTCCGGTTCTTCTTCTTCAGCCCTTGGAGGGTTAACCGAAACAATCATTTGATCATTTTCTTCATCAAAACCAGGAATCTCAGCACCATCAGGCAAAATAACATCTGATAAACGTATCGCATCATTTAGCATTAGGTTTGTAATATCAATTTCAATAGCCTCTGGAATATCTCCAGCCAAACATGCTATTTCTATTTCTGAAATTGCCTTCGCTAGAACACCGCCATCAGTTTTAACGCCTTCACATTCCTCTTCACCATTAAATCTAAATGGAACAATAACTTTAAGCTTAGTTTTTCTTGAAACCCTTTGGAAATCTGCATGTAGGAATTTTCCTTTTACTGGTTCTCTTTGTAGCTCTTTCAGAACAACTTTTTCTTCATTTCCTTCCAGTAAAATTTTTAAAACCTGAGTATAGAAAAGTTCATTTTCAGAAGCTTTTGTAAGCTCATTTAGCTTTAATTTGATATTCTTTGACTCTTCTTCGTTTCCATAAATAATTGCAGGAACCATTGAATCTTCCCGTCTAATTTCTCGAGTTTTATTTGTTCCAGTTCTAACTCTTAGATCTGCATTTAAAATAATTTCGTTTGACATGTGTCGTACCTTATAACTTAATTTTTACAAAAATAGGGCGCTTAGCGACTCTTCATTGTTTAATCTTCTGATGCACTCTGCAATAGTAGGGGCAAGAGAAATGACGCGTATTTTACTGCATTTTTCTGCTTCTGGGGACAAAGATATCGAATTGGTCACAACTAATTCATCAATGGAAGATTTAGAGATTCTCTCAATTGCAGGGCCAGATAGTACCGGATGAGTAATATAAGCCTTTACTTTTGCTGCTCCTGCATCTTTTAAAGCCTGGGCTGCATTGCATAATGTTCCAGCTGTATCAATAATATCATCAGGGACAATACAGCTTTTTCCTTGAACATCTCCGATAATATTCATTACTTCAGATTCGTTTGCTGTTGCACGTCTTTTATCAATAATAGCAAGATCCGATTCATCTAAGAATTTCGCTAATGCCCTTGCTCGGACTACTCCGCCAACATCCGGGGAAACAACCAATATTTTTTCATCATTTGAAGATCTTGATTTAATATCATCATGCATAATTTTGGTTGCATATACGTTATCTGCGGGCATATCAAAGAACCCTTGAATAGATTCTGAATGAAGATCTACAGTCAGAACTCTATCCACTCCAACAGAATTCATCATATCTGCTATAACTTTAGCGCTGATAGGAACTCTTGCAGATCTGACCCTCCTATCTTGCCGAGCATAACCATAATAGGGGAGGATGGCTGTTATTCTAGATGCTGAAGATCTCTTTAGAGCATCAGTTATTAGCATTAATTCCATTAAATTAGAATTTGTTGGAGCGCATGTAGATTGAATAATATATGCCTCATGACCTCGAACATTTTCGAGTATTTCTACTTTAATTTCGCCGTCAGAAAATTTTCCAAGATCAATATTGCCTAGTTTGAGCCCGAGTATTTTTGCAACTTCCTCTGAAAGGGCTGTTGATGCAGAGCCTGAGAAGATTCCTACTGTAGGTTTATTGATCATTTTCTTTATTATTGGCTGGGGTGGCTGGATTCGAACCAGCGCATGACGGGATCAAAACCCGTTGCCTTACCGCTTGGCTACACCCCATTACTTTAAGTACGTTAATAATGGTGAACATTGTAAAGGTTCACAAAAAGAGTGTCTCCATTTAGATGGAATTTTTTTCAAAGTTTTTTCAATTTCATTTACATCATTATAAGCACAAAATATTGTTGATCCTGTTCCGGAAAGCTTAAAAGAGTTACTTTCACATAATTCATGAAAAATTATTTTTATATCTTTATTCTGGTCAAGAAAAATAGGCAAAAAAGAGTTTTCTTCATTGGTGAGAATTGATTCCTGGGCACTTTTATTTAAATCATCCCATTTTGAGAACAGTTCTTTAGTTGAAGAATGAATTTGAGGAAATAAAAGTAAATATTTATCATCAAGATAATTGCTCTCTTCCTCGAGTATTTGACCTATACCAGATGCGAATGCATTTTTTCCAAAAATAAAGAAGGGTACATCTGCCCCCAGTTTTTCACCAAGTTTCATGAGTTCTTCAGTTGAAAGGCCTAGTTTAAATAAAAAATTAGTTCCAATAAGTGCCGCTGCAGCATTTGAGCTGCCGCCTCCCAATCCTCCACCCAGTGGGATATTCTTAATAATTTCTACCTCACAATGTATTTCTTTGCCAATATGATCTGACAATAATTTAATTGCGGAAAAGACTATATTATTATTATCCTCAATCGAGGGTTCTAGATTGGTTTTGATAGAAACATATTTGTTTGATGTTCTTCTAATGACCATTTCATCAAATAAGTTAATTAGCTGGAATCGCGTTTTAATTTCATGCATCCCATCAATTCTCTTACCTACAACCGAAAGATTTAGGTTTAATTTAGCTGGACAATCTAATTTTAAACTATCCACGCTTAAGCACTCCATAAAAACTTATTTCACTTCCATAGAAAAAATTAACCAATAAAGTGTCATGATCTTGATGAATGCATTGAAGTTCAACATCAGATTTTTTTAAAATAAACACTTTTTCAGCGATGTTAAAATTGTTAAAGCATGAATTAAAAAACCGGATATAGTCTTCATTTTTGAATTTCTTGAGCAAGGAAAGATACAGATTATCAATCTTTGGATCAAAAGACAGGCCAGTTGAGTTATTAAATTGAATCTTCAATAGATTTCCAAATAAAGGTTTTCCAATCTG
>QBVY01000030.1 GCA_003283765.1 SAR86 cluster bacterium AG-313-N18
ACTTGCATTACATGCTGCATCTATCTCCTTTGAGGATCTTAAAGGTAAAACTATGAGTTATGAAGCTCCAAAAAATAATGAATTTGATATACTGCTAGCTAAGCTGGAGAATTTAACTATTCAATCTTGATTTAATCTGATAGGATGCATTTTTTTTAAAATATTATGGCAGTACAAAAAAGTAAAAAAACTAGATCAAAACGAGGAATGATCAGATCTCATGATCATCTATCCGATCTTACTCTATCCACTGATCCTGTATCTGGAGAGAGACATCTCCGTCATCAAATGACAGCAGACGGCTTTTATAAAGGACGTTTAATTAAAGATCTAAGAAAGCCAATAAAAGAAGTAGAGGACAGCGAAGCTCAAGACTAAGCATGTCTTTATCTGCTTTTTTAGCATTTCCAGGTCAGGGTTCTCAGCACCTTTCAATGCTGTCTGATGGTGGCATTTCAGAATTAGTATTCTCAAAGGAATTTTCATATGCTCTTGAATGCTGCAGTGATTTAATATCTCACGATGCTTTTAAATTGATAGAGGAGGGACCTGAAGAGTTATTAAATCAAACCTCTATAACTCAGCCGCTTTTAGTTCTTTGTTCTTATCTGCATTTTAATAAATTAATCAATTCAATTAATGTGACTCCAGCATATTTAGCCGGTCATTCATTAGGTGAATATTCAGCTCTTGTTGCTGGTAATTCAATCACAATAATTGAAGCCTTGAAATTAGTTAGAAAACGAGGTGAGTTGATGGAGCTAGCTCCCAACGGCTCCATGTCAGCAATTATGGGCTTAGAGAAAGATATTGTTACTGAAATATGTGCAACTGCATCTCATGGGCCTGATTCACATGTTCAATGCGCAAATTTAAATTCTCCTAATCAAACTGTTATTTCCGGACATGATGATGCAGTAGAGAGAGCGCAAGATTTATGTACTTCCAAGGGCGCAAAGCGATCAATTAAACTAAAAGTTAGTATTGCTTCTCACAGCATGCTTATGCAGGACGCAGCAAATGAATTCCAGAAAACCCTGAATGATATTGAATTTAATATGCCAGATACTAAAATTATTCATAATGTATCTGTAGATTCAGTATCATCACCTCAAGATATTCCGCCTCTTTTAGCCTCCCAATTGCATTCACCCGTTAGATGGGTGGAGACTTGTAACTTTATTTCAACAAAGAATTTACCAATTATTGAATGCGGCCCTGGAAAAGTGTTATCAGGTTTATTTAAAGCTAATAAACTTGAAAACTATTTTTCTTCTTCTGACATTAAATTTTATGAGAAGATAAATAATTATGGATAAAAAAATAGTCTTTATTACGGGAGTTTCTAGGGGCATAGGTTTGGAGTTAGCCAAGTGCTTCTTAAACGATGGTTATTTTGTTATTGGAACTTCAAGATCAGATTTTAATCTTCCAACCGTTTTGAGTTCTGAAAATTGCTTGCATCTACCGCTGGATGTTACGAATAGAGATCAAGTTTCATCCTGTATAAAAAAATTAAAAGAAGAAGATATTGTTCCGAATGTTTTAATTAATAATGCAGGTATAACTAAAGATCAGCTATTTTTAAGAATGAAAGATGAAGATTGGGATGATGTTATAGATTCAAATCTCACAAGTGTCTTCAATATTACTAAACTATTTATTAAATCAATGGTTAAGGATCGTTCAGGAAAAATTATAAATATATCGAGTGTTGCCGGATTAATGGGAAATCCTGGCCAAGTAAATTATTCAGCAAGTAAAGCTGGCCTAGGAGGTTTTACTAGAGCATTAGCAAAGGAGGTAGCAGCAAGAAATATAACAGTTAATTGTATTGCGCCTGGGTTTATAGAAACTGATATGACCAATCATTTTAAAGAGGAAGAGTTAGATAATATCTTAAATCAAATTCCAGCCAATAAAATGGGCAACCCTAAAAATATAGCTGATTTAGCTTTATTCTTGGCTTCTGATAAAGGTGAATATATTACAGGTCAAACCATCTCAGTTGATGGTGGCTTATATATGAGTTAATGATTTTATTGTTTTTCATAGAAATGTTGTAGAATAGATTTCATTAAACGGAGGATGCCCTGTGAGTATCGAAGAAAGAGTAAGAAAAATTGTTTGTGAGCAACTTGGTGTTGGCGATGATGAGGTTAAAAATGACTCTTCATTTGTTGATGACCTTGGCGCAGATTCGCTTGATACAGTTGAACTAGTTATGGCTCTTGAAGAAGAGTTCGAGCTTGAGATTGCTGATGAAGAAGCTGAAAAGATTTCAACAGTCCAAGAAGCTGTAAATTATATAAATTCAAATAGCTAAAATTTTTAGATGAAGCAACTACACAGAAGGGTTGTAGTTACTGGCTTAGGTCTTCTTTCACCAATAGGTAATACAGTTGAAGATGCTTGGCATTCTTGTGTAGAAGGGAAATCCGGTATTACAACTGTTGATATTGGATTACTTAACAGCCCCGTAACAATTGGTGGCCGTTTAAAAAATTTTGATGCTAATGAATTTCTTGACTCGAAAGAAGTTAGGAGAATCGATCCTTTTATCCAGTATGGAATAATTGCAGCAAATCAATCCATTGAAAACTCTGGAATACTTGACTGTAACCTTGATTTAACAAAAGTTGGTGTTAATTTTGGTGCAGGCATTGGCGGCATTAATACTATCGAAAAAAATAAAGCTTTATTAGAAGATAGAGGATATAAAAAAGTATCTCCATTTTTTGTTCCTGGCTCAATTGTTAATATGATATCTGGACTTGTTTCCATCAAACATGGATTCATGGGACCAAATACTTCTGTGGTAACAGCTTGCTCTACTGGTAATCACTGTATCGGAACGGCTGCTAGATCTATAGCGTGTGGAGAAGCAAACGTAATGATAGCAGGAGGTGCAGAAATGGCCTCAACACCTCTTTCAATTGCAGGATTTATATCAGCCAGAGCTCTTTCTATGAATTCAGATCCACAAGCAGCTAGCAGACCATGGGACAGAGATAGAGATGGATTTGTGCTTTCAGATGGTGCTGGATCTTTAGTTCTTGAAGATTTTGATCATGCTAAAGCTCGTGGAGCAATTATTTACGCCGAAATTATTGGATTTGGTACCAGTTCAGATGCTTATCATATGACAGCGCCTCCAGAAGATGGAAGAGGGGCAGCATTAGCCATGACTAATGCAATTGACGATTCCGAAATTAATTTATCAGAAGTGGACTATATTAATGCTCATGGAACATCAACACCACTTGGTGACATTGCAGAAACCATCGCTTTGAAAAGTGTATTTGACGAGACAGTGCCTCAAATAAGTTCAACAAAATCTATGACTGGTCATACGCTTGGAGCAGCTGGTGCAATAGAATCTATTTTTTGCATTAAGGCAATCAATGAAGGAGTTATACCGCCAACAATCAATTTAGATAATCCTGATTCCCGTTGTGATTTGAATTACACACCGCTGGTTTCAAACGAAAAAAAAGTATCTGTTGCTATGAATAACTCTTTTGGATTTGGAGGGACCAACTCTACACTTGTCTTCAAAAAAATCTAATATTTCTTTATTCGTACTTTCTATAGCTATATCTATTATTGTTTTAATAGGATCGTCTGAATCTTTTTCTTACACTAGGGTTAATAATGATCTTGAATTTTATACTGTAAAAAAGGGCGCATCCTTTCATTCAATCCTGGAAGATTTGACAGTCAAACCAGCTCATAAATTTTTATTAAAGGTATATCTAAGAGTTAATGATATAAATATGGCTCAAGCTGGGCATTACCATCTTAACAACAAATCATGGAAAAAATTTATACTCTCAATAAATAGAGGCGATGTTGTTATATACAAGTTAGAAATTCCTGCTGGAAAAAATTTATTTGAGATAAAACAAATTCTTTCAGAATCAAATTTAAAAAATGATTGTAGTAACTTCAAATGCTTAGATGATCGTTATGATTTTGTAGAAGGGACATTAAAACCAGATACATATTTTTATAAGTACTCGGATTCATTATCTAAAATTTTACAACGGTCACAAGACGAATTTTTTAAATTATCACTAAATTTATGGCAAAAGAAAAAACCTAATTTTCCATTAACAACTTTAGCTGATGCTTTGATTCTCGCCTCGATTGTAGAGAAAGAAGCGGGCAATGAAGAAGAGAAATCTATTATTGCTGGAGTCTTTTTGCACAGGTTATCTATTGGTATGAAATTGCAGGCAGATCCAACAATCATTTATGGCTTAATGCCAAATTTTAATGGTGATATAACAAAAGCGAATCTCTTAGATAAGAATAACCCATATAATACTTACCAAATTTCAGCTTTACCGCCAACCCCGATATCAATGATTAGCCAATCATCTTTGGAAGCAGTAATATTGGGTATGAGAAATGATTATCTATATTTTGTTGCTAAAGGCGACGGAACTCATAAATTTTCACAAACCTACAAACAGCATCTCGAAGCTGTAAAAAAATATCAGCTTAACTAAAGAATGAAATTAATAACTTTTGAAGGAATAGAAGGGGTAGGCAAATCTACTCAAATTAATTTAGTCTTGGATTGGTTAAAAACTAAAGGTTTTTCTACGAAACTTCTCAGAGAGCCTGGATCGACCGATTTCGGTGAACAAATTAGAGAATTAATTTTATCTAAGGAATCTAACATATCCGCTCATACAGAATTATTGCTTATGTTTGCTGCAAGATCTGAAATGATTAAAGAGCACTTGAGTGATTCCAAAGAGGACTTCATTTTGTGTGATAGGTATTATCATGCTTCTATTGCATACCAAGGTTTCGGTCGAAAGCTTTCGCTTGATTTAATTAATTTTTTAATAAATGGTATCAACTGTCCAACTCCTGACCTCACAATAATATATGACTTGGATGTAAAAACAGGCTTTGAAAGAAAAGCTAATGATGTTATTGATCGGATTGAATCTTCTGGAATTAATTTTTTTGAAGATGTTCGAAAGGGTTATCAGCAACTGGCCATAGAGAGGAGCGAAGTTGAAATATTGGATGCTTCCGAGCCTATTGAGCTAATCAGCCAACAAACCAAAACTTTAGTGGAGCGTCTATTTTAGTATGGGCATTGAAAGATTTCCCTGGCTAAATGATTCAATAATAGCCTACAAAAATCTCGCATTTTCATCTTCATCAATTATTGAAGGAGAAGCAGGTTTGGCCAAAAAACAACTTGCTGAATATTTTGCTCAAAAATTATTATGTACTGATGAGCCTGCACCATGTGGGACATGCAATTCTTGCAATTACTTTTTAGCTGGATCACATCCTGATTACTGTTTCCTTGATCAAGATTCATGTTCTAGCGTGCTGCATACATACACAAAGGCCAAGAAAGATACCTTAACTGCAAATAAAATAGAGGGAATAAGAGCTTTAAACGAATTTATAGCTATGACTAATTCAGTATCTGAAAAAAGAATAGCGATTGTTTTTAATGCTCATTCTATGAACATTAATGCGCAAAACGCACTTTTAAAAACTTTGGAAGAATTGCCTGAAAATAAGCATATATTTCTTATTTCAAATCAACGTAAATATTTTTTACCAACTATATATAGCCGCTCCAGCTTAATTGCAATAAAAAATCCGGACTCTCAAGATCTGGATCAATGGATTGCTGATCAAGGTTATATTGATTTTTCCTCATTAAATTTTGCCCCTGACTCTACACCATTGCAAATTGAGCATCTGATTAATAATGATTTAGCTAGTCAATATACAGATATTTCTGAAAATCTTAATTCTTACTGCCTTGGCAAAAAAACTACACCAGACTTATTAAAATTTTATAAAGAAATGAACATTTCATTTGATGAAAAAATTAATTCTATTATTCTTTTTTTAAAGACATGCATAGGCATCAATCAGGATTTTTATAAATCTCATCCAACTATTACTTCCATAGAAAACATTGAGTTTGATACTGCTCAAGCATCTGATTTAATTGAGGAATTGGTTGACTACAAATATCAGCTTAATAAAGTTTCTTCGTTAAATGAGCAGATTGGCCTTAATAATTTTTTTTACAAAATTAAAAATCTTTTTAGTTAAGCAGTTGCTCCACCGTCAACGATAATAGTTTGACCATTTATATATTTTCCTGCATCAGAAGCTAACATGATTGCTGCACCAGCCACTTCATCAGGCTCGCCGATTCTTCTCATGGGATGTGTGCTTGTATACTGCTCAAGTATAGTAGGATTTTCCCATAACCCTTTAGCGAAATCAGTTCTAATAAGACCTGGAGCAATACTATTAGCTCTAATATTATGATGTCCATATCCTACAGCAATATTTTTTACCATTTGTATATCAGCTGCTTTGCTTAAGTTGTATGTACCAATAAGGTTGTTGCCTCTAGTTCCACCAACACTAGAAATAATTATTATAACCCCATCTTTACGTTCAATCATTTGGGGTGTAACTAGATTAGTTAATATATGATTTGCTTTTATATTGTTGTTCATTACTTTATCAAAAGCATCTGAGGGAATATCTGCCATCGAGCCCATAAATGGATTTGTTGCAGCATTACAAATTAGTACATCAATCTTACCTAGTAGCTTATTAGTCTCCTCTACTAAATTTACTAATTCTGATTCGTGGGCAATATTACCTGCAATCGGGTAGGCTAGCTCTGATCCAACTTGCTTGTTAATCTCGTCAGCTGTTTCCTTGCAAGCATCAATTTTCCTGCTTGAAATAATAACTTTTGCTCCGTGTGAGGCTGCATGAAATGCAATTGATTTACCAATACCTTTTGATGAACCAGTTATTAAAAATGATTTATTTTTTAAATTAAATAATGACATTTAGCTTATAATCTTATGATGTTTAAAAATGTAGAAATATATTCTAAATCAAATTGTGTCTTTTGTGATAAAGCTAAGCATTACTTTACACAAAATGACATTAGTTACGTTGACCATAATGTTGAGGTTCCTGAGGTTTTTGAAGTTCTAATGAGCAGAAACCCCAATGCTAGAACTATGCCTCAAATATTTGTTGATGATGAATTAATTGGTGGATACACAGACCTGATAGAATGGGTTGAAAAATAGGGATTTATTATGGTTGCCTTCAACGATTTTTTATTACTTTTAGATGGCTATCTTAGTGGCTCATGGTGGTTTCCTGCTTTTTTAATTGGTACAGGTATATTTTTTACAGCTTATTTAGGCTTTCCTCAATTTAAGTTTTTTGGTCATGGTTGGAGAATAGTTACTGGTAAATACGCCAAAAATGATGCTGAAGGTGAGACTACTCCCTTTGAAGCTTTAACTACCGCAATGTCAGGTGCAGTAGGAACGGGTAATATTGGAGGTGTTGCTTTAGCTATTTGGATTGGTGGCCCCGCAGCAATTTTTTGGATGTGGATAACTGCAATTTTTGGTATGACTACTAAATTTGTTGAAGTGACAATGGCTCATAAATACAGAACAACCTTATCTGATGGGTCCATTTCTGGTGGTCCCATGTATTACATTGAAAAGAGTTTTAATAAGAGGTGGGCAGGAGTTCTCTTTGCTGCCTTGATGATGATATGCGCTATTGGATCAGGCAACATGCCTCAAATAAATAATATTGCGAGTGTCCTTGATTCAACTTTTAGCATTCCCAAACTAGCAACTGGTCTAATATTAGGAATTATGTTGTGGCTCATAATATCGGGTGGCATCAAAAGGATTGCTAAAATTGCCAGTAAATTAGTTCCGTTTATGGCTGTTATTTATTTTGGTGGGGCCTTAGTTGTTGTCTTAGAAAATTATCAAAATATAATTCCTTCTTTTCATTCAATCTTTTCACAAGTCTTTTCAGGATCGGCTGCTGCTGGTGGTTTTCTAGGAGCTAGTTTTGCAATGAGTTTAAAGCTAGGTGTTGCAAGAGGCTTATACTCTAACGAAGCTGGGCAGGGATCTTCACCAATTGCCCATGCTTCAGCAAAAACTGAGCACTCAGTGGAACAGGGCATGGTGTCAATCCTAGAACCATTTATAGATACAATTGTTGTGTGTAGTGTTACAGCTCTTGTAATTTTATCTAGTGGTGCCTGGATTCAAAAATATGAAAATACTTTTGAGAGATCATCGATGGCTATTTTTGCTGGTGAATACTCTGAATCAAATTCAAAGGATGTAGAGGAACTTGGCAAATATATTCTTGATGCTAGAAAATTTACAAATAATACAACTGCAGTAAAAAACTTCTCTGGAAATTTACCTATTGCAAATGGAGAGATTCTACAAGGTGATATAACAATTTTTCATAATAATTCTATTGCAGAGGATGTTACTTTTTATAAAAATGGAAGCTCTCTTGATGGACCTCTAGAAGTAGTCAATGGAGAGATAACAGATTCATCTGTAACTGTAAAAGGAAAATCCTTAATTCATTCTGCTGAACTTACATCCAAAGCCTTTGGTTCTGGTGTGCTTGGTAAATATGGCGAATACATTGTTGCAATTGGGTTACTGTTATTTGCTTTTTCTACTGCAATAGCCTGGTCTTATTATGGAGATAGATCTACGGCTTATATATTTGGAGAAAATGCAGTTCCTTGGTATCGAATGATTTATGTTATCTGCTTTATTGCAGCAGCTGTTATCGATACAACGGTCGTATGGAATATTGCTTATGTGGTGGTAGCACTTGTAACGATACCAAATTTATTTGCTTTGTTTATTCTTCGAAAAGAGATGAAAGAGCAAGTAACTAGTTATGTTATTGAGAAGTAACCTATCTAGATCTATTTTTCAATTCTTCCAGTACATCAGAGTGATTAAGATTTAGTTTTCGCAGCATTACTAAGAGGTGATATATTAAGTCAGCTGATTCGCTAATAACTCTTCCATCATTTGTGACAGCTGAAATTGAAACTTCTCCAGCTTCTTCAGTTATTTTTTTAGCAATTTCTTTTATTCCTTCTTTATAAAGTTGGTATGTATAAGAAGAAATACTAGCCTCTTT
>QBVY01000031.1 GCA_003283765.1 SAR86 cluster bacterium AG-313-N18
TGACCCATATTCTCATTTAACCATTCAATGCTTAGAACAGTTAAAGTCTTCTTATGAAATAACTCTCAAATTCATTTTAGTTGGCGAAGAAAATCTTGATGCAGTTCATGAACCTTCTTTGTACAACATATATTGTTTGCAAGATGTAAAACGCATTGCACCTTTTTACAACATTGATTTTCAAGCCGATGAATATCCTGCAAAAGAGTTAGTAGATAAGGCAAACTCAATATTAACTGCTATCCAACAAGAAGATCTTATTGAAATATCAACTAAAATTAGCTCTGCTTTATGGCAAGGCGATGCTGCTGCTTTGGATGCATTATCATCTTCTTATTTTGCTACCAAGGCTGAGGTCAAAGAAAACTTAATTCAAGGCAATAAAATTAGAGACGAGAAGGGCTATTATTTTGGCTCTGCATTTTATTATGAAAAAGAACTCTATTGGGGCGTTGATCGTTTGCCACATTTAGAGGAAAGGCTTGCTGATTTAGGCGCAAAGAAACCTCATGAAAATCAAAATATTTGCTCGCTAGAATTAAATGCTCCTAAGGACTTTAAATCAGATCAAAAATTAAATTTATATTACTATCCATCTTTAAATAGCCCATACACTTTTGTAAGCACCAAAAGAGTTCGACAAATGCGAGAAGATTACCCAGTCAATCTTATTACAAAACCTGTATTACCCATGCTCATGCGCATGATGACCATTCCAGGCTTCAAAGCAAAATATATTATTTCAGATGCTGCAAGAGAGGGCAGAAGGCATAATCATGAAATGAAATCCATCTATTCACCCATCGGGAAACCAGCTCGAAAATCTTACTCATTGTTTCCAATTATTGATGAGGCAGGCAAAGGTTTTGAGTACATAGAAGCATTATTAAAGGCATCATTTCAGGATGGAATTAATATAGGCGATGAAAGTTTTTTACAAAATGTGGTAACTGATCTTGGCCTTGATTGGCAGCTAATAAAAAAAGATTTAAACACCAAGCGATGGAAAAAAATTCTCAATGATAATGTTGAAGACATGTATGCAGGAAATTGTTGGGGGGTTCCAAGTTTTAAGATTACTGATCAAGATGGAGGCAATCCATTTTATGTCTGGGGACAGGATAGAATGTGGCTTTTAAAAGAAGAAATATTTAAACGTTTAGGAGAATAGGTATGAAAATTAAAAATAATTTGTTAGTCGTGTTTGTTTTGATTGTCGCATCATGCTCAGACGCAAATAAATCAACAAATTTAGAAGTATCTTTGCATGACAAGCCATTATTGGAAGTTCAAATTCAGCCTAGACCTTTGCCCAACCCAAATAAAAATGCTTATTACGGAGATTTGCATGTCCATACAGAAAATTCATTTGATGCTTATACTTTTGGCACAATTAGTACACCTGCAGACGCATATAAGTATGCGCAAGGTTATCCAATACTGCATCCAAGCGGGTACCTCATTCAATTAAGTAAACCTTTAGATTTTTATGCCGTGACTGATCACGGTATATTTATGGGGTTGATGAAGGAGGCAGCTGATACAACTTCTAAGTTTTCTCAGTATGAATTTACGAAGCCACTCCATAATCTAAATGAATCCGCAGGCACGGGATTTTTTTCTCTTATTAAAAGGCAGGGTCTTTTTAAGCCTTTTGGTGAAGAAGTTAGAGCAGGGCTTGAAGATGGAAGTATTGATCTGTCTCTTATTTTAGAAGTTGGTAGAACGGTTTGGCAGAAAACCATTAAAGCTGCAGATGATGCATATGTACCAGGCACTTTTACTACTTTTGCTGCTTACGAATATACGCCCAGCTTAGATCTCTATAATAATTATTTGCATCGAAACGTCATATTTAAGGATACTAAAAATTTGCCCGCCCAACTTTTCACAAGAAATAATAGTCAAGATCCTGAGGATTTGTGGGATTGGATGAATCAACTAAGATCAAATGGTGTTGAGAGTTTAGCCATTCCGCACAATACTAATATTTCAGGGGGAGCCGCATTTTCTTTAAATGATTACCACGGCGGACCAATTGATGAGGAGTACGCGCAAAATCGCACTCTAAATGAACCTTTAGTTGAAATTACTCAGGTCAAAGGGACCTCAGAAACACATCCATTGCTTTCAAAGAATGATGAGTGGGCAGCCTTTGAAGCTAAAACCGGAGTGGAGGCAGAGAAACTGGTAAATAATCTAAGGGGTGGTTATGTCAGAGATGCATATCTTAGAGGCCTTACTCTTGCTGAAAAAGGCCTAACAAATCCATATAAATTTGGCTTAATAGGATCAAGCGATTCTCATGTTGGAGGACCTTCTGATAGTGAAGAATTGTACTTTTCTAAGGTTGGCATGTTAGATGGAACAGCTGAGCTAAGAGGCTCCATTCCATTTAATAGACTTTATGGAACTTTTTTAAAAATTATGAGACCAAATATACTCAAGGAAGTAGATGGAAAAGATTATTTTTCTGCCAGTGACAGACTTGTCCAATTTGCTGCATCGGGCCTTGCAGGAGTTTGGGCAGAAGAAAACACTCGTGAGGCTATTTATGATGCCTTTCGACGTAAGGAAACATTTGCAACCAGCGGACCTAGACTGAAAGTCAGATTCTTTGCTGGCTATGATTTGGAGAATTCAAATCTTGATGATCTTTCTCTCATCCAAGATGCTTATGCAAGAAGCATTCCAATGGGAGGGACTCTTAATATCGAAAAAAATAAAAATCCAACTTTTTTAGTCTGGGCAATAGCTGACCCTCAAGGCGCACCATTGCAGAGAACTCAAGTTATCAAAGGCTGGCTTGAAGATGGAGAGCAAAAAGAGCAAGTGTTTGATATTGCATGTTCTGATGGGCTTAGTGTTGACCCGAAAACTAATCGTTGTCCTGATAATGAAGCATGGGTAGATTTAAGTGATTGCTCTATAAGTGCAGATTCAGGGTCAAGAGAAATGAAGGTTCTATGGCAGGACCCTGAATTTAAAGCAGATCAAGAGGCATTTTATTATTCCAGAGTTCTGGAGAATCCAGTGTGCAGATGGTCTACATGGGATGCAGTTAGAGCTGGTGAACAACCTAGATCAGATATACCAGCTACAATTCAAGAAAGAGCTTGGTCTTCACCAATTTGGTTAAATTAAAGTTAAGATAATTTCATAGTGAATACATCTAAAAATAATGTTGCATTAGTCACAGGAGCATCCGATGGAATAGGAGCTGAATTTGTGGAGATCCTTGCAGGCCGTGGTTATGATCTGATTCTTGTTGCTCGTCGCGAAGAAAAGCTAAATGAGTTAGCAGTTAGATTGAGTGATGAATTTGGAGTTGAATGCACTGTCATGGCAGCTGATCTATCAGAGCCCAAAGCAGCTCAAAATTTATTTCAACGTATTGAAGATAGAGGGCTACAAGTAAATTTTTTAATTAATAATGCTGGGCTTCTGCATAATGGATTTTTTGCTAACCTTAGTCTTGAAGCTCAAGAAAAAATGATTCAAGTTAATGTAATAGCTCTAACTGCTTTGACTCACTTGTATGCAGCTAAAATGTCCTCTAATGGAGGCGGGCATATACTAAATGTGGCTTCACTGGCTGGTTGGATGGCTATTCCAAATCAGAATGTGTACGCTGCATCAAAAGCTTATGTTGTGTCTTTTTCTCAAGCATTGTCCAATGAAATGATTGCTGCAGATAGCGGGGTTCAGGTAACTGCATTATGTCCTGGTTATACTGCTACAAAAATGATGGATAACCCTGATCAAGGTGCAACTCTGCGCATTCCATCTGGAATGATGATGTCAGCTAAAGATGTAGCTGAAATCGGTATAAAAGCATGTTTTGCTGGCAAGGATATTGTAGTTCCTGGCCTTGCTAATAAGTTCACTACAATCATTACGCATCTCTTTTCAAAGTCATTAATAACAAAGATTTTCGGTTCTTTTTATAGAAAGAATATGGACTGAAAAGTCAGAATTATTTTGTTAAGGTTTTCATATGAGCGAACAAGCTATTAAAAAAATACTTATAACTGGTGCTAATGGATTCATTGGCGGGTCATTGATGCGTTATTACCAAAACCAGGGTCAAGCTGTTGTAGGCGTTGATCTTATTGGGAATGGCGACGATATTGTTGAGGGTGATATATCTCAACCTTATTCAATCAGCCAGTTGTTAACTGAAAGCGATGTGATTATTCATACTGCTGCTCTTGTATCTAATGCAATGCAAGACTCAGATATGTGGCGAGTAAATGTCTTGGCAACTCGTAACTTAATTCAAGCAGCAAAAGAACACAAAGTTAGGCGTTTTGTGCAAATTTCATCAATCGTTGCTTATGGAAATACAGCAGAGGGTGAGTTAGATGAAACTTATCCTGTGCATGCTGATGGAGGCAGTTATGTGCTGACAAAACTAGCCTCAGAGCATGTTGTCTTGAGTGAGCAGGCTAATGACGACATAGAGGTGGTGATCATTCGTCCAGGAGATGCATATGGTCCGGGTAGCCGCCCTTGGATAATTGCTCCATTAGAAGCAATTGCTAAAAACCAGTTTATGCTTCCAGAAAAAGGAGAGGGATTTTTTAGACCCATTTATATTGATGATTTAGTTCGAGGTATAGCAATGGCTTCAAGGCATCCAGACGCAGCTGGTGAAATTTTTAATTTATCTTGCGAAGGCTATATGTTTACCAAAGACTATTTCACTCCTCACTACCAATGGTTAGGTAAAAAGGGACCCATGGCAGTTTCGACCAAGCTAGCTTTAAAAATATCAGCAATGGCATCAGTGGTAGCTGACCTTATGGGCAACCTAAATGAAGCCTCGCCATCAACCGTAAAACAGCTTTCAACCAAGAGCTGGTTTTCAATCAAAAAAGCTGAACGTATTCTTGGGTGGAAGCCTGAGGTTACATTTGAGGAAGGCATGAAACTAACTCGTGAGTGGGCTCAGAACCAAGGTTTGTTAGGCAAATAATCGCTGTTATAACTTCACAAACCTTAACTTGTCCTTGATTTTTTCATCATGAAAAAGGCTATACTTACATTGGTAAGATCAGCGCAGATGCGCTATAAAATACAAACTTTTACAAGGTGAATTCAATGCGTTTATGGAATGGTTGGGGGAATGAAGATAGTGATCTGACTATGGAACTTAGTAATGGTCTTCGCGCGCTCTTAGAAGCCCTCGTTGGACCAGGCACGGCACTTAGTCAAGCAACCTTAAATGAGGTGATGGCTAAGGTTCCCAATGCGCGCCTTGATGACCATCCGTTAATAAAAACCGATCCAGAAACACGAGTCCGTCATGCACGTGGTCAAAGTTTGCCTGATTGGCTAGAAATGCATAGTGGTAATATTGATACCTTCCCAGATGGCGTTGCATTCCCAGAATCATCAGAGCAGGTTCGAGAACTTCTAGCTCATGCTAAAGAAAATAATTTGATAGTTATCCCTTATGGTGGTGGAACATCGGTGGTGGGCCATATTAATCCCGAGATAAGCGATAAGCCGGTATTGACGATTGATATGGTAAAAATGAATTCCATGTTGAGTATTGATACCGAAAGTCAGTTAGCTACCTTTGGGGCTGGTGCTCCAGGTCCCGTTGTGGAGGAAGAGCTAAAAAAACATGGCTACACACTAGGTCACTTTCCCCAATCTTGGGAGTTATCCACTTTGGGCGGATGGGTGGCTAGTCGATCAAGCGGCCAACAATCTCTGCATTATGGGCGCATAGAAAATATGTTTGCTGGGGGCACTATCGAAACCCTTAATGGCACCATGACAATTCCAACCATTCCAGCATCTTCAGCCGGCCCCGATGTTCGTGAAATGATTCTTGGCTCAGAGGGTCGCATGGGAATCATTACTGAAGTTACTGTTCGCATCACACCCTTGCCAGAGAAAGAAAAATTTCAAGTGGTCTTTTTTCCTTCTTGGGAAATTGGGATTAGTGCTGCGAGGGAACTGATTCAGCAGCGAGTAGCTTTGTCTATGGTGCGATTAAGCAACCCACTTGAGACAACCAGTCTTCTATATATGGGTGCGGGCAGCGACAGCAGCGGGGTAGTTACCTTAGAGGAATCACTATCTAAAAAAGGCATTGGAGAAGGTAAAGTCATGATGACATTTGGGGTCACTGGCTCCGCTCGTCATTGTGATGCTGCCTATCAATTAGCGCTTGATCACTGTTCTGATCTTGGTGGTGTTGCAGATGAATCTGGTCTTGGTGAGAATTGGGCTCATGGTCGATTCCGCGCTCCATATCTTCGAGATCCGCTAGGCGCAGAAGGCTATGTTGTAGATACCATGGAGACAGCCGTTGATTGGTCAAAAGTTTCTGAAGCTGCAGAAAATATTGAGCAAGCAATTCGAACAGCTTTGGATGATGAGGGTGAGCAAGTGCATGCTTATACTCATTTATCTCACGTCTATGGTCAGGGATCGAGCATTTACACAACTTATTTGTTTCGCATAGGTGAAACTTACGAGCAGGGAATGAATCGATGGATGAAGTTAAAAAAAGCTGGAGCCGATCAGATTGTTGCTCATGGCGGTACTATCAGTCATCAGCATGGTGTAGGCAGTGACCACAAGAATTATTTAACAGCTGAAAAAGGCGAGCTTGGCATCGCTGCAATTAATAGTTTATGTGAACAATTTGATCCCAAAGGTCAAATGAATCCAGGAAAGTTACTTCCTGATGATAAGCACTAATCAACTATGACTGGATTTACTAATCGCGAAAAACTTTTATCTAAAATGCGTAATGGTGAGCATTTGGATTGGGATATTATCGTTATTGGTGGAGGTATTACTGGCGCTGGCGTTCTTCGTGAAGCGCGACGTCAAGGTTACAGAGCATTATTGCTTGAGCAACAAGATTTCTCATGGGGCACCTCAAGCCGATCATCAAAAATGGTTCATGGAGGCTTGCGCTATCTTGCTGCCGGCGATATAAAACTTACCAAAGAATCAGTTCAAGAAAGACAGCGGCTTTTAAAAGAAGCTCCAGGATTGGTTGACCCAATTTCTTTTTACTTCACTTTTAGAAAAGGTAAATTTCCTGGCCGCATAGCTATGAAGATCATTTTAACCATCTATGACTTTTTTGCTGGTGCTCAAGATAATAGATACTGCAATAACAAGGAATTATTGGAGCGTTTTAAGGGCCTAGATGACTACAAACTTCAGGGAGCAAGTTGTTATACAGATGCGATGGTGGATGATTCTCGATTAGTACTTCGCGTATTACAAGATAGTATTGATGATGGTGGCTATGCCTTAAATTACACAAAAGTTGAGGATCTCTTATTAATAGATGGCCAGGTTTCTGGCGTGAGCATTCACGACAGTGATCATTCTGGATTGATTCATTTAAATGCCCCAGTCGTAATTAATGCAACAGGTGCGTGGGCAGACAGACTTAGAAATGTTGTTAATAGCGAAACTCGAATTAGGCCGTTGCGTGGTAGCCACATTATTATTGCTAAATCCTTATTTCCTATTTCTGATGTCATGACTTTCCTGCATGTGGATGATAAGCGAGGTGTTTTTGTATACCCGTGGGAGGGAACAACAGTTATCGGAACTACAGATATAGATCATGATGATGATATAGATATTGAGGCTGGCATTTCTGATCAAGAGGTAGATTACTTGTTAAAAGCTTTCAATAGCCAGTTTCCTAGCAAGATATTAAATCGTAGTGATGTCCTATCAACTTGGGCTGGTGTTCGCCCAGTGATTGGTGCGGAAAAAAGTAAAGACCCTTCAAAAGAACGTCGAGATCATGCTGTTTGGTCTGATAATGGATTGATCACTGTTAGCGGTGGCAAGCTTACTACCTTTCGATTGATCGCATTAGATGCTCTAGCAGCAGCCAAAGATAATCTTCCTCAAGCTAAAGAGATTTCCGATAATAGAGTGTTCTTAACTCCAACAATTACTGCCCAGTCTTTGTCACCTGAAAATACTAGTTGGGCTCAACGTTTGCTTGGTCGATATGGTGAAAAAGCGATTGAGCTTGTAAATGAAAGCTCGCCAG
>QBVY01000032.1 GCA_003283765.1 SAR86 cluster bacterium AG-313-N18
GGGGATTATTTGGAAAAGGAAATGGTGTGTGCACATATGTTTTATCATAGCTTGCTATTAAATTAACCATTGGTTTAATTATGTCCCAAAAAGTGCTTTGATCTGGATCAGGAAAAGGCCATAAATTTGCATCCAAACAATAATCAAAGTGTCCATAATGCACCTTAGAAAAATGATTCTTATTCACATCACTTTCAAGTAATTTTTGTAAATCTTGCATTCCTTTTTTTGTTTCAATCATAGGAACAACCTCTAAAGAGGTCTCTGCACTATGTTCCGATAGCAAAGATATTGTGTGCTCAATTTCTTGATATGATTCAACCATTGGTAAAAAAATACCCGCTATTGGAAAACCACATTGTTGAATTTTAAGAACAGTACTTATATCCTCTTTAAAAAATTCAGTATCACTGCTATTAACACGAACATAAATTAAATTTTTAAATTCATCCCCAGTCCAATTCTTGCTGTGAACTAATTCTAGGAAATTTTCTCTAGCTCCTATTTTTAAATCTCTAGTCTTTATCTTGTCAAATGGGTCTTGTGCGCTGTCTTCTAGGTCCAAAATAGTCATAACTCCTTTTGAATCTAGCCTCTTTACAAATCTTAGCGTTGCTCTTGGATGAGTAAGAGGAAGATATTGAATTACCTTAATTTCTTTCATATTTTTTCCCTTTCTAAAACTAATAAATTATGGTTTAAGAAAATATTGACTACTTTCTGCAATTCCCAAATTGGAACATTTATCAATTCAGCAATTTCTAGTAGATCGTTTCTACCATCAGCATATGTTAAAAAATCCATCATCACTCTCACAGAATCTGTAGACTCTTTTGTAGATGTATCTGGATATAAACCTCTTTTTCCTAGCTGTGGTTCGCCAAGAATGTTTGCCTTAGGAAAACAATTAGATTCAATAGCCTCCAGAGATCTTATCATTGCATTTAATCCGCCTGCTAAACCCTCAGGAGAAATAAGTGAGAGGTCATCGAGTGAAGTGTGATATTCAGGGTACTCATCATACTTGCTTCGCATGATACTAGAAATTGGCAAATCAATCCCAGGAGCACAATATTGCCTTTCATCACTTCCCCTATTAAGCCAAGAGTATTTTTTATATTCTGAGTCTAAATGCTTCAAAATATGTTGGCCAACCCTATCAGAAAGTGTATTCCCATCTCTTGATGGCATAAACGAGTAGCAGCGATCATCCCCTATGCATGTAATATTAAAACCAGCTATGACATGATCTTTTAAATGAGAGACATTCTTACTAAGATATATCAGAGAGCCAATTGTTTCTGGGATAAAAACAAATCTATATGAAAAATATGGATTTTTTAATTTTTGTACCCACTGAGCTAAAGCTGTTGAAACAATCGGGCCTGATAGCTCATTATTGGCCATCGATGGATGACATACATATGTAGATAGAAAAATTTCTTTACTGCTTTGGCCTTGAATGAATAAATCGGCATAGTTTACTACTCCTTTTTTTAATTCTGATTTTATAACGACATGATATTTACCTTCTTTGAGTTTCTTTCGCTGCTCATGTGCAAGACAAAATCCCCAGTTCTGAGAATAGTATGAAGTTATATATGGAATAGCCTCCGGTTGAGATGGAATTGAGTGAAGATGATTCTGTAATTCATCTAAGTTCAATATGCAATCTACCGGCTTAGAGTACCCAACAACATGAAGATTATTATTTTTAAAATCTACAATTACTTCGTCATTATCATCTTTAATAAATGCCTCAGAAATATTCCATTCTAAAGGGACCTCCCAATCAAATACCTTTTCTCCAGTTTTGATTTCGTGAAACTTAAGTTGAGGTAATAAAGACTGAATATAGCAAAGCGTCTCTCTTAAACCTTCACCAGAAATACTTCTATTGATAGGGAATAAGTCTTGAGCCCATCCGTACATTTCTTGTCCCTTAGTTTGTGGTTTCATTTTAAATAATTGGCTTTTCTAAATATTCATTTTTTACTGGCGTATCTTTTTTTACATCACAAATAACTTTTTGCCCGAGTATATGTTTAAAATATTTGGGTGGTATTCCAAAGCCAGGTCTTACACTTCTTACAGAACCTTCATATATTGATTCACCCTTAACCATATCCTTTACAAAATATAGGGACCTTCTAAATTGTAAATTTGCTTCTTCGCTCGATTTTTTTGAAAAATTAACTTCGCCCAACGCACTCCAAGCAACTTTAACGCCTTTACATAATTGATTTAACTCATTTGGTTCAAGTGAAAAACTATCGTCTGGACCTCCGCCTTCTCTATCGAGAGTAAAATGCTTTTCTACTATTGATGCACCTAATGCTATGCTGGCTATTGCAGTGTTATTATCTAAGGTATGATCAGATAGCCCTGTAACTAAATTAAATTTTTTCTTCATTTCTAGTATTGTTTTTAAATTATAGTCCTCAGCCGGAGCAGGATAGCCGCTTACACAATGAAGTATTGCTAAATTTGAACAACCACCGTTTTTAGCTGTATAAACCGCCTCCTCAATCTCCTTGAGATCAGCCATTCCAGTTGAAATTATCATTGGTTTACCAGTACTAGCCACATACTCAATTAATGGCAGATCGATAGCTTCAAATGATGCAATTTTATATGCAGGAGCGTTCAAATCCTCCAACAAATCCACGGCTGAATTATCAAAAGGTGAGCTAAAAATTGTTATCCCAATTTTTTCCGCATGTTTAAATAATATTTCATGCCAATCCCAAGGCATATGAGCCTCATCATAAAGTTCATAAAGTGTCCTGCCGTCCCACAAACCTCCATGAATTTGAAAATCTGGATTTGAGGAATTTAGTGTTATCGTATCAGCTGTATAGGTTTGTAGTTTTATGGCATCAGCCTTAGCTTTTTTAGCCTCTTCTATAATTCTCATGGCGGTTTCGATGCTGCCATTATGATTAGCAGAAAGCTCGGCTATTATATAGGGAGGCGAGTCCTCTGAAATTTCTCTACCATTTATTTTAATCTTAGGATTTTTCATCTTTCAACCAATCGGAACTCTTTAGTTTATAGCAAATCATATTCTTATATTTTAAGTTATATTTTGAATTCCTAGTTGATATATTTTCTTTTTTAAATTTAAGTCTTGTATGAAAATTTTGAGATATTTCATTAGCAATCAAGGCCTGTCCGAAAACTTCTTTTATATCTAATTGGTTAAAAGCATAATATAATGCTGCTTTTGCCATTCTAAACCCTGTACCTTTGGGAGCATCTGGTGCAGAGTAAAAACCCCAGTTTGCATTCCTGGAATCATCAATTAAATTAAAAATTACATATCCTAAGGACAAATCATTTTCTTCATAAATTAGAGGAAAATTTTTTTTACCTAACTTAATAGATTGAAACCAGTCTCTATGTTCAGATGGTGAAATGATATGTTGTTTAATCATTGCCTGCCTAATTGAGGGATGATTCCTCCACTCTAAAATAATATTTAAGTCATCTTCCGTTAAATCTCTAATTATGCTCATTTAACTAGACAATCAAACCAATTATTCTTTTGATACCATTTCCATCCACTAATTTTGCAGATAGCTTTGAGGCTGAAACTAGGTTTTTTTTATTCATATAAAAATCTATCGCATCATGCAATGAAAAATTGTTATTGAATGATTGATCTATAACTATTGTAGCCCCAGAATTATGAAGTGCTATTGCACCATCTAATTGATTATTTGCAGCAATAAGAGAAATAGATGGGACACCCATTACACATCTTTCCCATGCTGACACGCCAACACTGCCAATAACAAGATCTTGTTCAAGAAGAATATTAGACATACTTTTCACATCATGAAATATTTTTACAGTAAGCCCTGAATTAGATACCGCGCTACTGATTGAATCTAAATGGGGAGATATGCTTGATAAAATTACTGAAATTGAGAATTGCTTTATATATTTGTTACTGCAAAGCTTTTTAAGCACGTCCTCAGTCAGATTCATCGGATCACTTGCACCTATATTGATTAAAATATTTCTTAGTTCTTTCTTATTTGATCTAATTCTAAGAGACTGACTCCTAGCCAATAAAAACTCATTCCTTACTATAGAGTATTTAGCACCGCATAAAACCCTTGATTTAGCAGGTACTAATTGATGATAATTTTCCGGAGTTTTGCCTAGATTGCAATCTAGCAAAATATTACAAAGGTGTTTCCTGTTAGCTAGATCGTCAATAACCATTATTTTCAGACCAGATATTAAAAATCGTTCCTCCCATTCATGGTCAATCAGGTAATGATCAAGTATGAGCCAATCAATATTAAGAGAATCAATGATTTTTTGGGTAGATATATAATCTATCTCGGATTCAAACTCATGATTGTGACCTTTTGATATTTCAAAAACCTCATGCCCCATCGCCCTAATCTGGCTAAAGAGATTTTTGTCTAATTTAGTGCATATAAAGAAGGATTTACAAGAAAGATTTAAAAGCTCGTTAGCCATTGTAAGACATCGCATAATATGTCCATAACCAATTTCCTGAGACGCATCTACTCGAAACGCAAAACTTTTGGTCTTCATTATCTAAAAAATAACTTTTTTGAGAGTCGTTATTACTTGGCTTTGTTCTTGCTCCGTTAGAGTAGGATAAATTGGAATACTTAACGCGTCTCTATGATAACTCTCTGATTCAGGACAATACCCCGCTTTAAAGCCCATCGATTCGTAGTATGGTTGCCTATAAACCGGAATATAATGGAGATTTACTAGTATACCTAAATCGAGCAACTCATCATGAATGACCGGGTGCGTTTTAGTAATTTTATCTAAATCTAATCTTATTATATAAAGATGATAACTAGAAAAAGTATCTGGATGTTGCCATGGTATAGATAGGGGCAGCGAGCTAAGCTCTTTGTCATAACGGCGAGCAATGGCATGTCTTTTATTGATAATCTCTGAAAGTCTTTTCATCTGACTGATGCCAAGCGCTGCACATATGTCAGTCATCCTATAATTGTAACCGAGAGTAATCTGTTGATAGTTCCACAGTTCTTTTTTCGGCCTTTGCATCATTTCATTTGGGTTGGATGTAATTCCATGGCTTCTATGTTGCCTTAATTTATTTGCAATCTCATCATTATTAGTAAGGGCAGCTCCCCCCTCACCAGTAGTAATAATTTTGACTGGATGAAAGCTAAATACCGTAATATCACTATATTCACAACTCCCCACTAGAGATTCTTTGTATTTAGCTCCGATTGCATGAGATGCATCTTCAATTATTTTAAATCCATATTCTTTACTAAGATTATTTATTTCTTGCATCTGGCATGGTTGTCCACTCAAGTGGACCGGTATGACAATTTTTGGTAGCTTTCCTGAAAGTTTCGCTGCTTTTAGTTTATTTTCTAAATCTTTAATGCTTATATTGTAAGAAAGTGGATCAATGTCTATGAAATCTACAGATGCACCGCAATAAATTGCACAGTTAGATGTTGCGACAAAAGTATTGGGGCAAGTCCACAAAATGTCACCTGGCCCAAGTTCAAGAGCCATGCAGGCAATGTGGAGAGCAGACGTTGCGCTATTTGATGCAACTGCGTAATTTGCCCCAGTAAAATTACATAACGCATCTTCAAATTCTGGGACTACTGGTCCCTGAGTTAAAAGCTCAGAATTAAGAACTTTAACAACTGAGTCAATGTCGTCTTTGGTGACTTCTTGTCTGCCATACTTAATTTTTTTCATTACAATTCTATGCTAATTATCAGCAAATATTTTAGAAGTATATTGTCCCATTTTGTATGCTTTATTCAAAGTCAATAAATTTCTATTTGTCACAATTTCTGTATTCTCTCTATATTTAATTTTAGAACCAGTAAAAGTTTCGTAATCATTACATGGAACCCAGCAGCCCACTGGCTTATCAGATATAGCCTCGATCTCAATTTTTGAAATGCAGCTTTGCAATAATTCCTTATAAGGATTAGAGTCATCACGCTCATGATTCAAAGAATGTGGATAAGAATAAAAATGTCCGTATGTCTTGGGTTTCATCAGGTAATCACACCCAACTAAAATTGCTTTTTCAAACCCAAAGGCTATTGCTAAACCCAAGGCAGAATGAAGCCCACCACTTAAAAAACTAAATCTAGAGCATATATCATAATGAAGTATATCCGTTTTTCTTTTGCCGAAATGATGCAGAAAATATGTTTTTGGTTTAACCCTTCCAAATATATTTGCGATGCTCGTAAAAATTTTAATTTTTGGATATTGTGCTATCTCAGACCTAAATAAATTACCCATAATATTTTCTTCATACTTTAGGCTATATGGGTTCTTAAAATAACTATAAAAGAAAAAAGGCTCTGGTATTGCATACGCACAAGTATCTAACATATGAAAATCTTTATGCAGTACAAGCTGATTTATTGCAATCGTTGGACGATTTGTGAAATGCGAAAAGTCTATATTTTTAAGTGAGGAGCCATTGCCAAATATATAGCATGTTTGTCCCATAAATTTATTTTTTAAAGTCTTGTTCCTTCGAAGAGCTGGATAAAGCAAATTTATTAGTAGGTCTTGATTCATATTACTCTATTTTCTATCCTCTAATACCTTTACAACTTTTTTTATATCACTTTCCCAATCGATATCGATACTATCTTCTTTGCTCATAACATATGGCATGCTTCCATTAGAGGGAAATCCGCCCCTTTTTACAAAATCAAGGATTGAAAAGAAATACATTGCTCCATTTGGAATATAAACATCTGGTAGATCCTGCCTTCTAAAATTAGAATACTTCTCATTAAACAAAGATTTTAAGTTTCCAGAACGTTTTTCAATTACAAATGATTTGAAGGGAGATTTTTCCAATTTTACAACACTCAATGATGAAGAGATGCCCTCTTTTTTCATTTTTAATATTAGTTCATCAATATGTAATTCTGTTCTTAATGGAGAAGTCGGTTGAAGGTACCCAATTATGGTATTGCTTTTATCTTCAATGTTTGGAAGCAAGGACAGAAAGTGCTTTACTACATCTGCAGCTGAGGCCGAATCTGATGATATATTTTTTGGCCTTTTAATATTATTTAGATTGTAATTTTTTCCGATAGCAAGAATATTAGGATCATCTGAAGACAGCCAGATTTCATCAATGTTATCCGCCATAGATGCTGCTTTTATTGTATGTTCAACTAACGGCATTCCGTTTAACATTTGCATATTTTTATTAAGAATGCCTTTTGATCCTTTCCTCGCTGGAATTAATGCAATAATCTTCATTTAATTAAGATTTAAAGTTGATTGATCGATTATTTGCTCATATGTACCAACTCGACTAATTTTTCCAGAGTCTAATTCAATAATTTTTGAACAACTTTTGAGAGTTGTTAGTCTATGTGCGACTATGATGATTGTTAAATCAGATCCTAAGTTCTTAATTGCTTGCATCACCTCGGCTTCTGTTTCATTATCAAGGGCGCTTGTGGCCTCATCAAAAATAATTACAGATGCTTTCTTATA
>QBVY01000033.1 GCA_003283765.1 SAR86 cluster bacterium AG-313-N18
ATGTTAATGATTACAAATTTGATCTAATGAGAGAGATTATGGCTTTAGATGATCAGATTAATAAAGAAAAAATTAATAGTAACAGTATTGATAATTTAATTAATTACCCATGGGAATCAATTAAAATTGAAATGTCTACAGAAGAGCTTGAAATGAGAGATAAATGGCAATCAATATTTATGCCATCTGGATCATTTGTTGCTGGAAGAACTGATAAAAAGCATTGGCTAACTTTCGGTAGCCCAGATATTTTACCGGTGTTGTATTCAAATTACCCTGTTTTAATGACTGGAGATAATGTTGAAGCAGCAGTCAGAATTGGTGCACTTGTTCCAAATTTAAATTCAAACAATGCTCAACAAATTAATTGGTCTCTTATTCCATCTGAAAAAAATATAAAAGTAAGAATGAGTGGTTTAGTGTGGCCAGAAGCAGCTCAAAGAATAGCTAATTCAGCATATGTAACAAGAGAAAAAATAGGAAAAGGCCAAGTAATATTATTCTCTGGTGAGCCAAATTTCAGAGGTTCGACTAGAGGGACAAATAGAATCTGGCTTAATGCAGTTGTTTATGGCTCGGGTCTTGGTACAAATGCCTTGGTAGACCCCTGAATTGCTAACAACTACGGATTTCTTATGCTATCAACCATTTGGTCAACACTCTTAGGTGGTTTTTTGAAGAAATAACAAATACTAAGTGCAACAAAAAAGTTAACGATCATACCTATAAAGCCAAATCCCTCTGGAGATATGCCTAGAAACCAATTATCAGCAGAATTTAAATGGACATTAATAAACTTATAATTAATTATGTAAGCAGAGGTAATAACTAATCCAGAAAGCATTCCTGCTATTGCACCTTCTTTATTAAGTCTTTTATAAAATATTCCCATCAGCAATGCAGGAAATATTGTTGCTGCCGCTAGTCCAAATGCAAATGCTACTACTTGTGCTACAAATCCAGGTGGATATATACCAAAGAGTCCAGCTATAAATATTGCAACCGCTGCAGAGCAACGTGCGTAGAGGAGTTCTTGTTTTTCAGTTATTTGAGTCATGAAGGTTTTCTTCAAAAGATCATGTGATATTGAGGCTGATATGACTAGCAATAAGCCAGCTGCAGTTGATAATGCTGCAGCTAAAGCACCTGCTGCTACTAATGCAACAACCCAACCTGGTAATTGAGCTATCTCAGGATTAGCTAAAACCATGATGTCCCTATCAATATAAACCTCATTAGAATTTGATAAATCTGAATTGTTGTTAACTAGCCTTTCACCAGATAGCCCTCTTCCATTGTTAAAATCTGGTTTTACTCCATCTAATGCATTACCAGATGAATATTGAATAAGTTCATCATTATTTTTATCTTTCCAAGCAATTAATCCGATATTTTCCCAATTTTTAAACCAGCTTGGAGCTTCTTTGTATTGAACCTCTTGGACAGAATCAATGAAGTTCATTCGTGCAAATGCAGAAACTGCAGGTGCAGTTGAATATAAAATAGCAATAAATATCAAAGCATATCCAGCTGATTTTCTAGCATCACTTACTCTTGGAACTGTGAAGAATCTAACAATTACATGTGGTAAACCAGCTGTTCCAAACATCAAAGCAGCAGTAATACAAAAGATATCAATAGTAGATTTGGTATTTTCCGTATAAGCATTAAATCCAAGCTCAGTCGTAACTTTATCTAATTTGTCTAATAAATAGACATCGCTGTTAACCAGAGTGTCTCCAAAGCCTAATTGAGGAATCGGATTACCAGTCATAAGGATAGAGATGAATATTGCTGGAACTAAATAAGCAAATATCAATACACAATACTGTGCTACTTGAGTATAGGTAATACCTTTCATGCCACCTAAGACTGCATAAAAGAATACTATGCACATACCAATAATTACTCCTAGGTTAATATCAACCTCAAGAAATCTTGAGAATACAATACCAACACCTCTCATTTGACCAGCTACATAAGTAAATGAAACAAATATTAGGCATATCACAGCAACCAACCTAGCTGCATTTGAGTAGTATCTTGCTCCAATAAAATCAGGAACTGTATATTGACCAAATTTTCTTAAATATGGAGCTAACAATAGAGCCAAGAGAACATATCCTCCCGTCCAGCCCATTAAGTACACTGAACCATCTTTTCCAAGAAATGCTATGAGACCAGCCATTGAAATGAATGAAGCAGCCGACATCCAGTCAGCAGCTGTTGCCATACCATTTGCAACAGGGTGAACACCCTTTCCAGCTATATAAAATTCATTTGTTGAAGAGGCACGAGACCAGATGGCGATACCAATATATAAGGCAAAAGAAAGGCCAACAAAAATATAAGTAAGTACCTGAGTATCCATAGACGCTAAAATTTCTCCTCAGATTTATCTTTATATTTTTTATCTAATCTATTCATTAGATATATATAAATAAAAATTAAGATTACGAAGAAATAAATACTGCCTTGTTGAGCAAACCAAAAACCAAGCTTAAATCCGCCAATTTGAAGTTGATCAAGAGAATCTGACCAAATAATCCCAAATCCAAATGACACAATGAACCAAATAGAGAGAAGGATTGAAAGAATTTTTAAGTTAGAGCGCCAATAATTTTGTTTCATTTTCTATATCTTATAGGTAAGTAACTCATGATATGAATCTTCAGCCATAGCTGCAAAGTTTAATACTGTATCTGAGAACTCTTTTTGTTGAATGTTTTTTTTAAAACCTGTTGAAGAATTCACCGATGGGTACCAGTGAGATGCCCAAATTCCATCATATGGTTTAAGGCCTGCGTCCCATTGGAGCATTTTAGGATCCCAAGATATATTTAGTTTAGAGCACAATCTTGGTAAATAAGTTTCAGGGCAATCTCGCAAGTCCGCTGCATCAATAACTACTGGAGGCATGCCTGATTCATTCTTGATGTAATGAAATAGATTAATTTGATCTAAAAAGCCAAAATCTTCAAAATCAGCTTCAGGCCATTTATTTAAAAAACTTGATATAACTTCCTTTGGTTCTCTTATTAGAAAACAATTTAAGCATTTTAGAATCCATTTTTTTTCAAAATTAGCGAGAATATGTTGCACCATGTGCTTTTGATAACATATACCCGTACCATCTTTTCTTAAACAATTTTCCACGACTATCTTCCAGTTCGATTCTTGACTATTTAAAACTTCCTTATACATAGGGTGTTTTTTATTAGATTCTTTTAAATATGATGCATAGAATGGCTCATCAATTACTTCAATAATATCTTCTCTATTAGCAAAGCTTCTCATAAGAGCTGTTGAAAGATTGCGTGGACCGGACCACATAGCGAGATTGAGTCTTTCAGCCATTTTTTATTAATTGAAGATATAAACTTTGAAGTTTTTCAGTAATCTTATGCTTACTTTTATCTTCAATCTTCCTACCATCAATTTCACTGACTGAGGTAATTGAGCCTAGAGTTCCTGTTACAAAAGATTCATCAGCTGAATATACATCAACAAGTGAGAAGTTTTTTTTAAAAATAGGAATCTTGTTATCCTTACAAATAGAAATTACTTTCTTTCTTGTAATTCCATTCATGCAGTAATCACCTGTACTCGTCCATACTTCACCTTTTTTAACTATAAAAAAATTACATGAGTTTGTTGTATTTACAAATCCTAAAGGATCTAACATTAGCGCCTCATCAGCACCAGCTTTTTCGGCTTGAATGCAAGCAAGGATACAATTAAGTTTTGAATGGCTGTTAAGTTTTGGGTCTTGCATCATCGGAGTTCCCCTAACTTGAGGCACAGTGGCCAAAGATATAGGGTTATTATTTATTGAATCATCAGAATGCTCCATGATAATTACAGCTGTTGCGCCATCCATTGAATAAGATGGTTTTTGAAATGGCTTGCTTTTGACACCTCTTGTCAACATCAGCCTAGCGTGAGCACTATCAGTCATATTGTTAGCAGATCTAGTATTTTCCAAGGCAATTTTAATGTCTTCAATTGTTAGCCCTATTTCAAGATCAATTGCTTTGGCTCCTTCAAATAATCTCTCTAAATGCTCATCTATAAATAACCACCTATTATTAACAAGTCGAATACCCTCCCAAACACCATCTCCCATCATAAAGCCACTATCAAAGACAGAAATCTTTGCATCATTCTTATGGAGAAGTTCACCGTTAACATAAATCAACACATCTTTATTTTTTTCAATATGTGAATGTAGTTCCTTGCTCATAGATTACTCTCTGATTATATTCATTCCTTCGGTTCTTTTTTGTTGATTGGGATCAACTTCTAATTCTCTTTCATATACCTCAAATTCAAACCATTCATTGAATTCTTTACTTCTATTCCGTTTCATGTAATTCCAAACTCCCTTTCCAGCATCACTTTTCATCACTCCAAGTCTTAAAGCATTTATTCTAGAGTTCAGATGGGATTCATCTACAAAGCCTTCTTGGACCTTGTCATAAACATCAAAAAGATCAACGAGGCACATCATTACAAAATGGTTAATCCTCCACCTATCAGTATGAGTTAGATCATCAGCTGCCCAATCTTTTGCAAGAAATTCTGAAAACTCAGAATCTTTAGTTGTATTAAAAAAACGATCATATTGGCGCTGTGTAAGAGAATGACCAAATTGAGCTTTAGTTATTTTATTTTGTTGATTGATTTGCATTCCGAGGTAGACAACAGAAATAACAACTCCCATTGCAGCAATAACTTGAACAATAATAAGAATCAATTCAGTCATACATCACCTCATACAGGAAATATTAAAAACACTTCCAAAAACAAATTATATAAATTATAAAATTTAATAAATTATAGAAGATTCAAGTTTAACATCAGACATTTGCCAAATGTCATTGTGCTTTTCTAATGCCTTGTCTGATAATTCAGCATTTCCCAATGCCTTATGAGCTTTATATAGTCCAAAATATGACCAACCATTTCTTGGATAATCTTTTAAATCTTGATTGAACACAGAAACTGCTTCTTTGAAGTTTTTGCTCAACATCAAAGCATGACCCAGCGATTGTCTCGTTGGATAATACCAAAATTCAGGCTCTCTATAAGGAAGCGCATCTTGAGCTTCTACTGCCATTTTAAAATGTATAATGGATGCATCTAAATTGGAATTCACCATTGCAATTTGACCCATTGCAAGATGATTTGCTATCTCAAGTAATTTATCAGATGGTTGACCAGCTTTGATAATTACTTTTATTTCTGGAGAATCTTTTAGGGGTAAAATTTTTTCCTGCTCAAATTTTGCTTTTTTAACATCACCTTTTGATGCAAAAGCAATAGATCTTGCATAATGATATATACCCAAAGAAAACTTAAACTCCTCTATGGGCTGTTCATATGACAAAATTTCATCCCACTTTGCAAACCTTACATATGAAAGCAGCGGAATCGTATGAAAGAATTCTAAAAAAGGAATTTGTTTAATCTGTTCAACACGAACATATTTTGAGACTTTTAAAGCGGAATCTATGGACAATTTACTTCGCCCTTCCATGGTTGAAGCCGCCCATAAAAAATGAACGTTATGAGGATAATACAAAGCTGGATAAAAACCTTGAGCATTGCATTGTGCAATATATTCCTCATCTACTTTTGCGGCTTGTATATTGGCAAGTGATGCATCGTGATATCTTCCTACACGCCAATAAATATGTGCTGGCATATGAACAAGATGCCCTGCACCAGGAACGAGTTTTGCCAATCGATCAGCTGGCCCTTCAGCTCTTGCAGGATCTGAAGATGCTTCAACTGCATGAATATATAAATGTATTGCGAGTGGATGATTTAGATTTTTCTCTAAAACTGACTCAAGACGATCAATGACTTTAACCGTATCAGGTTTTGGATCACCATCTTCAGCCCAATAATTCCAAGGCATAGTATTCATTAAGGCTTCTGCGAATAAAGAACCTGCATCATCATCTTCAGGATATCTGTCAGATAGTTTCTCCATAGCATTTGCATAAGCTATATCTAATGGTTCTCTATTTGTATCAGGATTTCCATCATATCTTGTAGCCAATGCTGATATATAGGCCTGCTCCTTAGTAGAAGCAGATTTAGACAAGGCAATGGCTGTGTTTATAGCCTTAAAAGCCGCAAGTCTATTTTGAGGTGCCATAATAACCTTACCATCACTGTTAACATTAATATTAGGACCTAATGCTAGGGCCTCTCCCCAAAAGCACATTGCACAGCTAGGATCTAGTTTTTGAGCCGCTTTAAAACTTCTAATTGATTCAGCATGATTAAAGGCAAATGCCAGGACCAACCCCTGATCAAAATATCGTTGAACTCCATAAACATTTGAGGAGATCTTATGTGAATGATCTCCTAGACCTTTCAGCAATGGAGCGCCGGCTTTACTTGATATGGAAGTATCAGAATTATTAACGCAGCCTAATAATAAAAATATAGATAAACAAACTAAAGAAAATTTTATTTTTAACATTACAAATAACCATTTTTAACTGAGATAAATATCATTGTTACATTTATGTAACTAAATGAGAATGATTCTCAATGTTAGTGTATTATTTTTACATATCTCAATAAAGAGATTGTAATTTTGGAGAAACTAAATAAATGAATACAGAATATGAAATATGGAATTTGATGTATCTAGGCTTTATATCAAATGCAATGTTTATGGTTGCGATGGTTCTGCTGTCCTGGCTAGGATTTAGATTTGCTGCAGCAATTGCCGCAGATCCTGAAACACCAGTTATGGGAAAAATAACTGCAACTATATTCTATCTCCTTGTTGGAATGATGTTTTACAACACAGCGCAAATTGGCGGAGCAATAATTAGTGGAGCGGCTGAAAATATGGCATTACTTGAAGAAGTGTCATCAAGGGGCGCTGATTTGATTGAAAGAGTTAATTCAGGGTTTATACCTGGTGGCTTTATTACAACTGCATTAAATGTAGTTATTGTTTTCTTTCAATTGGCTATGACGTGGATTAAAAGATAATAAACATAAATAAAAAAGCCTGCAAATGCAGGCTTTTTTTTAAACAATCTATTTTGTATAAATTATCTGACAATGTTCAATTGTATCGCTAACTATCTCATCAACGTATTGTGCTGACTCATCCCAGATTTTAGACCAAGAGCTGCCTGCAAAGTAATCATCAACTACCTTTCCAAGATCACTCGCTGATTGGCTGACAGCTCTAACATGAAATACTTCTGTTCCACCGCCTAGAGGTTGAAATACTCCAATGTTCATATTATGACCGGCTGCTCTGATGGCTTCTTCTAGTTCAATCATTTTGTGAGTATATGCCATGGGGTTATTGAGATCTAATCTCCATAGACGTTCGTAGGCAGGTTGAAGGTTGAATTCCTTAAGTGGTTTAAAGGTTGAAGAATATTTTACTTTACGCATATTTTTATATGGACCCGAAGCTTTCATAGGATCATATAAG
>QBVY01000034.1 GCA_003283765.1 SAR86 cluster bacterium AG-313-N18
TTTTACGTCCAAGCTTAAGAATCAGAATATCTAACTTAAAAGAATAAATCTATTAAATATTTCTAATTTATATACTCTTTCAATCAATCTTTTGATTAAGATAGGTCTATGAATTTTATAAATTCTTTTATCCAGTGGTTTTCTGATCACCCTGAGATACTAGTGGGTTTAGGGATATCTTCTATTTTTATTTTTTTACTAAGTATTTTGGGTATTAGTTGGTTTGTAGCAAACATACCAGAGGATTATTTCCTTGAATCTAAAAGAAAACCTACGAAATGGCGGAAGCAAAAACCGATGCTAAGATTAGCACTAATTTTTGGAAAAAATATAATCGGGCTCTTTCTAATTATTGGAGGTTTGTTGATGCTAGTATTACCAGGCCAAGGCCTTCTCACAATAGTAACTGGATTGCTATTAATAAATTATCCAGGGAAATATAGATTAGAACAAAAGCTTGTTGGCAAGCCCTCTATTTTTAGAACTTTAAATTGGATAAGAATAAAAGCTAATAAGCCACCGCTCAAAAGAAATACTTCTCAACAATAAAATGCAGTTTTTTAAATTTTATTTCTTGACTAGTAGCATGCTCTAAGTTGTATAGTTCTAATGAATGTAATAAAAGTGTTTAAAAATTAATGTAGGAGAGAATATGGGTATTGAAAACCAAAAATGGATTTTAAAAGAAAGACCAAGTGGATTAGTCAAAGACTCAGATTTTGAGCTTGTTACAGAAACTCTTCCTGAAATTAAGGAAGGTGAGATTCTTCTTGAAAATATGTATTTGTCATTTGATCCAACACAAAGAGGCTGGTTGAATGACGTCCCCGGATATCTTCCACCCGTTCAGATAGGCGAAGTTGTGCGATCAGGTGGCATGGGAAGAGTTCTGGAATCTAAAAATTCAGATTACAAAGTTGGTGATTTAACATTTGGTTTTGTAGGTTGGCAAACTCATTGCGTAACAAAACCTGAGGCTGATGATAGATTTAGAGTCGTTCCTGATCTTCTTCCCATACCAACGATGTTAAATGTTATGGGCACAACAGGCATCACTGCTTACTATGGCTTAATGGAGCTTGGTGATCCGAAACCAGGCGAAACTGTTTTAGTTTCAGGAGCTGCAGGTGCTACAGGATCAGTAGTGGTTCAGATTGCTAAACTGAAAGGATGTCATGTCATAGGGATAGCAGGTGGCAAGGAAAAGTGTGATTGGCTAAAAGAAGTTGGTGTGGACGATGTTATTGATTATAAAAATTTAAATGTTCACGAGGAATTGCCCAAAGTTGCAAAAAATGGAATCGATATATATTTTGATAATGTTGGCGGCAAGATATTAGAAACAGTTCTAAATTTGATCAACATAAATGCTCGAGTGCTTTTGTGTGGTGGAATTTCATCTGGCTATGATGCAACTAGGCCACCCGATGGGCCAAATAACTTATTTTCATTGATAATCAAGAGAGCAACAATGCAAGGATTTTTAGTCCTAGATTATCTTCCACGATCGCAACAAGCTCTTGAGGAAATCGCTACCTGGGTTCTGGAGGGTAAACTCCAACATAGGGAAGATGTTCAAGAGGGTATTAAAAATTGCCCTCAAACTTTGAATAGACTCTTTACTGGAGAAAATAAAGGTAAGCAGTTATTAAAAATTTAAGTAGAGTTTTCTGAAATTTTATTGACTAATTTTTCCAGAATATTCATTCGCTGAGTTGCATCAAATGCTTCTAGTAATGCTTGCTTTTGAATGGGTGAAATTGGAATTAGGCCAGCTAATTGGTAACTTACAGATTCAGCTGACAGCATATCAATCTCTAAAGGCAAAGATTTAACTTGTGGATGCTCTTTCAGCTGACTAAGGACATTGATGAGCTCAGGAAATTGAGCTAAAACAGCCTGATCATCAACCACTGGCTCAGCAATTGGAGAAATAGATGCATAATGCAAACCTGATTCAATTTGCTCAACAGATTTTATAGAAACTTTTTGAGATCCTTTCACAGTGATTCCTAGCAACCCATTAGGCAGCTGATTGAAATCAATAATTTCAACAAAGGTTCCCTGAGACATAAAACTCTCACCGGATTGATTGTTTTTACTTAAAGTAATGACAAAGCCGGTATTAGTACTCATGCAATTTTTTACCATGGCAAGGTATCTAGGTTCAAAGATTTGGAGAGTTTGTATAGTTCCAGGCAAAACAACTAACCCCAACGGGAAGACTGGAAGTTTATTTACTTTTGATGAGGTCAATAATTGGCTCCGAAATTTTTTTACTATCTTTGTTACTCATTATTAATATAACATCAATATTATCTATATCCCTTTTTAGGTCTTCCAATAAAGAATTTATGGAATTGTACTCAAAATTTTTATTTTTTTTGCTGGATAAATTTAACCAATAAACTTGCTCTAAACCGGGAGCACTATCATACAATTCTGCTCCATGATGTCCTTGAGACATCGTATTCGAAGCTAGCTCTATAATACCGGCTATTTTTTGAGAGGAAAAATGATTGATAGCCGCTTGAACTGTGTGGGAAATTGCGGTGGGATGATGCGCAAAATCATCAATGACTATTTTGTTATTATGCTTAAATATTGTTTCAAATCTTCTCTTAACCCCCTTCGAATTTTTAAGTGCCAAAAAAGATTTCTGTGGATCAATTCCATGAAGAAAAGAAGTATACATAGCCATTAATACATTATTGAAATTGTGCTGACCATGCATTGGGAGATCACTCACATCAAACCTTTGATCCTTAAAATGAATAATACCCTCATCTATTGAAAGCTTTATATTATCTTCTCCACCAAGTTTGTGTCTGTTTGACCAACAACCCATCTCAATAAGGCTTGTGATATTTTCATCGCTGTTATGAAAAAGTATATTTCCATTTGCAGGAACTGTTCTTATTGCATGATGGAATTGTTTTAAGATGTCTGATAAATCATCAAATATGTCAGCATGATCAAATTCGATATTATTTATGATGAAAGTATCTGGATGATAATGAATAAATTTTGAGCGCTTATCAAAAAAGGCTGAATCATATTCATCAGCTTCAATAACAAAAAATTCTGAAGTGCCCAAGCGTGCAGAATTTTTAAATGAATCGCTCACACCCCCAACCAAGTATCCAATATCCATACCCTGAGCTTGAAAAATCTCACAGATTAAAAATGATGTTGAAGTTTTTCCATGCGTTCCTGAAACAGCGATAACTGTTCGATCACGAATCATTTCACCTAACATTTTAGGGCCAGAAGTATATTCAAGCTTTGAATTTAAAATATATTCAACACATGGATTGCCCCTGCTTAATGCATTACCAATTACATAAAGATCTGCAGCAGGCAAAGAAGACTCTTCATAGCCTTCTATCATTTCTACGCCCAAAGAATCTAGCTGATCAGACATTGGTGGATAAAATTGTTTATCACTTCCTGAGACTATATGACCTTTTTCTACAAGAATTTGCGCGAGCCCACCCATAAAAGTGCCACAAATGCCTAATATATGAATTTTCATTTTTAAAATATTTGTCGGTAACATTTGTTACCATAGACCAAATTAATTAATTTATAAACCAATGAAAAAAAATGCTTTTTATGCCCAATCTGGTGGCGTGACATCTGTAATCAACGCATCTGCAAGCGCGGTAATATTAGAAGCAAAGAAATCTGCGAAGATTGGAAAGGTTTATGCAGGTAAAAATGGAATCTTGGGAGCTTTACGTGAGGAGTTAATAGATACCTCCAAAGAATCAAAAAAATTTATTGAGAGCTTGAAATATCGACCAGGTGGAGTTTTTGGTTCATGTAGATATAAATTAAAAAGCATTGAAGAGAATTTGAAAGAATACAAAAGATTAATTGATGTTTTTAAAGCTCACGATATAGGTTACTTTTTTTATAATGGTGGAAATGATTCTGCTGACACTGCTTTAAAAATATCTCAGATAAGCAATAAGCTTAACTACCCTCTACAATGTATAGCAATTCCTAAGACTGTAGATAATGATCTTGCTGTCACGGACTGCTGTCCTGGATTTGGGTCAGTCGCAAAATATGTAGTTACCTCTACCATTGAAGCTGCACTTGATGTGGAATCAATGCATGAAAGTTCTACAAAAGTTTTTATTCTTGAGGTTATGGGAAGACATGCTGGCTGGATCGCTGGATCAAGCTGCCTGGCGCAAGACAGTCATCCAGGTGCACCTCATATAATTTTGCTTCCTGAGGTAAGTTTTAATCAAAAAAAATTTCTATCAAAAGTAAAAGATATGGTTAAAAAAAATGGGTTTTGTGTGATCGTTGCATCAGAGGGAATTAAGAATTCTAAAGGAAAGTTTTTGGCTGAGTCAGATTCAAAAGATGCATTCGGTCATAGTCAACTTGGAGGTGTAGCACCTCGGTTGGCGGACCTAATCAGCAATAAATTAAAATTAAAAAATCATTGGGCTGTTGCCGACTATCTGCAAAGAAGTGCTAGTCATCTTTCATCAGGCGTTGATAGAGTCCAGGCATATGAGGTTGGCAAAAAAGCGGTGCAATTTGCTATAAGTGGACAAAATGGCGTCATGCCAGTAATAAAACGTAAAAGCTCAAAACCATATAAGTGGGAGGTAGTCTCTGCATCATTGACAAAAATTGCAAATGTTGAAAAAAAACTCCCGGCTGGATTTATTTCAAAAGATGGTTTTGGAATGACAAAAAAGGCTCGAAGTTATTTTCAACCCCTCATCGAAGGTAAGGTTGATGAGATAAAAAATATAAATTATCAGACTGGTAAAATGGAAATGGTAACTAAAAAATTAAAGGCCTGGGGATAACGTATTAAGGTGACTAATGATTCTTGACAATTCATTTTTAAGAATTAGCTTATCCTCTTCATTCAAAAAAGAGCCAAAATAGAATCTCTTCCCTTTAGATTGAAAGCAAAATTGTTTTGAGTTGTGCTGATCAATTTCTATCTCAAGGACAGCAAAGCTTCTAAACTCTTCCCAGCTTTTTTCTTTAATTAATCTACCTGACTCCAATTTAATCTTCTCATTTGAGATATAAATAATCTCTTTTTGCTGGCTCCAACGAAAACTAATGAAAAAACAAGTTAAAACAATGATGACTTCTAAACCGGCAAAAGGTAGGATCAATCCAGCGCCCATAAAAAGAAAAAAGAGCCCTATAGCTAAGCAGACAAAAGCTATACTTCCTAAAAAAAAACCGCGACTCCATCCTCTTAAAGAATAATTAGGAGAAATTTCTATTAAAAAATTATTTTCTGTAGTTTCTTGAATCCTAATCATATTACAATGGTATATGGTCACAAGAACAGATTTCAACCGATACATGATGCCGACATACAAACCGGCTGAGTTCGTTCCCTCTAAAGCAAAAGGATCTTTAGTTTGGGATAAGCAAAATAAAAAATATATAGATTTTGCATCTGGAATTGCTGTATCTAGTTTGGGACATTGTCATCCAATTCTTAATAAAGCTCTAGCAGATCAATCTAAGAAAATTTGGCACCTATCGAATTTACTAACTAATGAGCCAGCACTGAGATTAGCTAAAATTTTCTGTAAACAAACTTTTGCTGAAAAAGTTTTCTTTGCAAACTCTGGCGCCGAAGCTGTTGAAGGCGCAATAAAAACTGCTCGAAAATATGCATATCTTAATATCAGCAAGAAGAAGAATGAGATAGTCTCATTTTCTGATGCTTTTCATGGTCGAACTATGATGGCTATTGCTCTTAATGGATCAGATAGATTTATTGAAGGTTTTGGTCCTATGCCAGAAGGAATCAAGCATCACCCATTTAATGAAGAAAAAAATCTAGAAAAATCTATTACTAAGAAAACTGCGGCTGTAATCCTTGAGCTTGTTCAAGGAGAAGCAGGAATTATTAAAGCAAAAAAAGGATTTGTTCAAAAAATTAAAAAATTATGTAAACAAAATAAAGCATTGCTAATAATTGATGAAGTGCAATCTGGGGCTGGAAGAACAGGAACATTATTTGCTTATGAGCAGTTTGGTGTTAAACCCGACATAATGTGCTGTGCTAAAGGTATAGGTGGAGGGATGCCAATTGGAGCAATACTAACATCTTCAAAAATTGCTGAATGCATGCAACTTGGCTCTCATGGATCTACCTTTGGGGGCAATCCATTGGCTTGTGCTGTTGCTGAGCAAGTAATGACTATACTATCTAAGAAATCATTACTTAATGGAGTTAAGAAAAAAGAAAAATTATTTTTGAACGAACTGAAAGAAATTAACAAAGAGTTTAAATGCTTTGATGCAAT
>QBVY01000035.1 GCA_003283765.1 SAR86 cluster bacterium AG-313-N18
CCTGACCATCACTTGCCACCGTTGCAACTGCAATTGAAATTTCTGTCTCCTCTTGCTCTTCTTCTGACTCTTCTTCTAAATTCGAAGTGCTTATATCTGCACTCACCTCAAAAGTTTCTGCTGTGGACAAACTATTCAACTCAACATTTGAGTTGATATCTGAGACGCCTGAAGAATCTAAAATTTCCTCATCAACTTCAATATCGGTTGAATCATTGGCATCATCACTTATAACTTCAGTTTCAACCTCTGCCTCTGCAGAAGCTTCAGATTCAGAAGCAGTCTCCTCGGCTGGAGTTTCCTCAGCCGCGGGCTCTTCTTCTTTGGCCTGAAAGCCTTCCTGGAAAACTCCTAAAGTTTCTTCAGTTAACAAAATAGGATCACTAACTTCAGCCCCAGGATTCTCAACAGTTACTAAAAAACCTGCTCTATTTAAAGTAATCCCTGAGCCAGAGTTTTCAATGGGGCTCACCGTCATCTGAGTGCCGTAAATAAAAGCTGCAATAGTAGAAACTCCTTCAGTTTCAACAATAGCGATACCACCTCTAATTCCTACTGTAGCTGAGTTGGTACGAATAAGGGCTGGCTGTTTTTTGGTAACTTTTCCTCCAACTATTCTGAGCAACCCTTTTGCAGTTACCTCTAATGATCCCTCGGCTGTTATTGGATTATAAACAAACTTATCCAACACAACTGAAGAGTTAGGGCCAACAGCTAAAGATGTACCATCCACCAACAGCATTTGCGCCCTTCCAATACCATCAGTCTCAATGACATGGTTTTGGATGATTTGATAACCGGCAGCTACTAATTTACGCTCCTGCTCAAGTGTCAGATCAGTGGTGTTTTTATTGACCGCAGATGCAACACCAATTTGTTCTTGGGCTGTGATCTCAAGAGTCAGCAAGCACCCAAGAAATAACATCAGCGAAAATGAATTTAAGATTCTCATCATTATTTGAAACATTGATAGTTAACTTGTGCAGATAAATTGTTAGCACTGCGTTGATAAATATTAATGGTGCTGCGGGTTCCGGTGAAAACCCAACCAAAGTTCAAAGACCAACAAGCACCAATGGGTCTCATTAAATTGAATCTAAGAGTTTCAGCTTGATCATGTCTGGCACCAAAAAGAGGATATTCCTTGTCATGGGATTTGTCCTGATAGCTATACTTAGAGGAAAATTGCCAATTCTCTTTTAATGGCTGAGAGTAACTAAATTCAACGCCATAATTTTCATAAAACTCATAGTCTGCATTTGCCCGATAATTTTCAAGTATGATCTTGTAACCGTACAAAGCTTGAGAGCCTGGCCAAACGTAGCTTTGACCAAAACTGATGCCATTAACTCGACCATTTTTTTGCCCACCTGATTTAAAATTTTTTTCATCTCGATAATATGAAAACAACATAGAAGAGCCGTCATCCAATTGACCGCTATAATCCAGAGAAATGCGACCACTGCGCAAAACTTCTTCTCGATTAAGAACAACCCGCAAAAGATTTATATTAGGGGTAAAAACTGGATCTTCTAAATTAAAAAAAGAGAAGTAATTTTCATCTAAATTAAAGTTTCTTCGAGCTGAAAATACATTACTTTGAACATCAAATTGTGAAAAAGCTTTCAAACGATCAGCGCCATAACTAAAAAAATATTGAATATTGTCGCCACGAGGATGATTTAAGTCTTGATCAACACTTAATGAGTAATTGTACAAAGATGATTGACTGCCCTCCCTTTTACTTTCTGGATCAACTTCCAGCAAGAAGTCTCCTATCTCTATAAAATCAGCATTAATTCCTGAGTTACCATTGGTTGTATGTTTCCATCCAAGGCTTAAGTTTTGCTGCCAGGCATAGATTTCATTTGCAGCTTCAATTGACTTTAAAAGATCATCTACGCGAGCCTGTACCTCAAGAGGGGGGTCAAACTTTCCAACACTTTCAAGATAGGTTTTAGCTAATGCATAGGCTCCTAAGCGGTAATATAGAACTCCTAATTCCAACCTAATTCTTGGTAACTCTGGGTCATACACAAGCATCTGATCAAAGACTCCAATGGCCGCCTCTAGATCACCAACCAAAATTGATAAATTGGCATATTCAAAAAGCAAAGAAAAATTAGTGGGATCTTCAAACAGTTGCTCAAACACGACTTGTTGTTTTTCTTTGATGAGCTCTAACCGATCTGGATCAGAGATAGATGGAGCTACATTTTGTGCAGATGAGAACAGGCAGATAAAAGTGCAAGTACTGACCACAAATACTCTTAACTTCATTATGTTTTTTTAGTGCGATATATGAGGCCTAAAATCAATATCGATATGTATTTAATCATAAAACCGACATTTTATCGGAAAATATAAATAATTGATATTTTATCGGTAAATTTAGTTTTTAAAACTTTATATAATAGAGAGTCAAAGGTTATATAATTTTTCTTATGAAAAAATCTGAGCAAACTAAAGCCAAGATTGTTGATGCGGTTATTAGCCTCATCAATCAAGATAAAAAGATTTCAGTTCATAATATTGCAAAAAAGTCTAAGACCGGTTATGGCACTTTTTATGAACACTTTTCCAGCATTGATGACGTTCATTCAGAAGCAATTACAAAAATAATAACAGTCGGACTAACTTGGGTTGAAGATGAATCAAAGAACAATCAATTATCACATAAATCAAATATATTTAAAATTTACCTTTCTTGGTTCCTCGTCATTAATGCATTTAAAAACTATCACATAACTATTTGGCTGAAAGATCATCCGTCGAAAATTAATAGCCTGCTTACTTTGGGTTATCCTGCGACCAAATTTTGGGCTCAACAAGCCATCAAATTAAAAGAAGAATCGATGTTTACAAGTAAAAATTTGAAGTACTTTGAAATGGCTAGGCCTTATTTCACATGGACAATCCAAAATGCGCTGACTGAACTTCAGAAGGGTAAGACTGTTGTTGAAATATATAGAGATTTGATGAAAGTAATAAACGGTCTAGATCTGCCCTTAAAAATTCATAAGAAATATGTTCAAGAAGTTATTAACTTTGCTAAGAAGAATATTTAAAGTCTTAAAAGAATGGTGGGCCCGGGAGGACTCGAACCTCCGACCAATGGATTATGAGTCCACTGCTCTAACCAACTGAGCTACAGGCCCAAAAACATATATGTTTTAGAGCGAGTCATTATATAAGAATAAATCACTTAGGGAAGTATTAGTAATGTTTCAAGTTTTATCATGAGTTATTATTCATAAATGATTAACTTAAATGAGGTGCAATCTTTTGCAGAGGGCGGAAACAGAAAATGTTATATCAATCCGAACAACCCCAAAAGATGCCTCAAGGTTCTTCATAAAGATCTCTTAGAAAATCTACAAAAAAATTCAGCATGGTACAAACGCTTGGGAAACAATGATGATCTTGATGATAATTTACGCGAAAGAAAAGCCTACAATCAAAAAGCTATTCGCTCTCCTATAAATTCTTCTATTTGGGACCATTTAGCTATGTGGTATGGAATGGTTGAAACAAACTTAGGGTCTGCATCAGAGACCGAACTCATTACAAATGAAGGAGAAATTGCTGAAACTTTAGAAACTTATCTTTTTAGAGAAGGCTTAACACCTGAAATTAAAAGCGCATTAAAAAACTTTGAAAACTGGGTAAGAACCCATCTTGTATTAACAAAAAATATCATTCCTCATAACATCGTTATCAAAAAAGAAAATGGGTCTTTGATACTTAAGATAATTGATGGGCTGGGAAGCAAATCATTCATACCGCTGCCAAAATACAGCAAGTTTTATGCAAGAATTTATGTGGAGAGACGCATCAAATTGATGTGGAGCAGAATCCATTGGGACCTAAGTGGACGAATTGGAGATTGGAAATAAGAGCTACTTATTCGTCTAAAAAGTTTTTTAAGTGACTTGAGCGACTTGGATGTCTTAGCTTTCGCAAGGCCTTGGCTTCTATTTGACGAATTCTTTCTCTGGTTACGTCAAACTGTTTGCCAACCTCCTCCAACGTATGATCTGTATTCATACCAATTCCAAAACGCATTCTTAAGACCTTGGCTTCTCTAGCTGTTAATGATGAAAGGACATCGTCAGTGGCAAAGTGAAGGCTACCTTCGGTTGCATTCTTCAAAGGCGAATGGATAACAGTATCTTCAATAAAATCACCTAAGTTTGAATCTTCGTCATCACCAATAGGCGTCTCCATTGAGATTGGCTCTTTGGCAATTTTAAGAACTTTTCTGACTTTATCTTCTGGCATATCTAGCTCTTTACTCAATTCTTCTGGAGTTGGCTCTCTGCCCATATCTTGCATCATCTGCCTAGATACACGATTCAATTTATTGATAGTCTCGATCATGTGGACAGGAATTCTGATTGTTCTTGCCTGATCAGCAATAGACCTAGTAATTGCTTGTCTAATCCACCAAGTTGCATAAGTAGAAAATTTGTAACCTCTTCTGTACTCGAACTTATCCACTGCTTTCATCAACCCGATGTTGCCTTCTTGGATTAAGTCTAAGAACTGCAGACCTCGGTTTGTATATTTTTTAGCAATTGAAATAACAAGCCTAAGGTTAGCTTCAACCATATCTTTTTTAGCTCGCCTCATTTTTGTTTCGCCCATAGACATAGCACGATTTATTTCTTTAATGTCTTTGACACTTAAACCTACCCTTTCCTCAATTGCTTTAATGGCTTTTTGTGCTATGACAACGTCAGGTTTGACATGCTCTAATGATTTTTTAGAGTACTTCTTATTGGTCATCAAAGAATCAACCCATTTCACTTTTGTGATGTTGTCTTTGTACATTGCAATAAAATCTTTACGAGGAATTCGCGCAGATTTTACAAACAAAAACTGGATCCTTTTTTCATGCAAACGAATTTCAGCCAAATCACTGCGTGCAAAGAAAGCCAAGTCTTCAAACATTTTTGGTGAAAATTTAAGAAACTGGAAGATTAAGCCAAGTTTTGTAAATTCAGCTTTAGCTTCTTTAGAATGTCTGCCTTTTGATTCAAGAACTTTATAAGTCTTGTTAAATTGACGCTTTAAGTTTGTCATGCGTCTTTGAACTTCAGCTAGATCTGGCCCATTATCAACCTCTTCATCACTCTCTTCTAGCTGTTTGGCTTTTTCGCTTCCTGGTCCAGCTGAAGGAACTTCTTCCATTTCTTCAAGAAATCCTGTTAGTAGCTCGCTAAGTTTTTTATCTTCACTTTTAACTAAATCATAAAAATCAATAATATGCTCAACGATCCCTGGGTAATGGACACTTGCGTCAAGCAAATCACGCATTCCTTCTTCAATTCGTTTAGCAATTTCGATTTCACCTTCTCGAGTCAGCAAATCTACTGTACCCATTTCACGCATGTACATTCTTACTGGATCAGTTGTACGGCCGGTTTCATTTTCAACAGCGGCTAAGGCCTCAGCAGCTTGCTCTAAAGCAATATCGTCTTGGTCATCAGATGATTCAGAAAGCATTAAGGTATCTGCATCAGGCGCGGTCTCATGCACTTGAAGACCCAAATCATTTATCATGCCAATAATTTCGTCAACCTGATCAGGATCAGAAATATCCTCTGGTAAATGATCGTTTACATCTGCATATGTTAAATAGCCTTGCTCGCGGCCTTTCTCAATTAACTCTGCAATTCTTGAACCTTGTTTTTTTAACTTATCCACTCAATGCCCCTTTCTGAATCATTCCCAATATGTGATGCCAAATTTGATTTTTTCAATCTTGTTTTGAACTTAATTTTTTTAACCAATCTCGATCATCGTCAGTGATTTCTTCCTTTTTTAAGATGATTTGTTGTAAATCCCTTCTTTCTGCTGGCGTAATCGATCTGACATTATACTTGTCTTTGAGTGATTGCTCTCTATCTTTTTGATTTTTTAATAAAATATCCATGCAGTCATTTACAAGCTTCAATGCGTTCTTTTCAGACAATTCCAGCCCTGCTACTACGGCTTCAGAGAAATATCCCTTGATTTGTTCTGATTCAAGGCTTTCAATGACCCTAGATGGTTTGATATCTGGCATCTCTTGATATAAATCTAGAATTACAAATAAAAAGTTAAA
>QBVY01000036.1 GCA_003283765.1 SAR86 cluster bacterium AG-313-N18
TTCCGGAACAGCAAATGTGTTAAGGGATATTATCAACGTAAATGCTGATAAAAATTTTAGATTTTTCATATTTCTCCGAGTTAGTGAATTAATAATCTAAATATAATGTATTTTTTTTATACATCAAATAATTTTACTAAGCTTGATGTATCTAAATTTCCCGAATTAGTGCTTGAAAGTAATTGATATTTCTTCAATACACTTTTAGAAATAGTTAAATTTAATTCATTGGATTTTGATTGCTCAAGTGCTATTTTTAAATCTTTAATCATTAGATCAACTGCAAACCCAAAATCAAACTTATTATTAACCATAGTATTAAAACGATTGTCCATTTGCCAAGACTGAGCGGCACCGTTAGATATAGCGGAAAATACTTTAGTCATATTTAAATTAGAAGTTTTTCCTAAAGCAATTGCTTCCGATAATCCCTGAATCAGTCCAGCAATACATATTTGGTTAACCATTTTTGTTAATTGACCATGACCATTTGGTCCTATTTTTACAATAGTCTTAGAATAAGGATCTATTAATTTCTTGACGATTGATAGTTTCTTATCGGGACCTCCAATCATCACAGAAAGAGATCCTTTAATGGCCCCTGCTTCCCCACCACTTACCGGGGAATCAAAAAAAGAAATTTTTCTTTTAACAATTTCGTCATTTGAAGTAATTAAATTCACAAGCTCAACTGAAGTTGTCGAATGATCAATTATGAATGAATTATTTTTAAGGCATTTAAATAACTTATTTTTAATTAACACATCGATAATTGAAGCATCGTCTTTGAGACACAATATTAGGCCATCGAATTTAAATCTTGGAAGTTTATTGAAATCAAACTTATGACCTTTATATTTATTTAACCACTTATCAACAACTTGAGTTGTTCTATTAAAAATAAAAAGATCATAACTATTCTGTTTTGAAAGATGGCCCGCCATGGGATAACCCATAGTTCCAAGACCAACAAATAAGTATTTTTTTTTAGATTTTGGCAAGTTGAGATTCAGCAGATGAAACGTCCATGGCTCCTGGATCCTCTATATCAATTGATTGAATTATTCCATTATCTACTATCATCGCAAATCTTTTGCATCGATTGCCAAGTCCAAAAGCAGAACCATCCATTGTTAAGCCTAGCTCACCAGTTAAATCACAATTTCCATCTGCAACCATATCAATTCCATCTGCATTAGATGCTTCTGACCAAGATTTCATTACGAAGGGATCATTTACTGATATAAAGGTAACGCTATAACCCTTTTCTTTAAATTTTTGTAAGTTCTCTGTGTAACCTGGTAAGTGTGATAGATGGCATGTTGGCGTAAAAGCACCAGGGACTCCTACCAGTACAATTTTTTTTCCTGAGAAGTAGTCTGCTGAATTTATATTTTGCATCTCTCCATCAATTAAGATTCTCAATTCTTGATTTGGAAAATTATCATTTATTGAAATAGTCATTTGATCTCCATATTTTTAATAATTTTAACCCATTTTATACAATTTTATATTTATTACTTTGTATAGTTGTTTTAACATGCTAAAACATATAGAATCGCATTATGAAATTATCAAGAGTATTAAAAGAACTAAATTCATCAAAGGATATAGAGAATTTCCTATTGGATTTATGTACACCATCAGAAATAGAAGCCATGGAAGAACGCTGGGAAGTAGCTAAGTTATTGTATGAAGGTAAATCTACATATAGAGATATTGCATCTAAACTTAATACATCTACAGCAACCGTAACACGAGTAGCTAGGTTTCTATTTAAGGAGACCAACCAAGGCTATATAAAAGTCTTAAAAAAAGGCTAGCATTATGCAATCAAAAATAACTATAGCAATCCAAAGGAAAGGCAGGCTCTATGAAAATAGTAAAAACCTATTAATCAAATCTGGTATTAATTTTTCAGCAAATGGAGAGCGTCTTTTGGCTAGATCTTCAAATATGGATATAGATATATTGCTAGTTAGAGATGATGATATCCCCTCTCTTGTGTCTAAAGGTGTGGCTGACCTTGGAATTGTTGGTGAAAATGTCTTAGCTGAACAAGCAGCTACAAATAATAAAATTACTGCTAAACCATTATTAAAATTAGGATTTTCTAAATGCAAACTAGCATTTGCAAAACCATTGAATTCGAAGTTAAGGTCTCTTAAAAATAAAAAGATAGCCACTTCTTATCCTGCACTAGTTAAAAAATATCTGAAAAAAAATTCGATAACTGCTGAGGTTATTAAGATTAATGGCTCTGTGGAGCTAACTCCTTATATTGGTATAGCGGATTGTATATGCGATCTAGTTTCATCAGGTGCTACCCTTGAAGCTAATAACTTGGTTGAATTTAATTCACTCATGGACTCTGAAGCAGTTTTAATTTCTCCAGTGACGTTAAATAAAATTAGACAAAATAATATTGTTAGCTTAATAAAACGATTTGAAGGCGTTATTAATGCAGCAGAAAGTAAATATGTTATGTTGAATGCTCACAGCCATTCAACTGAAATAATATGTAAATTACTTCCTGGAGCAGATTCTCCAACAATCATTCCATTGCAAAAAGATAACAAAGTAGCAATACATGCATTATGCAAAGAGCCTGTGTTTTGGGAGACAATGGAAAGGCTTAAATCTAATGGAGCATCTTCAATTTTAGTTCTGCCTGTTGAAAAAATATTAAATTAAATGAAAATTATCAATCGCTCAGCTTCAACGAAGATGATTCAATGGTCTGCAAAAAACTATTCAAATGATAATATTTCCGAGACAGTCCTTAGGATTAAAAATCTTGTTTTAAGTCAAGGTACATCTGCTTTTGATCAAATTAACAAAGAGTTAAATACTAAATCACCAAAATCTTTTAAAGTTAAGGCATCGGAAATATCAAAATCTGATCTATTAGTTTCTGATAAGTTAAAACAATCGATTCTTCAATCAGCAGCTAACATAAAAACTATTTGTGAAAATGATAAAAAAGGATTTATTGGGAATCCTGTAGAAACAACAAAAGGCATCAAAGTCTGGAAAGAATTCAGACCCATTGATTCAGTTGGTATCTATGTACCAGGAGGTAGCGCTCCATTAATCTCGTCGTTATTAATGCAAGTAATACCAGCTACAGTAGCTGGATGTAAAAATATTATTATTTGCACTCCTCCCAATAAAAATGGTTTGGTAGCACCTGAAATATTATGGATAGCAAAAATCTATGGCATAAAAAAAATATATAAAGTTGGAGGCGCTCAAGCAATTTTTGGAATGGCATATGGAACTACAATCATCCCAAAAGTGAATAAAATATTTGGACCAGGCAATGCATATGTTAATGAGGCAAAAAAACTCTCCTCTAACGATGTTGCGATAGATCTTCCAGCGGGACCAAGTGAAGTAATGATAGTCACTAATGATCTTGAAAAAATTTCTATTGCAGCTGCTGATGCTTTATCTCAATTAGAACATGATCCAAATTCAAGAGCCTTCATAATTTCAAACAATCATGCTCTGTTAAACAAGGTCAAAGCTGAGATTTTAAAACAAATGAGTACCTTAGCTAGGCAAAATGTCCTCACCCAAAGTACAAAAAATGTATTACTAATTAAGTCTAAATCTTTCAAAGATTCTATATGCTTAATCAATGAATGTGCTCCAGAGCACCTTATTTTACTAGATGAAGATTATTCAAAATACCTAGTAGATATTAATAATGCAGGATCAATTTTTTGTGGGGCGTTAAGCCCAGAATCATTTGGTGACTATTCATCTGGTTCAAATCATGTATTACCAACTAATGGTCAAGCAAAAGTACACTCAGGTCTTAGCGTTAGTGATTTCGGCAAATATATAAGTGTTCAAACGGCATCTGCAGAAGGCTTTAACAATCTAAAGGATACCGTGCTAGAAATGGCTCAAGCAGAGACTTTGGATGCACATCAGCAAGCGGTAAAAATACGAGAAGAAATAGCATTAAAAAAATCAGTATCTAGAAGCTATTGTGAAATCAGAAAAACAAATGAGACTAATATATTCATTGACTTAAATCTTGATGGCACAGGTAATTATAACATTCAAACTGGTTTAAATTATTTAGACCATCTTTTAGAGCAATTTTCAAAACATGGCTCCATAGATTTAAATTTAACTTGTTTGGGTGATTTAGAGATAGATGAGCATCATACTATTGAGGATATTGCGATTGCCTTAGGAGCAGCAATAAACAATGCTCTTGGAAGCAGAGTTGGCATAGCTCGATATGCATCAAGTGAAATCCTGGTTATGGATGAGGTTAAGAGTATTGTGAGCATAGATTTAAGCTCTAGACGATATCTCAATTTTAAGTGTTCAAAGTTACGAGATTATGTTGGCGACTTCCCAACAGAAATGTTTGAACATTTTTTTATATCTTTAATTAATTCCATTGCAATGACATGTCATATCGAGACAACTGGTAAAAATTCACATCATTTGCTTGAAGCTACATTCAAAACCTTTGCACGATGTTTGAAGTCAGCTGTGGTGATTGAATCATCGACATCTTCATCTACAAAAGGGATTTTATGACAGTAGCAATTATTGATTGTGGAGGCGCAAACCTTCGCTCAGTTCAAAGAGCTGTTGAGCTTTGCAACATGAAAACCATCATTACAAATGATAGAAATGTAGTATCTAATGCCTCGTTTGTTATTTTGCCAGGCGTTGGATCAGCTAACAGTGTTATGAACAATCTTATAACCAACAACCTAGTCCCAACTATCAAAAATTTAACTCAGCCCGTCCTAGGAATTTGCATTGGTATGCATGTGCTCTTTGATCATTCTGAGGAACATGACACTGAGTGCATGGGAATTATTGCGGGAAATATTAAGAAATTTAAAGCTGATATTAATATCAAGGTTCCACAGATGGGATGGAATAAAGTGACCTTTATAAATAGTTGTGAAGATAAGCTTAATGATCACTACTATTTTGCAAATAGTTATTACTCTCCAATTTATGATCACACGTTAGCTGCCGCAGAGTACAACCTGCCCTATTCAGCAGCTGTTCAAACAAATAATTATTATGGATGCCAATTTCATCCAGAAAAATCATCACAAGCAGGTCAAAGATTTCTAGATTATTTTTTTAATTCCAATGAAGATATTACCCGCTATTGATATACAAAACGGTCGCTGTGTTCGATTACTCAAAGGAGATTTCAAAGAAGTCACCGAATATAGTTGTGATCCTTTAGCTCAAGCAAAGATTTTTAAGTCTAATCACCTGAATTATCTGCATATAGTTGATTTGGATGGTGCTGAAAGTGGAAACCAAATGAACAAAGGCGTAATCACTAAAATTCTTGAAATTTCAGATATATCTATTCAGGTTGGTGGAGGGATTAGAACAATTCAACAGGTTGAAAATATGCTAGAAATGGGTGTATCTAGAGTTATATTAGGCACAGCTTTATTCCAAAAAAATTTTATCCAAGACCTTAAGAATCATTTTGATTCAAGCCAGATAGTGTTAGCGTTAGATTTTAAAAAAATTAACAACGCCCCTATTATCTATACTCAGGGTTGGCAAGATAATAGTGAAATTCCCTTATACCAATTCATAACTGATCAGCCATTTTATTCTAATATCCTTGCCACTGATATATCGCTAGATGGCGCGATGGAAGGACCCAGTTTCAGTGTTTACAAAGATCTTTTACATTTATTCCCATCAATAAATCTTATTGCATCAGGGGGCATTAGGTCTCTTGACGATTTAAATAACTTAAAATCGATGAATATCAAGGAAGCGATTATCGGTAAAGCTATTTACGAAAAAAATATCTCACTAAGGGATCTAGATAATGATTACTAAAAGAATCATTCCATGTTTGGATGTTAAAGAGGATAAAGTTGTAAAAGGCGTTAAGTTTAAAAATCATAAAATTGTTGGTTCAATTTTAGACTTAGCAGAGAAGTATTCTGATGATGGTGCTGAT
>QBVY01000037.1 GCA_003283765.1 SAR86 cluster bacterium AG-313-N18
ATGTAAGAGTTCCTAAAAGCAATATGATTCTTGGTGAGGGCAGAGGTTTTGAAATTGCTCAGGGTCGTCTTGGACCAGGTAGAATTCATCATTGCATGAGAGCTGTCGGCTTGGGTGAAAGAGCCTTGCAAATGATGTGTGAAAGATCTCAAAGTAGAGTTGCTTTTGGTAAGCCTCTATCTCAACTAGGCGGTAATATGGATATCATTGCCAATTCAAGAATTGAATTAAACATGGCAAGACTCTTAACATTGCAAGCAGCACACATGATGGATACTGTTGGCAATAAAGTTGCTGCCAGTGAGATTGCTCAAATTAAAGTGATTGTTCCAAATATTGTTTGCGATGTAATTGACCGAGCCATCCAAATGCATGGTGGTGCAGGGGTCTCTCAAGTTTTTCCATTGGCAAGAATGTATGCTGGAATGAGAACTTTACGACTTGCCGATGGGCCTGATGAGGTGCACAGAAGATCTGTTGCTAGATATGAGTTGGGCAAGTATTCTGAATATGATAAATCAAAAGTAGAGTCATCTAACGTAAGTAGATCTTAGTAGATATTTGATTAACAACTTAATTTTTTACGATACTGAGACAACTGGCTTAATAAAAGATTTTGCGCAAATACTTCAGTGTGGTTCCATACAGTCGAATCGAAATTTAGAAATTTTAGATGAGCAAAATCTAGGATGTGCTCCTTTGCCTTGGGCAATACCTCATCCAATGGCAATGGTTACAAATAAGAAAACGCATCTCTTTAACTCCAACGTATCTCATTATGAAATGATGCGAGATCTTAATCGTCAATGGCGCCAGTGGACCATTGATGAGCCCGGAGTTTTCATTACTTTTAATGGCATGGCTTATGATGAAGAACTGGTGCGACGACAATTTTATTGGAATCTCTTTGAATCTTATCTTACGAATACCAATGGAAATAGTCGCTTAGACCTTTTATTGATGATGAATAATGTTGCTGCTTTTTCTCCTGATTTATTAAACATTCCTCTTTATGACGATGGTCCAGCGATTAGTTTGAAGCAGGCAGACCTAGCTGAAGCTAATGGTATCGAAATCGGTGATGCTCATGATGCAATCGCTGATTGTAAGTTGATGATCTCTTTGCTAAAAATTATTAATCGAAAAAAGCCTGAATTACTAGATTTCTTCCTCAGCATTTCTTCTAAAGCAGGTGTTCAAGAAGCTGTCCAAAAACAAGGCTTTTTGGGTTTGGGAGAAGTCTTCAGGCGAGAAATTTTTAGGTATCCTGTCGTCCCTTGTGGCAGTAAAGCTCCAAATGACTTAATGTTTTTTGATTTAAGCTTTGAGCCTGAAGAAGTATTTGAACTTGACACACAAGAAATCTACTCCATGGTACAAAAACCTGGAAAATCAGGCCCTTTTAAGAAATATGGAATTAATAAAACAATACCTATATGTCCGAGCTCCATGATTACTGATAAAAATGCCTTTGATATGGATTTTGAAGTTTTGGAGGATAGGGCGAACCAGGTAAGAGAAAACACAGATTTTCAGTCACTTGTTAGTCAAGCCATGGCAGATAAAATTAATAATTGGAACAATGAATATGATCATATTGAGCAAATGATTTATGCCGGTGGATTTCCATCAAAAGAAGATAAAGATCTTATGGCAGATTTTCATCGCATAGATTCAGCAGAAGAAAGAATCAAAATTTGTCGAAATATTACTGATGAACGCCATAGACAATTTGCAGAAAGATTAATTTGCCAGTTTTATCCTCAGGCAGCTCCAGAGGATATGATGAGCCGATATCAATCACTGATTACTCAACGTCTGAATGAAGAGGGTCCTTGGGGCTCTATGAGTAAAGTAATGACAGAGCTCGAAAAACTCCTAGATAAAGATAATTCTCCAGAAACTCAAACTATCCTTGAGGACACAAAAGATTTTTTAACCCAGAGATCCATCTCAATAGACTAAATTCTTAGTTATTTTAATTAAGAGCATAGCCCTTAATAATTTATTTAATTTAGAAATGACATTTTATCATTTATATGTATACTTACAGGTTGTTTGTAAATTTTTAAATATGAAGAAATGCAAGTAAGTGAAATAAATACTCAAATTAGTCTTAAATCTGCACATACATGCAAGATTGGGAAAGTATTTAAGGAGAGAAGACAATTGCTCTCTTTGTCAGAATCTGAAGTTGCCTCTGAAATATTTATAAATATTAATTACATAAAGGGTATAGAGCATGGAGATTATTCCATTTTTCCAGCAAGAATTTTTGCCCTTCAATATTTTAATAAGTATAAAAATTTCCTAAATCTAAAATTAGATTTTTTTGATATATATAATTCGCAATAAAATCCCCATCAGCGCTTTTAAACAAGAACAAATCCCTTGCTCTAACAAATTTGAGACTTATCTTATTATTTGACTAGTTGTATAATGTTTTCAATTTTAGACCCGTAGCTCAGTTTTGGTTAGAGCGTCGCATTGACATTGCGAAGGTCGATGGTTCGAGTCCATTCGGGTCTACCAAATTTTCAAGTCTAACTTGATCATAAGTATTAATTAAAATAGATTGAGCTAATGAAAAATTCAGAAACATACTTTCATAACTTTGAATCAATTGATGAGTCAAAAAAATCTATTCTTTTTATAGCAGGAGCAGGCATGGATCATCGATTGGTTAGAGCAATTCAATTGCCTGATTCTAAATATAATAAACCCTTGATTATTGATCTTCCTGGACACGGTAAATCAAATGGTTACTCAAGTAATAGCATTGAATCTTATAGTCAGTTTTTAATGAATGCTTTAGAAGGTTATGACTTAAAAGATTTATCTCTATGTGGGCATAGCATGGGCGGATTAGTTGCCTTAGACATGGCTCTTACTCATAACTTTGAAACAAAAGAGCTTATTCTGGTTAACAGTATCTATCCTACAAGAGTTGCTGATGCCTTGCTTGCTAAAGCCAAAGCGGGAAATGGAGATGCTGCAAACTTTATTATTAAGTATGGTCTTCACAGAAGACTTCTTGGTATGAGGAATGCTTTCTCTGAGGCAAACGAGCTAGTAATGCTGGATGACTTAGAGGCATGCAATAATTATGAGCTTGATTTAAATGATATAAAAAACTTAGCAATTCCTATTTCAATAATTCTTGGCAATAAAGATAGGCTGGTTGATCTGAAGGCTGTAGAAAATTTTACCGATGTTGTACCAAGTCAAACTTATATAATGGATGAGGTGGGGCATTTCTCATTTTTTGAAGATCCTGATGAGTTAAGTAGATTAATATCTAGGATTGTTTAAGCAATTAAGTCCACACAAACAAAATCATCGGAATTGAGATGGCCACAATTACGCATTCAAGCGGCAGACCAAGTCGCCAATAATCTCCAAATTTATAGTTTCCTGGAGCCATTACCAAGGTATTGCATTGGTGCCCAATAGGAGAAAGAAACGCACAGCTAGCTCCAACTGCAACTGCCATAAGGAAGGGCTCAACAGGTTGACCAACTTGAATGGCAAGATTAGCCGCAATAGGCGCCATGATAACAGCAGTTGCCGCATTATTTACGATATCTGAAACAAACATTGTTATTACTAGCACCATTAAGATTAACCAAGGCAAAGCCATACCTTCCGTGCTAGCAGATATAAAGTTTGCAATATTTAATGAGATCCCAGAAGTTTCTAAAGCTTGCCCAACTGGAATCATTGCAGCTAACATAACTACAACCGGCCATTCAATATTTCTATATAAATTTCCATTTAAAACTTTAATTGATATGAAAGCTATAACGCACAATAAAAATGCAACCACGATGTCTATAACATTAAAGGCAGTGAGACAAATTGCTAAACCAAAAAAGACTAAGCTTTTTAATAATCGACTTCTACTTGGAATTGTTTGAAGATCTCTTTCCATTAATGGCATAAGGCCTAAGTGTTTTATTCTCTCCTTGACTCCCTCATCATCAATAGTTCTGACTCCTAGCAGTAATACATCACCAATTTTAAAGGCTTCTCTAGCAAGTCTGGTTCTGAACTTTGCACCTTGTCTCCATAATCCAAGCAAGGCGAGATCATCTGAGGCAAGTCTTTTCAAGAACTCATGTTTCCTGCCAACAAGTCTGGAGCCTGCAGTGACCATAACCTCAATCTCCGCTAAATCTGATTCTTTGACTGTGACTAGGTCATCTGCAATTTCAAACCCTAAGGCTTCTTGAATAGAAGATATATCATCTGGAGAGGTCTTGATGACCAGGATTTGTCCAGGTTGAATTTTTTTACCCATTGAAACTCTTGAAACACTCCCAGTTTCATTGACTACGCCTAAGACCTCAGTTTCTGGACCTGACATCTTTTTAATTTCTGAGAGCCTCATTCCAATTGCTTTGCTATCTTCTTTAACGGTTACTTCAAAAAGATAGTTTTTTAAATCGATCAATCTAGTTGCATCATTTGCATTCTCTCGAACTTTTACAAATCTAAACCCTATAAAAGCAATAAACAAAACACCCAAGATGCTTACTGCAAGACCAACAAATGAGTAGTCAAAGAAGTTAAAGGCAACACCAGTATATTCCTGTCTGTATTGGGCAATGATAATGTTTGGAGGCGTTCCGATTACCGTGTTCATCCCGCCAAGAATGCTTGCAAATGCTAGTGGCATAAGGAATTTTGAGGGATTCCATTCCATTTTTTGACACAATGATAATGTTATAGGCAGTAATAAAGCCATGGCCCCAATATTATTCATAAATGAAGATAGAAAGGCTGCAACAACCATGATCATGATCATGTATTGATTTTCTGTAAGAGTTAGACGAGAGATTAAGTTTCCAGCTAAGCTGACCATTCCTGCTTCTTGCAAACCTCTGCTAATCAAAAGAACAAGTGCAACAGTTATGACAGCAGGATGTCCAAAGCCTGAAAAGGCGCTTTCTGCAGGCACCACCCCAAATAAAACTAGTGAAGCCAAGCAAACTAGAGTGACCCCGTCATAACGCCATTTACCCCAAATGAGCAGGCCCATCAGAACAGCCAAAGTGGTTGCAAGAATAGTTTGATCAGACATGCTTACTGTTTACCTTTAAATTGATTTCTTCAAAAGACCATCCTACCAAATAAATGCTTTATTTAATGATTAATATTATGGAGTTAAGTTTTTTCATATTGAAGACTCAAGTTATAATCATTCGATGAAAAAAATATTAGATACTTTAAATAAGTTTTTTGGCGCA
>QBVY01000038.1 GCA_003283765.1 SAR86 cluster bacterium AG-313-N18
TAGCCATCGGTTGGTGAGGAGATGTGATTCGCATTGATCTCAATACCAACAGGGTATTTTTTAGTGTTGTCCATTGAGAGTGCTGCAGCTGTGCTACCAATGCTTTCAGCGAGAACACAGGATGCGCCTCCATGAAGAATTCCGTATGGCTGTTTGGTTTTTTCGATCACTGGCATTCTGCCAACAATAAAATCATCACCAATTTCTACAATTTCTATACCAAGATGTTTGTCCATATTAATAGATGAATCTTTGAAGTCTTCAATTGAAAGAGGTTGAAACCAGATAGATTTTGACATGTGAGTATTTTATATGAATGTTGTGTTAATAAAAGAGCAAGAGTATTTGTTACACTTACATTTTTTTAAAACACCATAGATGCTTTCATTTACAAATTTAGCTCTGCGCAGAGGCCCCAATCTTTTATTTGAAGATGCATCGTTTGTGATTCATCGAGATAAAAAAGTTGGCTTAATTGGTGCCAATGGAGCTGGCAAAACAAGTTTGTTTAAAATGATTACTGGTGAATTAGATGTTGAAGAAGGGTATCTGGATTATCCTCATGATTTAAGAATTTCCTATCTTGCTCAAGAAGTCCCAGGAACCGATGAAGTTGCTGTTCAATATGTCTTAGAAGGCGACAAACAACTCATCGAAACACAACAAAAAATTAGATCAGCTGAAGAAAATGAGCGATTTGATGAGCTTGGGGAGCTTCATGCAATTTTCAATTCTATGGATGGTCATGCAGCTTTATCCAAAGCAGAGCAATTGATGATAGGTCTAGGGTTCTCGCAAGAAGATTTAAATAAAACAGTAAAAGATTTTTCAGGCGGGTGGCGCGTTCGGCTCAATTTAGCAAGAACCTTGATGCAGCAATCAGATTTACTGTTACTTGATGAACCAACCAATCACTTGGATTTAGATGCAATAGTCTGGTTAGCGGATTGGATCAAATCTTTTAAAGGAGCCCTGATACTTATTTCGCATGATAGAGAGTTCCTAGATGAATGTGTCAATACCATCGCACATATCTATCGTCAGTCAATTGAGCTTTATACAGGTAATTATTCACAATTTGAGGAGGTTAAAGCCTTGCGATTAGCCGAGCAGGTTGCAACATTTAAGAAGCAACAAAGAGAAATAGCTCACATGCAAGATTTTGTGAGGCGTTTTAAAGCTAAGGCTACCAAAGCCCGACAAGCTCAGAGCAGAGTGAAGGCACTGGAGCGGATGGAAGTAATTGCACCTGCTCATGTGGATTCACCTTTTCATTTCAGTATTCCTCAGTCAGATAAGATATCAGATCCATTACTGACACTAGATGGAGCTACACTTGGCTATTCATCAGCTGTTCTGGAGAATATCCATCTTAGTTTACATCCTGGCGATAGAATAGGTCTGCTTGGACCCAATGGCGCAGGTAAATCAACGCTAATGAAGAGCTTAGTTGCTAGCATTCCTCTGCTTGATGGACATAGGTTTGAAGGGGGTAATTTAAAGCTAGGTTATTTTTCTCAACATCAAGTAGATGATTTAGATTTATCCAAAACAGCTTATCAATGCATACAGCAACTTGATCCAGAAAAAACAGAGCAACAAGTCAGAACTTATTTGGGCGGCTATGATTTTAAGAATGACAAAGTTAAAGATCCAATAAAATTATTTTCAGGCGGTGAAAAAGCAAGGTTGGCACTGGCTATTATTGCTTATCAAAAACCTAATTTGCTGTTGATGGATGAGCCCACCAACCATTTAGATATGGAAATGAGACAAGCTCTCACCATGGCCTTGCAATCCTTTGGTGGCGCTATATTACTCATTTCTCATGATAGACACTTGCTTGCTAATAATGTGGATCAATTTTTATTAGTTGAGGATGGTTCTATCAGTGAGTTTGATGGTGATTTAAATGATTACAGTTTGAGAATCTTAAAAAATTTAAATAAATCTCATCCTCGCAAATCTACTAAGATCCAAGAACAAACCCCTGGCGCTCAAAGACAACTTGATCAAAAAAAGATCAAGCAATTAAAAAGTGAGATTCATTCTGCTGAGAAAAGATTGAAACGACTTCAAGAAAAAATTGCTAGTGTTGAAGGAATCCTGCAATCACCTGATACCTATGATGGCGATTTTCAGGACGATTTACATGATCTTATTAGAAATCAAACTGAGCTTAAGACTGAAATAGAAGAGGTTGAACAGATCTGGTTTAGTCTTAATGAGCTGCTAGAAGGCAGCAGTTAATTTAGAATTTCACAGGCATTTCTTGAATGGCATGCACAAAATTGTTTGGTGCAACTTTCCAATTTCCACTCATATGAATATTTGGAAAACGTGTCAGAATTTGTTTGTATGATTCCTCTAATTGCATCAAAGCAACAGGTTTTCCAATGCAAGTATGCCTGCCAATACCAAATGCTAAATGTTTATCAGCATTAGCTCTTGCAATATCAAATTGATCGGGATTAGGAAAGATTGATGGATCTCTATTTGCAGCTCCATACCACATGACAATTTTCTCATTTGGACCCATCAGCTGGCCACCAACTTCAGTTTCACAAGTAGTAGTTCTGCGCATGTGCATGACTGGAGAAATCATGCGAATGCATTCTTGTAAAAAATTAGGCATGAGGTCTGGGTTGTCTATAAGTTTTTGTTTTTGATCAGGATTTTCAGTTAGCAGCTTAATGGCACCGCTGAGGGTATTACGAGTTGTATCATTACCGGCAAAAATGATCAGCAACCATGAGCCGTCTAAAAATTCAGGACTTAATTGATGACCCTCTAACTCAGCATTAGCAATTGCAGAGAGTAAATCATCGGCAGGATCTTTTCTCTTTGCATTTAATATATCTCTGCCATATTCAAACATTTCATCTACCATTGCATTAAACATGTCTATCATCTCGGTATTTACCGGCTCATTGGATTGTTCAGCATCAAATTCTTTTTTTAATTGTTCAACTTGAATGTATTGGGCTAACTCAAGAAACTCCATCCAAGTGACTAATTTTTGTCGATCAGCCTCAGGTATGCCAAGAATTTCAGACAAGGTAAAAATGGGAAGTTGTTGTGAAAAAGCAGTCACAAAATTACAGTCTTCTTCGGTGTTAATAGCATCCAGTAACTCTGTCACTTTGGCTTTAACTTTGATTCTTAAATTGGATACATATTCTGGTTTAAAGAAGGGCATGTGCTCACGCCTTAGATTGATATGCATATCGCCATCTAGATTCAACATGTGATCAACCGCTGATCGCCACAATTTAGGATGTCTTCTTTCTTTACTACCAAGAGTAATCATGGTGCCAGTACCAGCCTGGGATGAGAAGATCTTAGGGTTAGATGAGACCTTTAAAATGTCTTCATGACGAGTTAATGACCAAAAGCTAGGTTCAGGATCATTTAAAAATGGAGGATGTAAAAAAACAGGTGCTTCTTCTCGCATTTTTTTGAAGTGATCAAACGGCTGTCCTTGAGTAAAAACATCTAGATCAGTGAAATTAACATCTGATTTAAAGTTATTAATGGGTGGATGAGCATTTGAACTGAAGGTTTTTTTAGCAATTGCATTGCTTATAGATATAGGTTCACTCATCAATCTAATACCTCAACATCACCAAGATTTAATGCTCTAATGGGCTCTTCAATTTTACTAAGATCGCCAACAATTAACCACGTCCATTGATCAGGTTTAATATACTTTTGTGCCATAGCATGAACATCTTCCAGTGATGGCTCGTCAAGTAATTCAGGCAATTCATTCAAATAATCCAGATCTCTGTCATAAGTCACAATATCGGAAACTCCGCCTTTGAGTGCACCAAGGGTTTCAAATTGACCTGGAAGCCTTAATGTTTTTGAGGCTTTGCCTTTAGCCAGCTCATCTTCAGTCGTTGGTGATGTGTTTAAATAGGCTGCATATTCATTCACTATTTCAGTGATAGATTCGGATGTTTTATCAGTTTGAACAGGCGCCGTCACTAGCATGGCTCTTTGGCCTTTAGCATCTGATAGTCTAGTTCTCACTCCATAAGACCAGCTTTTATCTTCACGAAGATTCATATTAAGTCTTGCAGTAAAACTTCCACCGATGGCATAGTTCATGTAGCTAATTTTTATCTCTTCATCAGTCGCAGAGGGTGGCAATAATTGTCCAGCAACAATATATGATTGCTGTGCATTTGGTTTATCAATTAGGTAAACAGTTCTGGTGGCTGGCAATGCTACGTTATTAAGTATTTTTAAATCTGGGTTAGAATCACCAGACCAATTTCCAAATTTCACTTCGAGCATTTCAACTAACTCGTCTAAATTAATATCTCCAGCAACTGCAAAAGTTAGATTGGCTGGATTGATGGCTCTTTTATGGACTGCGATTACATCTTCACGTGTAATATCGGATATAGTTGCTGAAATACCACTACCAGTTAGAGGTTTACCATATGGATGATTATCTCCATAGAGTAATTTACCAATATTTCTGTATGCAATAGCCGCTGGCCTATTTTCCTCTTGTACTATTGATGCAAGAGTTTGTTTCTTAATTCTATCTATTTCTTTTTGTGGAAAAATAGGATGAATTAGCGCCTCTCTAGCGAGATCTAAGGTTTCTGCTAAATTGGTTTTTAAGCTTGATACAGTTGCATATGATGTATCGAGACCAGAACCAAAACCTAAATTAGACCCAAGAGAATCCAGAACCTCATCAAATTGAAGTGAGGAATATTTCTTAGTTCCTTCATTCAACATGTCCATCATGAAGTTTGTATATCCAAGCTCATTATTATCTTCTTGGGCGTAACCAAAACTAAATTGAAAATTTAGTTCAACTAACGGAACCCCAGTTCG
>QBVY01000039.1 GCA_003283765.1 SAR86 cluster bacterium AG-313-N18
TTTTGTAATTCCTCTTCTTGAGCTTCTCTTTCAAACTCAGCTGAAAGAATTTCTTCTAGTTCTTCACCAGCTTTTATCAAATCTTTGTAATTTTCCACCATCAATTCGATATATATTGCTTTTTGTTTTATCTCGTCTCCACCAGCCTCACTTAAAGCTTTAGTCCATACGCCTTTTTGAATATTATTATTTTCAATATCCATAGCAACTTTTTCATAAAGTTGATACTCAGCCTCTTTAGAAATGTACCTAACAATTGGTGACTGAAATGGATTTCTAAATTTCATATCTGTTTCTCAAATTTCTTGAAGTCTTAAATATACAACAATTCCTGTAGTCACGCTTCGTGTTTTATGTAGTCACGTGAGGGGAGGGCTATCTAATATAAGGTTCTCTTAAAATTCCCCTACGGGATGCCAATTTCTTTGAGAACCCTATAGATATAACGTTTATAGGGTTCTTTTTTTTGGCATTGAGTCCATAGTTGAGTTCATTCGTATAATAATTTTTAGTGTATTATTTGGTAATGGACGACATTCCTACTAAGAAGTTAATAAAAGCATTTATTGCTGATATGGACCCCTTTACTAAAAAGTTAATAAAAGTATTTATTGCTATAGTATTGCTAATGCTTATCTACAAATACATGTGATGTGTGGAAGATCCACAGTAAGAAATGTTCTATCAATTCAAGGAATAATGAAAAACATCCCCCGCACATTGATGGTCTTATTGCCTTTGGCATTTGGTGAGATATGAAACTAGGCTGGGCTTTTGGTGCAGCAGTTGCAATCTTATTTTGCTTGAAGGTTATTGAGTTTATTTTAAAAAACTATTTTTAGAACAAAACTACTAATTAAACAAAAAGTAGCCACATACATGGGGTTTTTAGTCACAAAAGAGGCAATCCATAACTCAACGGGATGCCAATTTCTCTAGAAGCCCTTTAAACAAGGCTTCTCAGAGTTAAAAAAATTTAAGGTTTTGATTCTTCTGCTAGCTTGATTACAGTTTGGTAAATAATTGGGGCAGTATTCGGACCCAAGGATACAACTTCACCATAAGTTTCTTCACTCTCATCATAGATCCAGGGAGCATCTTTGTCCCATTCACTCTTAGGAATAATGTAACCGATAGCATCATTTGCCAAGTTCACCATGAGGTTTAACTTGCCTGGAAGTTGAGTGCGCAAAGGTGGCACTTCTTGAGGTTCTATAGCGAAATCAGCGCCCTTTGGATTTTCTATCCCACCCACGGCAATTTCTGGATATAGTTCGCCAGGTATGCCTGTAATAGTTGCATCACCTAATTGAATGAATGCCACCTCACTAAGATATCGAATGAATGGCGGCATTAGATGAAACTGTGGAGTGCTATCGACAACGCCAAGGAGAGTGCCTAACGACAACATGAAGTTCTCTATTCCTAATTCTACCTCAATAGCGCTGAAAGTTATTTTAGGCTCTGGACTAGGCACAAAACTATTTTCATTGAAAGCATCAATGACGCTGTTTGCTAGACTATAACCAAAGGTACGGGCTTTAGCGTGTCCTGGCTCAGTAAAGGTTTTCTCTAAAAAAGGATCATAGATGCTATCACTTGGCCCAGAAGTCATTAAGCCTCCAATATTGCCGGTCAGCCATAATGTGGTTCCACCCAGCCCAGGCTTAAATAATTTATCACCATAATAAATACCTTCACTGAGTCCTCTTCTAAGATAGCCAGCCACATCTGCTGTTAATTCTAGATTTTTATCCCAAGCAAGTTCTACATGAATTCCAAAATTAACTAATGTACCTATCACCGAATTATCAGGTCGGCTAAATAATAATGCTCGAATGTCATCATCTATCACAATGGGTTTACGTTTATCTTTGATTGGCGTCAATGGGTTAGCTGGAATACGTGCCATACTCATCTGCGCAGGCTCTAAGTTGTTTATAGCTTCACTCAGTGCATCTAAAATATTTTGCTGTAATTCCTGCATATAATTAGGATCAACACCAGAGCTCAAAAAACTTGGCCCCCAAAGACCTTGAGTATCGGGACCTTCATGATTGTGAGTTGCATGCACCATAAGATAATCTAAACCCCATTCCGCAGGCACAGCTTCGCGAACACCAAGTACAAACTTACGCATTAGGCCAACCGTATCTGCAGTTACAATTCCAATACGATTTTCCCCATCATCAATTACTACGGCCACTGCCATAAGGTTGTCCTTGATGCCCTGAGCAGGCCGTTGATTTTGAAAACCTGCCATCCATACAGCATCAAATTTTCCATTACCATTTACATCTGTCCATAGATCAATATCGGGATCAAACTGGGCATCATTATTTACATCAACCCATTGTTCTATGATGTCAGGAGTGATCGAGATCTGTGCAAATCCAACCTGCAATTCTCCTGCCTGAGCTCGAGCAATTAGAAGCATTCCAACAACTGCTATCGTAAGGAAGTTTTGATTCATAATTATAAATATACAATATATATTTTCACCACCATATAAAATAAAAGAATGAATATAACTTCCGTTATAACTGCATGTTTTGTTTTTACATTCTTTTTAGGATGCAGCAGTAAAAATTTTGATCAAGAATTTGATTGCCAAGGCACAAAGGTAAAATTTAACGATTATGAAAGATTTTTTGAGGTTGGGGGAATAGAGTTAAGTGCTCAGCAAGATTTTTTTATGAATCAAATAACCATCTTTGGAAAGTTCAATCAGAACATTGAAGAAGCTATAACCGTGACCTTCAATAAAATAAATCAAGAGCTAGAATTAAAAGACTCCAAAGGAATCATTACAAAGCAATGTATTAAATTAATAGAAGATAAAAATTAAAGGTAGCCAGTGCCGAACCACCCAATCATAAATCCAATGACTATGGCAACCAGAATAGGAATGACTTTCTTAAAAAATTTCATATCTTTTCAATCTTCATTTAAATATAAATTATTAATTTTTCTTAATAACTCAGTTAACTGTATTTTTTGGCTTGAGGTACCCGAGAGTTGAATAAGCTCTGAATTGATTGCAATTAACTCAGTATGTTTTTGCAACTGTTGATCTAGATTCTTATCTATTTGTTTTTTTCTGTGTTCGCTTAAATATTCCATAATTAAAAATTACTCTATTGATTTGAGGGGTTTTTTATTTCTAAATAGAGTCAATAAAGGTATAAAAAATAGCCATGTCTTATGATAATGCTTGGGAAATAATCTTTGAGAAAGATCTAAGAGTTTTGCATCTAAACCAATAAAAATTCTACTCTTATTCTTTTTCACTCCATCAAGAATAATTTTTGCCGCCTTGCTTGGATGCATGCCTCCATCTCTAAAAAGTTCGCCCATTTCTTGTTGTGTTTTGGGAGCATTTCTTGTGAAAATAGATGATCGCGGCTGAGTGCTTTCAAAATCTTCATCACTCATTCTTGCTGTTGCAGCAATATTGGTTCCAATATGTCCTGGGTGAACACAGTGTATTTGCAGATTTGGGTTTGTTTGTTTCATTTCTAGTGCGAGACTTTCGGTAAAACCCCTGACAGCAAACTTAGTAGCATGATAGACAGTTTGTCCAGGCACAGCCACCATACCAAATATTGATGAAGTATTTATAATGGCTGCCTCAGAATTATTTATTAGATGGGGTATAAAAGCCCTTGTGCTGTTAACAACTCCATCAAAATTAATACCCATAACCCAATCCCAATTATTTTCATCCATGTCTTTAAAATGAGCGCCAGTTGTCACACCTGCATTATTAAAAACTAAATCTACCTTTCCATGCTGGTCTATAACTTTTTGAGGCAATGCTTCAATTGATTCTTTATCGGAAACATCTAAAAGGTGAGACGAAACTGAAACATTGTATTTTCTGAGCATAGCCACCGTTTCGTTCAATGTTTCTTCATTTACATCGCAGACACAGACATCAGCCCCATCTTTTGCAAGGAGCAAAGCTAAATATCTCCCCATGCCAGAACCGGCTCCAGTAATTACCGCTACTTTTTCTTTAAAATTTTTCATTATTGAGCATTCGAAGTAAGAGTTATCATATTAAGCTTTTCATAAAGTGTTAATAAATCTCCAACTCCTCGTTGATTTACAATCTTGTCATCTTTTATTGTGAGAACAGTTACATCTCTAAAGCTAATTTCATCACCGCTTTCCGGGTGCGAGCCACTAATTAATAAAACAACGACAATTTTATCTCCCGCATCGATCAGTTGCTCAATATGTTCTGTGTACCCCGGAAGATCGCTGTGAACCTGAGTTGCCAGATTGCATAGACCCTCCAAACCATTACCCCAGTCTGTGTGAGGATAGTCAGCCTCAAAATTATCAGAATAGAACTCATTGACTCTAGAGACATCGCACTCATTCCATATTATTTGCATGGCATCGCGCACTAGCTGTTCATTTTTTGTCATCTTCTCTTCATAATATGTATTTAAAATTATTGTATATTTATAGCTATGAAAAGTATCCTCCTTCCTCTAATTCTTCTTTCAACTTACTCCTTTGGAATTGTTAGCGAGCTTGCCTTTGGTAAAAGCACTGACATTATTGGAAAACCAAAAATTACTGATGGAGATACTATCGTAATAGATGATATTAGAATTAGATTCACTGGAAGTGATGCCCCAGAAAGTTATTTTTTTGGTAAAACTCAAACTTG
>QBVY01000040.1 GCA_003283765.1 SAR86 cluster bacterium AG-313-N18
ACTTTTAGCGGTTTCACCTTGAATAATACTATGTGGGAAAACCTTTCGGCTTCAATCTCATCTTACCTCCAAAAAGTCTATGCTGACGGAGATACATTTGCTCACTCATACTACTCAAGCGTTGCAAACATTGAGCTCAATGCATTATTACAGAAAATTGTGAATGAAACTGCCACTGAATCTGAACTTAATTCTATGATCTTTTCCACTAACTCAGTTGTTGACCAAAATGATGGGGCTTCTATTTCATACAATGACAACGAAGCATATCTCTCAACAACAACATATTTTGTTGATAATGTCGGCAGTGATTACTATACGGTAGATGCAGTGAATGCGGACACAACAGAACTTGTAATATATGCAAAAGTTGGAGATAGGATAGTCTTTGATCCAAGCTCAAGTGCGGTATTTTTAAACCATCCATTTGAATTATCTACAACTCAAAATGACACCAGCGGAGTGAATAACATTGGCCCCGACCAGGGCTGGGATGAAGCCACATCCACGTTAATAGTTAGCTCCTCTACTCCGCTGACCCTTTATCCGCACTGTGGTGTACATGCGGGCATGTACACACAAGGAAGGATCGAGATTGTTGAGTCATTTGACGTTAACAAAATTGATGTAGGAGATAATACTTCAAATCTTCAGGTAAGAGGAACTGTATCTAAGGGGCCTTTCAAAGGTGCGTCTGGATTTACCCACAAAGTTTACTTGAAGCAAGCTGATGCTGGTGATAGCTTTCACACTCATGAATTTAATGAATATCCTGGTATAACTTTTTATATGACCGCCGACCAGGGCTATCATGGAGCCTCTACAGTCACGACAGATACTATATTTAAAACAAAATCACACTATAGCCCTGAATCATCTGGCGGTGACGGTGGTGTAGGCTACTAAAAAAACTAGTAATATTAATTTTCTTTAAAGTAAGATCTGCAAAGCCCAGATTTATCCTGGGCTTTTTTTATCTATTTTTTAGCTCACTTTTAAGTATATGATGCTGAATAAAATGAGAAGGATTAATGACTAGCTATATCAAAAATTTAAAATTTAAATCAATACTTCCATTTTTATTTGCGTTCATCCTGTCTGCTTGCGGCGGAGGTGGAGGCGGCGATGGAGGAACTTATGTTGGTGAAGTTGGTGGGTCAATTGCTGCAAATACAGCGCCAACTATTCTTGGTGCATATTCAAATACTCAGGTTGCTTGCTGTTACTTTGAACCTAACAACGACTACTTTAGCCCAGAGGGAATAACCTCTATATTTACAGTTAGTGCATCAGATGCTGAAGGTGACTCAATAACCTTTTCAGTGTCAGGTGATGATGCTTCTAAAATGAACATTTCTAAAAAAGACGGAGTTAATGAGGCTGTTGTCAGTTTTAATTTAGCTCCTAACTTCGAATCTCCTGAAGATACCAATTCAGATAACATCTATTCTTTTAATATTATTGTTAGCGATGGAACTCTCAGTTCCTCACAAGCATTCACTATTTCTGTAATTAAAGACACCTCAGCTGATACAGCTAGCGCCTGGGATGGTGTGCTATTAAAAAATGATACCTACAAACCATATGAAAAATATGGAACTTCTTACAATTTAATCGTGGGCGCCCTGCCGGATGTAACGGATGGGTTTGTAACAAATGTTTTAAATATTGCTAATAAAATGCTCGCTAGTAATGATTCCACCAACTCAGTCGATAGAGATTTATTGCTTAATAATTTTAATCAATACAACGCCTTTCAAAGAGTTGGAAAAACCAATATGAGCAGCTACGATCCAGCACTTAACAATGACAACTATGATGGCTGGGATTTTATTAATGATAATTACGCTGTTGTAGATTTTATTTGGGAGTCCACTTATAGATCCCCTGCTGATGAGCGAACTAAAGCTAATCAAATTAATGCGATCTTAGAGCATCTGCTTCATACCATCACATTAATATTTGATAAGAGCTATACATCATGGGGATATGAAGATGAATCATCTGCGTTGGTTCTTGCGATGAATGAGGCAATCACAGGTGGTTTCTATGATCCTTCAGACAATTATGGCAGCTTATCTGATAGCGATCCTGCTCTCTATAAAAGAATTATTGCTCAAGAATTTGCATACTGGATGATACTAACTGGCTGGGATTTGAAAGCTTTGTACGCTCCAGATGCATCTCCAGAATGGACTATCCTAACTGCCACAGAAATGGAAACTAAATTACCGCTTGCCCATAAGTTATTTACAGATACTGTCAATGGAGTGCTAGTGAATCCAACTCAGGCGTACCTTGATGGCTTGACTTTTAGTTCGTTGCCGACAGCTAACGCTGCTCCACCCACACCAAATACCTCGGCTGTCACAATTGCAGTGAGCGTGGCTGCTAATAATGCTGGCTCAGGTAATGTTTACGTAATTGAAGGTACGCAGAAGAAATCTCTGACACTTGAGGCTGGAAAAACTTATACTTTCAGCCATCCAACGGCTCATCCCCTAAGGTTTTCTACTATCTCAGATGGAACTCACTCTACTGTTGGTGGTTACCCAAGCCAAGAACTTCGCGAATACACCGATGGTGTAAACACATCTACTGCTGGTAGCACTGTGATTGAAGCCAGACTTAATAGCAGCCACGCTCACCATGGAACTACACTTTATTACTATTGCTCACTTCACTCAGGTATGGGTGGTAGCATTACAATCTCAGATTAGACCGAGCTAAATATAGATATCAAACCTGGTTGTTTTACCAGAGACTTGATAGTTCGTTTGGAAGGAAAAAGGCTCGGCTTTAATAGGTCTTTTAACAACCATTTTTCGTGCTGGGATTAATTGCAAAACCTCAAAGTCTTTTGTTGCATTATTTTCTAAAGACTCTACTTCCAAAATTTTTGATATGTACTCTAGCTGTCCTGAACTTAGAGCATTCTTTTTTGAGGGTGGATACATGGGATCAAAGTAAATCACATCAAAATTTTTTGCGTGAGCGGCATAAGAGCATGCATTTGCATGAATAAGATCAAGTTTTATAAAAATATTCTGATCCTCACTTCGACTTATTCCATCTTGCAGCAAATGAAATAAAATTTTACTTTGCTCAAGTGCTGTGACTTGATGGCCTAGGCTAAGAAATAATAAAGTATCCTGTAACATCCCTGCCGTGCAATCAAGGATGTTCAATGGACGCTCTGACTTACCCAAAGCTTTCTTGATCAGCTTCTCATGATTGGCTCTTTTGATTCGCCATCCTGTTGAGCCAGAATTAAAATCTATTCGAAATTGATTAGTTGATCTTGCTTCTGGGTGAAAAAACGATAGTCCAACTTCTGATAAATAGAGATGGGGTAGATGATTGAATTCTTGCTTTGAGTTTGCAGTAGTTCCCAGTATCTTTGCGGTATCCTCAGCTAAACTTTGTTGAATACCTGATGCATAAACAAGAGGAGGCATCATATAAGCAAAAGCACCAGACCAAGAGCAACTCTGTAAAGAACAAATGGTGTCATTCCAATCTTCTCTACAAATTGGAGAAAACTCTTGATAGTAAAAAATGCTATCAGAGCTGAGCCAATAAAGCCTGTGAGCATTATGAGCATGTCACTAAACGAAATTGAATAAGCGCCCTTCGCAAGCATTAATATCAAAGCTCCCATAATAGTGGGAATGCTTAATAGAAAAGCAAACCTTGAGGTGTCTTTGATGTTTAATCCAATAATCAATGCTCCAGTTATTGCCATGCCTGATCGGGAGGCTCCCGGAAAGACGGCTAATGCCTGAAAACAACCAATTATCAAGGCTGCAAATAAGGTTAACTCAGTTAATGACTTCGATTGACTGGAGGATTTAAAGGCGGCGTATAACAAACCAGCAAATACGAGGTTTGCCCAAGCGATTGAATCGATATTTACAGATCTAGACTCAGCCAAGTCAGATACAAGCAACCCAACCAAAACAATTGGCAAAGTTGCAACAATGAGGTTTAATCCCAGAGAGAAATTTTCCGTGTTCCTGGTTTTTGACCAGGGATTCCAAGCTTGGAGCAATCCTTGAATTTCTTTTTTAAAATAATAAATGACCGCTGCCAAGGTTCCAGCATGAACTGATATATCAAAGACAATGCCAAAGTCTTTAGCGCCAAAAAGCAATGATGGAAACAGTAAATGCGCTGAACTGGAAACTGGCAGAAATTCAGTCAGGCCTTGAATTAAGGCAAGAAGAAGTGCAAGGAAAAAATCCGAAATCATGATTTTTTATAATCAGGGGTTTTAAGGTAAACAGGGTTTGC
>QBVY01000041.1 GCA_003283765.1 SAR86 cluster bacterium AG-313-N18
CATCTCAAATCCTGGTATTTATGAAATTAAGGAGGATCAAACCTTAATGCAAATGATTGAGTTTGCTGGAGGAATCGTTCCTGGCAGCAGTAAAAGCGTTACCCTTGAAAGAAAAGACGGCGTAGCGAAAAAAGTCTTTCAAATAACTGCCGAAGAAGCTAAATCCTTTTTAATTTTAAATGGAGATGAAATTAAAATTAATAGTTATTCGTATATAAGTAGTCCCATGCACACAGTAACACTATCTGGCGAGGTTGTTCATCCTGGCTCTTATACTGTTGCAGATGGAGAAACTCTTTCTAGCATTATCAAAAGAGCTGGTGGATATACTAAAAATGCCTTTGAATATGGTGGCGTTCTTACTCGTGAATCAGCAAAAGAGATTGAACAAAAAATTAATAAAAGGATTTATCAAGATATGATCAAATTCATAGCAACTTCAGCTAATGCAAAAGAAGTAGCATCTAATGGTAATACATTGCCACTTATTTTGAGTGAATTTAGAAATGTAAAGCCTGTTGGACGAGTGACAGCAGAGTTCAACTTATCTAAACTATCTAAGAAGCCTTCACTTGATACTACCTTGCATCATGGTGACAAAATTCATATTCCAGCTTTTGCTCAAGAAATATATGTCTTAGGAGAGGTTTTGACTCCTGGAGCAAGGCTTTATGATCCATCATCTAAAGCTAAGGATTACATTGGTAAATCTGGCGGGCTTGGCCTTTTTGGAGATAAGGAAAGAGTCGTAATTATTTCACCCAATGGAGACTCATATTTGTATACCGGCGGAGGTCTTTTAGGATTCACAAAATCAGAAATTGATATAATTCCCGGCACCATCATTTACGTTCCGAGAGAAATCGGAAAGCTCAATGGATTAAACTATGCGTCTGCTATAGCTCCAATCTTTAGTTCTCTTGCATTAAGTCTAGCTTCCTTGAACTCAATAAGCGACTAATAATTGCATGCTGTTAAATTCTTCTGATTTATTAGAAATTTAATGACATACTGAATTACCCTTGGTCTTGATCAGATGTTAAAATTAGATGTAGCAGATTCTTCTAGAGCATTATGCATGTTTATATTGATGAGCTTGCCTAATTCTATTACTGCATCAACTGCTGATTACATTTATCCAAACCAAGCTCCGTCATTTTCAAATTATGGTACCTTGGGACTTCTGTCTAACCCTTCTGCACGATTTCATCCAGAAGGAACGCTAGCTTTTTCTTGGACAGCTATGCAACCTTATCTTCGAGGTTCCATTGTTGCCTATCCTTTTGATTGGTTTGAAGCATCTTATCAATATGCAGATATTAACAACAAACTATATAGTGAATCTTTTGCATTTAGCGGGAATCAAACATTCAAAGATAAGGGATTTGATATTAAATTAAGATTATTGAAGGAAACTGAGTATGTCCCTGCAATAGCTTTAGGTTTTAGAGATTTAGCTGGAACAGGATTATTTTCATCTGAATATTTTGTTGGATCAAAAAAAATAGGTAACATTGATTTTACTGCAGGACTTGGTTGGGGAACTTTAAGTGCAAATAGCTCATTTCGTAATCCATTTGAACAGTTAAGTGACGACTTTAAGACTAGACAGGTTGTAGAAGGCACTAAGGGAGGAGAACTTTCATTTAAATCTTTTTTTAGTGGTGAAGTTGGTACCTTCGGAGGAATGGAAATTTACCTGCCCTATATTAACGGAGCTAGGCTTAAATTAGAGTACGATGGTGTTGATTATTCAAAAGAAGGTTTTCCTCCAGTTATTCAGGAAAGTAAATTTAATGCAGCATTTGTATATCCAGTTTCAAATAATCTGCATTTAAAAGTTGGATTCGTTCGTGGGAATACTATCAATTTTGGGTTTTCATATTCTGGAAACTATTCAAAAAAAGAGCCTTTTATTCCAAAGCAAGACCCCCATGTTCCAGTTAAAAATGCATCAATTCTAAAAGAGATTAATGCGGAAAACGATAGAGATCTATATCGCACAGCTCTTAAATACTTAAAAGATAGAGACCTTTATCTCCAGGCTATGACAGTTGAAGAAGAGGCTGGATATATTGACATAGCTTATTCTCAATCTAAACATATAAGTATCACCAGAGCGACTGGGAGAGTTGCAAGAGTATTAGATGAAATAAGTCCTAAAAATTATAAGACGTTTAATATTACTTCTCTTAATGCGAATATGGGCCTCAATACTGTGGAGATTGACAGGGATGCATTTGCTAGGAGCGATCCAACTCCTGTAAAAAATATCACTCTTTCAGAAGAGAATATATATCCAGTAAGATATAGATTTGAAGACTATGAGTATCAACCAATCACTCCTTTACCAACGCATATATACAAACTTGTTCCAAATTTACGAAGTCAGCTAGGAGGGCCTGATGGATTTTATTTTGGTGATCTTAGGCTTGGTTTTAAATCTGAATTGATACTAAGAAAAAATTTATCCCTTATTACAAGTATGTCAGCAGGAATTATTGATAATTATGAAGAATTAAAGCTTGCTTCCGATAGTGTCCTTCCTCATGTTAGAACAGATATTGTGCAATATTTGAAGCAAACTAAGCATTTTGCATTAGAAAGAATGCAGTTAAATTATTTCAATAACATTATCAACGAGAATATATATTCAAAAATTACCCTTGGTATATTAGAGCCTATGTTTGGTGGATTTGGCGGGGAGATACTTTACAAGCCTTTTTATTCTGATTGGGCAATTGGAGCTGAGGCATGGAGAGTAAAGCAACGTGCGTATGATCAGAAGTTTGATTTTCTTGATTACGAAACAACCACTGGGCATATAAATTTTTACTATAAAGAGCCCAGAACAAGTATTCTCCTGCATCTTAAAGGAGGTAAATTCCTTGCAAAAGATTCGGGAATATACACAGATGTCTCTCGACTTTTTAAATCAGGTTTAAGAATGGGTGTATATTTTGCTAAGACTGATATTAGTAGAGCCGAATTTGGAGAGGGAAGCTTTGAAAAAGGGTGGTACTTCCATATCCCAATCGAATCATTTTTTACAAAACACAGTAGAGGATTTACAGGTTTTGGATTAAGGCCTGTTACAAGGGACGGCGCTGCCGTATTAATGCCTTCATTAGATTTATATGGCGTTACAGATCCAGGTAACTCTCATAGTCTTCTGAAAGATTGGGATGATTTATATGATTAAAAAACCTATTTTAGCTGCATTGCCAATTTTTCTGAGTGGATGTTCATTATTTACATATACAGAATCAGCTGTTTTTGTTAGTGGATATTTATTTGGTTACGAGGAAGATAATATTTCCATGGATCAGTATGAAGCAATCTCAGC
>QBVY01000042.1 GCA_003283765.1 SAR86 cluster bacterium AG-313-N18
CTTTTGTCTTGTCGTTATCTTTTTTCTTGTATATGAAATTTTTATATAACCCCAGAAAGAGTGGCAATGTAGAGAATGTAGCTACTGACTAAAATTATTCCTGCAGACATATATAAACTTCTATTGAATTTTAATTTGGTTAATGAAACAGCCAATAAAATAAAAACCAAACTAAGGATTGCAAGGATGCTGAAATCTCTTTCCATCACAATTGGGCTGAGTTGCACAGATCCAAAAAATCCAATAATTGGAATCACAAATACTAAATTGAGAACATTGGACCCAATAATATTACCAACTACCATTTGATGCTTGCCTTTTTTCAAGGCTACAACCGTGGCTGCTAACTCGGGCAAACTAGTGCCTAAAGCAATGATAGTAAGACCTATAATTAGTTCTGATACGCCCAACAATAAAGCCGTGCTCTCAGCATAGATAATAGAAATATTGGCCCCTGCTACTAAACCAACAAGACCAACCATTGATAAAAATAAGCTTTTTGTAAATTCAGATACTTCTGTGCTTTCATCATCTGGCACACCATCTGTTTTTAGCAAAATATACATAAATAACATAAACAAACCAACAAAGCCCATGCTCTCACTAAAAGAGATCGTTCCATCTGCCAAAGTTAATCCAAGCAATAAAACAGTCAAACCAAAAGGCAATAAATTCCATAAATAAGTTTTAGAAGCTACATTAAAGTAAAGACATGAGACGCCAAAAATTAGAGCGATGTTTGAAATATTTGAGCCAATAGCCGTTCCAAGAGCAATATCTTCATTCCCATTTAAGACAGCAGATATCCCAACAAAAACTTCAGGTGCAGAGGTTCCAGCTGCAATGAGCGTAAGCCCAATTACAAGATCACCAACACCTAAATGTTTTGCTATGACAGATGCATGGTCAACAAATTTATTTGCTCCCCAAACAAGAATTGTGATCCCCACAAGCAGCAAAATAATATTTAAAGTTAACTCCATGACAGTATTCTAAATGCAATGCTATTGAATTCATAATGATTTCAGGACAACATAAGCATTTATTAAATTAAGCAAGGATAACTATGAAAATCGCAGAACTTTTTAATGTTTCAGGAAAAGTAGCAATTGTCACCGGTGGCTCAAGAGGAATAGGTGAGATGATAGCTGCAGGCTTTTTGGCTAATGGGGTTAAGGTATACATTACAGCTAGAAAAGAAGCTGCTCTAATTGAAAAAGCCAAAGAATTATCCGAGATGTATTCTGGCGAGTGTATTCCTGTGCCCTGTGATTTGAGCACCATGGGAGGGATGAGTGACTTTGTTGATTTCATTTATTCAAAAGAAGATCAAATTGATTTTCTTATAAATAATGCAGGCGCTTCATGGGGGGAGCCTTATGCAAAGTATGCAGAAAAAGGGTGGGACAAAGTTATGGATCTTAATGTTAAGAGTGTCTTTTATTTAACCCAAAAACTTACACCATTGCTAGCAAATCAGGCTTCAATTGAAGATCCAGCAAGAGTCATAAATATTGGATCAATTGATGGTTTAAATGTACCTGCTTTAGAGAGTTATGCATATGGAACTTCAAAAGCCGCCGTCCATCATTTAACCAGAGTGCAAGCCAGAAGATTGGTTGGAGAAAATATTCTTGTTAATGCAATTGCTCCAGGTCCCTATGAATCGATGATGCTTGGAGCTGCGGTTAATCATGATTATTCATTGATTGAATCCAGGAACCCAAGAAAAAGAATTGGTTCGCCTGAAGATATGGCAGGGCTAGTTCTTTTTTTGTGTTCAAGAGCTGGTGCATACACCGTTGGTGCAATAATCCCTTCAGATGGTGGATTGGTTGGCACAGCTGGACACGATCTAAGTCAATCATGAGCTTATATGAAAAATATTTTTTACCTAAATTATTAGATTGTTGTTGTGGCATGGAGGGCTTTCAAAAAAAAAGAGCTCAGATTATTCCTAGAGTTCATGGGAGAGTTCTAGAAATTGGGATTGGATCAGGTTTAAACTTTGATTTTTATGATTTTTCGAAGGTGACGGAGGTCATTGGAGTCGATCCAGCTGTTAGCTTGGTAGCAATTGCAAAATCTAGAGCTTCAACTTTTGACTCTAGAATTTCTTTTATAGAAACTACAGCTGAGTCAATTGATTTGGAATCTTCAACATTTGATAGCGTGGTTGTTGGCTTTAGTCTTTGCACTATTCCTGATCCCATGCAAGCTCTTGCGGAGGCTCGCAGATTGCTTAAGCCAGGTGGCTCATTATTTTTTATGGAGCATGGTCTAGCGCCTGAATCTAATGTACAAAAATGGCAACATCGAATCACACCTATTTGGAAAAAAATTGCTGGTGGCTGCAATCTTAATAGAAATATTGAAGAGCTTATTCTTGCCGGAGGTTTTAAGTTTAAGGATTTAAAAAAGAAATATATTAAAGGACCAAAGGTAGCATCTTTTTTATATTATGGCGAAGCTCCTAAGACTTAAGCGCACTCACTTCTTCAAATGATTCAATTATTAGGTTTCTCATCCAGATATGAGAGCCATCATTATCGTCGCTGGTATGCCAAATCAAGTATTGCTCAAGGGCAGGAACATTGAATGGAAGTTCTAGGTAACTTAGCCCATGTTTTTTTGCAAAAGTCTCTGAACAAAGCAAGCATAGATCTGTTGACCTAACTATTTCTGGAGTCACTTGATAATGCTGTGATCTAAGAGCAATTTCAGGCTGTAGCTGCATTTTTTGCATTTCCATCTCTACAACAGAGGCACCTCTTTTTCTATTAGAGATATTGATATATTTTAATTTCAGCAACTCATCAAGTGAAATATCTGATGCCTTAGAGATAGGGTGATTTGCACGATGAGCTACAACAAATTGGTCAGAGAACACTTTCATTGAATTGGTATCTTTTGAGTTAGGTATAAAAGGATCTACAGCAAAGCTGAGTTCATTTGTTGCCAGAGCATGTGGCACCTGATCTCTCGCAGAATAATAGCACTCGAGTTTTATGTTTGGAGCTTGTTTTTCCATCTTGTTCATAAGGATTGCTAGTATTCGTCCTTCATTAATATCGCCAAGAGATACTCTAAATGTTTTTTGACTGGTTGCTGGATTAAACTCGTCAGGTTCATTTACACTTTTTTGCATGAGCTGCAGAGCATTTTGTATATCTTTAATAATATTCTCTGTTTTTTGAGTTGGGACCATGCCACTACCAGTTCTGACGAAGAGTTCATCATCAAACTTTTCTCTTAATCTTGAAAGAGCATTGGATACAGCGGGTTGAGTAATACCGACGACTTCTGCTGCCTTTG
>QBVY01000043.1 GCA_003283765.1 SAR86 cluster bacterium AG-313-N18
TTGGGGGTGATAAGCTGATTTCAGAAATTTCGGCAGCTTCAATTATTGCTAAAGTACATAGAGATGATTTCATGAGAAAGTTAGATAAAAAATACCCGATTTATGATTTTGCAAAAAATAAAGGCTATGGAACTGCTCATCACTTAAGCGCTCTTAAAAAATCAGGTTATACATCCTTTCATCGACAATCATTTAAGGGAGTCATTGCTTAATTTTATGCAAACTTCCTTTATCCATCTTAGAGTTTCATCTGAATTTAGTATTTCTAGAGGATTGCTTAGAATTGATGAGATTATTAAAAATGCACAGAAGTTAAATATGCCAGCAGTCGCCTTGACTGATTTAAATAATATGTTTGGTATGGTGAAATTTTTTAAGAAGGCGGAGGCTGCAGGAATTAAACCTCTTGCAGGCACCACTCTTAATTTAAAATCACCCACTGGTGAATTCGGTGAAATTCTTTGCCTTGCCAAAAATAATGAAGGCTTCAAATCTTTGATGGGGATTATCTCAAAATCTCAACTCCAGCAAGAAAATGGCTATATTTCTATAACTTTTGAAGATTTAAGTAGTTGTGCTGGAAATATTATAGTAATTGCTGGGGGCCCCTCATCAACTATTTTTAATCTAGCTAAACTTAAAAAGAATCAAGATTTAAAAACAGAATTACTCTCTTTCAAGGAAACCTTTCATGATGATTTTTGTATTGAATTTCAAAGGGTAGGTAAAAGCTTTGAGGAAGAATTTATACAATGTATTTTGCCATTAGCGTCTGAATTTCTTCTTCCAGTTATTGTATCCAATGACACTATGTTCTCTCAAAAAGAAGATTTTGATATTCATGAGACGAAAGCATGCATTAATACTGGTAAGACATTGAATGATGCAAATCGTGAGAGGCTCTATAGTCCTGAGCAATATTTTAAATCCACAAAAGACATATCTAACTTATTTAGTGATTGTGATCCTGATACTCTAATAAATAATACCCTAGCTATAGCACAAAAATGCAATGTAACACTTACAACAGATCAATATTTTTTGCCAGAATATCCAGTTCCAGAGGAGCATGATTTTAATTCTTTTTTATCCGAGCTTTCTAAGAAGCAATTAAATGAAATTATAGAATCATATTCATCAGGGGAAAAAGAAATCTATCTAAAACGTTTGGATTATGAGTTAACGCAAATCCATGCAACTGGATTTTCAAGTTATTTTTTAATCGTAGCAGATTTTATTCAATGGTCTAAAGACAATGATGTTCCGGTTGGTCCAGGCAGAGGATCGGGAGCTGGATCGCTAGTCGCATATGCTTTAGGGATAACGGCGCTAGATCCAATTGAACATAATCTTCTTTTTGAAAGATTTATCAATCCAGAAAGAATATCGATGCCAGATTTTGATATTGATTTTTGTATGGATAAAAGAGATATGGTTATTGATTATGTTGGACAGAAATATGGAAAGTCTGCTGTATCTCAAATCGCAACATTTGGAACAATGGCAGCACGAGCTGTTGTCAGGGATGTGGCAAGAGCTCTAGGTAAACCTTATGCTTTAGGTGATCGAATTTCTAAAATGATACCGTTCATTCCAGGCATGACTCTAGAAAAAGCTATCAGCTCTCAGCCCATATTCAAGAAAATGATTCAGGATGAGGACGAAGTTTCTGAGATCATGGATTTAGCATATAAGCTTGAGGGAATAGCTCGGAATGTTGGCAAGCATGCAGGAGGAATAGTAATAGCCCCTGGATCCATTGCAGATTTTTGCCCCACTTACTTTGATCCTCAGTCTGATTCACTCATGACTCAATTTGATAAGGATGATGTTGAGACTATTGGGCTGGTTAAATTTGACTTTTTAGGGTTAAGAACCCTTACAGTAATAGATCGTGCAGTCAAAACTATTAATGAATCCTTAAGTAAAAAAAATGAAACAGCTTTAGATCTTAATTCACTTTCTCTAGATGATCCTAAGGTTTTTGATTTACTTGCCTCAGGAAGAACTACTGCTGTATTTCAATTAGAGTCAACAGGCATGAGAGAGTTGATTCGAAGATTGAAGCCTACTAAATTTGAAGAGATAGTTGCTTTGCTTGCTTTATATAGGCCCGGCCCTTTGGAGTCAGGCATGCATGATGAATTTGTTGATAGAAAGCATGGAAAGAGTAAGGTAACTTTTCCTCATGAATTGCTTGCACCAGTATTATCTGAGACCTATGGAGTAATTCTGTATCAAGAGCAGGTTATGCAGGCTGCCCAGGTTTTAGCGGGCTACTCGTTAGGTCAGGCTGACATTTTACGCAGAGCTATGGGTAAAAAGAAAGTTGAAGAGATGGAGCAACAAAGGCAAATATTTGTAGATGGCTGTTCTCAAAATGATATTAAAAAAGCAACTGCTGAGAAAATATTTGATCTAATTGAAAAATTTGCAGGCTATGGTTTTAATAAATCTCATTCTGCAGCTTATGCAATGCTGTCTTATCAAACTGCATATTTAAAGACATATTTTCCTGAGCACTTTATGGCAGCCGTTCTCTCAACAGAATTGGGCAACACGGATAAGATCAGCACTTTGATTAATGAATGCAAGGAGATGAAAATAAAGGTATTAACTCCAGATATTAAAACCAGCAATAAGCACTTTAATGTTAATGAAGATCTGCATATTAAATATGGATTGGGCGCAATTAAGGGAGTAGCAGATTCTTTCATTGATCATGTTATTGAAGTTAGAAAAAATCATTCTTTCAAGGATCTCTTTGATCTTACAAAAAAAGTAAATATTCGATTAGGCGGTAAAAAATCCATTGAGGCTTTGACTAAAGCTGGAGCATTTGATGAATTAGCACCATCTAGATCCATAGCACTGGCCTGTATGGAAGATATGCTAAGAGAAGGTCAAAAAAACAGCGCACAAATGGCAGGAACATCTGATCTTTTTGCTTCAATGGAAGAAACATTTGATCCTTATGAGAAATACGTAAATGTAAAAGATTTATCGAAAGAGGATTTACTTAATCATGAGAGAGATGCGCTTGGATATTACTTTTCAGGACATCCAGTAATTGCAATAGAAGGTATGGTCGAAAATTTAAGATCTCATACGATCGGTGAAGTTACAGATGATGTTAGTAGAGTAAAAATAGTTGGCTTACTCAATTCATACAGACAAATTAGAGATCG
>QBVY01000044.1 GCA_003283765.1 SAR86 cluster bacterium AG-313-N18
TATATAAAACCAAATGATCCCCATCTAAGAGATCTTAATCACGAGCCATTAATGGCATTGACTACTGAAGGTGGATCACAAAGCTTTTTTCAAATTGCTTCACAAGCATCATCTTCGCTGAAGTTAGGAGGCAAAATTATATTTGAACATGGTTATTCTCAAGCAGATGAGGTTTCAAATATCTTAAAAGACTCTGGCTTTAAAAATATTGTTACCTGTAAAGATTTTCAGGGCTTAGATAGATACACCTATGCAAATAAATAATATTATTTTCATATGATAAGATTTATCCTTAAGAGTTAATACGGGATATGATTCTGTAAAAAACCTACAAGATTACTATTAAATACAGGGGTTATTTCAATGAAAGGAAATATGATGAACTGGGATTTAACTATCCCGCAGGCAATTTTACATGCCGAAAAATATAATTTTGATGGCAAATTAGTTTCACGAGAATTAGATGGCTCAATCAACTCAACTACATATGGAGAGTCAATTAAGCGATCTAAAAAGCTGGCTAATGCCCTTGCAAAACTTGGTGTTAAAAAACATGATCGAGTTGCAACTATTGCCTGGAATAATAGCAGGCACTTTGAAACCTATTTTGGTGTTTCTGGCATGGGAGCTATCCTTCATACACTAAACCCAAGATATTCCCCGGACCAATTAATATACATACTTAATCATGCAGAGGACGAGATTTTAATTGTTGACCCTACATTTATTCCGCTTGTGGAAAGTGTACAAGATAAATTAGATACAGTTAAAACGATAATCATTTCATCATCAAAAGATGCTATTCCTGAAAATAATTTAAAAAATGCACTAAGTTATGATGAATTAATTAAAGATGAATCGGATGAATACGTTTGGCCTGAATTAAATGAAGATGATGCAGTAGCTTTGTGTTATACATCTGGAACTACTGGCAATCCCAAGGGAGTCTTATATTCTCATAGGTCAACTATTTTACATGCTATTTCTGTATCTGGGGTTATGAGTTTCGACTCTTCTAGTTCAGTCTTACCAGTTGTACCAATGTTCCATGTTAATGCTTGGGGGGTGCCTTATTGCGCATTAATTCTTGGGATAACTTTGGTATTGCCTTGTCATGCATTGGATGGAGAGTCCTTGTATGAGCTAGTAGAGCAAGAATCAGTAGATTCTATGCTGGGAGTTCCAACTGTCTGGCTTGGACTATTGCAGTACCTTGAAGAAAAAGGTCTTAAGCTCGACACAGTCGATCAAGTTTTGGTTGGAGGTTCCGCAGCGCCGTATGCAATGATTAAGGCATTTGATGAACAGCATGATGCATTTTTAACTCATGGATGGGGAATGACAGAAATGAGTCCTCTTGGGACTATAAATGCCCCAACCAAGAAAACTATGAGTCTTGACAAGGAAGAAAGATATCAACTTCAAACCAAACAAGGGTATCCGATGTTTGGTGTAGAAATTAAAACAGTAGATGATGAAAATAATGAACTTCCAAGAGACGGAGAGACTAGTGGTGCTTTAAAGGTGAAGGGACCATGGATAATGCATACATATTATAAGGCAGATGGTCCAGCAGTAGATGAGGCGGGCTGGTTTGATACAGGAGATGTTGCAACTATCCATCCTGATGGATGCATGCAGATTGTCGATAGAGCAAAAGATGTTATCAAGACTGGCGGGGAGTGGATCAGCTCAATTGATTTAGAAAACGCTGTGTTAACTCACGAAAATGTACTCGAAGCATGTGTTGTGGGAGTTCCTCATCCTAAGTGGGATGAGAGGCCTTTGCTTTTCTTAATTACAAAAGATGGAAATGAAATTGATAAGCAGGAAATAAATGATTTCTTATTAGAAAAAGTAGTTAAGTGGTGGCTTCCAGACGATATTATTTTTGTTAAAGAGCTTCCGCATGGTGCAACAGGAAAGTTATTGAAGGTTGAATTACGAGAAGAATATAAAGAACATTTAATGGGAGAGTAGTATGTTACACATTGTAAAACCTAGTGAAATTGATTCGGTCATTGGCAAAGATCTTGGTGCTTCCGAGTGGATGGTGATTGATCAAGAAAGGATCGATAAATTTGCTGATGCAACTATGGATCATCAATTTATTCATGTCGATCCAAAACAGGCAGAACCTATTTTTGGCTCAACAATTGCTCATGGATTTCTTTCGCTATCTCTTGTCGCAGGTATTTCTTTTGAGCAAGAAATTGGCATGGTGCTTGAGGGAACAAAAATGGGCTTAAATTATGGCCTTGATAAAGTTCGTTTTTTAAGCCCCGTTCCAGTAAATTCAGAAGTTCGAATCCATACAAAATGCATTGACGTGATAGAAAAAAATCCAGGACAGTTTTTAGTTAAAAATGAGGTAACTATGGAAATTAAAGACGTAGATAAGCCAGCATATATAGCAGAGACTCTAAGCTTATTT
>QBVY01000045.1 GCA_003283765.1 SAR86 cluster bacterium AG-313-N18
TGTCTCATAAATAGATTCCTTAGTAAGGGATTTTTCTTGTTGCGCTATCTCTCCTTCCATTCGTTTTGAGATCTCTGCACGAAAGCTCTTTTCATCAGAGACATCTTCCATTGCAAGCTTTTCAAAAAGCTCTTTATCAATTTTAGCTTTATGCATCTCTTGCACTTCATGGACGGTAATAAAAAATTCAGCCTCCTTGCCAGCTAAATCCTTTTTAAAATAATCTTCTGGGAAGTTTGTTTTGAATGAAAAGCTTTCTCCAGATTTCTTACCGACCAAGTTATCTTCAAACCCTGGAATCATAGATTTAGAACCTATAACCAATTTAAAGTCTTTGGATTCATTTCCTTCAAAACCCTCTCCATCAATTTTTCCTTCAAAATCAATAACTATTTGATCTTTGTCTTCAGCCTCTCTTTCAACTGTTTGCCATTCGCAATATCTTTCTAAAATATCATCAATAGCTAAATCAACATCTGAGTAATCCATGGTGATTTCAGACTTTTCAAAGCTTTTCCATCGAGAAAGCTTTGGCTTGATTTCCGGAAAAACTTCAAACACTGCAGAATACGAAATTGGCTTAGCAGCGTCCTCATTCTCTATGCTAATTGCAGGTGAAGATGCGGGTTTAATATTTTGCTCTTGAAGTTCTTTTGGGTAGCTCTCTTGAATGAGTTCGTTTAAGACTTCGTAGTGAATGGAATCTCCATATCGCTGTTTGAGAACATCATCAGGAACATTGCCTTTTCTAAAGCCATCAAGTTTTGCTGTGGATTTAATTTTTGAAAGTTTGCCTGCATATTTTTTTTCATAATCCTTAACAGGGACTGAAACAGTTAACTTACGCTCTAAATCTTTTAGTTTTTTTATTTTACTAGTCATGTTATTTATCTAATTTTTAATGGGGCGAGCGATGGGGTTCGAACCCACGGCCTCCGGAGCCACAATCCAGCGCTCTAACCAACTGAGCTACGCCCGCCAAGAAACGAAACATTATAGATGTAAAAAGCATATAATAATATTTTTTTAAGGGGGTATATTTTGGTGAACCAAGATTTTTTAAATAGTACCAATAAACTATTTGATCAGGCTTTGAACTATACAGAAATTTCACCTGATTTAGCTAAAAGAATTAGGGTCTCCAATTCAACTTATACAATCAACTTTGGCGTTAAGCTAAGAGATGAAATACACACATTTACTGGATGGCGTTCAGTCCACTCTGAACATTTTGAGCCAGCTAAAGGTGGTATTCGATATGACATTAATGCTTCTCAAGAAGAAGTGGAAGCTCTGGCAGCTCTAATGACATATAAATGTGCAATCATTGAAGTTCCTTATGGGGGTTCTAAAGGCGCTTTAAAAATAAATCCAAAAGATTGGACTAAACCTGAAATAGAAAAAATTACTAGACGATTTGCCCAGGAGCTCATTAAACGTGATTTAATTCATCCTGCTCAAAATGTTCCAGCGCCAGATGTAGGAACAGGCGCAGAGGAAATGGCGTGGATAGCGGATGAGTACAGACGCATTTACCCTACCGATATCAATGCATTGGCCTGTGTAACTGGAAAACCAATCCAAAGAGGGGGTCTTGTAGGTCGATCAGAGGCAACTGGTAGAGGCGTTCAATACATTATAAGAGAGTTCTTCCGTCATGAAGAAGATTATCTAAAAGCTGGATTTAAAGGTGGCTTAAAAGATAAAAAAGTTGTCGTTCAAGGCCTTGGAAATGTTGGGTATCATGCTGCAAAGTTTTTACAAGAAGAAGATGGGTGCAGGATTGTTTGTGTCATGGAACACAATGGAGCAATTATTAATCCAGATGGTTTGAATGTAAAAAAAATAAAGCAATATCAATCCGAGCATGGAAGTTTTGAGGGTTGCAGTGAAGGCAAATTTGAAGCTAATACATCAGAATGTTTGACCATGAAGTGTGACATTCTTATCCCAGCAGCAAAAGAAAATGTGATTGATAAGACGAATGCTGAAGGCATACAAGCAAAACTGATTGTCGAGGCTGCAAATGGTCCTATTACATTCGAAGCAGATGGACTATTAAATGACCGCAATATAACTATTATTCCAGACATTATGGCAAATGCTGGAGGGGTGGCCGTGAGCTATTTTGAATGGATTAGAAATTTAAGACATATACG